>NZ_CAMFKW010000017.1 GCF_945957345.1 uncultured Allobosea sp. | reverse complement strand
CCGAGAAGGACATCTACTGGGGCGAGGAGAAGGAATGGCTGGCGCCGAGCGACAACCGCTATGGCGACCTCGCCGACGCCAAGACGCTGGCGAACCCGCTCGCCGCCGTCCAGATGGGCCTGATCTACGTCAACCCGGAAGGCGTGAACGGCAAGCCGGATCCGCTCAAGACCGCCGCGATGATGCGCGAGACCTTCGCGCGCATGGCGATGAACGACGAGGAGACCGTCGCCCTGACCGCCGGCGGCCACACCATCGGCAAGAGCCATGGCAATGGCGATGCGGCCAATCTCAGCCCGGCGCCGGAAGGCGGCGCGATCGAGGACCAGGGCCTCGGCTGGATGAACCGGAAGGGCCGTGGCATCGGCCGCGATCAGGTCGTCAGCGGCATCGAGGGTGCCTGGACCACCCATCCGACGCGCTGGGACAACGGCTTCTTCGAGATGCTGCTCGGCCATGACTGGGAGCTGCGCAAGTCGCCGGCCGGTGCCTGGCAGTACGAGCCGGTCGCGATCGCCGACGCCGACAAGCCTGTGGACGTCGAGGATGCTGCAATCCGCCACAACCCGATGATGACAGATGCCGACATGGCCCTGAAGGTCGACCCGGCCTACCGGGCGATTTCGGAGCGCTTCCTCAACGATTTCGATGCGTTCTCGGATGCCTTCGCCCGCGCCTGGTTCAAGCTGACCCATCGCGATCTCGGCCCGGCCTCGCGCTATTTCGGCCCGGACGTGCCGTCCGAGGAGCTGATCTGGCAGGACCCGGTCCCGGCCGGCCGCGTCGGCTACGACGTCGCCGCGGTGAAGGCGAAGATCGCGGCCAGCGGCCTCTCGATCGCCGATCTGGTCTCGACCGCCTGGGACAGCGCCCGCACCTTCCGCGGCTCGGACAAGCGCGGCGGCAGCAATGGCGCCCGCATCCGCCTCGCCCCGCAGAAGGACTGGGCCGGCAATGAGCCGGCGCGCCTGGCGAAGGTTCTGGCAGTGCTGGAGCCGATCGCGGCCGCGACCGGCGCGAGCATTGCCGACGTCATCGTGCTCGCCGGCAATGTCGGCGTCGAGAAGGCGGCCAAGGCTGCCGGCTTCGACGTGGCCGTGCCCTTCGCGCCGGGTCGTGGCGATGCCAGCGACGCGCAGACCGACGTGGCCTCCTTCGCGGTCCTGGAGCCGCTCGCCGACGGCTTCCGCAACTGGCAGAAGGAAGCCTATGTCGTCACCGGCGAGGAGATGCTGCTCGACCGGGCACAGCTCCTCGGCCTGACGGCGGCTGAGATGACGGTGCTGCTCGGCGGCATGCGCGTGCTCGGCACCAACCATGGCGGCACGAAGCATGGCGTGTTCACCGACCGGGTCGGTGCTCTGACCAGCGACTTCTTCGTCAACCTCACCGACATGCACTACAGCTGGGTGCCGACGGCGAACGGCCTCTACGAGATCCGCGACCGCAAGACCGGCGCGGTGAAGTGGACCGCGACCCGCGTCGACCTCGTCTTCGGCTCGAACTCGGTGCTGCGCGCCTATGCCGAGGTCTATGCCCAGGACGACAACGCCCGGAAATTCGTCGACGACTTCGTCGCGGCCTGGGCCAAGGTGATGAACGCCGATCGATTCGACGTGGGCTGAGCCGCGGTAACAAAGCTTCCCCGCATCGAGAATATCCGACCTCGCCAGTTGCATCGGCGGGGTCGGATTGCATCACCATTGCGGGGTGCAAAAACTGATATTCTTCTTTGCCCGAATAACGCTGCAAGGGCTGATGCTTTGATACGTAGATCGGCGCGCAGTTGGCGCCCACCCGGCATCTAACTTTGGATCCTCGCATTTTCGATGCGCATTATTCGAGATGACGACGCATATCAACGACCTCATCTACGGCTTCGACCCGAACGCGTTTGCGGTGCGCGCCTATCTCACCTATGTGCGTGATGGACGCGCGGCCTTTCTCTGAAAGGCGCTCGCCTTCGAGTTCGAGATGATCGACGTCAGGGAATTTCAATGACGCGAAATTCCAGCGCGATCGAGTAGCGATCTACTCCGGCAAGCCCGCACCCCGGAGCGCCTCACCCATGATTTCCGCGAGGGCGGGCGCACAGTTCACGCCGGCGAACTGGCGGCTGTAGCGGAAGGCAGGCTGTAGTTCGAGGACGCGCGCCGCTGCGGCCCTTGCTTCATCCGATCGTCCAAGTTTGGCCAGTGCAGCCGTCAGCTGCACATAGGTTATGCTGTGCGCCGGGTTGGCCTGGACCGACTTGTAAGCAGCATGGCAGGCTTCGTCATAACGGCCGCGTAAAAGGTGACTCATCGCCTGGGCGTCGAATGCGGCGAAAGCCCACGAGTCGAACGGGCTGAGCCGCATGCCCCGCTCACTCCATTCGATCGCCCGCTCGGCTTCTCCACCCCATCCAAGCATGACGCTGCCCAAGATATAGGTCAGGGCCGAGGATGGGCTGATGTCGAGCGCAGCCTCCAGCGCCGTGAATGCCGCGATGCGATCGTGCCCGTCCATTCCGATGGAGAACCCAGCGAGTGTCAGCGCGGCTGCATCGTCCTGGCCATGGAGCATCGCGGCGCGAGCATGGCGGATCGAGGCAACCCGGTTCACCTCCTGCAGGCCGGTCCGAAGGAAGAGGCAGTGATGGCACATCGCCGCGTTGCCGTGGGCCAGAGCATAGGAAGGATCGAGGTCGATCGCACGTTCGAGCAGGGTGAGCGCGCGCGTCACCTGCTCCGGCATGCCGGAATCGACGTCGAGCTGAGCGCGGAGCACGAGGTCGTAGGCGTCGAGACTGTCGGGCCGCTTGCGCTTCACTCTGTCGATTTCCGCCTTGCGAAGGCTTGGTGCAATGGCACCGACCACAGCATTGGCCATCTCGTCCTGGAGGGCGAAGATGTCATCCGAACTGCGATCGTAATGCGCGGCCCAGACATGTGCGCCGGTCGACGTGTCGATCATCTGGCCAGTGACGCGAACATGACGGCCGACCTTGCGTACGCTGCCTTCGAGCACAAAGCGGACGCCGAGCTCACGGCCGACCTGCTTCACGTCAACGGCACGGCCCTTGTAGGTGAAGGTCGAGTTTCGCGCGATGACGAACAGCCAGTTGATGCGCGCGAGGCCCGTGATGATGTCGTCGACCATGCCATCGCAGAAGTATTCTTGCCCAGGCTCGTCGCTGAGATTGGAGAATGGGAGAACCGCCACGGAGGGCTTTTCAGGCAAGGTAGGCGCCGACGCGGCTCGGACAGAAACGTCACGGACGACAACAGCAGGGCCGACATAGCGATAGCCACGCCGCGGCAGCGTCTCGATCCAGCTCTCGCCGTCGGTCGTGCTCGCCAGCACCCGGCGCAAAGCCGCGACCTGAACCGTCAGGTTGTTGTCGGCGACCGCCAATCCGCCCCAGCCTGCTTCGACGAGGGCGTCCTTGGGCACAGGCACGCCTGCGGTTTCCAGCAAACGGCGCAACAGCGCGACTCCGCGGCGGCCGAGCATGGTCGGCTCGGCCTGATGGTAGAGAATGCCTCCCACCGGGTCGAGGCGGAACGGACCGAACTGATAATGGTCGATGCCGGCTGCCACACGTCAGCTTTAGCAGGTTTTTAGGAACAGATTCACGACTTCCCGGCGCGAGCGGCGGATTCTGTACAGGTCCCGAAAAATTGCGGACTGATGGAGGATCTCATGGGCGCCGAGGCTGTCATTCGCATGCCGGACGAGAACAATGGTGTCATGCTGCGTGGCCATCCCATGGCCTTCCTCGTCACCGGCGAGGACACGAGGCACACGAGCATGTTCGACTGGACGATCCCGGCGGGTTTCGTCACCGGCCGGCATGTGCATCGGGTGCAGGAGGAGACGTTCTATCTGCTTGAAGGCGAATGCGTCTGGCATGTTGGCGAGGCGACCGTCCAGGCGACGCCCGGCACTTTCCTGTTCATCCCGCCGGGCGTGCCGCACAACATCACGAATGTCAGCGATAAGCCGGCCCGCGTGCTGATGACCGTCTCCCCGCCCGGCCATGAGCACTATTTCGAGGAGCTCGCGAAACTCGCTGCCAGTGGATCTCCCGACCCGGCGGCGCTTGCCGATCTGCGAAAGCGCTTCGACACTGATCAGCTCACGACCTTGACGACGCGCAGCTAAACTCCCGGCAGCTTTCTCCAGCCGGGCAACCGCGGCACGAGCCAGCGGCTGGCGAACGCGTTGGTCGAGACCACCCTAGGAGGCTGTTGCTCGCCGACACGCTTCACTGCAGCGATAGCGCCGGCAAAGCCCTCAAACCGGCTGCGCACTGCCGAGAAAAGCTGCGTCCCGGCATCGGTCAGCGCGAGCGGCTGTGGCGTGCGGCAAAACAGGGCACAGCCGCAATAGCGTTCGAGCAGCCGAATCTGATGACTGATCGCAGTCGGCGTCATGCCGAGCCAGTCGACGAGGCCGCCGGAGGCTACCGCGGGAACGAGGGTCGACGTCATCGCGGCAGCGTCCTCGCGATCGCCCGATCATGCAGCACCATCCCTGCCGCCATCGCCGCGACGAACAGGACGACCGGGACGAGCCCCATTGACAGAGCGGCGATCGCCGGCCCCGGGCAGAAGCCGGCCAGCCCCCAGCCGGCGCCGAACAACGCCGAACCGGCAACCAGCCGCCCGTCGACTTCCGTCTTCCCCGGCAGATGGAAGCGGTCGTCGAGCCAGGGGCGACGCAGGCGGCGTTGCAGCATCACGCCCGGCACTGCCACGAGCAGCGCGCCACCGAGCACGAAGGCCAGACTCGGGTCCCAGTGCCCGCTCGCCAGATCAAGGAAGCCGAGCACCCGCGCCGGATCGAGCATCCCGGACAAGGACAGGCCGAAGCCGAAGAGAGCGCCGGCGAGGAGCGCGACGACAATACGCGGGAGCGCGAGGCGGGTCACTGCAGAACCTCCATCAAAGTCGCCACCGCCATCCCCACGACGAGAAAACTCGCGGTCGCGGCGAAGGAGCGCGTCGAAAATCGGGCAAGGCCGAGAATACCATGGCCCGATGTGCAACCCGAACCCATGCGCGTGCCGATCCCGACAGCGAGCCCGGCGACGAGGGTCAGGGGCCAGGGAGCCGCGATCGTGACATTAGGGAAATGGCCGAAGACCAGCGCATAGAGCGGCGGGCCGCACAGGAGCCCGATTACGAAAGCCGCGTTCAGCGTGACCTGCCCTCCGCCGAGCAAACGGCCAACGATGCCGCTGATGCCGGCGATCCGTCCGTCGAGCAGCAGCAGCGTGATAGCGGATAGGCCAAGCAGCATGCCGCCGATCAAGGAAGGCCAATAGGCGCTCATGGCCGCTACTCCGGTTCGCAGAAGATCGTGTAGAGGGCTTCGATCAATCGTGCGGCCTTCTCTTCGCTCAGGCGATAGAAGATCTGCTTGGCCTCGCGGCGCGTCGCGACGACGCCGGCTTCCCGCAGCGCGCCGAGCTGCTGCGACAATGTCGGCTGATGGATGCCCAACCGCGCCTCCAGCTCGCCGACAGCGTATTCGCCTTCGGCAAGCGTGCAGGCGAGCCGCAGGCGTGCGGGATGCGACAACGTCTTGAGCAGGCCCGCAACCTCGTGGGCGCGTGCTTCCATCTCAGCCGGCGGCATCGAGCTGCCCGTCCTGGTCGCTTTCACCACACGGCTCCCGCCAGCGCATCGAGCGGGAACTTGAGATAGCGCCGGCCATTGGCCTCGGGCTCCGGCAGCCGGCCGCCGCGGATATTGACCTGGAGCGCGTGCAGGATCAGCTTCGGCATCGGCAGGGTCCGGTCGC
Organism: uncultured Allobosea sp.; assembly: GCF_945957345.1. GTDB lineage: Bacteria > Pseudomonadota > Alphaproteobacteria > Rhizobiales > Beijerinckiaceae > Allobosea. The sequence continues at coordinate 83,777 of NZ_CAMFKW010000017.1, read as the reverse complement.
GCGCCTCGCGCAGCGCGATGAAGCGCTCCTCCGTCATGCCGGCCAGATGCGGATTCGCGCGCTTCTGCTCGCCCACCGTGCTCTCCCATCGGGCCGCGCGTCCGCCGGGCTCGTAATCATGTCCGGTGAACAGGCGCGTATCGTCCGGCAGGGCCAGTATCGCCTGGATTGAGGCCCACAGGGCGCTGGCGTTCCCGCCCGGGAAATCCGCCCGCGCGGTGCCCGAATCCGGCATGAAGACCGTGTCGTGCACGAAGGCCGCATCGCCGATTACATAGCTCACGGATGCGAGGGTGTGGCCGGGCGAGAACATCACGCGGCCCGTGAGCTCGCCCAGCCTGAAGCTGTCGCCCTCGGCAAAGAGCCGGTCCCACTGCGAGCCGTCGGTCGCCAGCCCCGGCCAGTTGTAGAGGCCCTGCCAGAGCTTCTGGACATCCGTGACGCGCGCGCCAATGGCCGTCGGGGCGCCCGTCTTCTGCTTGAGATAGTGAGCGGCCGAGAAGTGATCCGCGTGGGGATGGGTGTCGAGGATCCAGTCGACGACGAGCCCCTCGCGCGCCACATAGGCGAGAATCCGGTCCGCCTCATGCGTGGCGGTCGCCCCGGATTTCTCATCGAACTCGTAGACCGGGTCGATGATCGCGCAGCGCCTCGTCTTCGGATCGGTGACGACATACTGAATGCTGCCGGAGCGCGGCTCATAGAAGCCCTTCACCTGCGGCGCCCGGGCCGCATTGCGGGCAAGCCACTGCGCCGCGCCCGAGAGATCAAAACCGCGGGCGCGACCGAAGGCCTCGACCTCGCCGGGCTTCATCCGCCCGGCCAGCACCTCGCCCAGCACATGCAGCGTCAAGGAACGCGTGCCGCTGCGGCAATGGGCGTAGACGGGCCCTTTGGCCCCGGACACCGCCGCTTGGAAAGCGTGGATATCGGCCTCGGTGATCGTGGCGGCCGTTACCGGGATGAAGCGATAGGCAAGACCCGCCCGTTCGAGAATAACCTTCTCGGCTGGGCTGCCGGGCTGGCCCGCCTCCTCGCTGTCGGGACGGTTATTGATGATCGTGGCGAAACCGCCAGCAGCAAGTGCAGAGAGCGTTTCGCGGCTCGGCTGGCTGGCAACCGTCAGCCGGTCGTCGATCTTCACGGCGGTCATCGCGGCATCCTCTCGCAATTAATCATTATACGATATAATATAATGTATATTGATGAAATGCAAGAGCTTCGCGCAACCAGACGCCAAACACGCCCGGCTGCGGCAGATATCGGCTTGCCCAGACGCCATCGCAAGCTGGTCGCGCTCGAGTGCCCCGCTTTGCGCGACATTCGCTTTCGGGCAGCGGAAGTCGGCCTCTCGCTTCGCGAGCTCGCCAGAAAAGCTGAGACCGGACGATATTTTCAGCGCTTTACCCGTCGTATCTGTCTGAGGAGTATCGTGCGGGCAGCAGGCCTCTTTGGTGGAGAAGTTATTCTGCGACCGTCAGGCATCGAATGACCGCCCGACGTCGATGTAAGTGGAGGAAGGCCTCTTCCGTTCACTCCGGACGTGCTCCTTTGCGTCGAGCCTCTCTTGGACGCCGAATTTCCCAATGATCGCAGTGCCCATCAATATCTCGTTGGGCGCGCCAATCTACGGGCTCTTGAGATTTCAAGAGTTTCAGCCTTTCCCTGAATAGCCATCCCACCCTTGGCTCTCCCCGCGGGCAGGGGTCTTTCGTGCCAACGGCCCGCGAAAGGGACGGTGCCGGCGCCAGTCGCATGGCACTCCCAGATAGAGCAGCAGAGGAATCGACGCTGGGAGCGCCGGATCGGCCCTTGCGGAGAGCGCAGCATCGGTCGTGCCGCGAAATACTGCTTGTGTGATGGTATGCTGTCCCCTGGCTTCATCTGCGAGGAGCGGTCGCTCCTGCCCGCTTTGCGCTTTGGCGGCCGAGGGGCGGTCGGGCACGTCCTCGATCACATGCCCATGACGCGGGCCAGCTCCTGCTGCGCTCGAACACCCCTCGGCTTCGCGCTCATCGCGCCAGCCGGCCTTTGATCTCGATTTGGATCTGGTCATCCATGATGTTGACGCCCCGGCCAATGCCGTAGGCGGGCCCCAGAAAGCTGCCGCTGGCGCGGAAGGGCAAGGCGTTGCCGCGCCGGAGCTTGTCGACATCGCGATCGATCATGACTCGCACCCGGAAGGGATGCGTGATGCCCTTGATCGTGAGGCTGCCTCGGATGTCGAGATCATTCCCGCTTATCCGCGTCACAGTGTCCGAGGCGAAGGTCACCTTGGGGTATTTCGCGCTGTCGAGCATGCTTGCTCCCGCGATGAATCCGTCGACCAGAGCGGAGCCTGCGCTGATCGAGGCCGCGTCGAGCGTGACTTTGACATGGCTTTTCTCGGGGTGATCGAAATCGATCGAGAAGGTGCCGTCATAGCGTTCGAAGCGGCCATTGGCGACGACGGCGCCGAAGCTTTGGCCGATGAAGCTCACCTCTGTCGCCGCGCGATCGAAATTCCAGGTCGACTGGGCTTGCGCTGACAGGCCGAACAGGAAGAGGCCGAGGACGAGAATGCTGGGTCGGAGCATGGTCCACCGCAGGGCAATGCGAACTGCCCGCAGGCTAGCCCCTGTCCGTGAAGAGGACGTTGCCATTCGCGGCCGCGAGCGAGCCGAACGCGCCATGGTAAATCGTTAGCCATAGGCAATGTGAGACGCGGATTCGTCTCGGATCTTCGAAATTGCAGGCCTTCTCGCAAGGCGGGCTTGAGATCACAGTTGCCATATTTCGCCGGTCGCCGGCCAGTGGCATTCGTTGGGTTCGTCAGTCGACTTGTCTCGCGAGCTTGCCGGCGAGGCTGATCAGATCGGCTGGTGCGGCCACTCCTATCTTCCGCATTACCCGGCCGCAATGTGCCGCAGCTTCGAGGAAGCGGGGTCCACACCCCTTCTCCCCAAGGACCAGTGTGCATTTGCGATAATCGCGGGCCCCGATCTTGCTCCCCGCGCTGGAACTGATCAGCTTGCGACAAGGACTGATCGGAGTTCGCTCCGGTGTTCCCCCGGGCCTTGGATTTTGGCGACAGCGAGTAAGCTTGGAGCAGGGCAATGTCGGAAGAACTGGCCAATGAACATCTTGAGCACGCCGAGCATGCCGAGCACGCGGTCGCGGAAGGAAACAGCTTCCTGATCACCGTGTCGGCCACGATCGCCGCGCTGGCGGTCGTGGCGGCGATCATCGCCAGCCTGGAGACCGTCGAAACGAGCGGGGCGATTTCCGAAAAGAATGATGCCGTCCTGAAGCAATCCCAGGCGAGCGATCAATGGGGCTATTATCAAGCCAAGAGCCTGAAGCAGAAAATGTACGAGATCGCCGCGGCCGGAGGTGGTCCGAAGGCGGCAGATTTCGGGAAAGAGGCGCAGCGTTACGACGCCGAACAGAAGGAACAGGAGAAACAGGCCAGGGAACTGGAACGTCAGCGCGACGAGAAGCTCGCGGCCGGCGAAAAGCATGAAAACCGGCATCATGGACTGACCTATGCGGCGACCCTGGTCCATGTCGGGATCGCGGTGGCGACCATCGCCATCATCACACGCGGCCAACGCTGGCCCTGGTATGGCTCCCTGCTGCTGGGAGCCACGGGCGTGGCCATGGCAGCCTGGACCTATCTTCGCCCTCCGCTCTAGCTGGACCTGAGCGCGCGCCGTCTCTGAGCGGCATGCTTTATCGGCGCGGGTCCTTACCCTTCCCTCCTGGCCCGGAGAAGAGTCTCAAGGGCTACATCTTGGACGTTCCATGACGAGCGAAGACAAGAACCCCAGCCTCGGCGAAGGCCGGGATTCACAGAGAGCCGCTCTGCTCGAATGCGTCAGAGACGCTTCGGATTGCCGGCCAGGATCTCGTAGCGCTTGCCGCTTCCGTCATCGTCGGTGAAGGTCGCGATGTTGCCTTCGACCGTCACGCTGTAGCAGGTTTCCTCGTCGTCATCGGGAAATTCGAAGCAGACCTTGCCGCCCTTGACCGACCATTTTCCGGTCGCGGTCTCGTCGTCGTCGAGCTGCTTGACGGTACCGTTCTTGAGATAGAACTCGAACAGCGGATCGCCGTCGCTATTCTTGCCGGCGATGGTGTTGCCGACCAGCGCGTTCCAGGCGTCAAGACCGGTCAGGCGGCGCGGCGCAGCGGGCGCCGCCGTCGCGGGAGGAGCCGCCGATGCGACCGAGGGCGAAGCCGGGGAAGGCGCAGGCGCGGCTGCGCCCGGCAAGGCCGGAGACGCCGACTTCACATCGGCATCGACCTTGGCGAAGAACGTGGCGGGGTCCTTGATCCCGACAAGATCTACGAAACCGATCGGGCCGGCTTTCGGCTTCAGCGCGACCGAAATCGATGTCGGCTGCGCGACGAAGCGGGCCACGGCATCGCCGATCGCTTGCGCGTTCGGGGCGCCCGCGAGCAGGAGCGGCACGACCTGCCGCGCCATGGCAACGGTTTCCGCCTGCAGCGCCGCGGGCTGCTTGCCCTGCTGCTGCGCGAAAAGCCCGATCAGCTTGGCCGCGAGGCCCGCATCGACATAGCCCAACTCCACACCCGAAATCGTCCCCTGCAGGAGGGCCAGGGTGCGTTCGTTGCCACCGCCGGCGAAGGCCGCCTTGTCCACTCCGCCGAAGGTGGACTTGAGCTGCAGCGAGCCGGCATTCGCGCCGTTGATCGTGAGGTTGTCGAGTGTCAGCGTCTTGGTCGCCGGATCATAGGTGCTGCCGAAATCGAGCGCCAGTTCGAGCTTGTCATAGCCCGCGGCCTTGAGCTGCTGCCCCGCCACGGCAGCGGTCGGCGGCTGCACCGAAAGCCCCTTGATGCTCATCGCGCCTTTCAGCGGGATCGAGCCGTCGAATGTCGCGTCGGCCGTGAGCGCGCCGAGATTGATCGTGTAGAGATTGCCGCCCGCAGCCGTCGCCGGCGTATCCTTGTCCGGTGCGGTGATCGCCAGATTCGTCCATGAAAAGCGCGAGAAGCGCAGGCCGCCGGGATTGGCGGCGAGCAGCGCGGAGAGATCGGCGCCGTCGAGCACGACCGGTCCGCTCTTGATCGTGACGGGGCCGCCCTCGTCGGTCTTCCCGGCACCGTCGATGCCGGCCAGTTCGGCATGGCCGACCTTGCCATCTCCGACCGCGCCGGCAGCAATGCCGCTGACCGTGATGGTCGAGTTCTTGTTGGTAACGACAGCCTTCGGTATCGCGATCTTATCGGCCTTCAGCTTCGCGAACAGCGCCTTCTTCTCGTCAGCGGGCGTGGCCTCGGCGAACAGCTTCGCCAATTCATCCTGGGCGAGGTTCGTGCCCGTAAACTCGACGCGCGGGAAGGTAACCGATCCGCCATCCTTGTCATTGATGACGACGTTTTCCAGGGTGGTGTCGAGCGCCCAGGCGGGGGACGCGAGCGCACCGGCCATCATGACCAGGCACAGTCCGCCGGCGATTGACCAACCGCCAGCGCGCGATTGCGATGCCGCAAATGAAGCCATGCTTTCCCCCTTGGATTTCCACACTCGGCAAAGCTGCGCGAATACGATGTCGATCGTGACCGAGCGATCGCGACTCGGGTGTCCCAACGACAGGACACGCCTCTGTGACGGACGGCGCGAGCCCTTGCAAGATGGAAAGATCAGCCTGGCAGCGATCCGATTGCGCGAAACCCGCGGAGCGGCCGAGGACCAGGCGGGATTGCCCCGAGCATCATCCCCTTGCACTGATACGCAAGGACACGCTTCCGGCAGTGTCGATCCGCGAGCTTGCGATGAATCTGAAGCATTACGAAGCCTTCTACTGGATCGGCCGTCTCGGCAGCTTCCACGCTGCCGCGCGTCAGCTCGGCGTGTCCCAGGCTGCGATCTCCGCGCGCGTCAGGGAAGCGGAGGAAGGTCTCGGCCTGCCCTTGTTCGAGCGCGTCGGCCGCGGCGTCGTCCTGACACCGAAGGGACAGGAGCTTCTGCCCTATGCGGCCCAGTTCGTCGCGCTAGCATCCGAGGTCCAGCAGCGCATCGGGACGCGCGACGCGATTTCGGGCCGGGTCCGCTTCGGGGCGACCAGCATCCATGCCATGACCTGGCTGCCGAGCTTGGTCGACCGCATCGCGCGCTCCCATCCCGGCCTCGTGCTAGAGGTGGCCGTCGATTCGAGCGAGACGCTGCGCGCCGGGCTGGAGCGCGGCCAGCTCGATGTCGCCGTCGTCGCCGGTCCGCTCGATGGCAGCCGGCTGTTCAGCGTCCCGGTCGGAGCGGTCTCCAATGTCTGGGTCGCCCATCCGCGGCTCAATCTGCCGATGCGCCCCCTCACCGCGCGCGAGCTGGCGGCATGGCCGATCATCTCCGACCGGCCGGGGACGCTGCTGCATACGCTGATGCTGGACTGGTTCCGGCAGGACGGCGCCGAGCCGCACCGCAACCACAGCGCTTCGCATCTGCCGGTACGCCTGCATCTCGCCCGGGCCGGAATCGGCGTTGCGCTGGTCTCGCAATCAGCCGCCGAGCAGGATCTCGCGGCCGGCCATGTCGTGCGGATCGAAACGGCACAGCCAGCTCCGAACCTGTCCTATTCACTCGCCTGCGCGACCACGCCGCCGCCCTTGCCGATGCGCGTGGTCATCGATGCGGCCGCCAGCTTCATCGCCCAGAAAGGCGATCTCAACATGTATTACGCCGCTGCGGGACAAGCTGAGACGGAGGCTGTGGAACCATCGATGGCGCCAGAAAAGGTGATCGATGATTGAAAATATTAATCTATCAATTGGATCATTTATTGAATTTTCTGAAAAGTATTGTTGACTAGTCTTCGAACTGTGACAGACTGCTCTCGCCCGCTGATCGACGAGGTGCTGCCGTGGCTCGACTGAAACGACGTCAAATCCTGACAATGCTTTCGCTCGCGGCCTCAGGCTTGCCGGCGCGTCTGTCCGCCCAGGAGCGGAATGCCGTCATCGAAGGCGCGAAGCGGGAGGGCCGGGTCAATTTCGCGAACTCGGCCTCCGCACCCAATTTTCCGCAGTTCATCCAGGCCTTCACGGCGCGCTATCCCTTCATCGATGCGACGACGGGCCTCTATTCGGCGCCGGCCGGGCGCGTGCTGGCGCGGGTCGATGCCGAGCTGAAGGCACGCGCACTGACCTTCGACGTGCTGCATGTCGCCAATCTCGCGCCCTATCTGGCGATGTCGCAGCGCGGACAATTGCTAGGCTATCGCTCGCCGGAGCTCGATGCTTATCCGCCGGAAGCCTCCGACCGCGACCAATGGGCGATCGCGCGGATCGTCGGCGTCATCATGGCCTATAATCGCAATATTCTCCCGTCGGAGAAGGCGCCCAAGGCCTGGGCCGATATGCTGAGCCCGGAATTCAAGGGCCGCAAGCTCGTCATCCAGGATTCCGCGGCAGGCACGAGCTTCAACCAGATGTATCTGCTGGAGAAGCGGCTCGGCGCCGATTTCATGCGGCGCTGGGGTCAGCAGGAGCCCGTCATCGTCTCCACCGCGGCCCAACTCATCGACATGCTGGTGCGGGGCGAGGCGCTGGTCGGCGCCACCGTGGATCATTTCCGCGCCTTCGATCCCGATGCGGTCAAGGCCGGCATCGTCGGGGTCTATCCCAGCGAGGGCATGCCGCTCGCCACCGCCCCGGTCGCGATCTTCAAGGATGCGCCGAACCCGAACGCCGCGCGCCTGCTGGTCGACTTCACCCTCTCCGCTGAGGGGCAGACCCTGCTCAACACCGAGATCTTCAAGGTCTATTCGATGCGGCGCGGCGTTGCCCCGCCCGCCGGGCAGATGCCGCTGGACCAGACGAAGCCGATGTTGCCGCAGGACCTGCAGGACTACGAGCGCGCCTCCCGCCGCTTCCCGGAAACATTCGACCGCTATTTCAAGGCCTGAACCTTGTCCGTACGTCCGTCACAGAAGGCCGGCCGCGTCAGACGCGGCGCCGGGCAAGAGCGGCTGCTTGCCGTCTCTCTTTCGGCGATCGTCGCCCTCATGGTGCTGGTGCCGCTCGTTGCGGTCGTCATCGGTGCCTTTGGTGACGAGGACGGCTTCACCGTCACGGCGCTTAGCGATGTGCTCGCCTCGAGCCGTGTGCTCGGCAACACGCTGACGGTCGGCCTCGGCACGACGATCCTCGCCACGGGCTTGGGCGGAATCCTCGCGATCATCCTGGTGCGGACCGACACGCCCTGGCGCGCCGGGCTGGAGCAGCTCGTGCTGCTGCCCCTCTACATCACGCCGCTGCTGACCGCGGTCGCCTGGTCCTGGCTCGGTTCGCCGCGCGGCGGGCTGATCAATCTGCTGGCGCAAAGCGGGCTCGGCCTCTCCGGGCCATTGGTCAACCTGCACTCGGCCGGCGGCGTCGTCACCGTCGCGGCGCTGGCTTATGCCCCGCTGCCGTTCCTGCTGATCTCCGGCGCGCTGCGCGGCATGGACCCGGCGCTGGAAGAAAGCGCCCGGGTGCATGGTGCCTCGATCACCGCCGCCTTCCGGCGCGTGACGGTGCCGCTCGCCCTGCCGGCGCTGCTGGGCAGTGCGCTCCTCGTCTTCGTCCAGTCGCTCGGGCTGTTCAGCGTTCCCGCCGTACTCGGCATGCCCGCCAGCTTCTATGTCGCGGGGACCGAGATCTATCGGCTGCTCAACAGCTACCCGCCGCGCGTCTCGCAGGCGGCCGGCTGGGGCCTGCTCCTGCTCGTCGTCACCGCGGCCCTCGTCGCCCTGCAGGCGGCGATCCTGAAGCGCCGCTCCTATGTCACCATCACCGGCAAGGCCTTTCGCCCGCGCATCGTGCAGGTCGGCCCCTGGCGGCCGGTGCTGCTCGGAATCGTGGTGCTTTATGTGCTCGCCGCGGTCGTGCTGCCGGTCGCCACTTTGTGCTGGGCCGCGCTGGTGAACTTCATCACCGTCGATCCGAAGCTGATGAGCTTCGACCTGCGCCATTTCGCCTATGTGCTGTTCACCTACCCCAAGACGCTGCTGGCGGCGCGCAACAGCCTCGTCCTCGGCCTGCTCACGGCGACGATCATCTGCGCGCTCGGCCTCGCCATGGCCTGGGTGATCGTGCGCTCGCGCGGCGCGGCGGCGCGCTTCCTCGACCAGGTCGGCATGATGCCGCTGGCGATCCCGCCGATCGTGCTCGCGCTCGGTCTGCTCTGGAGCTATGTCGGCCTGCACTGGCTGCCGATCTACGGCACGATCGGCATCCTGCTGCTGGCTTACGTCACGCATTACCTGCCCTTCGGCCTGCGTGCGCTGTCGAGCGCGGTCCGCCAGCTCCATCCCGAACTGGAGGACGCAGCGCGGGTCTCCGGCGCCAGCCTGCTCGGCACCCTCAGGCGCATCGTCCTGCCGCTGACCCGGCCGACGCTGGTCGCGACCTGGACGCTGCTCTTCATCCTGTCGCTGCAGGAAATCTCCTCCTCGATCCTGCTCTACACGGCGCCGAGCACCGTGCTTTCCGTTGCTGTCTTCGACCTCTGGGAGGCCGGCAACGTCAACGCGCTCGCCGCCCTCAGCGTCATGCAGCTCTTCGTCACCTTCGCCGCCCTCGCCGTCGTGGCGCGGCTTCGTCAAAAGGCGGTCGCCGCGTGAGCCCTGCATTCGTCAGCGTCGAGGATCTCGTCATCGCCTATGGCGAGGTGCGCGCAGTCGACAAGGTGAGCTTCGGCATCGCCGCCGGCGAGCAGGTGACGCTGCTCGGACCCTCAGGCTGCGGCAAGACCACGACGCTACGTGCCGTCGCCGGGCTGGAACGGCCGCGCGACGGGCGCATCCTGATCGACGGCAAGCCGGCCTTCGACGGCGGCGCCGGCATCGATGCCCCGCCGGAGAAGCGCAACCTGTCGATGGTGTTCCAGTCATACGCCATCTGGCCGCATATGACGGTCTTCGAGAATATCGCCTTTCCCTTCCGGGTTCGCGGGCGTCCGACCGCCGAGCTCAAGCCGACCGTCGACAAGGCGCTGGAGCTGGTCGATCTCGCCCGCTTCGCCGACCGGCCCGCGACCATGCTCTCCGGTGGGCAGCAGCAGCGGGTGGCGCTGGCACGCGCCGTCGCGTTCGGCACCAAGCTCGTGCTGCTCGACGAGCCGTTGTCCAATCTGGATGCGCAACTGCGCCTGCAGATGCGCGACGAGCTCGCCGATTTGCGCAAGCGGCTCGGGTTCACCGCGCTCTACGTCACCCATGACCAGGAGGAGGCGTTCTCGCTCTCCGATTTCGTGGTGGTGATGCGCGGCGGGCGGATCGAGCAGGCTGGCCGGCCGCAGGAGATCTATCGCAACCCGCGTACCCGCTTCGTCGCCGAGTTTCTGGGCGTCCGCAATATCGTCCCCTGTGCGCTGGCGAACGGCGGCGACGAGGTCCGCCTCGAAGACGGAACCGTGCTGCGCGGCCGCGATGTCGCGCCGGAAGCCCCGCCTGATGCGCCCGCCATCGCCTTCCGGCCCGGCGATGTCCGCCTCGACGACCAGCCCGGTGCCGGACAGGGCGGCAGCGGCATCGTCACGCGCTCGCTCTTCGTCGGCGACGTCCAGCACGTCTTCCTCAGATCCGGCCCGGTGGGGCTGTGCGCCCATGTCCGCCCTCGGCCGGGCCTCGAGGAGGGCAAAACCCTGTTCTGGCGCGTGGCGCCCGAAGACTGCCTGATCCTGCGCAAGTGAGACACGCCATGAAAACCGCAACCCTTCCCAATCGGGGTCTCAGGATCCTCTGCCCGAACGGCCATCTCGGCTTCGCGCCGAGCCGTCGCGGCTCCTTCGACCACGGCATCGAAGCCTCGCCCGACATCGTCGCCTGCGATTCCGGCTCCTGCGACATCGGCCCGGTGCCGCTCGGCATGGACGGCACGGCGAGCCCGCTCGCCTGGCAGCGCCACGATGTCGAGATGATGCTGCTCGGCGCCCGGCCGCGCGGCCTGCCGGTGATCATCGGCTCGGCCGGCGACACCGGTACGGACAGCCGCGTCGATCGCTTCGTCGAGCTGGTCCAGGATATCGCGCGCGAGCACGAGCTGCCGCGCTTCAAGCTGGGCTATTTCTATTCGGAGGTTTCCAAGGAGACCGTGCGCGCCAAGATGGCGGCCGGCAGCACCATCGCCGGCCTGCCCGGCCGTACCGACCTGACGCCGGCCGAGCTCGACGCCACCGACCGCATCGTCGCCGTCGCCGGCGTGCACCCCTACATCAGGCTGATGGACATGGGCGCCGACGTCATCATCGGCGGCCGCTCCAGCGACTGCGCCATTTTCGCCGCCCCCGCGATCCGCAAGGGCTATCCCGAGGCGCTGGCCTATTACTTCGGCAAGGTGATGGAGTGCGCCTCCTTCTGCGCCGAGCCCTATGGCGGCAAGGAATCGATCCTCGGCGAGATCACCATGGACGATGTCCGCGTCACGGCGATGCTGCCGGAGCAGCGCTGCACCGTCGCTTCGGTCGCCGGCCACGCCATGTATGAGCGGGCCAACCCCTATTACGAGCACTTCGTCGGCGGCCATATCGACATGCGCGACTGCGTCTACGAGCAGCTCGACGAGCGCACGACGCGCGTGACCGGCCCGCGCTACGTCCCGGCCTCCGATCTCAGGGTCAAGCTGGAAGGCTCCGGCAAGGTCGGCGAGCGCTATGTCGGGCTGGTTGGCATCCGCGATCCCTATACGGTCGCGCGCGTCGACGAGGTCATCGCCTGGGCGCGCCGGATGGTGCAGGAGCGCTTCGGCAGCGAGGGTTACCAGCTCTCCTACAACGTCTACGGGCGCGACGGCGTCATGGGCATGCTGGAGCCGCTGCGCGACAAGCCCGGCCACGAGCTCTGCGTCGTCGTCCAGGCCGTCGCGCCGACCCGCGAGCTGGCCGAGGAGATCTGCATCATGGGCACGCGCCAGATGTTCTATGCACGGCTGCCCGACGTGAAGGGCACGGCCGGCGGCGTCGCCTTCTTGCTCGACGAGGTGATGCCGGCGAGCCCCGCCTATCGCTGGACGCTGAATCACACCATGCCGATCGACGACCCGATGGAGCCGTTCCGGGTCCACATGACCGAAGCCGGAGTCTGACATGAGCCCCGCGAGCCGCCCCCTCTCCGCGATCGCCAAGACGATCCGCAGCAAGAATGCCGGCGTCGACCACATCACCTTCGACGTGATCTTCCCCGACCGCGCAAGCTACGACCATGTCAGGGCGAGCGGCGCTCTCTCGCCCGACGCGGTCTGCAGTGTCTTCGGCATCGAGCGCGAAAGGCTGACCGACCATGTCGAGTTCGACCCGGCCTTCGCCATCAAGTTCACCATCGCCCGCGAGAGCGGCAGCGGCACACTCGGTGACGGCGACCTGTTCGGGAGCCAGCATTATGCGCCGTTGATCGACATTCCGATTCCGGAGCGCGCCGCCGGCTAGATCGCGTGCCGATGGAGCCATAATGCCACCGGCTCCTTCGAACGAGACATGATGTCCGCCGCTGGGCATGGCCTCGATGTTCGGCGCTGGCGCCCAAAGCCTGATCCATATCCCGGATGTCGGCGTCGAGAGTCGATCGATGTCGTAGCGATCCCGGAGACCGGCAAGCGCAGTCGGGTCGGGAGCCCTCGCGCCGCCGGCTTGGCGAGTTTCTCGAAATCGTTCTCGTTCCCGGGGCGGCGAGACGGCCATTCGCAGGGCAGTGACGCCCCGATGCCGAAGGCGCAACCATCACGGGGTCTTCGTCGTTGTAGCATCGTCCCTTCATCGTTCCGTCATTTGAGCCGCCAATAGTCCGGCCCATTCGGCTCCGGCTGCGGACAGCGGTACGGCGGCCTGCGCGCGACGACGAGGCGGCCATGGATGTGAACGCAGTCAAGGAAGCGGTCGCCTGCAGCACGGAATGCGCGCGCATCGGACCGCGATGCAGATGCGGCGACGCCTTCGCCTGAATGACCGCCTTCCGTCCCTGAAACCATCCGCCCTGTATCGAGTGTGAACATGTCCCCCATCAATATGGACCGCATCAAAGACGAGATCATCGACAGCTTCGACGAGGAGCTGGAGCTTCAGCTTGAAGACGACCGACTCGACGACCTGGTCGCGGAAGGGCTGGAGGGGCAGGCCGGCAAGATGCTCGACCGGAAGATCTATTTCCGCGAGCTCTTCCGCCTGCAGCATGAGCTCGTCCGGTTACAGGACTGGGTCCAGTACAAGAAGCTCAAGGTCGTCGTGCTGTTCGAGGGCCGCGATTCCGCCGGCAAGGGCGGCGCCATCAAGCGCGTGACGCAGCGGCTCAACCCGCGCGTCTGCCGCGTCGTCGCCCTGCCCGCCCCGACGGAGCGCGAGCGCAACCAATGGTATTTCCAGCGCTATGTCCCGTACCTGCCGACGGCCGGCGAAATGGTCCTGTTCGACCGCTCCTGGTACAATCGCGCCGGCGTCGAGCGGGTGATGGGCTTCTGCACACCGGACGAGCTGGAGGAGTTCTTCCGCTCGGTTCCGGATTTCGAGCACATGCTCGTGCGTTCGGGCATCATCCTGATCAAATACTGGTTCTCGATCACCGACGAGGAGCAGGAATTCCGCTTCCGCATGCGCATCGAGGATCCGCTAAAGCAGTGGAAGCTCTCGCCCATGGATCTGGAAAGCCGCGTCCACTGGGAAGACTACACCCGCGCCAAGGAGGACATGCTGGAGCGCACCCATACCGAACATGCGCCATGGTCGGTGGTGCAGGCAGTCGACAAGAAGCGGGCACGCCTCAACATGATCTCACATCTGCTGGCGCAGATTCCCTACGAGGACGTGCCCAAGCCGGAAATCGTGCTGCCTGCCCGCGTGCGCAACCCTGACTATCTGCGCCATCCCGTTCCGCCCGAGATGTATGTTCCCGAGCGCTATTGAAGGCTTCATCCTGTCACGCGCCCCTCGCGTGTGACAGGCCCTTGTGCCTCGCAGCAGCTGACCGCGATCATCGGCGGCTCGGTCCGGCTCGGCACCCGAGCCGGCTGCGGAAGTGATCATCCCCTGGTCCATCGCGAAGCGCCGAGTTTCGGCTTTTGCTTGCACGCTCGCGAGCGCTTCGATGCTTGCCGTCTCCAGCGGATATTCGCGGTGACCGACCGGCCCTCGACCGGGCGCAGAAGCGCGCCGCAACGAAGATCTGCGAAGACTTTCCGGGTCGTCCCGCTCTTTCTGTGGCTGACCTGATCATAACGATGCGATCGGCGACAGAGAGTGATTGCGCTACGGGGTTCTGCCGGGCAAGAACGAAGGTCGACGGGCACCAGAATCGTTTTTATGAGGCCGCTGCGCGCTGCCTGGAAGGTCAGATGGTCACACGCGCCGAATTGGCATCGGGGGTGGAACGCGCGTTCCTCGATCACGGCTATCAGTATCTGACGATGGCCGCGCTGGCCGATGCCATCGATGTGACGCGACGGACCGTCTATAACTATTTCGGCTCGAAGGAAGAGGCTTTCCGCTTCCTCATCGAGGATGCCAATGCCCGTGCCGTGGAAGCCGGCTTGGCCGCTGGTCGGGCCTGCTTGGAGCGAGCGCAGGATCCCGTCGAAATCTTTGCGACGGTGCTGGATGTCCGGTATGGCGACAACCGCCGCCGCCTCGCGAAATCGCCGCATGCCGTCGAGATCAACGACCAGGCTTTCCGTCGCTGCCGCGATCTCATGGTTGCCTCCGCGATCTCCTTCCAGGCGGAGCTCGCCACTTTCATCACGGAACTGCAGACCCTCAAGGCGCTTCAGCTGCGGCCGGGCCTCGACGCCCAGACCTTGGCTCAATTGCTCGCCGACGGTGCGCGGGGCACCAATCAGAGCCTCCCGCCGACCGACCCCGAGACGCTCAAGCTGCGCTATCGGGCGATGGTCGGTGCGATCCTGTACGGCGCAGCCACTCAACCCTGACACGCCGGACCGGCGACCTGACCTGACATGATCGGCATTCGCACGCGCCGTGCGGATTTCGGGCGCATTCGCGCACGCGATGCACGCCATCTATAGATTCCCAAATTGCATAAAAGTGTGCAATATGTGTCCCGTTGATTCAAGCGGCCGCGAACCGTGAAGCACCGGGGAAAGTATGAAGACGACGGAAGATCGGGCTTCGGAACTGCTTGCTGCGTCCGGCTTCGATCGCGTCGCCCGCCGTCTGGCCGGCGGGTTTCTGGCTGTCCATGAGGCTGTCCCTCGATTGGCCTCGCTTTTCTCGACGCAACAGCGCTGGCTCATGTCGCACGTGGCTCTGGCGCGCCATTTCTACGCAGTTCGTTCGGGAAGGCCGGGACTGTCGCGGCGCGAGTTCCTCGAGGATCTCCAGCCTCTCGGGCTGGCGAGCCGCAACACGGCAGCGGCCTTCTTCGACGAGGTTCTCCATTACGGCATCGTCCAGCCCGCCCCGGCCGGCGGCCGGGCGCCCGATCTCGTCGTGCCGGCGCCGGCCACGTTGTCGGCGCTGATGGAATGGTTCGCCCTCCATCTTGATGCGCTCGATAGGGTGGATGGCGGCAGCCGGCTCGCGCAATTGCGCCGGACCCCCGAGCACATGCTCGTCACCATGCAGCCGCTGGTCGCCGCCTCGCTCATCGGCAACCCGACCATCCGGCGGCCCCCGCAAAGCTATGCGATCTTCGCCTCCATCGATGACGGGGGCAGCCTGATGGACCGCCTCATTGCCGGCCTCGATGCCGACGCATCGCAGCATGAGGCGCGCGCGCTCACCAATGTCACCTCGATCTCGGCTTTGGTCCAGCGGCTCGATCTCTCGCGCACCCATGCCGGCCGCACGATCGCGGCCGCAGCTGCGATGGGCGCACTCGGCTGGGACGGAACGCCGGGCCGTTCCAGGCTCTGGCTCTCCCAGGCGTTCCGCAACGAGTACGCGCTGATGCAGGCCATGAAGCTGGCCATCATCGACGACGCCTTCGGCGTCACGGTCGGGAGGGACGAGCCGATGATGGAAGCCGACATACCCGAACGCACGGCCGATGATGCATGGGCCAGCCCGCCTCATTGAGCGGCGGCCGAACGCCGCCGATCCGGGTCAGAGACGCTCGCCAAGCAGCGCGAAATTCGCCAGGCTGATCAGATGGGCATGGATCGGCACCAGATAGCCCTTGCGACGCAGGTCGAGCCAAGCCTCGTCGGAAAGCCCGTTCAACCGCTCCTCGGAGATCGCCTGGAAGCCGCTATAGCTCGAGGTCGAGCCATCGGCCGCCCGGATGTCGATATTGATCGTCTGGAACAGGTCCAGTGCCTTCATCGCCTCGGTGAAGGCCGCCGTCGCCTTGGCGGCCTCGGCATATTCCGCGACGAAACCGATGATTCCCCGCAAGGCCTCGGCCGGCTCGCCATCCTCCTGGAACAGCCGCTCACCCTGCTCGTTCTGCAGGCCGGCATAGCCACCGTCGACGCAGATGATCTGCTGCTCGGCCGAGACGTCGCCGCCGATGAAAGGATAGCGCCGCAGATAGGCCGGCGCATGCTGACCGCGCCAGCGCCCTTCGCCGTCGACGAAGCGGCTTTCGCCGGGGCGCATCCCGACCATGAAGAGCGGCGAGACCGTACCGCCCTCGTCCAGGAACAGGATCGGCATGTCGCGGCAGCCGGGAACAAATTCAGCCGTCAGTGCCGGCAGGACATGGGCCTGGGCCGCAAAGGCATAGGGCTTGTCGACGGGCGCCAGGCGGGCTTCGCGACGCGTGTTGCGATCAAGCGCGGCGATGCTGGAATAGAAGAGCGGCAGAGCGGCCATGATCCTGTCCTGATGGCGATAGCTTGGTGTCAGATGGTTTTGCGCAGCGTCAGGCGGAAATAGAGCTCCGCATCGCGCTGGACGGCCGAGACCCGCTCGAGCGGGTGTCCGATGCCGCCTTCCAGCGTTGCCCATTCCAGCGGACGCCAGATCAACCCCGCACCGATCGAGGTGGCGCGCATCGTGAAGTTGGGATTGGCATAGGTCCGGCCGTGGTCGAGGAAGGCGAAGGCCTCGAACTGCTTCAGGACATCCGGCAGCGTGTAGTGCAGCTCGGCCTGGCCGTAAAAGCCGGAATTGCCGAAGGCCGCGCCGATCGGATAGCCGCGCACCGTCGTCGGCCCACCGATCTGAAAAATCTGGTCGCCCGGAAGCTGCGTCTCGCCGGTATATTGCCAGGCGCCGACCAGCGTGCCGTAGACATCGTCGCTGATGCGCCAGACCGAGGCGGTATTGCCGGTCCAGATCGTGTAATTCCGCCGCGTGTCGGCCAGTTTGTCGTGATGGGCGATCTGCCCCCAATTCACCGTGGACGAGTGGTTCAGGTTCGCGATGTTCACGTTCAGCGCAGCGCCGACGCTCGCGCGGGTATAGCGGGTATCGACGGTCGTGAAGTCGAGCTGCTTGCTGTGCCCCGCGCCGACGCCGACAGCGCCCGTTGCCTGCAGCAACACGGACTCGGTCGCGAAGACCGGCTGCGACAGGGTCAGCGACGCGCTTTCCGACACGCCCTCCGGCCGCAATTCGCGGATCGCGCCGTTGACGATGTGATAGCCCGAACGCGTGAAGCTGACGCCGAGCCGCGTGCCCCAGGGCGAGACGGGGAGCGTATAACTGCCGGTGCCGACGATGCTGCCGCGGGCGCGCGAGCCGTAGAAGACCAGGCGATCGTCGATGCCGAGCAGATTGCTGTGCTTCAGGAAGAGCGTTCCCTGGTAGCGGCCCGTCGAGAGCACGCCCTGATTGTCGAAGGAGATCTGGGCCAGGTTGCGCGGCGCCTCCGTCAAGGCGAGATCGAGATCGGTCAGGCCGAAGCTTGCGCCGGCATTGAGCTGCGCCCGGATCTGCGCCTCGTTGAGCCGGTTGAAGATCGAGACGGCGCGGTTGAGCTCCGGCGTGTCGACCACCTCTCCCTCGGCGACCGGAACTTGCGAACGAACATACCAGGGCCAGCTCTGGACGGCGCCCGAAACCGAAACCTTGCCGACGCGCCCCTCGACGAGGCCGATCTTCAGGATACCCCCCGTGAGCTTCTGCGGCGGCAGTACCGCACTCGCCGTGATCTGTCCTTTCGCCGCATAGAGATCGTTGACCGCCTGCAGAATCTTGCCGATCTCGGCGAGATCGACCTTGCGGCCGACATAGCGCGCCCGGATGGCATCGAGCTCGGCCGTATCGAGAAAGCGCGAGGCGTCGAAATCGATGCGCGTCAGCACGACGGTCGCGCCACCGGCGGGAAATTCGAGCCGCGGACCGGCCGGCGCTGCGACGACGCCGGGGCCGCTCTGGCGCTGCGGCGCGGTCCGACGCTCGATCTCCAGCCGCTGTCGCTCGGCCTCATTCTCGATCGTGCGCGACACGACCTGTGCCGAGGCTGTTTCGGCGACGCAACCCAGCAGAAGAACCCAACCGAGGCGCCAGGCAGCGCGCCGTGCCATCCTCAAGGCCGATCCTCCGTCTCATCCAGATTGACCGGCGGCTGGCCGGGTTTGGCCGAGGCCACAAACTCGAGAGGCTGCCCGGAGGGAACGCCGCGCCAGTTGCCGGCGCCGGCCCAGAAGCTGCGCCAGTTTCCGCCCGCGCCGAAGCTGAAGCCGCTGCCGGCGACCTCTCCCGCGGTATCGTTCAGCAAGGCGCCCAGTCGTGGCAGATCGCGCGTCAGCGAGCCGCCGGCCGAGGGCGGGATATCGACGACGTCGGAGTCGAAGCGAATGATGTAGGCGTTCGTCAGCAGCTTCGAGCCGTCCAGGTCGAGATAGAACGGGCGCCCTCTCGCATAGAGCTGCACGTCATAGGCATAGTCCGGTGCCAGCGAGCGGTTGTTGGTGAGCACCGTCATTGACGGTGTCTTCACCGCAAACGCACCGGGAATGAAGGCTTCGGCGATCCCGACCTTGCCCGCTGTCGTCGTCAGCGTGCCGTCGGTCGCGGCAATCCGGCTCGCCAGAATATCGCTGGCCTGGACGTTCAGATCGACACGATCGGCACTACGCTCGCGGAAGCCGGTGATGTCGAGCGCCAGCGGCAAGTCGCCACCCGGCAGGTGAACGATATCGGCGACGATCTGCGTGCCGGTGATGACGATGCTTTCGCCAGCGCTGAAACGGCCCAGGCGCACCGCGTCCGGCGCACCGGCCACAAGCCGACGCGATGCCCCGTTCTGGATCCTGATCGAGCCCTGACCGCTGCGCCCGGCCAGGAACGCCAGGGTGTCGCGGGCCGTGATTGTCCCGCCATCGATGTCACCTGCGGCCATGATCACAGCCGAGCCGCCGGAATTGATGGTCGATGCGACCACGCCCGCCTGGCTCGAGAGCAGGCGGATGTCCCTGCCGGCCAGAAGCGTCCCGATCGTCACGTCTCCAGCCGCTTCGGCATCGGCATTCCCGTCACTCGTCAGCACTGCCGCAGAGATGATTCCCGCCGCAGACCGGATGAAAAGATCTCCTCCGGCATGAGCGGTGCCAACGAGGACCGCCCCCGGCGCGCGCAACCCAAGTCTTCCGCCGGCCGTCAGGCTGGCAATGTCCAGCGAGCCGGCCGTCGTGGCGATTTCCGCGGCGCCACCTGCCGTCAGGCTGGTCGTGACCGATACCGGGCCGGCCGCGGTCAGCGTCGCCGCACCCGCCGCATCGATCGTCCCTGCCGTGATGCCGGCCGCGCTGGAGACCGCCGAGAACGCGCCTGCCGTGGTCGTCGCGCTGGTCAGGCTGATCAGGCCAGTCGCTTGGAGCGAGGTCGCACCGCCCGCCCGCAGGCTCGCCAGGATCAGCGTGCCGTTCTGCGCGGTGACGTCGGCCGTGCCGCCGGCAAGGATCGCGCCGGTCACGCTGATCGAGGTCGCCGCCGTCAAGGAGAGGTTGCCGGCGATGTCGAGGCCGGCCAGTGACAGGTTCGCGCCCGTCGAGGTCACCGCGAGGTCACCCGCCCTCGTGCTCGCATCGCCCAACGTCACCGCGCCCGAGGCCGAGAGCGTCGCACCTGCACCCGCCGTCAGGCTGGCGATGCCCAGCGTACCGGCCGTCGTCGTGACACTCGCCGCGTCGCCCGCGGTCAGGCTGGTCGTGACCGATATCGGGCCAGCCGCTGTCAGCATCGCCGCACCCGCCGCATTGATCGTTCCGGCCGTGATTCCGGCCGCGCCGGAGACCGCCGAGAACGCACCCGCCGTGGTCGTCGCGCTGGTCAGGCTGATCAGGTCGGTCGCTTGGAGCGAGGTCGCACCGCCGGTCAGCAGGCTCGCCAGGGTCAGCCTGCCGTTCTGCGCGGTGATATCCGCCGTGCCGCCGGCAAGGATCGCGCCGGTCGCGCTGATCGAGGTCGCCGCCGTCAGGGTGAGGTTGCCGGCGATGTCGAGGCCGGCCAGTGACAGGTTCGCGCCCGTCGAAGCCACCGTGAGATCGCCGGAGGTCGTACTGCTATCGCCGAGGGTGACCGCGCCCGAAGCCGAGAGCGTCGCGCCCGTTCCGGCCGCCAAGCTGGCGACACCGAGAGCGCCGGCGGTGGTCGTGACACTCGCCGCGCCGCCCGAGGCCAAGCTGGTCGTGACGGAGATCGGCCCCGCCGCCGTCAGCGTCGCCGCACCCGCCACATCGATCGTCCCGGCCGTGATGCCGGCCGCGCTCGACACCGCCGAGAACGCACCCGTGATGGTCTTCGCGCTGGTCAGGCTGATCAGGCCGGTCGCTTGGAGCGACGTCGCCCCGCCCGCCCGCAGGCTCGCCAGAGTCAGCGTGCCGTTCTGCGCAGTCATCCCGGCCGTGCCACCCGCCACGATCGCGCCGGTCGCCTCGATTGAGGTCGCCGCCGTCAGCGTCAAGCTGCCGGCGATGTCCAAGGCGGCCAGCGACAGGTTCGCGCTCGTCGAGGTCACCGCGAGGTCACCCGCCGTCGTGCTCGCATCGCCGAGCGTCACCGCGCCCGATGCCGAGAGGGCCGCGCCTGCCCCTGCCGTCAGGCTCGCAATGCCCAGCGTGCCCGCCGTGGTCGCAATATCAGCCAAGCCCGCGGTCGTTGCCGTATCCACGGACAGATTGCCGCTGGCGAAGAGGCTCGCTGCGCCGGCATCGGCTTTCAGGCTCGTGACATGTGTCGCACCCGAGACACCGATGTGGATGTCTCCGGCCAGGCTGCGCGCCGAAAGGCTCGGCGCCGCGACTGTCATGGCCGCGGTCGCACTGCCAAGACCGCTGCCGGCCTGGAGCGAGACCACGCCACCGGCCCCGCTGGCATCGACCAGCGTGCCGGTGTCTCCATTGGCGAGGATCGAGCCTGCGGCCGTGATCACGATCGAGGCCGTGCCGGCTGGCGCGACAAGTGCGCTGGCAACATGACCGAGCTTGATATCCCCGCCGGAAGCGAGGCTCGCCCGCCCCGCGGCTTGAATGTCGATGCCGTTGCTCATGACGATCTTGGCGCCGGCCAGTGCGATCGCGCCGGCGGAGGAGCGCAGTGTGCCGAGGACATCGATCTCGCCGTCCGCCGTGGCGACGAGGCCGTTCACGGCATCGATTGCGCCCAGGCGCAACGCGCTGGGCGACTGGCCGGAGACGGCCGGCGCCGCCAGCCAGGCCTGGCCGCCGATCTGGCCCGTAACGGATCCGGTGGCTGCGGTTTGCAGGCCGAGCGCCGCGGAAGCCGAACCGACATTGCCGGTGGCGTTCAACTGGACGGAGCTCGCCGAGATCGCAATGCCCGGCAGATAACCCTGGATGCCGCCGCTGCGCGCGGTAAGCGAGGCCGTGCCCGAAGCGAAGATGCGGCCGATCTCGGCAGTGCCGGCATTGGCGACGAGATAGGCGTCGCCCGCAGCCGCGGAGGCCGAGACGAGCTTGCCGCCGATCTGGTAGGTCAGCGGCGTCGCTGCCGAGCCGATGCCACCGCCGCCGGCAGCCAGCACGAGATCGCCGCCGGTCTGGATCTGGACGGGATTGCGCGGCGTCGTCCCGTCGGCCTGCGTGCCGACGACGATACCCTGGGGCGCCTGAAGGTTGATCGTGCCGGTCGCCGAGATCTGGCCGATCGTCAGCGTTCCGCCGGCTGCACGCGGCGTACCGGAGGACCGCACGTTCGTGGTCGCCTGGACATAGGCATCGCCCTGGGCCGAGGCCGAGAACGTCCCCGTCGCGTTGATGAAGAGCGGCGCGGTCTGCTTCACGTCGACGCGGGTGAGCGTGACGCCAGCGGGCAGGTTGCCGAGATCGGTCACCTCGACGAGACTGCCATCCTGCCGCTGCCCCATGATCTTGACGCTGCCGGCCGTGGTCGCGACCGAGAGCGCGGCGAGCTGCGCATCGGTGATCGAACCATTGCGGATGGCGTCGAGCGCGACCTGCATGTCCGGCGCGAGCGAGCCGATGCTCCCGGCGATGTTGAGCGTCACGTCATGACCGACGACCAGCGCCGTGCCGTTGCCGACGACGCCGGAAGCCGGCTGCAAGGCGGATTTGTTGATCGCCGAGATCAGCTGCCGATCGGTCCAGACGGCATCCCCGGCGATGCGGGTCGCAAGGCCGGGAGCTGCATCGGAGGCGGCCGCGCTGAAGCTGAAGCTATTGTCCGCCGTGGCCGGATTGAAGCGGGTCTGGCTGGCCCAGCCGCTGCCGTAAGCCATCTCGAAGACGCCGGAATAGGCGGCATAGCGTGAAGCCGCGTAATCCTTCACCTCCTGCGCGCTCGCCGCATGGCCGAGCGCTGCATCGGCGAAGGCCTGGTAGAGCGGGATCGCATTGTCGCTGAGCGTGAAGACCTTCTGGCTGACGCCACCGACGGTCTGGGTGCTGACGCTGCCATTGCGAACCAGGGCGATGTAGAGCCCGTAGCTCTGCGTCACCTGCTTCTCGAAGCTGGCGACGCTGGCCAGGGCGGCGGCGTCCGCGCCATCGGCCGAGGTCAGCTTGAGCGAGCGGGAGACCTGCGAGAGCTGGTCGGCGCTGAGCGCCTGCGCAGCGGTCTGCCCGGTCGCGGAGACCAGCCTGCCGGCAGCGACGTCGATGCGGACATTGCCGGTTTCGCTTGCGATCTCGCCGACGCGCAGATCGCCCGAGACCTGCGCGATGCCGATATCGCCCAGCGCGCTGACATTGACGACGCCGTCGACATAGCTGCCGTTCGGCAGCAGCGTCGCGACCGCGCGCATCTTAATCGGGTTGGCGATCGAGCCGATGCTGCCGGTATCGCTGGACAGCGTGATGTTGCGGCCGATGACATTGGCGGAGGCCGTGACCACCGAGTCGAGGCTGCCCGTGGCATGCACCCGGATATCGCCATAGGTGCCGGGCGTGCCATCGGCGCGCAGCGCGGCAATGCGGGCGCTGCCGGTGATGTCGAGATTGATGCCGCCGCTGCCGGTGGTCGCGCTGAGCTGCGCACCCGAGGTCAGGGTCGTGGTGATCGCCTGCGAAGCGGTGCCGATTGAATCGCGGGCATTCAGCGTCAGGTTGTTGCTCAGCAGCGAGACGTTGGGCGCCTGCGTGATACTGCCGGCCGATGCGGTGATCGTGGTCGAGCCGCTCGGGTTGACGATATTGCCCTGGAGCAGGACCGAGCTGTTCGAATTGATGTTGACGGTGCCGGCCGCATTGCCGGCGAAACTGATGCCGACGCGATTGTCGGCCTTGACCGAGGCCGTAACCTGCACGAAGGCGCGGGTCACCATCTGATAGTTCCAGATCGCCTGCCCGGCACCGGGCTGCGCAACGAAGTCGCGGTCGCAATGGTTGATCGCCTGCAGGTTGCAGCCGCTGTAATGCGCTTCGTTGTTGATGAAGTCGAGCTGGCCGCCGGTGATCTCCTGCGTCAGTCCGACACTGGTCAAGCCGGGCTTGTTCGTGATCCGGCCCGACACGCCACCGCTCGGGGCCTGCGCATTGCGCGACCACCAATACATCCAATCCGCGCCGGGATTGGTGCTGGGCGACTGGGCGTCGACATAGACCCAGGGATTGCCCGACGTGCCGGAATCGTAGCGCCAGTAGGATACGAGGTCGCGCACCTGCGTGGTCTGCGGCGTCAGCCCCTCCTTCTGGAGCAGGGCCTGCTGCGTCCACTCGTAGCGCGTGCCGGCGACGGGATCGTAGCTTGCCGTGGCGCCGGCGATGAATTCGACCGGGCCGGAGGTGGGCTGGGCACCGTTCATCGTCTTGTAGATGGCGATACCGACGCCCGGCGTATAGGCGTAGATCTTCGTGTTCAGGCCGGAAGTGATCAGTCTGTCGATGATCGTGATCTTGCTGGTGCTGGCGTTCACGCCGGCCGCGGTGCCGGTATTGATGCGGTTGGTGACGAGGTCGAGCCCCGACTGGTTGTTCACGCTGACATTGCCGAAGCCACCATTGACCTTGATGTTGCCGAGCGTGTTCGTGCTGATGATCTGGCCGTCCAGCAGCACCGAACCGCCACCCGAGGACGCGTTGACGTCGGCCATGACGAGGCGGTCGTTGACGACGTCGTAGGAGATCGGCACGGCGTTCGGCGCCGACCAGCCGCCGCCGAAGATGCTGGAGAAACTGACCGTAGTGGTGCCGTCGCGGAGCCAGTCCTGGCGATTGCTGCGCAGGATGTCGCCGACATTCCCGCCGATCGTGCCCTGCCAATCGGTGATCCGGCCGGCCTCGATCGAGGCGTTGATATTGATCGTGGTCGCCTTGATCGCGACCTGGGAGCCGTAGATCTTGGTGCCGCCGCCGGCGGCGGTCGGGTTGCTCTCCCGGTAGACCTGGCGGTCGGGGATGACCATGAAGCGGATATCGTTGCCCATGTCATAGCCGCCGGTGCAGGCATAGCCGGCATCGCCGATATAGCCGATGCAGTTGCCATAGAACTGCATCGAAAAGTTGCGCCGCGTGCCCTCGTCCTGCTTGCCGTAGAGGAAATAGTTCAGGTTGGTCGCGCCCTGGCCGTAGGCGAGCGCATTGGCAACCGCAAAGACCGCCTCGTTGACATTGAGCGCGTCGCCCGGTCCGCCGCCGGGATAGTAGATGGCGCCTGCGTATTCCGCCTGGGGCGCCGCGCCGGCATTGTACATACCGTTCGGCCCGTTCGAGGAGACCACGACCGCGCCGTTCGGGACGGTCGTGTTGAACTGGAGCGCGTCGATGCGCTGGCCGGAGAAGCCGAAGGACCCTTGCGTGTTGTTGAGCGAGACCACGCCGGCGAGGTTGGTGATATCGCCTGATATCAGCAGCCCCGGCCCTTTGCCGCTGGCATCGAGCGCGCCGGTATAGCTGTTGTCGATGGTGATGACCGGCGTGGCGTCGGGATTGGTGTGGCGCGTCAGCGAGCCGCTGGAGCCGATGATCTGGCCGCCGGTCGTCTCGGGAATATAGGCGCCGCCATCGAGGAGTAGATAGGCGTTGCTGCGGTTGATGACGGTGATCGAGGGGCCGCCATTCGCCGTCAGTGTGCCGCTGCCCTCGACCCTGCTGCCGTTGACGCGGACATTGCCGCCTGCGGCATAGAGCTGGCTGAGACGCACCGCCTTGACCGGCGACGAGCTGACACCCGAGATCAGCGTGCCCGAAACCGTGGGGTCGTAGTTGGCGTTGACATAGGCGACCGCATCGAAAGCCGGGTTGTAGCCGGCGGTGACGGGCGCGCCGCTGATGAAGCGGATGGTCGGCGTGTCGTTGGGGCCGCATTGCACGGAAGCGGTGGGTCCACAGCCGATCTCGATGCGCTGGGTGTTGTAGATGCCGGCGGTGGCGGTGCCATTCATCACCAGCGTCGAACTCGACGAGAAGCCAGGGCTGCTCGTCCCGGATGTCACCGGGATGAAATAGAGCTGGTAGCCATGGCCGGTGCCGTCGGCCTGGGCATTCAGCAGCCCGTCATAAGCGCCGAGGCCGATATTCTGGGCGCTGGAGATGGTGGCGCCGTAATCGACCTGGACCTTGGCGTGGTTCTGCAGATCGGTCGAGGCATCGGCGTCTGGAACGGCGATGATGCCGCGGACATAGCCGAGCGCCGTCGCCACGCCGGTGAGGCTGTTGAGGCGCAAGCCCGAACCATCGCGGCCAGCCACGACATTGACATCGGCAAGCCCGATCAGGGACGAGTTCGCACCCACCTTGACGTCATTGTTGGTGATTACAGTGACATCGGCATCGGCGAGGCCGACGCTCGCCAGGCCGTAGGTATTCACATAGGCGTTCGCGCGGACCGTGGCGGTCGTGTACGTGCCGATATTGATCGCGCCGAACGAGCTCAAGGCGTCGTTGCTGCCGAGCGTGACCTCGTTGTCGACATGGGCGCCGTAATGCGCGGTGACGCCTGCTCCCTGCAGCAGGCCGCCCGTAGTCAGGGAGGCGGTGTCGTCGGCCGTCAGCTCGGTCCAGGCCTGGAGGAGCATCGGCCCCGGTGCGGCCGTCGGGCTCATGCCCGAGGCGATCCCGACATTGTCCCCGAGGATGACCTTCGAGGTCCCGGTGATGTCGGTGATCGAAGTCGCGCCAGCCCCGTTGATGCCGCCACCGGCGGCAGCCTGCACGGTGTCGCCGAGGTCCAGCTGCGTGAAGGCGTTGCGGCTGGTGATCGAAACCGCCTGCTGGCAGCTCGACAGATAGCAGCCGGCCGTGTTCGGGCCGGTCGCAGTGATGCGGCTGCCAGCACCCAGGGTGGTGAGGACGTGGACGGTCGCGTCATGGCGCCCGAGCGCGGCGCTGGCGCCCACGGCCGAAGCCTGCAGGCTGTCGATCAGCGCCGCATAGCTGTCGTCATGGCTCGCCGCGATCGTGACGCGGCCGGTATTGATTACGGCGTTTTCGCCGACCGAGGTCGTTACGGTGGCGGTGTTCCCGGTCTTCCCCACCGCGCCCGAGCCGGCATAGAGGCCGCCGCTGCCCGCCTTGGCATGGACTATCTGCGTGTCGCTGCCGGTCGCGGAGAGAGAGAAGCTGCCGGCGCCGCCCGCCGCCATGCTGGCGCCATCGCCGAGCGAGGCAAGGGTGGTGGCGCCGCTGTCAGCCTTGGCATTGACCGAGCCGATGGCTGCGGTGCCGGCTGCGGTGATGCCGGTCGCGGTCGCCGTCTGGATCGTGGTGTTGCTTGCAGTGACCGTGACGGTCCCTGTCGGCAGGCGGACATAGTTGCCGATCGACGCCGTCACCGAGGCCGTGTTGTGGGCCTGCGCATCGGTGCCGGTCGCGGCGACGTAATAGGCGCCGGAACCGGCGATCGCCGAGGCAGCCGCAGAAGTGCCGCCCCTGCTGAAGTCGCCGGTCGCATCAGGCAATTCCGAGGCATCGCCGGCCGACGTGCCGAAGACCGAGCCCGTCGCCAGGACGGAAAGCGTGCCGGCTGTGAACTGGCTCGCCGGCAGGCTGGCATTGTCCTCGATGGCGGCACGCACCGTCGGGGCTGCACTGGCATTGGCGACCGCGACGCCAACGGCGAGACCGCCGGCCACCGCGGCGCCCTTGGCAAAGGCCTTGGCGTCCGGCGAGGCCGTGGCCGCAACGGTAATGGTGCCTGTCCCGACATTTGCACGGGCGCCGGCGCCAATCGTGGCGGAGACATTCGTAGTGTCATCGGCGTCCGCATCGGCGCCTGCGCCGGCCGCGAGCAGGCCGCCCACACCGGCAACGGCAGCGGCATGGGCCGCGCCCCTGCTGGTCGCGTTGATCGACAGTCCCGTGCCGGTGAAGCTCGAGCCTGCGAGATAATTCGCGGCAACCGTGCTTTCGGCCGCGCTCTTCGCCAGCGAGACGCCGAGCGCGAGCCCGCCGGCAACCGTCGCGCCGAACGCGTCCGAACGCCCGGTCTGACTATTGAGGGCGGTGACGGTGGTCGCACCGATCGTGGTCAGCGCACCGCCGAGCGTCGCGCTCACCTGATTGGACAGCGTGCCCTTGGCAACGGCGGCTCCGGCTGCGGCGGCAAGCGCACCCGCTCCGGCCGTCGCCTCGACGCGCGCGGCAGAACCCGTGCCGTCGGCCGAGGTCGCCGTCACGCTGATCGTGCCGGTGTTGGCGGTCGTCGGGGCGAGGCTCGCGACGACGTTGTCGCCGATATTGGTATAGGCCGTCGCCGCGCCGCCTCCGGCCGCGCCGCCGGCACCGACGCCGCTGGCGATGTTGCTGGTCGTCGTACGCGACAACGAGGAGACCGCGACCGAGCCGCTGGTGATGCTGCCGCCGGTGACGGTTGCCGCCGTCCGCGAGCCGTCGGAATCGAGCAGCGCCGAGGCGCTCTGCGCGGCGGGCGCGACGATGCGGCTGCGATTGGCGTTGAAGAAGCTGTATTGCTGCCCCGCATAGGCACGCACCTCGGCATCGCTCGCGGCATGCCCGAGGCTGGCGCTGGCGTCCGCACGATAGGCGGCGAGACCGGCGCTGCTCAGCGTCAGCACGCCGTTGCTCACGGTGCCGTTGGTCAGAAGGCGGGCATAGGCGTCGTTGGCGGCGCTGCGGATCTGATCGGCGCTGGCATCCGGCGTGGTCGCGGTGACCGTCGAACGATAGGCGCTGACGCCGGCATCGCTCATCAGATAGGAGACCGCACCGCCGCTCAGAGCCGTGTAGCGCTGCGCCGCCCAGTCCCGAACCTGCTGATCGGTCGGGCTGGCGATGCCGAGCGCCGTCGCCGCGGCACTGCGCAGGGCTGTGACGCCTGAGTTCGTCAGGGTCAGCGCGCCGTTGGCGACACTGCCATTGGCGAGCAACTGATTATAGTCGGTCTGCGCCGCATCGCGCAGCGCGGCATCGCTCATCGCGGCGCCGGCCGCGCCACGATAAGTGCGATAGGCAGTGAGTCCGCTCGCGCTCAGCACGAGCGCGGCATTGCCGGCCGTGAGCTGGTCGACGCGGGCGAGCGTGCCGTTGCCGCCGGCATTGAGCTCGGCGCCCGCGCCGGAGGGCGTGCCGGTGCCGACAGAGATCACCGCGACCGCGGCACCGATGCCGACAGAGCCGCCGACGCCATAGGTCATGGTGTTCGCGTCGACCGTGCGGTCGGAGGTCGCGGAGGCCGAGACGGCGCCCGGCGCGGACAGGATCGAGCCCGTGATATCGGCGAGCACGCGGCTGTCGAGGCTCGCGATATTGGCGGCCGCACCGGCGCCAAAGGCACCATTGGCGCCGGCCGCCGTGGTCGCATCGATGGAGGTGGTTTCGTTGGCGGTGACGCTGATGCCGGCCAAGCTGGCGGGGCGCAGCGTCGCGGTGACGCCATAGAGCCCGGCGCGGGTCTCGTTCTCGACATCGACGAAGGAGACCATGCCGGCGACACCGGCAAAGCCACCCGCCGCGCCACCGGCGGAAAGCGTGGTGAAATCGTTGACGCTGCGCGCCGCGACCGCAAGCGCGCCGTTGAGATTGAGCGCGGTCTGGCCGGAGCCTCCGCCGATCGTCGCCAGCGTGGTGTTGCGGCTGGTGCCGACTACGAAGGACGAGCCCATGCCGACGCCGCCGGCCGCGCCGGTCGCCGCCTGGGCATAGAAGCCGTTGCGGCTCTCGGCATTGATGCCGACGCGGCCGGCCGTGACGAGGCCCTGGTCTAGAGTGGCCGTGGTCGTGGCCGCGAAGCTATTGACGACGCCGGAAGCCGCGGCGCCGCCGATACCGATCGCGAAGCCCAGCACATTGCTCGCCGCCGATTGCGAGGCGTTGGCGGCGATGTCGAGCGCGGTGACGCCGGCGCCGGCAAAGCCTGGCGTGGTCGTTCCCAGCGTGGAATTCGTTAGCCCGGCATGGGTGGTGCGCCCCATGATCGTATTGGCATCGGCGCCAGCGGCCGCGGCACCGCCAGCCGAGCCGACCGTGATGAAGGTCGCGGCATAGGAATGGCTCGCAGCCTCGATCGCGACAGCCGTCGAATCCGTGCCGGTGAGGCGCGTGTTCGCCGCGCTGTCGTCGACGACGGCGCTGGTGCTGCCGGCGAGCACGTTGCGGATCGGCACCACGGCGATGGCACCGCTGATCGGGAAGATCGATACCGCCCCGGTCACCGAATTCGCCAGCACCGATTGCTGCGAGGTCGCGACGACGCCGAGCCCGTGGATGCTGCGCGCCGACATCGCCAGCGAAGGCTGGGTCGAGCTCGGGTTATTGGCGGTGCTGAGGTCGAAGGCGGAGACGAGCTGGCCGGCATTGTAGCTCAGCGCGCCGCTGCCGCCCGCGCGTGCGTCGACGGTGCTGTCGCTGATCGAGGCCGTCGTCGCGCCCTCGATGCTGTTGTTCACGATCGACAGGCCACCGGCGATGCTGGGCGATGCGACGGTGACACCGAGCGCGCCGGCGACGGCCCCTATCTGGTCGCTATTCGCCGCGAAGACACCGAGGTTATTGTCGGCGATGATGTCGGCGCCGGTGATGGTCGCGGCTACGTCCGTGGCGACGCTGTTGTTCGCGACCGAGCCGGCAAGACCGACATTGCGGGAGATCGCGACACCGACAGCCACGGTGTCGATCCTTGCGGTTGAGCCGCTGAGCAGCACGACATCGCCGGTCGCGCGCAGGCGCGCATCGGCGACCTCGGACGAAACCATGTTGGCGACGTTGCTCTCCACGACGGAGAGGCCGAGCGCAGCCGCTCCGATGCCGATGCCGAGCGAGCCAGCGCTGCCACGGATCGACGAGGCGACATTGCTGGACACGGCGATGCCACCGGCGGTCACCGACGTGCCGACGCCATCGATGCGGGCGCGAACGACGTTCTCGATCGATTGCAGCACGACCGAGGCGGTACCCGCGAACTGCCCGGTCGCGGCGCCGAAGCCGATGGCGACGCCGGTCAGCGTCGCCCCGTCCTGGGCGACGACACTGACATTGCCGCCAGCCGTGACGGTGGCGAAGTCGATCGAAGCGAGATGCGACTGGGCGATCGTGTTGCTGAGCAGCGAGACGCCGACATTGTTGGTCCCGGCCTGCACGGTGCCGGTGATGGCCAGGACGGCCGCGCCGTCGGAATTGGCAGTGCCTCCATTGGCCACCGCGCCGGAGAAATCGACCTGGGATGCGCCGGCAGAAACCGACTGGCGGCCGCGGATGAGATCGTCATAGACGCCGATCCGGCTGCCATCGGCCAGCACCACGACGTCCCCCGCGACCGAGACCGTCGCGAGCGCGCCGCTAACGCCCGAGATCGCCGCGTTCGTCGTCGGCGTGATCCGATTGATGACGAAGGCGCCGCCGAGCGCGTTCCCTCCGAGGCCGGCGGTGATCGCCGAGGAGACGATGCGGCTGGCATTCGCCGCCCTGACCTGCAGCCGGTCGAGGCTGGTAAGCGTGGAGCGCGTCACCTTGGCGCTGACCGCGTCCTCGCCATCGGGGTCGCCGATGTCGACATAGGTCAACGCGATGCCGACGCCGTTCTTGGCGCCAGCATAGGCGGCGCCGCCGCCGATGCCGATATCGGTCGTCTGATAGGCGTCGACCGTGACGAGATTCGATACCGAGGCGTTCGCCGGCGCGATCAGCGTGGAATCGACGATCGAGGCCGAGACGCGGTTCGTCACCAGCCCCAGTGCCACCGACATGGCCGCGGCGGCGTTTCCACCTCCCGAGCCGGCCAGGCCGAGCCCGACGACGGTGGCGCGGCCACCGGCCAGCGCCCGCACGCTGGTATCACCGACATCCGTGAGGGACGACTGGCTGATCCGGGCATCGGTGCTGTTGTCGAGCTTGGCGAAGGCGATCGCGCCGGCAAGACTCGCGCTCGAGGCTTCGCGGGCACCGGTGAGATTGATCGCGGCCGAGCCCGAGCCCAGTTCGAGGATGGTCGAGTTCAGCGCGGTGACGGCGGTGGAGACCGCATTCGTCTTGGCCTCGACCCTGGCGCCGTCGATCCAGGCCGAGGTGCCGAGCTGGGTCGATGCGACTGCGGCGCTGCCGGCCAGGGCGAAGGACGGCTTCCCCCCGCCCTGCGACGCGCTGGCGGCAGAGACGACCGCGAAGAACGGGTCGTCGGTGACGAAATCCATCGTGCCGTCGACGACCGCCGCAGCGACCGAGGCCGCCGAGAGCCACCCGCTGGTCGTTGCCTGGACGCTCAGCGAATCCGTCTCGATGCGGCCGGGCGTGGTGCCGGTGCCGCGCAGGCGATCATCGGACAGATCGCCGGAATTGTCGCCGATATAGCCGCGCGTAATCGTGGTGGCGTCGATCCGGCCGACGGACACGCCGGCGCTGCTGCCGCCCGTGCCGGCCACGACGATCCCGCCGCTGACCGACAGGACCGAGACGGCCTGCTCCGCCGCGACGGCCACGACATCGGCAACGATGACAGCGCGATTGCTGATCGAGGCCAGGGTCTGATTGTTCAGGCTCGCCAGCCCCGCCATACCGCTCAGCACGGTACCCTGCGCTCGGCCCGACGAGGTCACGACCACGTACATCACGTCGGATGTCGTGGCCTTCACGTCCAGCCCCGTCGCCGTGATGGTCGCGCCGTCGGCGATGGCTGCGACCGTCCTGCTGGTGCGGCCGATGCTGAGGAGGGAGCCGCCTGCCGCGGAGCCGGCGCCGCCATTGAGGCCGCCGGTCAGGCCGAAATTGCCGCCGCCATCGATGCTGTGCACCGTCGTGCCGGCGATGACGTTGACGGCCTTGTTCCAGTCCTGGACATAGCCATCGGCCAAAGTCGTCGTCCAAGGCGAAGCCAGCGCCGTCGTGTTGAGCGTCGCACCGCTGGCGACATAGGCCGAGGTGTCGTTGGTGACCCGGAAATAGTCGACCGCGCCGGCCAGGCCGAGCTGCTGGGACTGCGAGCTGGCATTGGCATAGCTCGTCATGATGTTGTTGACGGTGCCGAGATTGCCGTTCAGGTGCGAGACGACCTCGAGGGGGCCGGCCCAGTTCGTCCAGGTATTCGAGATCGGCATCTCGTTGGTCGCGCCAACGCCGATACGGTAGGCGTTGATCGTCACGCCGGAACCGATGAAGGCCGTCGACTCGTGCGCGTAATTGCCGACGCCGATGCCGAAGGAGAGCGAGACCTGCGCCTCTGGCTGCGCGCTCGTCGGATCCTTCGAGTTCGAGTTGATCGAGCTGTCGGCGATCAGGCGCACGCCGAAATCGGACTGGCGGCTCGTCACCACGACGTTGCCGTCGGAATTGAGCGTCGGGGCCACCGCACCTGAATCGGCAGCGATCGCGGCACTGGCGCCGAGGCTGCTGTCGGCGATGGCGATGGCGCTGCCGGCCTTGACGGGAACGCTCGACGAGCCGCTCGAGAGCTTGCCGAAGATCTGGCTGAGCAGGGTCGAGACGGTCGTGCCGCTCGGACCGGCGTTGAAGATCAGGTTGTCGCCGACAGTCGTCGAGGCGCTGGTGGCGTTCTTGGTCGTGTCGGATACGGCCGACACCGTGATGCTCTTCACCTTGTTCGTGCTCGTGCCGAGCGAGGCGCCGAGCAGGGCATCGGCTTGCGCCTTGTAATCGGAATAGGCGATCGCAGCGCCCGCCACGCCCCCCGACGCGGCCACGGAGGTGGCCGAGGTCGAGAAGGAGTTGGTATTGAGCGCGGTGACGCTGACGTTGCTGAGGCCGCCGGTGGTGATCGTCGCGCCCGAATGGACCTTTGCCGCAGTGGTGACGTCGACATTGCCATAGGCGACGGTCGCTGCCGCGAGCGCCGTGCCGACGGTCACCGAGATGGCGGAGACGCCGAGCTTGACGTCGTTCTCAGCCCTGACCGCGAGGTTGCGTCCGACATTGATCGTGGCGCCCGAGGCGATGTCGGCTGTCACGGTGCCAGCGATCTCGCCGATCGAGACCGCCCCACCGAACACGTTGCTGCCCGTGATCGTGATCGCGGGCAGCGAGGCCTCCTGCCGGCCCTGGGCGGTGATGCTGACGTCGCGCGTCGCTTCGATCGTCGCGCCGGTGGCAACCTGGACCCGGCTGGTGATGTCGCTGCCGACATAGCCGCCGTTCAGGCCGTACGCGATACCGGCAGCCGTCTGAGCCGCCAGCGCCACCAGCGAGCCCGGCGAGAAATTGACGTAGGATGCGACCGCCGTGGCGTCCGCCTTCAGCAGCACATCGCGGCCGGTGATCGTGCCGTAAATGTCGATGGTCGAGCTGGCGCTGGCGCGGCCGGCGATCAGCGTTTCCGCGGTCGTCGCGTCGAGCGTCACGTCGCCGGCGGCATAGCTGCTGCCGGAGCTCACCCCGGCCAGCAACTTGCCGCTGACCGTGATGCTGGGCGCCGCCAGCGTGATGCTGCCGGAATTGCCGAGCGAGGGATTCGCGACCGACAACTCGCCATTATTGGCGGAGCGGTTGAAGTTGCGGGTATCGATGATGCCATCGCTGGCGATCGTGATGCTGTTGCTGGCCTCCAGCGACACATTCGTGCCGTTGGTGATCATGTTGGCGCTGCCGCCGGTTCCGATGACGATGTCGGTGGGATCGATATAGAGCAGGCCAGCCTTGCCGTTGCGGGCCGAGAGATCGACATCGACGGCGCCGAGCGTCACCGTGCCCCGGGCGCTGAGCTCGAGGAAGCCGCCATCGCCGATGCTGCCCGCGGTGCCGCGGAAGACCGCGCCGCTCTCCACATCGAGATTGGTGCCGGCGAAGACCCGGGCAGAGCCACCCTTGGCTGCAACGCCCTGCGCGGCGCTGACATCGATCAGGGCACCGCGCGCGATCGCGATGCCACCATCCGAGACGATCGAGACCGTACCGCCTTCGCCGGTGTTCACACTCGGCCGGCCGCTCGCTGTGGATGAAGATGCCTTCGGCTGAGCGCCGGTCGCGGTAATCCGCGCCGTCGCGGCGATGGTCGTGCCCTTGCCCGAGCGGATGGCGATCGACCCGGCAGAGCGGCGTCCCGTCGCAGCCGCATTCAATGACCCGGAAATCGAGGCCGTGTCGGCCGCCACGATCTCGATGCCCCCCCCGCGCCGCGCGACCATCGTGGCGCCCTGGCGCATCCCGTTGGTGTTCACGCTCTGTGCGAAGGCCGCGCCATGTTGCCGGCGACGCTCGCCGATATCGACGGTCGAGGCATTGGCGGCGATCTGGCCGGCGACGCTGACCGAATGGCCGTTGAGGCTGACGCCGCGGCGGGCATTGATGCGGCCGTCGACAGTGATGGTGCCATCGGCCGAGATCGGCACGTCATTGGCGCGCAGGCGCGCGGCAAGCGCCTCGTTCACCACGCCGTTCGGTCCGATGACCTGATCGAGGAACTCGCGCGTGGG
Organism: uncultured Allobosea sp.; assembly: GCF_945957345.1. Taxonomy (GTDB): domain Bacteria; phylum Pseudomonadota; class Alphaproteobacteria; order Rhizobiales; family Beijerinckiaceae; genus Allobosea. Next base: position 48,675 of record NZ_CAMFKW010000017.1, on the reverse strand, counting down.
CGTATTGACCGTCAGTTGACCGGTATTGATCACGCCGTTCGGCCCGACGGTGAAGCCGGCCGAATCCGAGAAATAGATGTGGCCGCCGATCTGGCCGTTCCGGTAGGAATTCAGGATGCCGTTGATGACGACGGGGCCGTCGCGGACGATGTTGACCAGCGCGCCGGTATTCTGCGGCAGGTGCATGTTGACGGTGGTGCCCGCCGCCTGCTCGAAGCGCGAGAACGAATTGTAGCCGGCGCCGCCGGACACGGTCTGCGTCGTGATCGTCGTCGTCGTGCCATTGACCGAGACGCTGGTCTGGGTGCGGCCATCGGGCGTGATCAGGTTCTGCGCGAAGGCCGGCGCGTTCCACAGCGCCAGCGCCATCGCCTGGCCGACCAGGCAGCGCTGCCGCCACGATGCGAGGATCGAGCGTGGCCGGGTTGCGAATGCGTCGTTGCGCCGGATGCCGGCCCGATAGGGCGCGGAAGCCTGGGCCGGGCGGGGCGAACGACGCTTGGACATGTCAGAGGCGCTCCTTCGCGAGCGCGTCGAGCGCCTGATCGAGGCCACGGGCGGAAAGCGGCAGGGCGAGGTCCCGGCCGGCCGCATCCCTGAACAGAATCCGCCCCGCTTCGCTCGCCTTGCGCCATTGCTTCAGCACGTCGTCGCCGGGGGTGGTTTCCGCGAAACAGCCCGTCGGCAGGCAGCGCCGCCAAGGCAACTCGACCGGCTTGGCCTCCTTCTCGCCCATGGTGATCAGCACGCTGCTCGGGAAGGAGATGCTGACCGGCATGACCGCTGTGATGCGCACCGGCTCACCATTCGCGAGGCGCCCAAGTGCGACCTGGGCGATCGGGGCCTGTTGGCCCTGAGCCTGGAGCACCTGCGCAACCTCGCAGATCCGCACCGTCTTGCCGGCCTCGGCGATCCGCTGGCAGCGCAGCGTCCAGTCGCCGAAGCTCGCGGTCGTGCTGCTGGGCTCGGGAGAGACCATCGCGGCCGGCGCCGGCGCGGCGGCCGGAGGATTCGCAGGCTTCGGCGAAGCGGTCTGGGCCGAAGCTGAACAGGCCAGGACCGCCATGCCGGCGCCGAGCATCGCCCAGGCCAGGATCGTTCTTGTCGTCTTCACATCCCACTCCGACCCAAGCCTTGCCACCGGCTATTCGCGCCCGCTGGCAGCAGGAGAGGTCGCATCGCGCTGGGAGTTGCCCTGCAGCCAAATCGGCTGCACGGACGCGCGAACCCGCAGCGCAACGAAACCCGCTCGTTGAACTGCTCAAGATTGCTCATATTGCTCGATAATGTGCAATATGCGTTTCAAAAATGGTCAGATATTCAGACCATCGAAACGGCCGATTTCCCCTGCAATTTCAGGCAACCGGCCGCCGGGTCCTACCTTGCGGCCCGATCGTTACCACCAGGAGTGCGCTGAGGCCGATGGCGGCCGCGATGAGCCCGAACATCGCCCAGGGGCCGAACCTGTGGAGCAGCGCGAAGAAGACCAGCGGCACGAAGATCGAGACGAAACGCCCGATTCCCCAGGCGAGCGCCGTGCGCGAAGACCTGAGCGCCGTCGGAATGATCTCCGCCGCATAGACGCCGAGAACGCTCGCATAGATCGCGCTGCAAAAGGCGAAGGCGACACCGATCGAGACCAGCGGCGCGAATTCCGAGGCTGCGGCAAAGCTCAACCCGAGCAGCGCCATCGCGACGGCTGTCGCGATCAGACTGGCCTTGCGGTCCACGCGATCGATCACGAAGGCCATGAGCAGATTGCCGATCACCGGGCCGAACATGATCAGGCCGGCGGCGACGACGGAATCTCCGACGCTGAAATGCTTCTTCAGCATCACCGCCCCGCTCATCAGCAGGAAGCCGATCGTCGCCCAAGGCGACAACGCATAGAGCGTGCAAAGCAGGAGGAACCGGCGGCGGACGCTCGTAACGTCGATATCGCCGGATCCTGCGGGCTGCGCCTGCGTCGCGACCGGAGGCGGCGCACCGTCGACGGCGCTGCGCACCTGAAAACGCCGCAAGGCCGCCTCGGCCTCGGCGATCCGTCCGGCAGCCGCCAGCCAGCGGGGCGATTCCGGCAACAGCAGCAGCAACCCCGCGGCCAGGATGGCGAGCAAGGCCCCGGATCCGAGCGCCCATCGCCAGCCATCAAGCCCGAGAAAGCTCGGTGACGTCGCACGCATCAGGAAGATGATCCCCGGCGCGCCAAGAAAGGCCAGGCCCGCGCAGATGCAGATGACGGCACCGCGCCAGCGCGGCGGCATGACATCCGCCAGATAGGCAGCGATCAGCGGCGGGCAAGCGCCAATGCCGATCCCCGACAGGAAGCGAAAGCCGGTCAGTGTCACCGGGCCATCGCTCGCGGCCGCGCCAAGCGAGCCTATCGCGATGACCAGTAGCGCCAGCTGCAAGGCCAGGCGCCGGCCCGTCCGGTCGCCCAGCAGGCCGAAACCCGGCGCCCCGGCTGCGCCGCCCGCGAAGATGGCGGCCAGGAAGAGGGAGAGTTCGGTTTGCGTCATGCTTCGTGGCGGCGCCTGGAACACCGCACCGAGCGCATTGCCCAGGGCAACCTCGGCAATGTCGGCAAAAAGCGCCAATGTCACGACGCTGAGGATCGCCAGCCGCAACCTGCAGAATGGAGCGGCGTCCAGCCGCGCGGCGATCGTCGCTGCCGACGAGGCGAGCGATGACGGGCTGTCCTGCGGCTTCCTCAGCATCCCGAACCGCCTCGAGACGATCGCGCCGAGCGTAAAGCCCGAGGGGGCGTCATGCTGCGCCCGGGCTTCAGCCCTGCGAACGCTCCTGTTCGGTGCCCCCCGTCCAGGCTCAGCCTCGTCGCCACCCTATCCATCGCTCCCCATCCCCATCACAGCGAATACAGCATAGTTCGCCTGCGATCGAGATGCCGTCCGCGCGCCGATAAGCGCCGCGCGGCCGTGTTCAGCCCAGGCGCACCCAGTCCGCCGCTTCGAGCACATAGGGGGCGAAGAGAAAGTCCCGGATACCCGCGATCCGCTCGTTGCGCCAATCGAGCAGCACAAAATGGGCGGGCTTCTGCGCCGCATCGCCGTCAAAGACCAGCATGGCCGGGCGGCCTTCGATTGCCCCCAAGGCGAAACGCCATCTCGTCTCCGCGGCATAGCGCGTGAAATAGGGAGCGATCTTCTCGCGTCCTTCCCAGGCGAGCCGGTTCACCAGATCGAGCTTCACGTCCTCGGCGAGCATGGCGCGGATCGCGTCGAAATCTCCGGCGCGAAACAGGTCGACGAAGGTCGCCATCTTCTGCCTGGCGGCATCGGGCATCAGCGGCAGCCGCGCCTCGGATCTCTTCGCAAGCCGCCGGAGCGCCGTGCGACCCCGCTGCAGCGCCGATTTGGCGGCTGCCGGCGTGCACGCGGCGATGCTCGCGACCTCCTCGACCGAATGGCCCAGCACGTCCTTGAGAATGACCGCGCAGCGCTGAAGCTCGGGCAGCTGCATGAAGGCCTGGAAGCCGACGGCGACGATATCCGCCTCCGGCATCGGCGCCGCTTCGAGCACGTCGGTGAGCGGAACCACCGTGCTCCTGGCCCTGCGGCGCAGGAGATCGAGGCTCGTATTATGGGCGATGCGAAATAGCCAGGCGTCGAGATGATCAACACCCGCGCCTTCGGCCCGTGCGCTCAGCGCCTTGACGAAGGTGTCCTGCACGACATCCTCGCCATCGATCGTCGAGCCGGTCATGCGCGCGCAGTAGCGGTGAAGGCGCGGCCTGAGCGCGGCCAGACGCTCCTCGAATGTGTCCGCGCTCATCTGCCGGCTCCTCCCGTGCGCTCGTGTCGGCATTCCCGAGACAGTGCCTAGATGTCGAGCAGCACCATGCCCCTTCTCGTTCAGAATTGCGCTCTTCGCTACGAGCCACGAAGATCGCCGAAAACCGACTCAAACGTCCTGCGTATCGAAGACAAAGATCTGAACGCCCGTGGCATCGGGAGCGAAAAGCTGGCGATCCGCCGCGGTCGCTCGCCCCTCCGGACTCGCGAAAGCCTGTTTCATCGCCTCCATGCCGTCGAAATGCACCGTCCCGATCAGGTGGATATCGGACGCCCCGGCCAGCGCCGTGACCGGGCCGCGGCTGACCTCGTATTTCCTGACCCCGGGCATCGTCTTGGCCAGGGGGATATGGATTTCGAAATAATGCTTTTCGAACGCCTCGACGTCAGCCGGCTTTCTGTAGATCGCGACCAAACGGGCCATCGTGGTTTCTCCCTCGGTTATGAATACCCAAGAGACGAACCAGCAGCCGGAAACGGATCGCGGCCTTCGCAAAATTTTTGCGGAGCCCCGCGGCGATGGGCTCGCTAGCAGCGACGCTCCCCCTGTTGTCCTGTCACAGGGTCACGATAGCCGCGATGGCAGCTCGTCACGTCCTCGCGCGTCACTTCCGCAGAAACCAGCAGCCAGGCCAGAACAAGCGCGAGCGCGGCCAGGAAGCAACGCCCGATGACGTGAACGACCCGCGGTGCAGCGCGCTTCAGTCGCTTTCCCTCAAGCCGTGTGTCGGGGGCCTGCGCAGCCTTTGGCGGGATGGCCGTCGCGCTCATGGGTGCAAGGCGCTCTCGAGCACGAACAGGAGGTAAGGCACCGAGATCGCCAGCAGGCAGCAGATGGCCCGGGCCGCAGCGGCCAGGGTCTTGGAGCGGCGCAGAGACATGCGGGCGCGAGGCCAGGGTGATGGAGCATAGGAGAACAACATCTTTGGACACACGATATTGTGGGAATAATTCCCACTTATCTGTTTCCAATGAGCCATACAAGAGGCGTTCAAACTTTTGTGGGATTGTATCCCACATTGGAAAGACCTAAATGTCCCACATGTCGGACGCAGCCCAGGATCCCACTGCCGAGAAGCTCTATCCGCCGCTGGCGCGACTGCTGCGCCCGCTCGTGCGGCTGTGCATCCGAGCCGGGATGACGTTCCCGGCGCTCTGCCAGCTGCTCCGGGAGCTCTATGTCAACGTCGCCGAATACGACTTCGCCCTGCCCGGCAAAGAGCAGACCGACAGCCGCGTCAGCCTGCTGACCGGGATCCACCGCAAGGAAGTCAGCCGCCTGCGTGGCGCCGGCGCACCGGTCAACGCGGTGCCGGCTTCCGTCTCGCGCACGGGCGCGATCATCGCGCGCTGGATCGCTTCGCCACGCTATTGCGATGCCGCCGGGGCGCCCCTGCCCCTGCCGCGCACGGCGGATGCCGGGCAGCCCTCCTTCGAAGAACTCGTGGCGTCGGTGACGCGCGACCTGCGCCCGCGCGCCGTGCTCGACGAATGGGTCGACCGCCGAATTGTTACAATCGACGCCGATGATCGCATCGCGCTGGCCGAAGCGGCCTTCATCCCCCAGCACGGCGACGACGACAAATTGTACTATTTCGGCCGAAACCTGCACGACCATCTCGCGGCTTCGGTCGCCAATGTGCTCGCCGCCAAGCCGCCCTTCGTGGAGCGCTCGGTGCATTATGACGGGCTCTCGGCCGAACTGGCCGAGCGGCTCGAGGCGCGCTCGCGCGAGCTTGCACTGGAGATGCTGCAGCAGCTCAACCGCGAGGCGAATGCCGCCTGCGAGAGCGATGCCGGCGGCAATCACCGCTGGAATTGCGGCGTCTATGTCTTCCGCGAGAAGGAACCGGGCGAAGACGACACCGGGGCCAGCCGGGGATGAGCAAGCGCCCTGCATTGACGCGCCGGGCGCTGCTGGCCTCCCTCGGCACTGCCTTGGCCTGGCGCCCTGCGATTGCCGCGCCTGAGCGGCCGCGCGATGTCGGCATCGGCGGCACCGGCTTCGCCCCGGAGGGCAATGCCGGCTCCGACCGCGGCATCGGCGGCACCGGCTTCGTCGGCACGATCCAGCGCTTCGGCAGCATCATCGTCAACGACAGCCGCATTGCCTACCCGCAGGACGTGCCGGTCACCATCGACGGGCTGGTCCGCAGCGCGCGCGACCTGCGCATCGGACATGTCGTGCGCGTCGTCGCGCGGCCTGACGGGAGCGGCCTCGTCACGAACACCATCGCCGTCGAGCGGGAGGTGGTCGGACCGATCACCGCCGTCTATCGGGACGGGATCGACGTGCTCGGGCAACCCGTTCAGACTCGGCCCGACCTTGAAACCAGGGGCTGGCGCAGAGGTGAGCATGTCGCCGTCAGCGGCCTGCGCCGGGTCGACGGGACGATCATCGCCAGCCTGGTCGAACGTCCCGTCGAAAGGATCGAGAGCGTCGTCGGCATCGTCGAGAAGGATGATGACGGGCTCTGGATCGGCGGGCTCAAGCTGCTGGATATCGACGAGGCCCTGGTCGGCCGCCGCATCGCCGTTTCCGGGCGCATCGCGCGGGGCGGCTTCCGGGCGAGCACCGCCGCAGCCGCCACCGCGCTGCCAGCGACCGGTGCCTTCTCGGTCGAGAGCTATCTGCGCGGCGGCGAAGGGCAATTGCTGCTGGGCTCCGGCCTTTCGCTGCACAGCAAAGCCTTCGGCTACGCCCTCTCGCCCTGGCGGGACGTCCGGGCCGTGCTGGACGGGCGCATCGGTCTGGACGGCGTCCCGAGCATCGAGAATATGCGCCTGGCGCGGCCCGACGGCGACGGCGGCGGCAATGACGGCGGCCCTGGCGGCGGCCCTGTCGGAGGTCAATCGTTCGGCCCCGGGGGATTCAGCCAAAGCGGACCGACCGGCGGACCGGGGGGCTTTGGCCCGGGTGGGCGCGGCGAATTGGGCGGCCCCGGCGGAATCGGCCCTGGCGGCGGGCCTGCAGGTGGCGCCCCGGGCGGAGTCGGCCCGGGTGGTGGTGGACCGGGTGGCGGTGGACCGGGAGGTGGCGGGCCAGGAGGAGCAGGCCCCGGCGGAGCGGGCCCCGGTCGGTGAACGGACAGCCGCCGAGCGCTCTCAGGCGGTCAATCGCTCGCCCGGCATGGCCGGCCCGAGCAGCGCATCGAGCGTCGCTGCGAGATCACCGCGGAACGGCCCGAGCGCGAGGCCCTGCCTGCCGGCCAGGCCGCAATCGAGGACGGCATTGAGGGGCCGCCTCGCCGGTGTCGGATGCAGGCTCGACGGAACAGGGACGATCGCCGTAGCGAGCCGGCCGCGACGGCTGGCAGCCTCCAGGATGATCCGCGCCTGCTCCGCGCGGCTGAGCACGCTCTCGCCCGCGAGGTGCATCAGCCCGCCGCTGACTGTCCCGTCGAGCTGACGCCGGGCGAGCGTCAACAGGGCTTCGGCAAGCGCTGGCGCATAGGTCGGCCGGCCATATTGGTCGCCGGCAATCGTCAGCCGATCGCGTCCCTCCGCCCAACCCAGGAGGCGGCTTACGAAGCTTTCGCCGTGCCCCCCGAAAATCCACGAGGTTCGCGCCACCAGCGCCGAAGGCAGCGCATCACGCACCGCGCATTCCCCGGCATGTTTCGAGGCGCCGTAGACATTGATTGGTCGCGGCGTGTCGCTTTCCCGATAGGGCCGGTCCTGCGCGCCGTCGAAGACGCTGTCAGTGGAGACATGGATGAGCGGCAGCCCCGCTCGCGCGCAAGCCCTGGCAAGCGCGGCGGGAGCGTCGCGATTGAGGGCGAAAGCCAGCTCCGGCTCGCTCTCCGCGCGATCGACCGCCGTATAGGCGGCGGCATTGATGACGGCAGCGGGGCGGAGCCGGTCGAGCAGGCGTTCAGATGCATCCGGCCGCGTCAGGTCGAAATCGGGACGGCCCGCGGTGACGATGCTGCCGCCGCCCCGCTCGGCCAGCGCCCTGGCAAGCTGGCCGGAACGCCCCAGCACCAGGATGATCGGCGCGCTCATACCGGGCGCTGCCCGCTTGCCGCATCGGCAGTGATCCCGACATTGCGGGCAAAGCGAGAGCGCAGGCCGGCATTCCACCACGGAATGAGAGCGCGATCGGGCGGCCCCAGCCGGTTGCACACCCCGTCGACCAGGCCGTTGACCAGCGCCGTCACGCAATCCCGCGAGAAGCCGTGATGGACGAGATGCACCGCGAGCCGAACCGGCAGCGAGATCACGAACTTCGCCTTGTGCCGCATCGGAACATGCGGCAGGCGCAGCATGGCGAGCTGATTGCGGACATAGGTGTAGAGCCGGCGCGGGGGCTGGTCGGTCAGCAGCAATGCGAGCGGCAGGCGGATGACCCCACGGCCGAGCTGATGCGGCATCGAAACCGCTGGATCGACCCAAATCGAATAGCCGGCGCCCCCGGCGCGCAGACACCATTCGATATCGATCGCGTCGATGAAATAATCGCTGCGGAAATCACCGATGGCCGCCAGCGCATCAAGTGGGATCAGCGACCCCGAGGAAATGACGAAGCGCGTCCGCACGGGGCTGCGCTTGTCCCGAGGCTGCACCGGCGCCGCGGATAACCGCATCGCATCGCCTTCGCGATCGACCGGCTGCGGCCCCACCACGGCGACACGCTCGCCGCGCTCCATGAGATCGCGATAGGTCGCGGTCAGGGCTCCGACGAGCCCGGGCTGCGGCTGGCTGTCCTGGTCGAGAAGGAACAGGAACTCGCTGCCGCAGATTTCGGCGAGTTGGCGCAAGGCATTGTAGGCGGCACCGAGCCCACGGTTGAGGCCGGGCCTCAGCACCACCAGTTCAGCCGCACCGGCCGTAGCTTCAAGCGCCTGCTGCTCCTCGCCGCTGACCGGCGAATTGGCGTAGATGGCGATCGTCGTGACGTCGTCGGCCAGCGAAGCAACGAGCTGCTGCAGCGCCTCGGGTTGCGGGCGATAGATCACGATGCCGGCGACGCAGCGTGCCCTGTTTGCAGCAGAAGCCATCATGCCGGAATTCTCCTGGATGAAGATGATTGGAGCGGGGCGAGCACGTCCTGCAACGGCCCGTCGGCGACGAGCCGGCCGTGCTCAAGCCGCAGCGCGCGGGTGCAGAGGCTGGCGAGCAGGCTGTCGCTGTGCGAGGCGAGGACGAGGATGCCGGCGCGGGCGACGAAGCCAGCAAGCCGCGCCTGCGCCTTGGCCATGAAGGCTGCATCGCCGGCAAGGATGCCCTCGTCGAGCAACAGAACCTCGGGATCGACGCTGGTGCAGATCGCGAAGGACAGCCGTGTCTGCATGCCCGCCGAATAGGTGCGGATCGGCATGTCCAGAAAGCCGCCGAGCTCGGTGAAGTCGGCGATCTCATCGATACGGCTCTCGATCTGTCGGCGGCTGAGGCCGAGATAGAGCCCGCGCAGGCGGATATTGTCGTAGCCGCTCGCCTCGCCATCCATGCCGAGGCCGATATCGAAGAGCGGCGCGATCTTGCCATGGACGGCAACGCGCCCCCTCTGCGGGACATAGATGCCGGCGAGCACGCGCAGCAGCGTCGTCTTGCCGGCGCCGTTATGGCCGACGAGGGCGACGCGCTCGCCATGGTCGATGCCGAGATCGATGCCGCTGAGGGCTTCGACACAGGTCCGTGCGCGGGCATCGGAGCCGATGCGGCCGCCGGTGGCGCTGCTGACGATGCGATTGCGCAGGGAGCGGGCGCTGCCGCCATAGAGCGGGAATTGCACGCTGACGCCGTCGAGACGGATCGAGCTCATCGCCGCCTCACAACCAATAAGCCACGCGCCAGCGCAGCCGCGCATAGAGCGCGAAAGCGAGCCCGAGATTGAGCAATGTTACGATCGTTGCGACCGCGAAGCTCTCCATCGGAAAGCCCGCTCCGAGCAGCGGGGCACGCACGATTTCGATCAAGTGGAACAGCGGATTGAGTTCCGCCAGGACACGTCGCGTTCCGAGGTCCTCGGCACGCCAGAGCACCGGCGTCACGAACAGCAGCATCTGCGTCGCATTGGCGACAAGGGGCATCATGTCGCGAAAGCGCGCGCCGACGAGGCCGAGCGTCACGCTCCAACCGATGCCGTTGAGCAGCAGCAGGACGAGCCCCGGCATGGCCGCAAGCCCCACCCAGCCCGGCCGAACGCCGCAGGCGAGAAGGACGAGCAGGACGATGACCGCGTTGTGGGCAAGGATGATCAGGTTTCGCCAGACGACACGCAGGACATGGATGCCGATCGGCGCCGGCATCTGCTTGATCGCCGCCGTCGCCGCGGTGAAGGTCGCTGCCCCCTCGTTCAACAGGGCTGTGATCAGCGACCACAGCACCATGCCCACGGTCACATAGGGCAGATAGGTGAAGACCGGCACGCGGAAGAGCGCAGCATAGGTGACGCCGAGCCCCGCGACGAAGACGGCGAGGCTGATCGTTACCCAGAACGGGCCGAAGACCGAACGGCTGTAGCGCTGGCGGACGTCGTACCAGCCCATGGTGAGCCAGAGTTCGACGAGGCCAAGCGCCCCGGCGGCATCGGCCATCGCACCGCGCCAGGGATGGCGACCGCGCGAACGCGCATCGTGAACAAGCATTGCTGGGGCTGACACCAGCCGACCTCCTCGAACAGACCTCCCGCCTCCAGCGATCCGCAGGAAACGACCGGCGGCGGGTTGACAGGCTGATTAAGTGTGAATAATTCCCACGTCAATATCGTGTGGGAAAATTTCTCACATCTATTAACCGCGCCGACCTCGGGCGAACACACGGAAGCGAGCAATGCAGATCAGGAAGGCGGTGATCCTGGCGGGCGGCCGCGGCACACGGATCATGGAAGAATCGGAGCATCGCCCGAAACCGATGATCGAGATCGGCGGCCGGCCGATCATCTGGCACATCATGAAGCTGTATTCGCGCTACGGCATCAACGAGTTCGTCATCTGCCTGGGCTACCGCGGCTATGCCCTGAAGGAGTATTTCGGGAACTACCTGCTCCACTCCTCGGACGTGACCTTCGACTTCACGCAGGGCGGCATGACCGTCCATGCCGGCCGGGCCGAGCCGTGGAAGGTCACGCTGGTCGATACCGGGCAGGAGACGATGACGGGCGGGCGCATCGCCCGCGTGAAGCCCTATCTGGAAGGCGAAAGCTTCTGCCTGACCTATGGCGACGGCGTCTCGGACGTGCCGATCGACCGTCTGATCGCCTTCCATGAAAGCCATGGCCGCGCCGCGACGGTGACGGCCGTGCGTCCACCCGGCCGCTTCGGCGTGCTCGATCTCGACGGCAACGGCGTCACCGGCTTTCGCGAGAAGGCGGCGAGCGATTCCGGCTTCATCAATGGCGGCTTCTTCGTGCTGTCGCCGCAGGCGCTCGACCAGATCGCCGGCGACGACACTGTCTGGGAAAGCGGCCCGATGGAAGGCCTCGCCCGCGACGGCGAGCTGATGGCCTATCCGCATGACGGCTTCTGGCAGCCGATGGACACGTTGCGCGACAAGCGCCGCCTGGAAGAGCTCTGGGATACCGGCGAGGCGCCATGGCGGGTCTGGTGAACCCCGATCCGGCCTTTTGGCGCGGGCGGCGCGTGCTCGTCACCGGCCATAGCGGCTTCAAGGGAAGCTGGCTCGGGCTATGGCTCAAGCGGCTGGGTGCGATAGCGCTCGGCCTGTCGCTGCCGGCGCAGGACGAGGCGGAACGCGAACGACTCGGCTTCCTGGCCGATGTCATGCCCGGCATCGCCTGCGACATCCGCGATGCGCAGGCGACACGGGCCGCCCTTGAAGGATTTGCGCCGGAGATCGTGCTGCATCTCGCGGCGCAGCCGCTGGTGCGCCCCTCCTATCGCGATCCACGCCTAACCTTCGAGACCAATGTCCTGGGCACCCTAAACCTGCTGGAAGCGATCCGCGCCCAGCCGAGCGTGCGCAGCGTCGTCATCGCGACCACCGACAAATGCTATGAGAACCGCGAATGGCCCTGGCCCTATCGCGAGATCGATCCGCTCGGCGGACATGATCCCTACAGCGCCAGCAAGGCCTGCACCGAGATCCTCGCCGCATCCTGGCGAAGCTCCTTCGCGGGATCATCCGATCGCTTGATCGCGATCGCGACGGCACGCGCGGGCAACGTCATCGGCGGCGGCGACTGGGCACAGGATCGGCTCGTGCCGGATGCTGTCCGGGCCCTTTCGAGCGGCGAGACGCTCGCAGTGCGCAATCCCGGTGCGACGCGGCCTTGGCAGCATGTCCTCGATGCGCTCTGCGGCTACCTGCTGCTGGCCGAGCGGCTGCACATGGATGGCCCCTCCTTCGCGGAAGCCTGGAATTTCGGCCCCGACAGTGGCGCCGAGCGCTCCGTGTCGGAGGTTCTGGAGACCTTGGCCCAAGCTTGGGGCGCCGGAGCCACGTCGCAAGCCGATGCTGCGTCCGGCCCGCATGAGGCGAACCGCCTCGCGCTCGATTCCAGCAAGGCGCGCCAGCGCCTCGACTGGCGCCCACGGCTCGATTTCGAAGCGGCCGTCGCCCTGACCGCACGCTGGTACCGACTCCACGACCGGGGAATGCCCGCCGCCGAACTCATCGCCGCCGATATCGAATCCTATGAAAGCGGAGCCTTTCGCTCATGAATTCCTGCAAGTGCCGCTTCTGCAGCGCTCCCCTGACCACGGTCTTGGCCGATCTCGGCATGACGCCGCTCGCCAATGCCTTCGTCGCCTCGGCCGATGCCGGCGAGCCCGAGACGTTCTTCCCGCTACAGGTCTATGTCTGCGATGCCTGCAAGCTGGTGCAGGCGCGCGATGTCGAGACGCCCGGCGCGATCTTCAGCGACTACGCCTATTTCTCCGGCTTCTCGCAAAGCTGGCTCGACCATAGCGAGCGCTACGCCGCGGCGATGGCCGAGCGCGTCGGGCTATCGGAGGTCAGCAAGGTCGTCGAGATAGCCAGCAACGACGGCTACCTGCTGCAGTTCTTCCAGCGTGCCGGCATACCGGTTCTGGGCGTCGAGCCGGCGGCCAATGTCGCGGCGGTGGCGCAGCGCCGGGGCATCCCGACGCAAGTGCGGTTCTTCGGCCGCAAGACGGCTCGTGACCTCGCAGCCCAAGGGCATCAGGCCGATCTGATCGCCGCGAACAACGTCATCGCGCATGTGCCGGACCTCAACGATTTCGTCGCCGGCTTCGAGCTGCTGCTGAAGCCGAAGGGCGTGCTGACCCTGGAATTCCCGCATCTGCTGCGGATGCTGATCGAGAACCAGTTCGACACGATCTATCACGAGCACTTCTCCTATTTCTCCTTCCTGGCGATCGAGCGGGTGCTCGCGGCCCATGGCCTTGCCGTATTCGATGTCGAGCGATTGCCGACGCATGGCGGCTCGCTGCGCGTCTTTGCCGGGCACGTCGGCGCCGCAGGGCGCGCGCCTTCCGAAGCCGTGCTGGCATTGCGGCGGGAGGAGGAGGCCTTCAGCCTCGACCGGATCGATTCCTATACGGGCTTCGCCGAGCGGATCGCCCGGACGAAATGCGCCCTTCTCGATTTCCTGATCGACGCCAGGCGGGCGGGCAAGCGGGTCGCGGCCTATGGCGCGCCGGCCAAGGGCAATACGCTGCTCAACTATTGCGGCATCGGGCCGGAACTCGTCGCCTTCACGGTCGATCGTAGTCCGCACAAGCAAGGCAAGCTGCTGCCGGGCACGCGCATCCCGGTGAAGGCGCCGGGAGCCATCCTGGAGGAAAAGCCGGACTACCTGCTGATCCTGCCCTGGAACCTCAAGAACGAGATCATGCGGCAGATGGCGGCGCTGCATGACTGGGGCGGGCGCTTCGTCGTGCCGATCCCGCAGGTCGAGGTGCTCCAGTGATCCTCACGGAAACCCGCATCGCCGGCGTCTTCGTCGTCGATCTCGCGCCGCTGGCGGACGAGCGCGGGCATTTCGCGCGCAGCTACTGCGCCGATGTCTTTGCCAGACACGGCATCCGTTTCGCGCCGGTTCAGTGCAATCTGTCCTTCAATCCGCATCAGGGCACGCTGCGCGGCCTGCACTACCAGGCGATGCCGGTTCCGGATGCCAAGCTCGTGCGCTGCTCGCGCGGCGCGATCTTCGATGTCGCGGTCGACCTGCGCGCGGATTCCCCGACCCATGGCGAATGGATCGGCGTCGTGCTGGATGCGGCGCGCGGGCGGGCCCTGTTCGTGCCGGAAGGCTGCGCCCACGGCTTCCAGACGCTCAAGCCCGACAGCGAGGTCTTCTACATGATGGGCGCGGCCTATCGCGCCGATCTCGCCCGCGGCCTGCGCTGGAACGATCCCGCCTTCGGCATCGATTGGCCGGACCCTGCGCCGCGCCTGAATATGCGCGACGGCGCCTGGCCCGACCATCGCGCCTGATCTCCCCTTTCCGAGCACGGTTCGAGACATGACGGATATCGAGACCATGGCAGGCCGCCAGGATATAGAGGCGCCGAGCGCGCATGGTCGCTTCGCCGCGCTGCGCGCCTTGCTGAAGCGCGCGCGTGGACTGCCCTTCCATCCCGCGGGGAACCTGCGGCCTGACGCTACCGCCGGCCATTGGCGCAGCGACGGCTTCGACTGCTATTTCTACGTGCCGCAGCGGCTGCCGGCCGGCCTCCTCTCCATCCGGTTCGCTGCGACCCTGCCCGATGCCGACGAGGAGAGGCAGGATCGCTGGCGCCTCTATTTCGATATCGGCGAAGGCTTCCGCGCCGAGGACAGCATCGCCATCCCCGTCGGCGGCGACAGGATCGAGATCGCGGCAATTATCGACCTGCCGGCCCCCGCCCGCGCCTTCCGCATCGACCCCAGCGAGACTCCTTGCCGCTTCGCGCTGCATGAACTGGCGCTGACATCGCTTGCCGTCGAACAACCCGGCGGATTGGCGGTGCTGCGCCAGCTGCGGAACCTGCATCGACGAGGCGTCCTCGGGCGCAAACTGATGCGGGCAGGCGGCATGCTGCTGCGCGGCGAATGGCAGGGCCTGCGCCAGCGGATCGCAGCCGGCGGCGGGGGAGAAGCGGCCGTCTATGCCAACTGGATACGCAAGAGGACCGTGACGGAGGAGCTGCGCCAGCGTTTCGTCACGAAGGCCAAAGCGTTTCCAGTCAAGCCGCGCTTCTCGGTGGTCATGCCGACATTCAACTCGCCGCCGGTCTTCCTCGCACAGGCGATCGAGTCCGTGCTGGCGCAGACCTATCCGGACTGGGAGCTGCTTGCCGTCGACGACGGCTCGACCGATCCGGCGACGCACCGCATCCTCAGGGAGTTCGCAGCCCGCGATCCGCGCGTCAGACCCACGTTCCTGCCAGCCAATGGCGGCATCGCGCAGGCCAGCAATGCGGCGCTCGCGCAGGCGAAGGGGGACTACATCGCGCTGCTCGACCATGACGACATGCTGGCGCCGCACGCGCTCCACGCCTTCGCGGATGCGATCAACCGCGATCCGCAGGCCGACTGGCTCTATTCGGACGAGGACAAGATCGACCAGGCCGGCCGCCGCTCCGCGCCCTTCTTCAAGCCGGACTGGTCGCCGGCCTATTTCCTCTCCTGCATGTACACCTGCCATCTCGGCGTCTACCGGACGAGCCTGGCGAGGCGCCTCGGCGGCTTCCGCCCCGAATTCGATTTCGCGCAGGATTACGACCTTGCGCTGCGCTTCGCCGCGGCAACGCAGCAGATCGTCCATATCCCCGATGTCCTCTACCACTGGCGCACGCTGCCGCAGTCGACCGCCTCGGGCGGCGAGGCCAAGCCGCAGGCCGAACTCGCGGCCCGGCGAGCGGTGCAGGATTTCGTCGACCACGGCCGGTATCCTGGAAGCGTCAGCCGAGGGCCATTGCCCGGCACGCATCGCGTAGGCTTCGACATCACCGGCGAGCCCCTGGTCT
Organism: uncultured Allobosea sp.; assembly: GCF_945957345.1. Taxonomy (GTDB): domain Bacteria; phylum Pseudomonadota; class Alphaproteobacteria; order Rhizobiales; family Beijerinckiaceae; genus Allobosea. The sequence continues at coordinate 32,966 of NZ_CAMFKW010000017.1, read as the reverse complement.
CGATCGCCATCCCGACCGCCGGCTATCGCAATGCCGCCGATACAGGCTGGTACGTGCTCGACCTCATCCGTTCGATCCGCGAGCGGACGACCTATCCTCATGTCGAGATCGTGGTCTCCGAGAATGGCGACCTGCAGCCGGAGCTGATGCAGGCGCTGCGCGATCTCGGTGCGCGGCTCATCCGCTATGACAGCGAGACCTTCAATCTCTCCGACAAGATGAACCGGCTCGCCGAAGCGGCGCGGGGCGAGTTCGTCATCCTGCTCAACGACGACATCCGGGTCATTTCGCGCGGCTGGATCGAGGAAATGCTGATGTGGTGCCAGCAGGACGGCATCTCGGGCGCCGGCGCGAAGCTGTTCTTCCCGGACGGGCGCATCCAGCATGCCGGCGTGCTGCTGCTGGGTCAGGGCCCATCGCACCCCTATTATCTGCACCACGGCTCGGAGATCGGGCAGGTCTGCTCGGCGGTCGTGCCGCGCGACTACAGCGCGGTGACAGGCGCCTGCACGATGATCAGGCGCGCGGATTTCCTGGCGGTCGGCGGCTACGATCCGGCCTATCGGATCAACTATAACGACGTCGATTTCTGCATGAGGCTCAATGCGCATACCGGCGGGCATTTCGTCTTCACGCCCTATGCCTGCCTGGAGCACCATGAATCCGTCAGCCGGCCGGAACCCGCGCCCGGCGAACTCGACGCATTCAACCGCCAATGGGCCGAGGTCGTCGGGCGCGATCCGTTCTACAATCCCAACCTGTCCCAGAGCTCCCCGCGTTTCGCGCTGGCGACCGATCCGCCGTCGCTTGCGGAGGTCTACGGGCTGTGAAGGCCGCGGGTCTGGTTCGCCGGGAAGGCGCCGTGCTAGAGCGGCGCCATGGCCTCGCGCTTCACCCTCGTCGAACCCGCCACCGCCCGGCAGGAAATCAAGAAGAGCCGCTTCATCGCCATGGCCGCTCCCGTAGCAGACGAAGCCGCGGCCAAGGAGTTCATCGCCGCGCAATCCGATCCGGAAGCCAATCACAATTGCTGGGCCTGGCGGTTCGGGCAGAGCTACCGCTTCAACGATGACGGGGAGCCGAGCGGCACGGCCGGCAAGCCGATCCTCGCGGCGATCGACGGACAGGCGCTCGACAGCGTCGCCGTCGTGGTCACCCGCTGGTTCGGCGGCATCCTGCTCGGCAGCGGCGGCCTGATCCGCGCCTATGGCGGCACGGCGGCGCTCTGTCTGCGCGAAGCCGGCAAGGTCGAGCTCGTCGAGATGGCTACGGCTTCGATCGCCTGCCCGTTCAGCGATCTCACGCGCGTCCAGGCGCGGCTTGCGGCGCTCGCGGGCGTGCAGATACGTGAGCAGGCCTTCACCGATACGGGCGCAGTCCTGACGATATCCGCACCAAAGACCGAGGTCGATGGCGTGACCCGGCTGGTGACCGACCTCACCAGCGGACGCGCGCTGATCCGGCACGACGCATAACTGCTCCTGTCAGGCCTGCCTCACACGCGGCGGAACAATGGCAAGCCATGGCTGTTACCCCTCCACCGTTTGGGATGGAGGCAATGATGGGCTTGCTCGAGATCGGCATGGTTCTGGCCTGCGCTTCTGCTTTCGGCTTCTACATCTCGGCCAGCGAAGATTGAGGCCGCCACGGTCATCGCGCGTCGCATGAGGGCGGGCGCGACGCGACCCAGTCCGGGAGCGCAGGCTCGCGCCCGGCATGTCGCTCATCGTCGTCGCCGGCCATATTGGCCGCGCATATCGAGAGTGGCGGCAAGAACCCGCCGATGGTCGGTGATGAATTCTTCCACCCGTCGCTTCGTCCGGTCGCGACCAATATCGGCTTCATCTTCGAGCAAGGTCCCTGGCCAGCGCGTGCCATGCGTGCCGCTTCCTCCTGCGCGCGGTAGAGGCGCTGATCGCAGTGACGCATATGCTGTTGCCGGTGCTGGGCCGCATCGTCTCCGACCAGGGTCGACAGCGCTGACTGGCTGCGGAATAGGCCAATCAGGCTTAAACAACCGCCGGACGGAGCCTATCGCGAGGGCCGTGTCCTCCCGGCCCGTTCGCATGCGGAGACCGGCCATGAATCCCATCGAAATCTGGGCGTTGGGCTATGCCCTGACACGCAGCTATCCTGCCCCGCGCGCCGTGCCCACCGGCCTGTGGCTGGAAATCAGCAAGCCCGATCAGCGCGGCCGCTTCGTACTGCCCGAATTCGATCCGGCGGCCTTCGCGGAATTGGCGCAGTCGATCGAGGAGCCGGGACGCAATGGTCGGAGATCGCCTCCGTGATCAGCCAAGGGACGCTAGATCGCGGCTCTGCTTCGGAACACGATCACAAGCCTCGCGTTCCAAACCGGTGCGAGCTGATTTATGAATGAGTGGAAGCCGGTCTTCTGCTCATCGCCATCAGCCACCAGGACTTCTGGGAACAGGCACAGCATGATGCGTCATCTCATCGCAGCGGCGGCGCTCTCGCTGGGTATGCTGGTCTCTCTCCCAGCCAGCGCCCAGTTCGATGCGACGCCTGGCAATGGACCGCTCTATCCCGGCGGCCCCCGGCAAGGTCTGGGGCCACCGTCGATCACCGACAGCGTTCCTGATATCCGGCTGCATTCGAGCCAAGGCGGCATTCCCGGCGCCGGGCCGGCGGTCGGCTCGGGCGCCAACGATTTGCGCTCCTACGAACCGTCTCCGAACAGGCTGTATCGCCGGACCGACCGGGTGAGCGGTTTCGGGCGCCATTGCCGGACACCATCGCGACAATGTGCCCTCGCACGAGCCGCCGCGCTGGGCGACGATTGCTCCTGCCGCACCTCCAGGAACGGGCGCAGGCAGGGTTACGTGGTTCGATAGCCGCCTGCCCTGCCAAGTGATCGATCCGGCGGCAGCTTGAATATTCCGGCCTGGACTGCAAGCCGGCTATTCCGCCCGACGCATTCCCGTGTGAAGATCGCACATCGGGGATGGATGGCCGGCATGACTCAAGCCTATACGCTCGACGCTCTCAAAGAGGATGTTGCCGCCGGCCGCATCGATACCGTGCTCGCCTGTCTCGTCGACATGCAGGGGCGCCTGATGGGCAAGCGCTTCCATGCCGCCTTCTTCCTCGAAAGCGGGCATCACGAGACGCATAGTTGCAACTACCTGCTCGCCACCGACATGGAGATGGAAACCGTAGCCGGCTATGCGGCGACGAGCTGGGCCGCCGGCTATGGCGACTACACGATGAAGCCGGACCTCTCGACCCTGTGCCGCGTGCCCTGGCTCGAAGGCACCGCGCTCGTGCTCTGCGATGTGCAGGACCATCACGGCCATGACATCCCGCATTCGCCGCGCGCGGTGCTGAAGAAGCAGGTCCGACGGCTCGAGGCGATGGGGCTCAAGGCCTATATGGCGACCGAGCTCGAATTCTTCCTGTTCGACCAGAGCTACGAGAACGCCTGCGCCAGCGGCTATCGCGACCTCAAGACCGCGAGCAGCTACAACGAGGATTACCACATCTTCCAGACGACCAAGGAAGAAGCGGTGATGCGGGCGATCCGCAACGGCTTGCAGGGCGCCGGCATCCCCGTGGAGAACTCCAAGGGCGAGGCTTCGGCCGGGCAGGAGGAGATCAATGTCCGCTATGCCGACGCGCTGACGATGGCGGACCGACATGCGATCATCAAGAACGCCTGCAAGGAGATCGCCTGGGCGCAGGGCAAGTCGATCACCTTCCTCGCCAAGTGGAGCAACGCGCATGCCGGCTCCTCCTCGCATATCCACCAGTCGCTCTGGAGCGCCGACGGCAAGACGCCGCATTTCCTCGATATGCAGGCGAAACACGGCATGTCGCCGCTGATGCGGAACTATGTGGCGGGCCTGCTGGCGCATGCCTCCGACATCACCTGTTTCCTCGCGCCCTATATCAATTCCTACAAGCGCTTCGTCGCCGGCACCTTCGCTCCGACCAAGGCGATCTGGAGCGCCGATAATCGTACCGCCGGCTACCGGCTCTGCGGTGCCAGCACCAAGGGCATCCGCATCGAATGCCGCGTCGGCGGCTCGGACCTCAACCCCTATCTCGCCATGGCGGCGCTGCTCGCCGCCGGCATCGACGGCATCGAGAAGAAGATGGAGCTGGAAGAGGCCTTCGTCGGCGATGCCTATGGCGGCCGGGATATCCGCGAAATCCCGAAGACCCTGCGCGACGCGACCGTGGCGCTGAAGGGCTCGGCGATGCTGTGCAGTGCCTTCGGTGACGACGTGATCGACCATTATGTCCGCGCCGCCGAATGGGAGCAGGAGGAATACGATCGCCGGATCACCGATTGGGAAGTGAAGCGCGGTTTCGAACGCGCCTGACCCGGCTCCCTCCTCTCACAGCGAATTTCAGCCAGACGGATGCCAATGATGACGATGATCCGATGCGTGTCGCCGGTGGACGGCTCGGTCTATGCCGAGCGGCCGGCTCTCAGCCTCGACGATGCCAAGGCCGTGGTCGCCCGCGCCCGCAAGGCGCAGAAGGCCTGGGCCAGGCGCCCGCTCGACGAGCGCATCGCGCTTGTGCTCAAGGGCGTCGCGCGCCTCAACGAGATGGGGCAGGACGTCGTGATCGAACTCGCCTGGCAGATGGGCCGGCCGATCAAGTACGGCGGCGAGTTCAAGGGCTTCAACGAGCGCTCGAACTACATGGCCTCGATCGCGAACGAGGCGCTGGCTCCGCTCGTCGTCGAGGACAGCGCCGCCTTCAAGCGCTTCATCGCGCACGAGCCGCATGGCGTCGTCTTCGTGATCGCGCCGTGGAACTATCCCTATATGACCGCGATCAACTCGGTCGCGCCGGCGCTGATCGCCGGCAATGCGGTCGTGCTCAAGCATGCCAGCCAGACCCTGCTCACCGGCGAGCGATTGGCGCGGGCCTTCCACGAGGCGGGCGTGCCGGAGGAGGTCTTCGCCAATGTCTTCCTGGACCATGAGACGTCGTCGCGCCTGATCGCCGAGAAGCAGTTCGACTTCATCAACTTCACCGGCTCGGTCGCGGGCGGGCAGGCGATCGAGCGCGCCGCCGCCGGCACCTTCACCGGGATCGGGCTGGAGCTCGGCGGCAAGGACCCCGGCTATGTCATGGAGGATGCCGATCTCGACAAGGCCGTCGACACACTGATGGACGGCGCGACCTTCAATTCCGGGCAGTGCTGCTGCGGCATCGAGCGCATCTATGTGCATGAGAGCCTCTACGACGCCTTTGTCGAGAAATCGGTCGCCTGGGTCTCGAATTACCGCCTCGGCAACCCGCTCGATCCCGAGACTTCGCTCGGCCCGATGGCGCATAAGCGCTTCGCACAGGTGGTGCGCGAGCAGATCGCCGAGGCGACAGCGAAAGGTGCACGGGCCCTGGTCGATCCCAAGCTGTTCCCGCAGGACGATGGCGGCGCCTATCTCGCGCCGCAGGTCCTGGTCGATGTCGACCATTCAATGACGATCATGCGCGAGGAGACATTTGGCCCGGCGGTCGGCATCATGAAGGTGCGCGACGATGCCGAGGCCCTCGCGCTGATGAACGACTCGAAATACGGTCTCACGGTCTCGCTCTGGACCGGCGATGCCGAGCGCGCCGCGCGGCTCGGACAAGACCTCGAAACCGGCACCGTCTTCATGAACCGCGCCGATTATCTCGATCCGGCCCTGTGCTGGACCGGCGTCAAGGAGACCGGGCGGGGCGGCTCGCTCTCGGTCATCGGCTTCCACAACCTCACCCGTCCGAAATCCTACCATCTGAAGAGAGCTGGCTGATGCCGATCACCGCGAACTGGAGCTATCCGACCGCCGTCAAGCTGGGCGCCGGGCGGATCAGGGAACTGGCCGATCACTGCAAGGCGCTCGGCATGAAGCGGCCGTTGCTCGTGACCGACCGAGGCCTCGCGAGCATGGCGATCACTGCCAATGCGCTCGACATCCTCGAAGCCGGCGGACTCGGCCGCGCGATCTTCGCCGATGTCGACCCCAACCCGAACGACCGCAATCTCGACGACGGCGTCCGCGCCTTCAAGGCGGGCGGGCATGACGGCGTCGTCGCCTTCGGCGGCGGCTCCGGCCTCGATCTCGGCAAATGCGTGGCCTTCATGGCCGGGCAGACCCGTCCGGTCTGGGATTTCGAGGATGTCGGCGACTGGTGGACGCGCGCCTCCGTCGAGGGTATCGCGCCGATCGTCGCGGTGCCGACCACGGCGGGAACCGGCTCCGAGGTCGGCCGCGCCTCGGTCATCACCAATTCGCAGACCCATACCAAGAAGATCATCTTCCACCCGAAATTCCTGCCGGGCGTGACGATCTGCGACCCCGAACTGACGGTCGGCATGCCCAAGGCGATCACCGCCGGCACCGGCATGGACGCCTTCGCGCATTGCCTCGAAGCCTATTCCTCGCCGTTCTTCCATCCGATGAGCCAGGGCATCGCGCTCGAAGGCATGCGGCTGGTGAAGACCTATCTGCCGCGCGCCTATGCCGACGGCAGCGATATCGAGGCGCGTACGCAGATGATGGCCGCCGCCGCGATGGGCGCCGTCGCCTTCCAGAAGGGGCTCGGCGCGATCCATTCGCTCTCCCACCCGGTCGGGGCGGTCTACCACACCCATCACGGCACCACGAACGCTGTGGTGATGCCGCCGGTGCTGGGCTTCAATCGCCCGGCGATCGAGGACAGGATCGCGGCGGCAGCCGCCTATCTCGGTATCCCCGGCGGCTTCGACGGCTTCTATGATTTCGTACTGAAACTGCGGGCTGATCTTGGCATTCCCGACAAGCTCGCGGCGCTCGGCGTCGGCACCGACCGGATCGACGAGCTGGCCGAAGCCGCCGTGGCCGACCCCTCGACCGGCGGCAACCCGGTGGAGCTGACTGTCGATGCGGCGCGCAAGCTGCTGATCGAGTCGATCTGAGATCGATGGATGCTATCGGCCGGCGCGCAAACTGCGGACGATGTTCGCGGCGCGCCGGATCGCGGTGATCGCGGCACCGACCGCAATGAGCCAGAGTGCGCCAACGAGCACCTGATTGTGGCCGCTCCAGAGCGGCTCCAGCAGCGACAGCACGGCCGCGGCCGTGATCATCGCCATGCGGTGCTGCTTGGCCATCGGCCCGGAGAAATCGGCGGGCAGGCCGCAATTGCGTCCGAGCTCGCGGGCATAGGCGGTCAGCACGGCAAAGGCCGCTGCGGCCCAGCCCAGCGTCGGCACGCTTGCGCCATAGCCGGCGCCGATAAGGATCAGGATATCGGCGACGCGGTCAGGGAATTCGTTCCAGAACGGCCCGTCCGGCGCCTGCTTGCCGCCCTCGATCGCCACCATCCCGTCGAAGAGGTTGCAGAGCAGCCGGAACTGGCAGAAGAGCGCGGCGACGAGCAGCAAGGCAATGCGCGAGCCGCCCGTGGCCGCACCCGCATGCCAGAAGGCGATGCCGGCGACGGCCGCCATCGCCATGCTCGCCATCGAGATCTGGTTCGGCGTCACGGATGCCGTGCTCAAGCGGCGGGCAATCGTGCGGGCCCAGCCTGAATCGCGACTGGCGAGCGGGCGGCGGTTCTCGTCCTGCGCCATGAGTCAGGCCTTCCGGATGCGCCAGAGCGAATAATTGTAGAGCGCGGCGTAGCTCGTCGCGACGGTGAGCGGCACGGCGATGGTCTTCGCGATCTCGGGCGTGCCACCGATCGTATGGAGAAGAGTCAGCAGGCTCGCGGAGACGAGGCCGGCGATCACCGGCGGCGCCAGCAAGGCTGCGAGGCCGGAGAAGCGGCTGGCGAGATATTCGATCGCGCGCTTCAGGACCAGCGTGATCGTCGCCGAGATCGCGCCCTGCAGGAGCCCAGCCTGAAGCGGCGCCGGCATCGGGTGGGCGCGGTTGGCGAAGGCCGCCCAACTGCCCATCGCGACGAAAGCGAAACCGACATGGACGATGCTGCTCCGCATCAGGCGCGCGAGCGGTCCGCTCATACGGCCGACCAGCCATAGCGGACGAGATGGAAGAAGATCGGGGCGGAGAAGACGACCGAGTCGAGCCGGTCGATGAAGCCGCCATGGCCGGCGATCAGGTTACCCCAATCCTTGACGCCGCGATCGCGCTTGATCGCCGACATGACGAGACCGCCGAAGAAGCCCATGAGGACGATGACCAGCGCGAGGAAAGCCGCCTGAAGCGGCGTGAAAGGCGTCATCCAGGACAAGCCGGCGCCGACCGCGGTGGCGCTCAGCGCGCCGCCGACGAAGCCCTCGACCGTCTTCGAGGGCGAGAGCTTCGGCGCGATCTTGGTGCGTCCCAGAAGCTTGCCCCAGACATATTGCAGGACGTCGCTGATCTGCACGACGATGACGAGGAAGGCGATCAGCAGGACGTTGCGGCCTTCGTAGCCGGCGATACCGAGGCTGAGCAAAGCCGGCACATGCGAGGTGGCGAAGACGCAGATCATCAGCGCCCATTGCACCTCGGCGATGCGCACGAGGAAATGCTCGGTGTCGCCGCGCGCCGCCGCGATGATCGGCATCAGCAGGAAGGCGTAGACGGGGATGAAGATCGAGTAGAGCCCATACCACTCGATCCAGATCAGATAATATTGCACCGGCAGCACGATGAAGAAGGCCGCGGCCAGCGCCCAGTGATCGGCGCGGCGGGTATCGGTCAGCGTGATGAATTCGCGCAAGGCGGCGAAGGAGCAGAAGCCGAAGAGCAGGGTGACGCCGGTCTTGCCACCGATGAGGGCAAGCCCCATCAGCACGACCATGACCCACCAGGCCCGGATGCGGTCGTTCAGGTTCTCGACCACGGCATTGGAGCCATCCGGCGAGAGCTTGCGCTGCAGCACGAAGCCGATCGTCGAGGCAAGGACGAGAACGCCGAGAATGCCGGCGAGCACGGCCACCAGATCGGGATGCGGCATCGTCATGACGCGTTCGACTTGGGGGACAGGGCGAGCAGCGCGGCCTCAGTCCGCGCCAGGAAATCGGGCTTGGCCTCACCGTCAGCGAGGCGCAGCGGCGCGCCGAAGGTGACCGTGCAGATCAGCGGGATCGGCACGAACTCGCCCTTGGGCATGACGCGGTTGAGATTGTCGATCCAGGCCGGCACGAGCGCCACGTTCGGCCTGGTCTGCGCCAGATGGAACAGGCCGCTCTTGAACGGCAGCAGGCGCGCCTCGGTGGTGTTGCGCGTGCCCTCCGGGAAGACGATCAGCGAAGAGCCGGCATCGAGCGCCTCGGTCATCTGCGCGATCGGATCGCTGGTGCGGCTCTCGCGGTCGCGGTCGATCAGCACGGCGTTGAAGACGTCGCGGCCGATGAAGCGCCGCAGGCTGCCCTTCAGCCAGTAGTCGCTGCCCGCGACCGGCCGGGTGATGAAGCGTATGCGCCGCGGCAGCACAGTCCAGATCAGGACGAAATCGCCGTGGCTTGCATGGTTGGCGAAGTAGATACGCTGCTCGTCGGTAGGCTCGACGCCCGCCCAGCGGCCGCGGACGGCCGTGATGAAGCGGGCGAAGAAGAGAATGAGCGCGCCAGCCAGACTTGCCCCTGCCCCACGCATGCGCCGTTTCCGCCCCCGTTAGCCTTCCAGAGGAGGTAGCGCCTGTTTCGAGCCCTGTCGATATCGGCAACAGGCGGACGCCCCCGCCGTCACCTGATCGAGGTCACGACGGGAGGATGAGCAAAGCAACCGGGCGTCGCGATGGCGCCCGAAGTTGATCTCAGATCGCGCGGGTGATGCCACCGTCGACGCGCAGGTTCTGGCCGGTGATATAGGCCGCGTCCTTCGAGGCGAGGAAGGCGATGGTGCCGGCGATCTCGTCGCTGGTGCCATAGCGCTGCATCGGCACGCCCTGCCGCCGCTCCTCGGTCGCCGGCAGGCTGTCGATCCAGCCCGGCAGCACGTTGTTCATGCGGATATTGTCGGCCGCATAGGTGTCGGCGAAGATCTTGGTGAAGGAGGCGAGCCCGGCGCGGAACACCGCCGAGGTCGGGAACATCGAACTCGGCTCGAAGGCCCAGGCCGTCGAGATGTTGATGATCGCGCCGGCCTTCTGCTTCTGCATGATCGGCGTCACCAGGCGCGTCGGCCGGATGGCATTGAGCAGATAGGTGTCCATGCCGCGATGCCAGTCCTCGTCGGTGATGTCGAGGATCGGCGCGCGCGGCCCATGACCGGCGCTGTTGACGAGCACGTCGACGCGGCCCCAGCGCTCCATAGCGAGATCGACAAGGCGCTTCAGGTCGTCGTTCGACTGGTTCGAGCCGGTGACGCCGATGCCGCCGAGCTCGACGGCCAACGCCTCGCCCTTGCCCGAAGAGGAGAGAATGCCGACGGCGAAGCCGTCCTGCGCCAGGCGCTTCGCCGCCGCGGCGCCCATGCCGCTTCCGCCCGCCGTGACCAGCGCCACTTTTTCTACCGACATGCTATCCTCCGGTTCGATACCGCGGCAGCCCATGTCGCCGCAGAAGCCTCGTTCGCTTCATCACTAGCACCGCCGAAGCCGAGCGGCGAACCAGTTCCGCACAGCGCAGCCAGTAGAAAAACTATCGTATGCCTTCGTCATCTCGCCGCTTGCCGCCTTTGAACGGCCTCCGTGTTTTCGAGGTCGTGTCCCGCCACCTCAATTTCCGGCTCGCTGCCGAAGAGATCGGGGTGACGCAAGGCGCCGTCGCGCAGTTGATCCGCGGCCTCGAAGCCGAGCTTGGCATGAAGCTGTTTCAGCGCCGCCCCCAGGGCCTGGAGCCAACCGAGGCCGGGCAGCAATATGCCGCCAAGATCCGGCGCGCCTTCGAGCTGATCGCAGAAGCGACGCGGGAGCTGCGCGCCGAACCGCAGCGCCTCACGATCAGCGTCACGCCGAGCCTCGCCTCGCGCTGGCTCATTCCACGCCTGACCGATTTCACAGCCGCCCATCCTACGATCGACCTGCGGATCGTCGCGACCGACCGCCTCTCGAATTTCGAGACGGACGACGTCGATCTTGCGATCAGGCTCGGGCAGCCGCCATTCGGCCCCGGACTCAATGCGGAATTGCTGCACGCGCAGACCATCGTCGCCATCGGCAGCCCGCTACTGGTCGAAAAGCTCGGCGCCCCCGGCGATCCCCGGAATTTTGCGCGCTATCCGTTGTTGCACGATGCCCACGACTTCTGGCCAGCCTTCCTTGGCTTTGCCTTCCCGGCTGGCGCGCCCACCTCTGCGCAGAATGTACGCTTCAACCAGACCTCGCTCGCGGTCGAAGCGGCGATCGCCGGCCAGGGCCTCGCACTGGCCAGCCTTTTCCTTGTGGCCGATGACATCGCATCAGGCCGTTTGGCCCGTATTCTCCCGGCGGAGCTGCCCGTCGATGCAGGATTCCATATCGTCACCCCGCGAAAACCTCGGCATCCCGGCCCGGTCGAAGAGGTCTGTCGCTGGCTGGCCGAAGCTGCCGCGGGACACCGCGCTGTCCGGTCGGCTCGCCGCCCCAGTTCGCGATCGGACGCCGCGCTCGCATAATCTCAGTTCCGCGAAACAAATTTGCATCCGGCCGACAGGATTGCAGCGCTTCTTTCGACGCATCTGCATTATCCCTTCGGAACTCCGCAAACGAGGCCGCATCGATGCCCAAGCTCGATCTCGACGATCTCCAGTCACAGATGACCGAATGGCGCCGCCACCTGCACACCCATCCCGAGTTCGGCTTCGAAGAGACGCGGACCGCCGCCTTCGTCGCGGCAAAGCTGCGTGAATTCGGCCTGAACGAGGTCGTCGAGGGCATCGGCGGCACCGGCGTCGTCGGCACGCTCAAGCGCGGCAGCGGCAACCGCGCCATCGCCTTGCGCGCCGACATGGATGCTTTGCGCATCACCGAACAGGACGACCAGCCCTATCGCTCGCAGACGCCCGGCGTGATGCATGCCTGCGGCCATGACGGCCATACCAGCATGCTGCTCGGCGCGGCCAAGCTGCTGGCGGAGGAAGGCGGTTTCGACGGCACCGTGCGCTTCCTGTTCCAGCCGGCTGAGGAATGGGGGCGCGGCGCGCTTGCCATGCTCGATGACGGGTTGATGGAGCGCTTCCCCTTCGACGAGATTTATGGCCTGCACAACATGCCTGGCCTCGGCATCGGCCGCTTCGAGACGCGCGCCGGCTCCTTCATGTCGGCCGAGGACAATTTCGAGATCGTTTTGAAAGGTGTCGGTGGCCATGCAGCCCGGCCGCATTCCGGCAGCGAGGTTCTCGTTGCAGCCTGCGCGCTCGTGATGCAGCTCCAGACCATTGTCTCGCGCCGCCTGAGCCCGGCCGATATCGCGGTCGTCTCGGTGACCGAACTGCTGACGGACGGTACCCGCAACGTGCTGCCCGGAACGGCCCGCATCCTCGGCGACGCCCGCAGCTTCCGCCCCGAGGTCAGCGCCGAGATCGAACGGCAGATGAGCATCATCGCGCGCGGCACGGCCGAGAGCTACAACCTCGCCTGCGAGATTACCTATACGCGCGAATTCGTGCCGCTGGTGAATGACGCGGCGCTCTCGGAGGAGGTGCTCGCCACTGCCCGCACCGTGTTGGGCGACGACAATGTCGCGATCGCGTCCGAGCCGATGACGGGCTCGGAGGACTTCGCCCGCTTCCTCGACCATGTGCCCGGCTGCTTCGCCTATGTCGGCAATGGCGAGGGCTCGGCCCCGCTGCACAACGCATCCTATGACTTCGACGATCGCGGGCTGATCCACGGCGCGCGGTTCCACGCCGGAATCGTCAGGCACAGGCTGGGAGCCGGCTGAGCTTCAGACGCGCCGGAGACAAATCTTTCCGGCTGCCGCGCCATCGAGGAAGCGGCTTGCAAACATTCCCCGATCTATGGAGCCAAACCCTACGCTCACCGGCGTAGACATGAGCCTGTACTCGCCTCCATGGCTGTCGAACAGGCTCATGCTTCAATATTCAGGCGCGCTTCGGCCGGCGCACGGCCCGCAGGGTACTCTTGCCGCCATCGCCGCAATAGAACAGGCTGGCGCCATCCGATTCCAGACCGGAGAGGCCCACGCCGGAGGGCATCGCGAGCGCATCCAGCCCCTTGCCAGTAGCAGGGTCGATCCGGCGCAATTCGCTTTCACCCTCCTCCCAGGTGCCGTGCCACAACTCGCCGTCGACCCAGGTCACGCCGGTGACGAAGCGGTTGGTCTCGATGCTGCGCAGCACCTTGCCGGTGGCCGGGTCGATCTGGTGGATCTTGCGCTCGCGGTAATGGCCGACCCAGAGCGAGCCCTCGGCCCAGGCCAGGCCGGAATCACCGCCCTTGCCCGGCGCCGGGATCGTGCCAAGCACGGAGCCGGTCCGCGGGTCGATTTTCTGGATGCGGTCCTCGGCGATCTGGAAGAGATGCGTGCCGTCGAAGGCCGTGCCGGCATGGGCGGGAACGTCAATCGTGCGGACGACCTCGCCGCTGATGGTATCGAGTTCATTCAGCCGGTCGCCAGACGCGAACCAGACATTGACGCCGTCGAAGCTGACGCCGTGGACCTTCTCGACGCCCGGAAACGGGCCGTAAGTGCGGGCGATATCGGCAGCGGGGATCGTCATGGCGTTGCTCCTGCGTCTGTGTCAGGCTCGACCCTAGCCATCCGGCCATGACGCCGGGAGTAACAAACTCGTCGCGAAACCCGGCATCGGCGGCATCACCCAGCGGCGGGCCCGTGCCTGCCCATAGGACTGGACCTTGCCGGTCCCGGCGAGAGCATCGAGCGCACGCTGGACGCTGCGCTGGCTCGATCCGAGCGCCAGCGCCAAAGCGGAGCTCGACCATGTCTCACCATCGGCCATGAGGGCGAGCACCGTGGCATGCTTCTCCTCGACCGGGCGCGCGAGCACCACGATCCCGGTCGCGCGGCGCGGCGCGATGACGAAGCCGGCTTCCGTTGCGCTGATCCGCGCCAATGGCCGCAACGCCGCGCGCAGACGGCCGATCTCGACGCGCAATCGCGCCCGGTGCGATTCATCGGTGAAGCGCGAGCCGAAGGCACTGGCGATCAGCACATCGCGCGGCGCATCCATCGGCCAAGCTTCGGCCAGGGTCCGAACCAGGGCAAAGAGCACGGGGCGCGTCGCCAGCGACACGAAGCCGGCCTGGTCGCGGACACCGTGGCGGCAGGCATCGACGATCAGCACCTCCGAGGCTTGCAGATCCTCGACCGCGTCCAGCAGCAAGGGATGCTCGACGCCATCGGCGATCAGGCGCGCCGCCGGTTCCTCGAGCAGGCGGCTTGCAGCTTCGACCTCGGCGATCAGCGCCGGGATTCTGGCGCGACCGGCTGCCTCGCCCGCTTCCGCCAGCGCGGCTCGCGCGTTTCGCGCTGCCATGCGGCGCAAGGCGATGCCGGCGCGGGCTAATCCGTGGATGGAGCGCAGCGCGGCCGGAAGACGGGCCGGATCAATGCCGACGAGCCGCTCGTGGGCATGGTCGAGACGGCCGATCAGCAGGAGCCGACGAATGTCGAGCAGGCGGGCATGGGCGGCGTTCGCCCAGTCGCCATGGGCTTCGAGCACCGCGCCGGCCTCTTCGAGCCTTCCCGGTGCCCAGCCGAGATCGCGCGCGGCCAGGGCGACCTCCGCTTCGGCGACCGTGCAGCGGGCACGCGCGACTGCTTCCTTCGTCCCGAAGGCACGGCCGGCGCGGCGCAGCAAAATCTTGGCACGGGCGAAGTCGCCGAGCTGCGCCATCGCGATGCCACGCAGCGCCAGGGCCGGCGCGTCGTCGCGCAAGGCGACTCGGTTCAGCGCGCCCAACGGATCGCCCTTTGCCAAGGCCTGCGCCGCCGCCGTGATCAGCGAGTCCATCGGAATCCCGCCAAACTTGTCACTCCCACCCTCTGCCGCCCTCGCCTTACCACCGATCGTGACGCCGCATCGAGTGTCGAGGCGGCGCGGACATCTGGCGACAGGAGTGAGACATCATGACCAGTCATGCGATCGGAACGCGCGAAGAATGGCTTGCCGCCCGGCTCGAACTGCTGGAGGCCGAGAAGGCGTATACGCGGCAGGGCGATGCGCTCGCCGAACGGCGGCAGGCGCTGCCCTGGGTCAAGGTCGAGAAGGACTACGTCTTCCAGACCGAACAGGGCGACGCCTCATTCGCCGACCTGTTCCAGGGGCGCTCGCAGCTCCTCGTCTACCATTTCATGTTCGGCCCGGACTACAAGGCCGGCTGCCCGTCCTGCTCGGCGATCGCCGACGGGTTCAACGGCTCGACCACCCATCTCGCGAATCACGACGTGATGCTCTGGGCGATCTCGCGGGCGCCGATCGACAAGCTCATCGCCTTCCGCGACCGGATGGGCTGGAGCTTCCCCTGGGCCTCGTCCGGCGAGAGCGACTTCAATTTCGACTACAACGTCTCCTTCACGGAGATGCAGGAGCGGACGCAGGGCGTCGACTACAATTTCCGCCATCAGCCGAAATTCGAATGGCGCGGCCCCAGCAACGAATTCGAACGCTCCTTCGCCACGATGGCCGGGGTGGACGTGCCAACCTATCACCGCGACCGGCCGGGCATGAGCGCCTTCATCCGCGAGGGCGGCGCGATCTATCACACCTATTCCAGCTATTCGCGCGGCGTGGACGGCGTCTGGGGCATGTATGCCTGGCTCGACCGCGCGCCGAAGGGCCGCAACGAGGCCGATGGGCCGTGGTGGCTCCATCGCGACCGCTACGCCGCCCGCCAAGCCGTGTCGTGAACGCGATCCGGACAGGTTGCGAAACGAACCCCGCGTCCGGTCGACAGGCCGGGCGCGGGGCTCCGTTCGTCTTCTTCGGAACGGTGGCCCTGCTCTTCACAGCTGCCACGGCCGTCACGATCCTGTCCTGCGCCTCGATGGAGACGATGGGCGCGGTGCCAATGGCCGGCGGCTGGCTGCTCTCGGGGATCTGGCTGCCGCTCTGCGGCCAATCATGGTTCGAGACCGCCGCCAGCTTCCTCGGCATGTGGTTCGTAATGATGGTCGCCATGATGCTGCCGTCGCTGTCGCCGGTGCTGTGGCATTATCGGAAGGCATCGCTCGAAATCGGAGCAAAACAGCCCGACGGGCTCGCGGCGCTGGCCGGCGCCGGCTATTTCGCCGTCTGGACCGGCTTCGGCCTTGTCGTCTTTCTGCTCGGCGCTGCCCTTGCGCAGATCGCCGTGCAGTTTCCCTCACTTAGCCGCCTTGGTCCGGTAGCGGGCGCGCTCCTCGCCCTGATCGCCGGGCTCTCACAGTTCACGCATTGGAAGGCTCTGCTGCTGGCGGATTACGGCAGGCTTCCTAACGTCTTGTCGGCACGTATCGGGCTGTTGGAAGCAGTTCGAACCGGCACCGCTCTCGGCCTGCGCTGCTGCCTGTCCTGCATCGGCCCGATGGCAGCGTTGACCGTGAGTGGCCTCATGGACTTGCGCCTGATGGCCGGCGCAACGATCGCCCTTACGGCCGAGCGCCTCCTGCCGGCGGCAACACGCATCGCAGACGCCATCGGCGTCGCTATGGCCGCGGCCGGGCTGCTTCTGCTCGTGCAGGCGCTCGGATGACCAGCTCCGCGCAGGGCGCCCGCGGCGACCAGTTTAGCATGGCGCCGGCAAAGCTCCTTGACGCAGCGCAAATTCACTGCTTCATTCACCTAAAGCATCAAGTGTAAAAGTTGATGCATGAAAGGGATCGCCATGGCTCAACCTGCCAACCCCGAGGCCTCTCCCTGGATCGGCGCCGCCGCATCGGCCGCCGCGCAATCGCGCAGCGCTATTTTCGAAATGAGCCGGCAAGCCGAGAGCGCGGTCATCGACCCGCGTGATGCCGGCGGCTTTCCCGCCGGATGGCGCCGCGCCATCGCGGCGCGGATCGCGACCCTGAACGCGCTGCCGGAGCTGGCCGCGCACTACCTCGCCGACGTGACCGATCCGGCCTTGCGCGGCCTCGCCGATCCCAACATAGCCGGGCGCGACGCCCGCGAGCGCGGTGTCATCACCTTCATGGACCGGGTCGCGACCCAGCCGCGCTCCGTGCAGGCCGAGGAGATCGAGGGGCTCAAGGCGGACGGCGTGGCCGAGGCCGATATCGTCCGGCTCTGCGAACTCAACGCCTTCATGAGCTATCAGTGCCGTGTCCTCGCCGGGCTCGCGGCCCTCAAGGGAGCCTCCGCATGAGCCGGGTCGTGCATCGTTTCACCCGCAACGTGCCGGACTGGCAGCCGCGGGTCACCCCGGTCGATCTGGCCAAGGCCAGCCCCGAGCAGCTCGACGCGCTGAAGATCACACCGTCCAACACCAAGGTCTCGGATTACGTGCTTGTGCTGGCGCATGATCCGGAGACGCTCAACGTGCGCTCGCCGCTGTTCAACGGCATCATGTACGACCCGGGCGGCCTGAGCCGGGCCGAGCGCGAGCTCGGCGCGATCGGCGCCTCCGTGGTCAACCGCTGCATCTACTGCGCCGCCGTGCATGCCGCCCGCCATGCGCAGCTCAGCAAGGACACCGCCGTCACCGACGAATTGTTCGCCAATGGCGAGAAGGCCAAGCTCGGCCCGCGCGACCAGGCGATCTTCGACTATTCCGTCAAGCTCTCGCAATCGCCGCCGGCGGTGACCGAGACCGACACCGCCCGCCTGCGCGAGGCCGGCCTGGACGAGGCCGAGATCGTCGATCTCATCCTGTCGACGGCCCTGTTCGGCTGGGCCAACCGGCTGATGCACATCCTCGGCGATCCCGTCCGCAAAGACGGGTGAGATGAGCCGCCTCAAGATCCTCGAGGCCTATCTGCAGGTCGCCTCGCTCGGCAGCGTCACCGCGGCGGCGAAGCATCTGGGCGTGTCCCAGCCTTCGGTCAGCCGGATGATCCAGGAGCTGGAGCGCGATCTCGGCCAGCCGCTGTTCGAGCGCGTCGGCCAGCGGCTCGTGCTGACGCAGAAAGGCATGGTGCTGCGCGACGACGTCGAGCGGGCTCTGGCCGGCTTCGTCAATCTGTGGGAGCGCGCCCGCGAGGTGATCGGCGAGGCCGAACCGCCGATCCGGATATCGGCAGTGTCGTCGCTGGCGTTCGGCCTGCTCACCGATGCCTGGAACGGCGCCGATACGCCACGGCTCGCGATCGAGGTCGAGAATCCCGATCGCGTTCAGAACGCCGTGATCTCCGGCGATGCACAGTTCGGCGCGACGAGCGCGCCGCTGCTGCACCGGGACCTCGCGCTCGAATGGCTGGGCACGGCGCCTTGCGTGCTCGCCGTGCCGGAGACCGATCCGCTCGCCCGGATCGAAGGGCCGGTCGATCTTCATGCCCTGTCCGGGCGCGACCTCGTCGGCATGTCGCTGCGCCGTGGCTTTCCGGCGCGCATCCGTTCTGCGCTCCAAGCGGCCAATGTCGATGTTCGGGTCAGAATCCGCACGACCTCGACCATGAACGTTCTGTCCTTCATCCGGGCCGGCGCGGGCATCGCGATCGTCGAGCCGTTGACACTGACCGGCAACCCGACGCCCGGCATCCGCATTCTACCGCTGACGACCTCGATCCCCTATTGCTTCGGCGTCGTGACTGCCCGTGGCGTCACCATCTCCGACAAGGCCCGCGACCTGATCGCCGCGCTCAAGGCGAGCGCGCAGAAGCGGATCGCCGATTTCACCCTGATCCCGCCCGAAGAGCACCACGCGCTCCTCGCCTCGCTGACCAAACAGGAGACGCGGCTGTGACCGAGAAACAGGCCGGGGCACCGGAAGGGCTGGAGGCGCTGAACCGGCGCGTCGCCCGCGAGCTCGAACTGCTGACCCTGCCTGCCGCGCCCTGGGTGCCGGAGCGAAGCGTCGGTGGCGAGCCGGTACTCGATGTCGCGATCATCGGCGCCGGCATGGCCGGGCTCGCCGCGGCGGCCGCCTTCCGCAATATCGGCCTGCGCGCCGTCAATTTCGACCGGCGCCCACAGGGTTTCGAAGGCCCCTGGGCGACCACGGCGCGGATGGAGACATTGCGCTCGCCGAAAACCCTGACGGGGCCGGCGCTCGGCATCCCCTCGCTGACCTTCCGCGCCTGGTTCGAGGCGCAGTTCGACGCAGCGGACTGGGAGGCGCTCGACAAGATCCCGCGCCTGATGTGGATGGACTATCTGCGCTGGTTCCGCGAGGTTCTCGCGCTCGATGTCCGCAACGGCCATGAGATCGCGATGATCCATCTCGGCCCCGAGCATGCGACGCTGGAGATCGACGCGCCCGAGGGCCGTCAGCGCGTACTGGCGCGCCATGTCGTGCTCGCGACCGGCCGCGACGGGCTCGGCGGCCCGGCCGTGCCGGAGATCGCGGAGAGCCTGCCACGCGAGCGCTGGGCCCATTCCTCGGATACCAACAATTACGCCCTGCTGCGGGGCAAGCGCGTCGCCGTCATCGGCGCCGGCGCCTCGGCGATGGACAGCGCCGGCACCGCGCTCGAAGCGGGCGCGGCCAGCGTCGACCTGCTGATCCGGCGCCGCGACATCCCCCGCATCAACCGCGGCAAGGGCATGGGCCATCCTGGCTCCATCGCCGGCTATCGCCATCTGCCCGACGCCTGGAAATGGCGGATCAACAGCTATGTCGCCCGCGAGCAGGTGCCGCCGCCGCGCGCCAGCGTGCTGCGCGTCTCGCGCCATCCGAACGCGTTCTTCCGGCAGGGCACCGCCCTGATCTCGGCCCGGATGGATGGCGATGAGATCGTGGTCGAGACCAGCGCCGGCACGATGCGCTTCGACTTCATGATCTTCTCGACCGGCTTCAAGGTCGATTGGGGCAATCGCCCCTTCCTTCGGGAGATCGCGGCATGCGCCCGCAACTGGGTCGATCGCGGCATGCCCGAAGATGCCGAGCCGAGCCTCGGCGCCATGCCCGATCTCGGCCCGGCCTTCGAGTTCCAACCGAAGGTGCCCGGCACCTGCCCCGGGCTCGAGCGCATCCACTGCTTCTGCTACCCGGCGATGATGTCGCACGGCACGGTCTCCGGCGACATCCCGGCGATCAGTGACGGCGCCGAGCGCTTATCTCAGGCGATCGCGTCGAGCCTCTTCCGCGAGGATATAGAGGCCCATTTCCAGCGCGGCCAGGCGTATTCGGAGCCCGAGATCTTTGGCGACGAATGGGTGCCGATCCTGCCCGCACCGGCGAAGGTGCCGGTCTGATGCTCGGATGGCTGCTCCAGCGCGTCGCGCAGGCGCTCCTCGTCATCTTCGCCATGTCTCTCGTGGTCTTCCTGGGCCTGCATGCCGTCGGCAACCCCGTCGATCTCCTGCTGGCGCCGGACGCGACGCAGATCGAACGGGCGGAACTGATAGCGCGTCTCGGCCTCGACCGGCCGCTCTGGGAGCAGTACCTCAACTTCGCCAGCAGCGCCCTGCAAGGCGATCTCGGCCGCAGCTTCGTCTATAACGTGCCGGCCGTGACGCTGATCCTGCAGCGCCTGCCGGCGACGCTGGAGCTCGCCTTCGCCGCGACCATTTTCGCGATCATCCTGGGCGTGCCGCTCGGGCTCTATGCCGGGCTCTATCCCGAGCGCGCCTTCTCGAAGCTGATCCAGACCGGCAGCATCCTCGGCTTCTCGTTGCCGACCTTCTGGGTCGGGCTCCTCCTGATCATGACCTTCAGCGTCTCGCTCGGCTGGCTGCCGGCGAGCGGGCGCGGCGCGACGGTGCGCGTCTTCGGCGTCGAATGGTCATTCCTGACGCTGAACGGTTGGCGCCACCTGCTGCTGCCGGCGATCAACCTGTCGCTGTTCAAGGTCTCGCTGGTGATCCGCCTGACGCGGGCCGGCGTGCGCGAGGTGCTGCCGCTCGACTATGTCCGCTTCGCCCGCGCCAAGGGGCTGCGCCGTGGCCGGATCGTGGTGATGCATATCCTGCGCAACATCATGATCCCGCTGGTGACGGTGCTGGGCCTGGAACTGGGCTCGACCATCGCTTTCGCGGTGGTGACCGAGAGCATCTTCGCCTGGCCGGGCTCGGGCAAGCTCATCCTCGACAGCATCAACGCGCTCGATCGGCCGGTGGTGACGGCCTATCTGCTGGTGGTGGTGACGCTCTTCGTCGTCATCAACCTCGTCGTCGACATCCTCTACCGCTTCCTCGATCCGCGCGTCCGCGAGGAGGCCTCGGCATGACCACGGTTCCAGTCGCCAGCGGCCGCCGCCCCGCCGTTACGGCACTGCGCCGTTTCCTGCGCGCACCCTCCGCCCTGGTCGGGCTCAGCCTGATGGCCCTGCTCGTCATCGGCGCCGTCTTCGCGCCGCAGATCGCGCCGCAGAACCCGTTCGACCTTGCCGCCATCGACGTGCTCGACGCCCGGATGACGCCGGGCTCCGTCTCGTCGGGCGGCGACATCACCTATCTCCTGGGCACGGACGGACAGGGCCGCGACCTGTTCTCGGCAATCCTCTACGGGCTCCGGACCAGTCTCACCGTCGGCGTCGGCTCGGCCGTGCTCGCCGGCGTGATCGGCATCCTGCTCGGGCTGATCGCAGCCTGGAGCGGCGGGCTCGTCGACGCGCTGATCATGCGGCTCGTCGACCTCATCATGTCGCTGCCCTCGATCCTCGTCGCGCTGCTGATGCTGGCGCTGCTGGGCCGAGGCATCGGCAATGTCGTGCTGACGCTGGTGCTGCTGGAATGGGCCTATTATGCCCGCACCGCCCGCGCGCAGGCGCTGGTCGAGCGCAAGCGCGATTATTTCGAGGCAGCGCGGGGGCTCGGCCTGCCGACGTCGCGCATCCTCCTGCGCCATGTCTTGCCCAATTGCCTGCCGCCGCTGCTGGTGATCGCCGCCTTGCAGGTCGCGCGCGCCATCACGCTGGAGGCGACGCTCTCTTTCCTCGGGCTCGGCGCGCCGGTGACGCAACCTTCGCTCGGCCTGCTCATCGCCAACGGCTTCCAGTTCATGCTCTCCGGCGAGTACTGGATCAGCTTCTTCCCGGGCCTGACGCTGCTCGCCGCCATCGTCGCGATCAACCTCGTCGGCGACCGGCTACGCGAGGTGCTCGATCCGAGGGCGCTGAAATGACCGCGCCGCTGCTCGAACTCCGCAACCTGCGCACCCGCTTCCGCACCGATCGCGGCGATCTCGACGCCGTGCGCGACGTCTCCTTCACCTTGCGGGCCGGCGAGACGCTCGGCCTCGTCGGCGAGAGCGGCTCGGGCAAATCGGTGACCGGCTTCTCGATCATGGGGCTGATCGACCCGCCCGGCCGGATCGTCGGTGGCGAGATCCTGTTCCGCGGCCAGGACCTGACCAGGCTCGACGAGGAAGCCATGCGCTGCCTGCGGGGCAACCGCATCGCCATGGTCTTCCAGGACCCGATGATGACGCTGAACCCGGTGCTCCGTATCAGCACGCAGATGATCGAGACGATCCGGGCGCATGAGACGATCGACGACGCCACCGCGCGTATCCGGGCGCGCGACCTGCTCGGCGCCATGGGCATCCCGAGCCCGGAAGCACGGCTCGACGCCTATCCGCACCAGCTCTCCGGCGGCATGCGCCAGCGCGTCGCCATCGCGATCGCGCTGATCAACAAACCCGACCTGATCATCGCCGACGAGCCGACCACCGCGCTCGACGTCTCCATTCAGGCTCAAATCCTGGCCGAGGTGCAGCAACTCACCCGCGAGAGCGGCACGGCCCTGCTCTGGATCACGCACGACCTATCGGTCATCGCCGGCATCGCCGACGAAATCGCGGTGATGTATGCCGGGCGCATCGTCGAGCAGGGCAGCGTCGACGCCGTGCTCGACCAGCCAAGCCATCCCTATACCGCAGGCCTGATCGGCAGCCTGCCAGGGGCGAGCGCGCCGGGCTCGATGCTGGTACAGATCCCCGGCACGACGCCGGACATGGTCGACCCACCGCAGGGTTGCGCCTTCGGGCCGCGCTGTTCGCGCCACGACGAAGCCTGCGAGCGCCAGCCCGCCTTCACCGAGGGCGCGCATCGTCTGCGCTGCTTCCATCCCCTGTCCGGCCCAGCCTCGGCCGCCGAGCTGCCGGCATGACGAAAACCTCCTCTCCCGCGCTGGAGACGCGCAACCTGACCCGGCATTTCGGCCGCGCCGACGGGCTTGCGGTGAAGCTGCATCTGGCGAAGCGCCAGCCGATCATCCGGGCGCTCGACGGCATCGACCTGACGATCCCGACCGGAGAATTCATCGGGCTCGTCGGCGAGTCCGGCTCCGGCAAGTCGACGCTCGGGCGCATCGCCGCCGGCCTGCTGCCGCCGAGCACAGGCGAGGTCGAGGTCTTCGGGCGCTCGCCGCAGGGCGACCGCTCGGTGCATCGTGACGTGCAACTGATCTTCCAGGACCCGCAGGCGAGCCTCAATCCGCGCATGCGGGTCGCGGAAGCCATCGGCGAGGCGCCGCTCGTCCACGGCATCGCCTCCCGTTCCGAGATCGACGATTATGTCTGCGCGCAGATGCGCCGGGCCGGGCTCGATCCGGCCTATCGCCAGCGTTTCCCGCACCAGTTCTCCGGCGGCCAGCGCCAGCGCATCTCGATCGCGCGGGCGCTCGCCCTCCAACCGCGCTTCCTGGTCTGCGACGAGTCGGTCGCCTCTCTCGACGTCTCGATCCAGGCGCAGATCCTCAACCTGTTCATGCAGCTCCGGCGCGAGCTGGACCTGACCTATCTTTTCATCAGCCACGACCTGCGCGTCGTCCAGCACATCGCCGACCGCGTGGTGATCATGTATCTCGGCCGCATCGTCGAGGATGCACCGGCCGCCCGGTTCTTCGCCCATCCCAACCACCCCTATACGCAGGGGCTGCTGGCGGAGATCCCGGACCTCAAGCAGCGCCGGCGCGTCTATGCGCCGGTGAAGGGCGAGATCCCGAGCCCGGCCGCGCCGCCGCCCGGCTGCCATTTTCATCCGCGCTGCCCGGCCGCCTTCGACCGCTGCCGCGTCGAAAGACCCGCCCTGCGCGAAATCGTGCCGGGCCATCGTTCCGCCTGCCACCTCAACGACGCCGCACCGGCGCCAGCCCGCGCGCAAACAGGAGAGATCGCATGACCAAATTGAGCACGCTTGCCTTGTCGGCAGCGCTGATCGCCTTCGCAGGCGCCGCCGCGGCGGAAGACCTGCGTATCGGCTTCGCCGACCCGGTCTCGGCGATCGACCCGCAGCTCAACAACTATGCCGGCGACCACTCGGTCTCGCAGCATTTCTTCCCCGCGATCGTCGCGCAGAAGACGATCGGCGGCATGGCGCCCGGCCTCGCCACCTCCTGGAAGAACACCTCGCCAACGACCTGGGAATTCAAGATCCGCGACAAGGCCGTCTGGACCGACGGCAAGCCGGTGACCGCCGAAGACATCGCCTTTTCCTATGAGCGCGCCCAGAACGTGCCGGGCTCGGTCGCGAGCTTCAAGAGCTTCCTGCGCAGCGTCGCCAAGGTCGAGGTCAAGGACCCGCAGACGCTGCTGATCACCACCAAGGAGCCGGACCCGCTGCTGCCGATCAACATCTCCAGCATCTATATCGTCAGCAAGCATGTCGGCCAGACCGCGACCACCGACGACTACAACAGCGGCAAGGCGATGGTCACCGACGGCCCGTATGCCTTCGTCAGCTACACGCCGGGCGACCGGATCGAGATGAAGCGCAACGACACCTACTGGGGCGAGAAGGCCGAGTGGGACAAGGTGAGCTATCGCTACATCGCCAACCCGGCGGCGCGCACCGCGGCGCTACTCTCGGGCGATGTCGATATGATCGACAAGGTCTCCTTCTCCGATATCGAGAAGCTGGAGAAGAACCCCAAGGTCAAGGTCTGGTCCTATCCCGGCCTGCGCGCGTTGATCCTGCAGCCGAGCTTCAACCCGGCCCCGTCCAAGTTCATCACCGACAAGGCCGGCAAGCCGCTCGACAAGAACCCGCTGCTCGACGTGCGCGTGCGCCGGGCGCTCAACATGGCGATCAACCGCGAGGCCATCGCCGACCGCGTCGCACGCGGCGGCGTCACCGTCGCCACGCAATGGATGCCGGCCGACACCTTCGGCTACAATCCCGACTACGCCAAGATCGCGGTCGACCCGAACAAGGCCAAGGCGCTGCTGGCCGAGGCCGGCTATCCCGACGGCTTCAAGCTGACCATGCATGTGCCGGGCGAGCGCTATCCGCTGGCGCCTGAGACCGCGCAGGCCGTCGCCCAGTTCTGGACCCGCATCGGCGTCGAGACCCAGGTCGAGGTCGTGCCCTTCTCGGTCTACGTCACCGGCGCCAACAAGAACGAATACGCGATGAGCGTGATCGGCTGGGGCAACGGCACCGGCGAGGGCACCTATGCGATGACCTCGATCCTCGCGACCAACGACAACGCCAAGGGGCTCGGCGCCTCGAACTGGGGCCGCTACAGCAACCCGAAGCTGGACGAGGCCCTCGCCAAGGCCGGCGCCGAGTTCGACGATCCCAAGCGCGAGGCGATCATCAAGGACGCCGTCAAGGTGGTGATGGACGATGTCGGGATCATCCCGCTCTACCATTACAAGAACATCTGGGCGAGCCGGCCGGACCTCAAGGTCGTGCCCTGGAACAGCGACCGCACCGTCGCCATGCAGGTCAGCAAGGCCAAATAAGACCGAAGTCAAGGACTCCGCCATGCCCGCCGCCTTCGCGATCAGCCCCGCCATCGACCTGATCGACGTGCCTCGCCGGATCGTGCTTTCCGGCCTGCCGGCGGGCGCGGAGGTGACCATCGCCGCCGAGACGCCGCGCGACGGCCATCTCTGGCGGGCCGAGGCTGTGTTCGCAGCCGGAGCCGATAGCAGCGTCGATCTCGAACGCGACGCGCCCCTGCGTGGCGACTATGCCGACGTCGCGGCGATGGGATTGATCTGGGCGCAGACCGGCAACGGAGAGCTGTTCCCCGCGGACCTGACGCACCCGCTCGAAACCACGCTCACCGCCCGGATCGGCTGTGAGACGATCGCCTCCGGGCGCTTCAGCCAGGTCCTGATGGGCGAAGGCGTGACCCGTCATCCCCTCGCCGAGGACGGACTTGTCGGGACGCTGTTCCTGCCGGCGGGCTCAAGCCCACATCCGGCGATCATGATCCTCAACGGCTCGGGCGGCGGCATCAACGAGCCGCGCGCCGCGCTCTGGGCCTCGCGCGGCGTGGCGGCGCTGGCGCTCGGTTATTTCGGCGCGCCCGGCCTGCCGAAATACATCTCGAACACGCCGCTGGAGTACTTTGCGCAGGGCCTCGACTGGCTGCGCGCCCGCGTGCAACCGCTCAACGATTTCATTGCCGTCGCCGGGCAGTCGCGCGGCGGCGAGCTCGCGCTCCTGCTCGGCGCGACCTTCCCCGACAAGGTCTCAGGCGTGCTGGGCTATGTGCCGAGCGCCTTCGTGCATGGCGGGCAGGCCGCCGCCGACCCCGCTCTCGGCCGCGACGGCCCCGGCTGGACGCTGGACGGCAAACCGCTCGTCCACCAGTGGCAGGACAACGCCACGGCGAGCTGGAAGCCCTATGACGAAGCGACCGAGACGCGCCGCAATGCCGATGCGATGCGCACCGCGCTCGGCGACCCCGCCGCCATGGCCCGCGCCCGCATCCCGGTCGAGCGCATCGCCGGGCCGGTGCTGCTGCTCTCGGGTGGCGATGACGGCGCCTGGCCCTCCGATCTCTATTCGCTGATCGTGCAATCGAGCCTGCTCGCGACAGGGCATCCGCATGAGGTTCTCTGGAAGAACTGGCCGGCGGCCGGCCATTCCATCCTGTTTCCCTATACGCCTGCGACCCGGATCGCCCATCGCCATCCGGTCAGCGGCATCGCGACCACGATGGGCGGCACGCCTGCCGCCAATTCCGAGGCCAATGCCGGCGCCTGGGAAGCGGCGCTTGCTTTCGTCAGGCGCCATGGTGGGTTGGCCGGCTGAAAACGCATCGGGAAACCCCGGCGCATGCGACATATGGGCTCGGACCAGCAAACCACAGGCACAGCCTGCGGCCCCTTGTGCGCAGAAGAATTTTCGCGTCATGGTCCCGCTGACGCCATGCCGGCGCAGCGCTGCTGCTGTGCCGGCTCATCATGACCTCGGCTCACCGGATCGCGAATGGTTTCTGTAGCGCTGAAGACGGTTTCGAAGACCTGGGGCGGCACCGCCGCCGTCGATGCCATCAGCTTCACCGTCGAAGGCGGCAATCTCGTCGCGCTGCTCGGCCCATCCGGCTGTGGCAAGTCGACCACCCTCAGGCTGATCGCCGGGCTGGAGGAGACAAGCAGCGGTACGATCGAGATCGGCGGGCGCAACGTCACCCATGCCTCGCCCTCGCAGCGCGGCATCGCCATGGTCTTCCAGAACTATGCGCTGTTCCCGCATCTGAGCGTCGCCGAGAACATCATGTTCGGGCTCAAGGTCCGCAAGGTCTCGCGCGCCGAGCGCGACGAGCGTCTCGCCCGCGCGGCCTCGATCCTGGGCCTTTCCGCCCTGCTTGAACGCAAGCCCTCGCAGCTCTCGGGCGGCCAGCAGCAGCGCGTCGCGCTCGGCCGTGCCATTGTCGCCGAGGCGCCGGTCTGCCTAATGGACGAGCCGCTCTCCAATCTCGACGCCCAGCTGCGCGTCGAGATGCGGCGTGAGATCCGCGAATTGCAGCAGCGGCTCGGGATGACCATGGTCTATGTCACGCATGATCAGGTCGAGGCGATGACCATGGCCGACCAGGTCGTGCTGATGCGCAACGGCCGGATCGAGCAGGATGCGCCGCCGGACGTGCTCTACGAGAACCCGGCGACGATCTTCGCCGCGCGCTTCGTCGGCACGCCGCCGATGAACGTGCTGCCGCTCGCCACCGTGCAGGCGCGCGGCGGAGCGATCACCGCTCCGTCCGATCTCGATCCCGCGAGCCTTGCCGTGGGCATCCGCCCGGAGATGGTCGAGATCACCGGAAGCGGCGTTGCCGCCGATGTCGTCGCGGTCGAATATCTCGGCTCCGACACGCTGCTGGAAACCCGGATCGACGGCCATTCCTTCATCGTCAAGCGGCCCGGAAAAGTGCGGGCCACAGCCGGCGAACAGATCTACATCACGTTGTCACAATCGGCGCTGCACTGGTTCGACCTGGCGTCTGAACGAAAGGTGGTTCGCAACTGAACCGGCCGGAGCGTCGGACGTGCGGACCATCCCAGCAAGGGAGAGAGGATATTATGGACAGGCGTGAATTTCTTGGCGGCACCGCCGCTCTAGCAGGCGCGACCGCTCTGCCCGGCATCGCCCGGGCGCAGAGCACCGAGCTCTCGTTCTTCTACCCGGTCGCCGTCGGCGGGCCGATCACCAAGCTGATCGACAATTACGCCGCCGGCTTCGAGAAGGAGAACCCCTCGGTCAAGCTGAAGCCGATCTATGCCGGCACCTATCAGGAGACCATCGTCAAGGCGCTGACCGCGCATAAGAGCGGCACCCCGCCGGTGCTGTCGGTGCTGCTCTCGACCGACATGTTCACGCTGATCGACGAAGAGGCGATCGTGCCCTTCGATGACTTCGTCAAGACCGATGAGGACAAGAAGTGGCTCGCCAGCTTCTATCCCGGCTTCATGGAGAACAGCCAGACCGGCGGCAAGACCTGGGGCATCCCGTTCCAGCGTTCCACGGTGGTGCTCTACTGGAATAAAGAGCTTTTCAAGGAAGCCGGCCTCGATCCCGAAAAGCCGCCGAAGACCTGGGCCGAGCAGGTCGAGTTCGCGCAGAAGCTGACCAAGCGCGATGCCGCCGGCAACACCACGCAATGGGGCATCCAGATCCCCTCCTCCGGCTTCCCCTACTGGCTGTTCCAGGGCCTGACCACGCAGGCCGGCGCGATCCTCGCCAACAGCGCCGGCGACAAGACCGATTATGCCAATCCGGGCGTCGTCGAGGCGCTGCAGTACTGGGTCGACCTCGCGCAGAAATACAAGGTCCACCCGCCCGGCATCACCGAATGGGGCACCACGCCGCGCGACTTCTTCGAGAAGAAGATCGCGATGATGTGGACCACCACCGGCAACCTGACCAATGTCCGCGCAAACGCCAAGTTCCCCTTCGGCGTCGGGGTGCTGCCGGCCGGCAAGAAGCCGGGCAGCCCGACCGGCGGCGGCAATTTCTACCTGTCGAAGAAGGCCACCAAGGCCGAGCAGGAAGCCGCCTTCAAGTTCGTGCGCTGGATCACCACGCCCGAGCGCGCGGCGCAGTGGAGCGCCGATACCGGCTATGTCGGCGTGACGCCGGCCGCCTATGAGACCGAGGCGATGAAGAAATACGTCGCCGACTTCCCGCAGGCGATCGTCGCGCGCGACCAGCTCTCGAGCGCGGTGGCCGAACTTTCGACCCATGAGAACCAGCGCGTCACCAAGGCGCTGAACGACGGGTTGCAGGCCGCGCTGACCGGCACCAAGGCGCCGCAGAAGGCGATGGAGGAGGCGCAGGCCGAGGCCGAGCGCATCCTCAAGGCCTATCGCTGATCCCGCTGCGATGACGAACCGCGCGACCGCGACGATCCATGGCTGGCTGCTTCTGCTGCCGGCCATGGCTTGCCTGGCCCTGTTCACGCATTGGCCCGCGGTCGCGAGCTTCATCGAGAGCTTCTACTCGACACCTAAAGCGCGCCGCCCGGCGCGCTTCATCGGGCTCGAGAACTACCAGCAGATGCTCGCCGACCCGATCTTCTGGAAAGCGCTGAGCAACAATCTCTGGTTCGCGCTCGGCACGATCCCGACCTCGATCGCACTGGCGCTCCTGATGGCGGTCTGGGTCAACGACAGGATCGCGGGGCGCACGCTCGTGCGCATGGCCTATTTCACGCCGACGATTCTGCCCATGATCGCGGTCGCCAATATCTGGCTGTTCTTCTACACGCCGCAATATGGACTGCTGGAGCAGATCACCGGCCTGTTCGGCGCGCGCTCGACCAACTGGCTGGGCTCGCAGGACACCGCGCTCTACGCCATCACCATCGTCGCGATCTGGAAGGAAGCCGGCTTCTTCATGATCTTCTACCTCGCAGCGCTGCAGGCGATCCCGCCGAGCCTCGGCGAGGCTGCGGCGATCGAGGGCGCCTCACGCTGGACCTTCTTCCGGCGCATCCAGTTCCCCCTGTTGATGCCGACGACGCTGTTCGTGCTGATCAACGCGGTGATCAACGCCTTCCGCATGGTCGACCATATCGTGGTGATGACGCGCGGCGGGCCGGACAATGCGACGACGCTGCTGCTCTATTACATCTATCAGGTCGGTTTCGGCTTCTGGGACACGGCCTATGCGGCGACGCTGACCTGCGTGCTGCTGGCGCTGCTCGCGCTCGTCGCCTTCGTCCAGTACGGCTGGCTCGAACGCAGGACGCATTATCAATGAGCGCCGCGCCCCACCCCGCCCCGGCCGCGACGCGCACCGATCCCTACGCGCCGAAAGGCCTCGCGCTCACGCTGGAATCGACCGGCGCGATTCTGCTCGCCCTGCTCTGGGTTCTGCCGCTGGCCTACGCCGTCTGGGCGGCGTTCCATCCGGCCGAATATACGACGCGCTTCGTGCTGACCGCGCCGCTGACGCTCGACAATTTCACGCGCGCCTGGGCGGCGGCGCCCTTCGCCCGCTATTTCCTCAACACTTTCATCCTGGTGACCCTGATCCTCGTCTTCCAGATCGTGCTGGGCACGCTCGCGGCCTATGCGCTGGCCCGGCAGGATTTCTGGGGCCGCGACGTCGCCTTCGTGCTGATCCTGGCGCAGCTTATGATCATGCCGGACGCGCTGATCGTCGAGAACTACCGCACGCTCGCCAAGGTCAACCTGATCGACACGATCCCGGCGATCGCCCTGCCCTATATCGCCTCGGCCTTCGGCATCTTCTTGCTCAGGCAGACCTTCAAGACCGTGCCGAAGGAGCTCGACGATGCCGCGCGCGTCGAGGGCGCGAGCCCGTTGCAGGTGTTGATTCGGGTCTATGTGCCATTGGCGAAGCCGACCTATGTCGCCTACGGCCTCGTCTCCGTGAGCTATCACTGGAACAACTTCCTCTGGCCGCTGCTGGTAACCAACTCGGTCGAGTCGCGGCCGCTGACGGTGGGCTTGCAGGTGTTCTCCTCGGCTGACCAGGGCATCGACTGGGCCGTGATCTGCGCGGCGACCTTGATGACCTCGGCCCCGTTGCTCGTCGGCTTCCTGCTGTTCCAGCGCCAGTTCGTGCAGAGTTTCATGCGCGCCGGCATCAAGTAAGGACTACCGGCTCGATGAAGCTGATCACCTGGAATATCCAGTGGGCCCGCGGCGTCGACGAGAAGGTCGATCCGCATCGCATCATCCATCACGCGCGGCAGATGGCGGATTTCGACGTGCTCTGCCTGCAGGAGGTCGCGGCGAATTTTCCCGATCTCGACGGCAATGACCATACCGACCAGTTCGCGCTGTTCGGCGAATTGCTGCCGGGCTTTACAGCGATCGAAGCGATCGGCGTCGATGTCTCGGATGGCGCGGGCGGGCGCAAGCGCTTCGGCAACCTCGTCTTGTCGCGCTTGCCGGTGGCGCAGGCGCTGCGCCATGTCCTGCCCTGGGAAGCGGCAGCGACGCGCAACATGCCGCGCGTACTGGTCGAGGCGATGGTCGAGATGCCTTTCGGCCCGATCCGGGTGATGACGACGCATCTGGAATACTCCTCGCCCGTCCTGCGCGCCGCACAGGTCGAAGGCATCCGGCAGGTCCACCGCATGGCGGCTGCACGACAAGCGACGCCCCGCGCGCCCGGCCCGCACACCTATGCGCCGACGCCGAACGCCGCGAGCGCGATCCTGACCGGTGATTTCAACATGCGGCCCGATGATACCGGGATGGCGCAACTGCTCGCGCCGTTCGATGGTGACGTTCCGCCGCTGGTCGATCTCTGGCCTGTGCTGCGGGGCGATGAGCCGCATCCGCCTTCCGCCTTCATCTGCGAGCAAACCTACGGCCCGCCGGGTTGCCTCGACTTCGTGCTGGCGACCCCGGACCTCGCCGAGCGGGCGCGCTCGATCGTCTATGACATCGAGACGCGGGCCTCGGACCATCAGCCGATCCTCGTCGAATTCGATCTCGGATGATCTTCACCCGACAAGATCACGAGCGGCTCGATGCCATCCTGCGCGAGGCGGCACGGCGCGAGGTTATGCCGCGTTTCCGGCGCCTTTCAGACAGCGACATCCGCGCCAAGCAGAATCCGGTCGATGTCGTGACGGAAGCCGACGAAGCGGCCGAGCGCTTCATCTGCGCCGAGCTGGCCAAGGCCTTTCCGGGCGCGGCGATGATCGGCGAGGAGGCGGTGACGCGCAAGCCCGCCCTGCTCGGCCAACTGGCTGAAGCCGACCTCGCTTTCGTCATCGATCCGATCGACGGCACGCTGAACTATGCCAGCGACCTCTCGCTCTTCGCCGTGATGGCCGCGGTCGTCGTCCGGGGCGAGATCGCCGCCGCCGTGATCCATGATCCGACTGCCGATGACAGCGCCATGGCGCTGCGCGGCGAAGGAGCATGGATGAGTTCTGCGGATGGTGCGAGCCGCGACCTGCGCGTCGCTCCGGCCGCCGAGACCCGACAGATGAACGGCATGGCGAGCTGGCAGTACTTCCCAGAGCCGCTGCGCAGCACGCTTCCCGGCCGTTTCCCGGCCTTCCTCGAAGTCGGTTCGCTGCGCTGCTGCGGACAGGAATATCGGCTGGCGGCCGCCGGGCGCCTGCAATTCCTGCTCTACGGCGTGCTCAACCCATGGGACCATGCGCCGGGCGTGCTGCTCTACAGCGAGGCCGGCGGCCATGCGCGCCTTCTCGACGGCCGGCCCTATGCCCCGACAGAGCGCCCGGCCGGCCTGCTCTGTGCGCCCGACGAGACGAGCTGGCAGGAAATCAGGTCGATTCTGCTGGATTGAGTGACGTCAGTCGCCGCTCAATCCTCGTCGTCGCGCTGACGCGGACCTTCCCCGAGGATCTCTCTTTTCCCTGCGTGGTTAGCTGGCCCGACGATGCCCTCGTTCTCCA
>NZ_CAMFKW010000016.1 GCF_945957345.1 uncultured Allobosea sp. | reverse complement strand
ATTCGTCGCCATTGCCGCAGTCAAACTCTGGCTACCCTTTGTCCACGAAGCCTAGATCGATGGATTGCTCGCTGTTTTCAATCGAACATGCTTGGACCAAGCCTGTGCCTTTCTCTCAATAAGCCACCAGAAGCCGGTTGAGCCAACCACACTTGCGATGGCGATACCTATCAGGACGCCGATATCTGCGATGACGCCCGTTCCCAAGAATTTGTGGCCAACAAACCCCGCTGCGCCCGTGATCGGATTGTGAATCAGGTATAGGCTGTACGAAATGGCACCCAGGAATTGTAGCCATTTCCAGTTTAGGGATGTATAAATTGCTCCTGTTCGCAAAAAAAATAAGAGAAGCAATGCTGTAATGGTGCTGTAAATCCAGAATTCGATACTTTCATGGCCGAACGCAAGCATAAGGCCGGCGAGCGTGAGCAAAGCGATCTGTCGCGTTTTTGCTTCCACAGCTCGATAGGCAAGGGCGCCAATGAAAAAAGCCGGCCAAAGATTCACAAAAAGTCCTGGCATCATTTTGTCATGAGGGACAAAAAGAGCGGTAATTGCGAGGCCGTACATGATCCACCATGCAGCCTCTTTCGCCCATGTTTTTTCTCCGTAAAGAAGACCGGCTGCCGTGATCAGGCCTACGAAAAATAAATAAAATTGTACTTCATAGGCTAGAGTCCAGTAAACAGTATTGATCTGGGGGTAATTCAGAAACGCCTGAAGATAGAAGAGATGCGAAGAAATAGCGCCAAAAGTAGGCCAGGTCATCCTCTCATGTTTTACAATGGAGGATAACAAGCCCATGGCGAGGACAAAAACGATGGAGGCCCAGTATGGCGGGTCCAATCTAATAATGCGCTTTAATGCAAACCGCCCGAAATTACGGACGGATGGACTCAATTCGCGAACGCTATGGGCAATCACGAAGCCGCTCAGGGCAAAAAATATGGGAACCCCGTTATGGCCCTGATCGAAAACCGTGGTTCTGAACCAAGAAGGCAGCGAAGCATAAAGGGTCGGTAGATGGCCGCCTTCCCTTGCGTGAAAGAGCACAACCCACATCGCAGCGAAGCCCCGCAGGGCTTGAACGACCGTGAAATTTTGGCGCTCAATTGCTTCAGCTGCTTTGGGGGTCACGCGCCTTCCTGCCTAATATGCGGTTTCCAGTATTGAGGGTCGGTTTCGTCGGATTGTCTCTTTTAATTGCAAAATTGAAAAGTGAAAAATTTATCATTCTATTTAGTGATTTCGGTCTGAACTGGACCAAATTCTGGAGGATTTGGCCACGTCGCAACGTGCGCTTTGGTCACCTACTGGCTCCGCCGAGAGCCAATCTTAGCACCACGCAGCACGAGCCCTGGAATGCCTTCGCGAGATCCCTCGCTGGATCTTATGGAAGGCACCTCCAGGTGGACGGTTCGAAAAACCCTGATTTCTGGGCGAGCGAAGCGGCCGGCTGCATTCTGTGGGCTGAGACCGTGCTTGTTGGCGCGTTGCGGAGGGCGTAGCCCGGCCTCTTGTCCTGAGGATGCGTACTATGCCGCCGCGCTCCGCGTGAGCCCAGGCAGGCTGACGCATTTTGTAGACGAGATTGGCCATGCCGATTTTGGCCTTCGCCCTGGCAATGCCGGTGGTGCGCACGAAGAGGCTCATCCTCGCCTTCTCTACCAATGAGGAGAGATATCAGGCTGCCGCCGAAAATTCTGCGCGGTCGGTAATGGGACAGGACCTCTTGCGCCAAGTCACTGGTGTCCGCATCCGGGCAATCTCCCAATGCCCGCACCTGGCGCATTTCGCGTGTATCAGCCCTCATTCGAGACTTGGAAAGCTTACCATAAGGCAATTTGGCCAACGCGACATAGCGCCGTTCGCGTGGCGCACAGCTACGAGTTTGAACTCGAATTTATAGTCGTCATATCGCCGACCCCATCATCGCCATACGGATCATCGCCTCAAGTAAGAGCCGATGATCCGGTGCGACCGGCATATGCGGTGTTCCATCCCTACGGAGCTTTCGGGAGATCGGCGAAGCGGTCCGTGACCTGGGTATAGGCTCGATAGACCTCATCCAAGCCATCCGAGCCGTCGATGGGCGGATCCTGAATCTGCCGGAAGATTTCGTGCTTGACGAAATAGCGCCATGTCACCGGAAGTTTGGCGAGAATACCGGTCAACACATCGTAGCGCGCTTCGGTCCACACTGCCTCGAAGGCCAACCTGCCCGGGCCGTGTCCAAACTCGGCCCAATCGGCGTCGCTGCGCAGTTGTCCGCGCAACTGCGTGGTCGCGGCCTGATCAACCCCGCCATCGGCCGCGATGACGACACCGTAGTCGCCCTTAGCCCGATCCACCGAAACCAATCCTCGCCGAACGTCGGCAAGAACCTTCTCGACAGGCCGGTCCAGCGGAGAGCCATAGCCGCCGGCACCCGGCCCCTGGATCAGGATGACGTCGCCAGGATCGCATTTCACCAGATCCTGCGACCCGAGCTCGATAGCGCCCGCAGTGCCGGGATTCTTGACGAAGCGCGAAACGGCGCCCGAGCGGCCACCACGCAGCCCCCAGGCCGAAATGACGGAGCGGTCCCGGTTGCGGGCGGTCACCATGGACTGGGGCTGGTCGAGCTGCAGCTCCATTTCGAGCGCGGTGCCTCCGCGATATTCGCCTGGGCCACCTGAATCCGGCACGAGACCATAGCGCTTGATGCGAACCGGGATTTCGGCTTCGCTGATCTCGACCGGCGTATTCTTCAGGAAGGAGAGATTGGCGCCGCTGCCATCCGCTCCGTCGCCGAAGGCGCTGCCGCCGGCACCGCCACCGACCGGGCCGACAGAGGCCATGATGGGCCGGCCCGCCCGCGTGCTGGTCTTGATGTTCATCAGCGTGACGGAACTCGCCGGAGATGCCGGCATTCGATCAGGCAGGGCACGGCAGAAGGCACCGAGGGTGACCGTCTGGGCCAGGGTGCAGGCGAGGGTGCGCATGCCGACCGCGACAGGCGACACGGCATTCATGATGGTCCCTTCCGGCAGGATCGCGCGTGTGGGCCGCATGAGACCCGCGTTCAGCATCATCGTCGGGTCGAGGCAGTAGAGTGCGTAGACCGTGCCCACCGTCACCAGGGCATGGCGTTCCTTGCCTCCGGTCGGCATGTTGTGCGAGGTCGCGAGCTGCGGGTCGGAGCCGGTGAAGTCCAGCGTCAGCGTGTCGCCATGCACCTTCAGGTTCACCGCGACGCGGACGGGATAGCCGCCCGTTTCGTCTTCGTCGGCATAGTCGGCGAAGAAGTACTCGCCGTCAGGAATCGTGCTGATGACGGCACGCGCCTGATTCTCGGCGTAATCGAGCAACTGATCGAGACCCGCCACGAAATTGTCCTTGCCGAACCGATCGAGGATTTCGTGGATCTTGCGCTCGCCGACATTGGCGCAGGCGATCTGTGCGTTGAGGTCGCCCCAGTTCTGCTCCGGCAGCCGAACATTATGGGCGATGATATCGAGAAGGTCCTGGTTGAGCACACCGCCGCGCATCAGCCGCATCGGCGGAATACGCAGACCTTCCTGCTGAATCTCCGTCAGGGTGCGTGAGAGCGTAGCCGGCACGGCGCCGCCGACATCCGTGTTGTGGATGTGATTGCCGACGAAGCAGACGATCTCGCCGTCGCGGAACACCGGCTTCCACATATGGATGTCCGGCGTATGGGTCGCGACATAGCCGGAATAGGGATCGCTGGTGATGCAGATGTCGCCCTCTTCGTAGTCGAAGAGCTTGATGACGTCGCCATAGTCGAGACCGGTGTACCAGGTCGCGCCGAAGGTCTTCGGCGAGGCCACGGTGAGACCGTCACGAGTCAGCACCTGGCAGGAGAAGTCCTCGGTCTCCTTGACGAAGGTGGAGTAGGCTGTGCGCATCAAGGTCCAGCCCATGCTCTCGGCCGCGGCGGCGCAGTAGTTCGCCAGGACCTGCAATGTGGTGTTGTCGAGCTTCACGGCCGGGTCTCCGGAACGATGCGAAGGTTGGCATATTCGTCGACGCTGACGGCCATGTTCGGCAGCACGACGGTGGTGCAATCGTCCTGTGTGACCACGGCGGGACCGGCGAAGTTCTGGCCGGGTTTCAGATCGCTGCGGGCAAAGACCGCGACGCTGCGGAGCGCCCCGTCGAGCCAGACCTCGGCATGGCGGAGCGGCTTAGCGGCTTCCGAAACCAACGCGTGACGCTTGAACTCAGGGCGGGCGGTGCGTCCGCTGATGACGAGGCGCAGCGAGATGATCTGCACCGCCGCGGTGGGATCGCTGTGGCCGTAGACACGCTCATGCTCGGCATGGAAGGCCTGCGCCATGGCCGCGGTGTCACCGGCAACGATCGTGGCCGGATCCAGCGGAGTGTCGAGCTCGAAGGACTGGCCACGATAGCGCATCTCCGCCGAGTAGATCAGGTGGCTTTCGCCGGAATAGCTCTGATCCTCGTGCAGCCAGGCTTTAGCCTTGGTCTCCAGCCGAGCGAACTCGCCGCGGATCGTCGCCCCCATGTCGGGAAGGAGATCGCTGTAGAGCGTCTTGATGAAGTCGTTCTTGATGTCGGCGATCAGCCCGCCCAGCGCGGAAAGGACGCCCGGTGTCGGCGGCACCACGGTCTCGCGCATGTTGAGCTCGCGTGCCAGGAAGCAGGCCATCATCGGACCGGCGCCGCCGAAGGCGAGACAGGAGAAGTCGCGCGGATCGATGCCGAAGCGAGACACCAGCGCGCTGACGTCGGTATACATGCCGGAGACGGCGATGCGGATGATCGCCTCGGCGGTTTCCTCGATCGTGCGGCCGAGCTTGGTCGCAAGTTCGCCGACGACCGAGCGTGCCTTCTCCCGGTCGATGGTGACGGCCGAATAGCCGATCTCGGACAAACCGACGAGGCCCAGCGCCGCAAAGGCGTCCGTGATGGTGGCGCGCTCGCCACCGCGACCGTAACAGGCGGGGCCGGGACGGGAGCCGGCGCTTTCAGGCCCGACCTTGAGCACGCCCTGAGCGTCGACCCAGGCGATCGACCCCCCGCCTTCGCCGATCGAGGAGACCGACACCGAGGGGATGTAGATCTGGAACTCGCCGATCAGTTCGCCGACGCCGTATTGCGGCTGGCCGTCGACGATGACCGCGACGTCGGCCGAGGTGCCGCCGATGTCCAGGCTCATGCAGTTCCTGATGCCGGAAACCTCGGCAACGTAGGCGGCACCGATGACGCCCGAAGCGGTGCCGGACAGGATCATTTGCACGCATTCGCTCTTGCCCTGCTCGGCGGTCATGACGCCGCCGTTGGACTTGGTGAGCCGCGGCTCTGGCGTGACGCCTGCCTTCTTCAGTGCCGACTGCAGAGAGCCCAGATAATGGGAGACGCGCGGCTGCACATAAGCGCCGATGGTGGCGGTGATGGTGCGCTCGTATTCGCGGATGATCGGCCAGGTCTCGCTCGAGGCGAAGACCGGAAGCTCGGGGGCGAGCCGCTCGGCGATCGCCTTGACCGCCTCCTCGTGGGCGGGGTTGCGATAGGCATGCAGAAGCGAGACGACGATGCCCTCGCAGCCCGCGGCCTTGGCCCCTTCGACCGCACGGCTCACGCTCGCCTCGTCCAGCGGGTGCTCCTCTGTGCCGTCAGCCCGCAGGCGCCCGCCGATGCCGAAGACGAGGTCGCGCGGGATCAGCGGATCCGGACGCCTGGAGAGCAGGTTGTACATGTCGGGAATCTTGAGACGCGCCACCTCGAGCACGTCACGGAAGCCCTCGGTCGTGAACAGCGCGAGCTTCAGCCCCTTGCGCTGAATCACCGTGTTGATGCCGACCGTGGTGCCATGCGTGAAATAGGAGACCTCGGCAGGGGTGATGCCGTAGCGCTCGCCGATCAGCCTGAGGCCTTCCATGACCTCCGCACCCGGCTGGTCGGGACGGGAGAAGGTCTTCAGCGTCTTCAGACTCTGCGTCTCTTCGTCGAACAGCGCGAAATCGGTGAACGAGCCGCCGATATCGACGCCCACACGGTAACCCATGGAAACCTCCGGATGGTCTCGGGCGCGAGCGCGCGCTTCCGGCGTCGCGCTCGCGGATCAGAACGGGCTGCGGAAGCCGGCAGCCCCGCCACGCTCAGCGGCCGATGTCCTTGTTCCAGGTCTCGACCCATTTCGGCATCGCCGCGAGTATCTCGGCGAAGGGCGGCCAGCGCACGTCTTCGAGCTTGGGCATGCGCGCCTTCTGCTCGGGCTTGTACTGCGCTTTGGCGCTGGCAACCGGGTATTGGATCGCGGCGGCCCAGCAGGATTGCGGCTCGGGCGAGAACAGGAAGTCGATGAACTCCCAGGCGGCCGGCGAGCCGTTCTTGACCTTCTGGACGACCGTCGGGCTGACGACGCCGCCCGGCGCCGGATAGTAGAAGTTCAGCGACTTGAAGCCGCCATCGCGGGCGGCCCAGGCTCGCCCGTCCCAGTAGATGCCGATATCGGCTTCGCCTGACTGCATCTGCGTGAGGAACTGGTTGACGTCGTTCCAGAAGATCACGTTGCCGCTGTCGCGCAGCGCCTTCATCTTGGCGATGACGGGCGAGATGTCGCCGACCTTGCCGCCGAGCACGTCATTGAAGTTCCAGATCAGGGCGGTCGGGGTCGTGCTGGCGACGTTGATGCCCGGAAGGGCCGCCTGCCATTCGCCCTTGAGCGTGCGCTCGATGAACTCGGCCCAGCTCTTCGGCGGATTCTTGATCTTCGCCTCGTTATAGGCGAGCCCGGCCGCGCCGAAATGCAGCACCACGGCATCGCCGCCGACGACCTGCTTGAGCGGCTCCGGAACGTCGGCGAGGTTGGGAACCTTGGCCGGATCGATCTTTTCGACGAGGCCACGGGCCTTGGCATCCTCGGCACCGTCGATGAGCGTCAGGAAGACGTCGATCGGCGGCTTGGCCGGGTTGGCCGCGACCTGGTTGACCCACTGCGCCGGCGTGCCGAGCACGACATCGACGGTCTTGCCGGTCTTCTTCTGGAAGGGCTCGACATAGCAGGTCCGCAGCGAC
This sequence comes from uncultured Allobosea sp., assembly GCF_945957345.1. Classification (GTDB taxonomy): domain Bacteria; phylum Pseudomonadota; class Alphaproteobacteria; order Rhizobiales; family Beijerinckiaceae; genus Allobosea. The sequence goes on along the minus strand of NZ_CAMFKW010000016.1, from coordinate 90,236 downwards.
TTCTCCCAGACGCCACCGAAAGCGGTGACGGTCAGGTCGGCGGCGTGGGCGGGCATGGCAACCGAGAAAGCAAGCCCTGCAAGCGCAAGCAAGGGTCGATAAGGCTTCAGCGTCTTCATGGTGGTTCTCCCCTTTTTGGATGTTGTGCGGCGCGCCGCTTCGTTAGGACGGCGAACTCATGAATTTCAGGCCGACGGTGCGCTCGATCAGCAGCAGTGCGACCAGCGCGATGACCATCTGCACGGTGCCGATGGCCGCGATGGCGGGGTCGAACTGGTTCTGCAGGTAGCTCAGCATCACCACGGGCAAGGTGTTGGTCTGGGCGCTGCCGAAGAAGAGCGAGAGCGACAGGTTGTCGAGCGAGATCAGCACCGCGAACAGCATGCCGCTGAAGATGCCGGAGCCGATCAGCGGAAGCGTCACATAGGTGAAGATCTGCCGGCGCGAGGCGCCGAGGATCGCGGCCGCCTCCTCGTAATTGCGGCCGATGCCGCGATAGACCGCGACCACCGTGCGCACGACATAGGGGATCGAGACGACGGTGTGGGCGATGAGCAACGAGGTGAAGGAGATGCCCAGCCCGATCGCCGACAGCTTGTAGAGTAGCGCGATGCCCAGCAGGATCATCGGGATCGAGAGCGGCGCCAGCAGGAAGGTCGAGAGCAGGTCCGCAAGGCCCGAGCGGCTGCGCGCCAACGCCAGTGCCGCCGGAACCCCGAAGAGTGCGGCCAGCACCGCCGATGCTCCAGCCAGCTTCAGGCTGAACCAGAGCGAGTCGAGCAGAGGCCGATATTCCAGCAGCCGATGGTACCAGCGCAGGGAATAGGCCGTCACCGGAAAGGCGATGATCTCGGAATCTCCGAAGGAGACGAGGACCACGAAGACGATCGGCGCCAGCAGAAAGGCGAAGAAGATCAGTACGAAGGCGAGCAGCAGCAGAACAGGCAGGCGTCGCTCGAGCCTGCGCCAGGACGCGGTCGCGCTCATGAGGCACCTCCATCCCGCCGGATCAGGCGCAACTGGAGGAAGAGCGAGATCACGGCCAGCACCAGCAGGACATTGCCCATGGCGGCGGCGAAGCCGAGATTCTGGACGAGCAGGAACTGCTGGTAGATCAGCAGCGGCAAGGTGACGACGCTGCCTCCGCCGAGCAGAAGCATCGTCAGGAAGCTGCCATTGGCCAGCATGAAGACGACGATCGCCCCCGTAGCGATGCCGTCGAGGCTCAGCGGCAGGGTGATCTCGCGGAAGGTGCGCCAGCGGCTGGCGCCGAGCAGTTCGGCAGCCTCCTCCAGCCGGGTGTCGATCCCCTTCAGCACCGCCGCGATCGAGATCACCATGAACGGCACCAGCACATGGACCAGGCCGATGATGACGGCCGAAGGGTCCTGGAGCAGCCGCAGCGGGCGCTCGATCAGGCCCAGCGACAGCAGGGTACTGTTGAGCACGCCGTTGCGGGCGAGGATCACGTTCCATCCGAAGGTGCGCATGATGATCGAGGTCAGCAGCGGCGCGACCAGGAGGAAGATCATCACCCCGTTCCAGCGCCCGGCGTGCCGGACCATGAAAAAAGCGACGGGATAGCCGATCAGGATGCAGATGATCGTGGCGAGCAGGCTGACCCAGATCGTTCGCCCGAGCACACCGAGATAGTAGCTGTCGGTGAACAGGCGCATGTAATAATCGAGCGAGAAGACCGGTTTGCCGGCAGCATCGGGCACATAAAGGCTCTGGAGGCCGTTCTCGGCCAGCGGAAGCAGGAAAAACAGCAGGAGGAAGATCACGGCCGGCAGGACGGGCCATAGGCCGGCGCCGAGAGCCCGGCGGCTACGTCGTCCTGATGTCGCCGCCGCGGCGGTCACGCGGCGTCCTCCCGCATCGGTTCATCCTCAAGCAGACGAGCCGTGCCCGGCAGCCAGGACAGGCCGATTTCGGCCCCTATCGCCAATGCCGTCTCGCCGACCGGCCCGGTGATCTGCCGATAGGCCATCAACGGCCGATCGAGCCCAGGGCGTTTCAATTGGAACACGTGTGTCGCCCCGCGGAAGACGTGGCCCGAGACGGTCGCGCGCGGCTCGCTGGGGCCCGCTTCCATTGCCGGCACAATGCGTAAGTGCTCCGGCCGGATCGCCACTAGGGCAGTGCTGCCGACCGGGCGGGCCGGGGCATCCGCAACGAAGAACCCGGAGCTTCCCTCGTCACCGGGAAGCCGCAGCCGAAGGCCGCCTCTTTCCGCTCCCATCACAGTGCAGTCGATGATGTTGGAGGTGCCGAGGAATTCGGAAACAAAGCGGTTGCGTGGATGCTCGTAAACCTCCGCCGGCGAGCCGGCTTGCAGGATCCTGCCGCGGTCCATCACCACGATCATATCGCTCATGGTGAGCGCCTCCTCCTGATCATGCGTGACCAGGAGCGTGGTGATGCCGATTTCCCGCTGGAGCTGGCGGATCTCGAATTGCATCTGCTCGCGCAGGTTCTTGTCGAGCGCGCCGAGCGGCTCGTCGAGCAGCAGCATCGAAGGCTCGGTCACCAGCGAGCGAGCGAGTGCCACGCGTTGCTGCTGGCCGCCCGACAGCTGATGCGGATAGCGATCGGCATGCTGGGGCAGGTGCACGATGTCGAGCATGCGGCGCGTCCGCGCTTCGGTCTCGGCTCGGTTCACCCGTGCCATCCGCAACCCGAAAGCGACGTTCTGCGCAACGGTCATATGTGGGAACAGGCTGTAATTCTGGAAGACCATGCCGAGCTTGCGCCGCTGCGGCGGATCGTAGGTCCGGTCCTCGCCGCGGATCAGAACCTGCCCGGCATCCGGAAGCTCGAAGCCTGCGACGATACGCAGGGTCGTCGTCTTGCCGCAGCCGGAAGGCCCGAGAAGCGAGCAGAGCGTCCCGGCCGGAACGTCGAAGGAGGTCGGCTGCAGCGCGGCGACGCTGCCAAATGATTTACGGACCTCGCGCAGACGCAAGCCCGGTACGTCGGATGTGACGGCTGGCTGCGCCTTTGGCGTCGTTTGCGTCATGGTCCCTCTCTGACCGAGAGGCTAGCCCAAGTTTTTTCGCTGGCAACAAAAAAATTCCGAAAAGACATTTTTTTTCGGAAACGACATCGAGCGCCGGCTCAAATTGCCGGCGACACTCAAGTCGAGGTCACAAATCCACAAGCACCCACAGGACGACGGCGTTGGTTTCGCCCTTGGAGGTCCAGGTGTGCTCGGTGGTCGCATCGTAATAGACCGAGTCGCCTTTATTCAGTTCGAGTGGCTCATAGAGGCGGCTGTGGACGACCAGCGTGCCTTCCAGCACCATCACGAAGATTTCCGCCTCGGATTTTGCCCAGGCTGCGTATTCATCCGGCGATCGCGCCGTCACCGTGGTCAGTATCGGCGTCGCGCGCTTGTTCTTGAGGTCAGCGCAGAGCAGCACGTTGTTGCAGGTGCCTGTCGCATGCTTGCTGCCGCTCCCCGCACGGCTGATGCTCCTCCGCCCAGGAAAGCCAGCGGCGCTCCCGGCCTCGTCGCTTGAAAGCAGCGTCACCAGCTCGACATCGAGGCCCTGCGCGATGCGCTGCATCGTCGAAATCGTCGGAGAAAGTTCATTTCTCTCGATTTTCGAGAAAGCCGAGGCGGAAACACCGGTGAGTGCGCTCATGTCCTGAAGCGTCAGGCGCCGCCCCTTGCGCAGCTTCAAGAGCCGAGCGCCGACGTCGACACCCTGGTCCTCCGCGCTGCGTTGCGCCTCCGGCGGCTCACTGGCTTCCGCCTGCTCTGCCCATGATAGTTCCGGCATGTCGTTTCTCCGCCGCGTCGATCAGGTACCTGTCATAAGCGTCCGACGGGGGCATGAAAAGGGATCGATTGTCGTCGCTTAGCCAAAATTATCGGATACGACATTTATGTAATTTGATGTTGACAGTGTCTCTGATGTGAAAGAAGTTTCAATCCCAACGATACGCCGGCAATGAACCGCGCGTGCTCGGCGAGGGGTCGGGCGTGGCGGTCGAACGCGGCAGGGATGGTTCACATGACGCTTACCCATGACCAGCTGAACGGCCTTTACACCGCGATCGTCACGCCGTTGACGGGCGACGGCGCTGTCGATGTGAAGGCGCTGCACCAGCTCGTCCGCTTCCAGCTCGATGCCGGAGCGGCTGGAATCGTACCGATCGGAGGCACCGGCGAGTATCCCGCCTTTTCGCGCGACGAGCGTCGTAGGATCGTCGCAGCCTGCGTCGAGGCGGCCGATGGCAAGCCGGTCATTCCGGGTGTGCTCTCGACCGGCTTCGAGGATGCTCTGGAGGCCGGACGCGACTTCGCCGCCGCCGGCGCGGCCGCGGTCATGACCGTAACGCCCTATTACGCTCCCGGAACACAGGACGGGATGCGTGCCTATTTTCGGCGCTACCGCGATGCGCTCGACCTGCCGGTCATGCTCTATCAGATCCCGCGCCGGACGACGGTCGCGGCCTTCGCCGATACCGTCCAGGCGATGGCCGAGGACGGCTCGATCATCGGCATGAAATATTCCTCCTACGACATGCCAGATTTCATTCGCACGGTGAAATATGCCGGCGACAAGATCGCGATCCTGTCCGGCGAGGAGCCGCTCTTCGCCACCCATGTCGCGCTTGGCGCACGCGGCGGCGTGCTGGCTTCCGCCACGATCTATCCGAAGATCTGGATCGAGATTTTCGAGCTCGCCAGCCAGGGCAAGCTCAAGGAAGCACTGAAACTGCAGGACAAGGTCGACCCGGTCATCGACTCCATTTACGTGGAGACCAATCCCGGCCCCCTGAAGGAATACATGGCCTTGGCGGGCATGCCGGTCGGCGGGGTGCGCCTGCCCCTGACCGGCCCCAGCGACCAGACGATGGCCAAGCTCAAGGTCGCGGCGGCGCAGGCCAAAGCCATCAGCCTCGCCTGAGGAGGGCGACCGTGCTCGAAGCACTTCGCGCCATCGTCGGCGACAAGGGCCTGGTCACTGATCCGGCTGAGATGGAGCCGTATCTGGTCGATTGGCGCCAGCGGAGGCGAGGGGCTGCGCTGGCCGTGGTCCAGCCGAGTTCGACAGCCGAGGTTTCCGCCGTCGTTGCGCTATGCGCAGCGCAGGGGCAGCCGATCTTTCCGGTCGGTGGCAATACCGGCCTGTGCTTCGGTGCGGTACCGGAGAGCAACCGCCCCGATAAGCCTGGCATCATGCTCTCGCTGCGGCGCATGAACCGCATCCGCGGCCTCGACCGCGCATCCGGTATCGCTACGGTCGATGCCGGCGTCGTGCTCGGCGATCTCCACAATGCCGCGGCAGAGGCAGGCCGGCAGTTCCCGCTGCATCTCGGCAGCGAGGGCAGCGCCCAGATCGGCGGGCTGATCTCGACCAATGCCGGTGGCACCGGCGTCGTCCGCTACGGTCCGATGCGGGATCTCGTCGCCGGCCTCGAAGTGGTTCTGGCCGATGGCCGTGTGCTCAGCGATCTGGCTGCGTTGCGTAAGGATAATACCGGCTACATGCTGCGCCATCTGTTCATCGGCGCAGAGGGCTCGCTCGGCATCGTCACGGGCGCGGCGCTTCGGCTGCACCCGCAGACACCGAATACGGCCCATGCCTGGGTCGCTGCCGCCGATCCGGCCGATGCGGTCGCGCTGCTGGCCGCGCTGCAGGATCGAGCGGGTTCCTATATCCAGGCTTTCGAGCTTGTCTCGGCCTCGCAGTTCGAGCTGGTGCGCAAGCATGCCGAGCGCGTGCGCTTCCCCTTCGCCGAGATTCCCGCCTGGTCGGTCCTGATCGAGCTCGGCAGTGAGGATGCGACGACCGCGCTGCGCGACATCCTCGAGGAGGTTCTGGGCGCTGCGCTGGAGCAGGGCGAGCTGCTTGACGCAGTGATCGCCACCTCAGAGCAGCAAGCTGCGGATTTCTGGCACATCCGCCACTCGGTCTCCGAGGCGAACAAGAAGGAGGGGATGAGCATCACGCATGACGTCGCGGTGCGCTCCTCTCATGTCGCGCCCTTCATCAAGGCTGCGGACGAGGTGGCGGCGAAGCTGTTTCCGGAGGCGTATAGCGAGGTCGTCTGCCATCTCGGCGACGGCAACGTGCACTACATCCTGATGTTCACCCACGCCTACTGGGCGGCGCTGCCCGATGCGGAAGCCTTCGCGCTGGAGGTCGAGCGGGCGATCCACGATGTCGCGGCTCGCTTTGGCGGCACCTTCAGCGCCGAGCATGGCGTCGGCCGCAAGCTCACCGAAGAGCTCGAACGTCTTGCCGATCCGCTTCGCTACGAGCTGATGACCAAGGTCAAGGCGCTGTTCGACCCGCAAGGCCTGATGAATCCGGGTGTGCTGCTGGCGCCGAAACAGGGCTGAGAACGACGAGAAAATCCGCTGCCGCCTTCGGTGAGGGGCGGAAGGCCTCGGATGCCTGCAGGGGAAGCGGGAGCTTGGCTCACCAACCATAACGGGGTTCGCCTCATAACGCCGGGAGAAGAATAATGACGACACGCAGGGATCTGGCAGGGCTTATCGGTGCTGGCGCGGTGGCCGCCGGCGCACTCACGCTGGCCTCCAACGGAGCAAGCGCACAGACCGCGGGAAAGAACACTTTCGACCGCATCATCGCCAACAAGAAGCTCCGGCTCGGCGCCGTGACCTCGAGTGCGCCCTGGTTCGTCAAGGACCCCGCCTCGGGCAAGTGGAGCGGCCATTTCTACACGATCGGCTCTGCGCTCGCGAAGGACATGGAAGTCGAGCTCGAGCTGGTGGAAACCACCTGGGGCAACGCGGTGCTCGACCTTCAGGCCGACAAGATCGACATCATGTTCGGCCTCAATCCGACGCCGAAGCGCGCCATGGCCGTCGATTTCTCGGTCGGCGCCTATGACAGCGCGCTGGTCGTCATCGCCAAGCCCGGCTTCGAGCCGAAGAACTGGGCCGACATGAACAAGCCGGAGGTGAAGATCTCGGTCGACGTCGGCTCGGCCCATGACCAGATTGCGACGCTTCTGTGCCCGAAGGCGCAGATCAGCCGCTTCAAGACCATCAACGAAGCCATGCTAGCGTTGCGCACCGGTCGTGTCGACGCCCAATGCATCTTCTGGATGGGCGGCGTGCGCGCGGTCAAGGCCGATCCCGGCCTCGGCAAGGTCGTCGTGCCTCAGCCCTTCTTCGGCTCGACCTCGAACGCGGCCTTCCGCCGTGAATCGGACAAGACGTGGCGGGATTTCGTCAATACCTGGATCGTCTACGCACGCGGCCTCGGTCTGGTCCGCAGCGCCGTCGTCGAAAGCCTGGAACAGGTTGGCGTCACCTCCGAGGACATCCCGGCGGGCATCACGCTCTGAGGACCGGCCGGCTTCCCGCATGGCGGGAAGCCGGCGCGCGACGTTCGATCGGCTTTCGTCTGCAAGGCCGCGCCATGCGCAGGCAGGGTTCAGCATGTCCTACACTTGGAATTTCGACATCGTCTGGGGCTATCGCTGGATCTTCCTGACCGGAACCGGCGTGACGATCGGCATCACGATCGCGGTCGTGTTGCTCGGACTGATCGTCGGCTTGATCGCCGGCATTGCGCAGCTCTCGCGTTCGCCGGCGCTGCGCTGGCTGTCCTGGGCCTATATCGAGATGTTCCGGCTGACGCCGCTGCTCGTGCTGCTGCTCTGGTTCTACTACGCGCTGCCGATCCTGACAGGGATCAAGCTGGATGCGATCACCGCCTCGATCGTGACGCTGACGCTCTATGGCGGCTCCTTTTATGCAGAGGTCATCCGCGGCGGCATCGTCTCGATCGAGCCGGGGCAAAGCGAGGCGGGGCTTGCGCTGGGCATGACTCCTGCGCGCGTCATGCGCCGGATCGTACTCCCGCAGGCGATCAAGCGGATGATCCCGCCGCTGATGAACCAGTCGATCATCCAGTTCAAGAACACGTCGCTCGTCTCGGTCCTCGCCGTGCCGGACCTGCTCTATCAGGGCCAGGTGGCGGCGATGGACACTTACCGCGCGCTTGAGGTCTACACGGTGGTCGCCACGATCTATGTGGTCGTGCTGCTGCCGCTGACCGTGGTCGCGAAGCAAGCCGAGAAACGGCTTGCGCACAGCAACTGAGGGCGCGGCGATGAGCTACAAGATCGAGGTCTCCGGCCTGCGCAAGAGTTTCGGTTCCCTGACCGTGCTGCGCGACATCAATCTGCGGGTCGAGACCGGTCAGGTCGTGGCGCTGATCGGCCCCTCCGGTTCCGGCAAATCGACGCTGCTGCGCTGTCTCAACCTGCTCGTCATGCCCGAGGGAGGGCGCATCCGCATCGACGAGGACAGCTTCTCCTTCGGCGACGGCTCGAAGCTGCCGGCCACCCGCGAGCAGGCGCGTTTCCGCTCGAATACCGGCATGGTCTTCCAGCATTTCAACCTGTTTCCGCACATGACCGTCGTCCAGAACGTGATGGAGGGCCCGGTCTCGGTGAAGGCTATGTCCAAGCCGCAGGCCGAGGCGCTCGCCCGCAAGCTGCTCGCCAAGGTCGGCCTGAGCGACAAGGTCGACGTCTTCCCGAACAAGCTCTCCGGCGGCCAGAAGCAGCGCGTCGCCATCGCGCGCGCGCTGGCCATGGAGCCCGAGGTGATGCTCTTCGACGAGGCGACATCGGCTCTCGATCCCGAACTCGTCGGCGAAGTGCTGGGTGTAATGCGCGATCTCGCCGCCGAGGGCATGACGATGATCATCGTCACTCATGAGATCGGTTTCGCCCGCGAGGTCGCGGATCGTGTCGTCTTCATGCGCGATGGTGTCATCGTCGAGGAGGGGCCCGCCCGCGATGTGATTGGCCAACCTCAACAGGAGGCGACGAAAGTCTTCCTCAGCCACTTCCACAATCGCGGCTGAGCCGCGTCATTACGTGTCTGGCCGTATGGAGCGATGATTGCACCCTCCGCTTTCGCCCGCATCCTGAACGTCGAGGATGCCCGCCATGCTGCGCGACGCCGCCTCCCACGTGGCTTGTTCGAATATATCGACCGCGGCTGCGAGGACGAGGTCTCGATTCTCGCCAATCGGCGCAGGCTTGATGCGATTGCACTTTCCCCGGCGGTTCTCGTCGATGTCGCCCGGGTATCGACGGAAGCGGAGCTCCTCGGGAAGCCGCAGCCTTTGCCGCTCGTCATAGCACCGACAGCGGTGGCAGGATTGGTCTGGCATGACGGCGAGATCGCACTCGCGCGTGCGGCGGCGCGCGCAGGCATTCCATTCTGCGTTTCGACACAGTCGATTACCTCGATCGAACGGATCGCGGCGGAATCCGGCGCTGAGCTGTGGTTTCAGCTCTATATTTGGAAGGATCGCCAGCGCATGCTGAATCTGCTCGATCGGGCCTGGGCGGCCGGAGCGGAAACACTGGTGCTGACGGCAGACACTGCGGTCGGCCCAAACCGTGAATACAACCTGCGGAACGGCTTCGGAATCCCGCTCAAGGCGTCGTGGCGGGCGGCGCTAGATGTGGCTCGGCATCCGCGCTGGGCGGTTGCAGTGATGCTGCGCGCGCTGGCGACCTCCGGCGTTCCGACCTATGCACATTACCCGGCGGAATTCCGCACGCGGCTCGGCCGCGAAGCTCTCTCCGACGAAGTCAGCCTGGCGAAGGACGTAACCTGGGAAGACGTTCGCCTGCTGCGGCAACGCTGGCGAGGCAAGCTCGTTGTCAAAGGGGTGCTGCGCGTCGAGGACGCGCTGACGGCCCGCTCCCACGGCGTCGACGCCATCGTGGTCTCGAACCATGGCGCCCGCAATCTCGATTGCGCGCCGGGCCCGACCGAAGTGCTGCCACAGATCGCCGAAGCGGTCGGGGGCCGGATGGAGGTATTCGCAGATAGTGGAGTGCGGCGTGGCGCGGATATAGCCCGTTTTCTGGCGCTGGGAGCTCGCGGCGTCATGATTGGTCGCGCCACGCTTTACGGCGTTGCGATGGGAGGAACTGGCGGAGCCGGCCGGGTGCTCGATGTGCTGTCGGCGGAATTGCGGACGACGATGGGAATGTTGGGCGCGCAAAAACTGGCTGATATTCGGCGAGTTGAGCCGTCGCATTTGCATGGCTGATAGCCGAGCATTCACGCCGCTTTCCGTATCGGCCGGAACCCATCCCATACGGTCCTGTTGAGGATTGCGGGATGCCGGCCTATTCGTCAGGCTTAATGTCAGCCTCCTGGCAAGCCGCCAACTTCCGGCAACGGCGCCTCCGGGCCTTGAACGGGGTGCGCTCGTCGCAACATCGCGCCCGAGTTGGTCAAATGACAGCGCTAGCGTGCGATCGGCCGCGGTTCATTCCGAATGATCTCGGCAAAGCCCTGCCGCCACGAGGTATGGCGCGGCGACAAGCCAAGCTCGCCCTTGGCCTTGGCGTTCGATCCAGCGCGCGACTGCGTCATCATGGCGACGATATGCTCGCCCGCCGCGAGGCGGCACAGGCGGCGCTCGGAGCGGATGCCGAAGCAATAGCCGATGAGCAGCATCCGGATCATCAGCTCCGGGTCGATCGAGGGGCGGCCTGTCTCGCTGTAGAACGGACGAAGATGCGCGCGGATCTCCGAGAGATCGACGAAGCGATCTATGGCGCGGACCCCGTGATCGGCCGGGACGTGGCGGTCCAGGCTGAACTCGTAGAACAGCGCCTCCTGCGCCACCATCCGCCCGCCCATCATCGTGCCGCCCTCCGCACAAGGGCGACTGAATCAGGACTTCATCCCCGCAGCAATGCCGACTTTTTCAACGGTATCGGCGCAAAGTCTCTGTTGCGTCAGGCGCTTGGCAGCGGCGCTGGGCGAAAGGCCGCTGCAGAATATTAAGGCTTCGGCTTGCGATAGTTGCGCGTTTCCCGCGTCACCCATTCGCGGAAGGCCATGACGCTGTGCAACTGCGCCTTCCGCTCGGGATAAACCGCGAAATACGAGTCTCCGGACAGGATCGGCGGGCCAAACGGCATGTGGAGTTCGTTACGGGCGAGCTCCGTTTCGATATAGCAGGTCGGGACGATGGCGATGCCTATGCCCTGAAGCGCGGCATTGATCAGCATCTCGGTATGCGCAAAGCGCGTTCCCTGGATACGCCCCTGATAAGTGAGCCCCGACAGGCGCAGCCAATGCAGCCATATGCTGGGGCGGCTTGCGTTCTGAAGTAGGGGGAAGCCGGCAAAGTCCTTGTTCTCGAGCCTCGTCCGGAGCGGGATCAGCTTGGGTGAGGTCACGACGGCGATCTCTTCCGCGAACAATTCGACCGACCGGGCATTGAGCCATGTCCCCACGCCTCGCAGGATGGCGACGTCCAGCCGCGTCGTCTCGAAATTGAGATCGGCGGGGGCCAGCGTGACCTCGACCGGGATGTCCGGGTGTGCGTGGATGAAGGTCTCGATGCGCCGAGGCAGCCAACGGGCTCCCATGGTCGGGTGGGTGCCGATCATCAGCGAGCTGTCGACGGAGCGCCCGCGCACGGCATCGATGGTGATCTCCTGGAGTTTGTCGAGCGTCAGCGCGAGCTCGCGATAGTAGTTCGCGCCCACCTCCGTCAGAACGAGGCGCGGGCCGGATCGGTGGAAGAGAGGGACGCCGAGAAATTTCTCGAGATTATGGATCTGCCGGCTGATGCCGCTCTGCGTCAGTCCGAGGTCATCTGCCGCCTTCGTGAAATTCATGAATCGTGCGGCGGCCTCGAAAGCGTGCAAAGCTGACAGCGACGGCAGATAGCGTCTCATGAGAACCCCGGCGGTTATCATGATTAAAAGTCATTCTAGAGGAAATTTTCAACGTTTTTGTTTCGTCCCGGGCTCATTCAAACTCCCTTCCAGCGGCTCATAAAATCGAGCGTGAGCGACTGATCCGAGGGGGACAGTGACCGGCTCAGGCGTGCAAAATCGAAGCCGCAAGCGAACGACAGAGGGGAAGACTATGGACAGGCGCGAATTCAACAGGCTCGTGGGCATGGGCGGGCTAGCCGCCGCAGCGGGCCTTTATACCGGCAAGGGCGCTCTCGCCGCCGGCTCGCTCGAGCGAGTGAAATCCTCCGGCACCTTACGCATCGCTGCCGTCGCCGATGGCGCTCCCTACTACCAGAAGATGGTGACGGACGGCAGCTGGCGTGGATTCTACATCGATATCTGCCAGAAGCTGGCGGACGATCTCGGGGTCAAGATGTCGATCCTGGAAACGACCTGGGGCAACTCGGTGCTCGATCTCCAGGCCAACAAGATCGACGTCTTCTTCGGCCTGAACCCGACGCCGGAACGGCAGAAGGTCATCGATTTCTCCGGTCCCGTCTTCAAGAACGCCTTCACGATGGTGACGAAGAAGGGGCTCGGCGCGAAGAGCTGGAGCGATTTCGACAAGCCGGAGATGCGGATCGCCGTCGATGCCGGCTCGTCGCATGACGCGGCGGTGACCCGGCTGGCGCCGAAAGCGCAGATCTCCCGGTTGAAGACTGCCAGCGACGCGACCGCGGCCCTGCAGGCCGGGCGTGTCGATGCGCAGTGCCTGGTGCTGATCCTGTCGCTCTCGTTGCGCGCCAAGAACGCCGCGCTCGGCGATATCGTGATGCCGACGCCCGCCGATTTCACCACGTCGAACGCCGGCTTCCGGCGCGAGGAGGACCAGTCCTGGCGTGAATTCGTCGATGGCTGGATCAGCAAGCAGCGCGACAGCGGCTTCGTCAAGAAGGCCATCGTCAAGAACATGGAACTTGTCGGCGTCAAGGAAAGCGACTTTCCTCCCGGTTTCGAAATCTGATCGCCCGGTTTGGCGGGGCTGCGGCCCCGCCACGCCCGATTTCGGTCACGGGAATTCATGACCATGTATGAATGGGATTTTTCGATCCTGTGGGGCTACCGCTGGTTGTTCCTGCAGGGTCTGGGTGTGACCGTGGCTTTCACGGCGGCGACCATCGCCGGCGGCCTGACCATCGGCATGACCGCGGCGATCTGCCTTCTGTCGCGTTTCAGGTTCCTGCGCGGGTTCGCGCTCGGCTTCATCGAGATCTTCCGCTGCACGCCCGTGCTGGTGCAGCTCATCTGGTGCTACTACGCGCTGCCGTTGATCGCGGGCATCGAAATGACTCCGATCTCGGCCTCTCTTCTCGCCTTATCCTGCTATGGCGGCTCGTTCTACGCCGAGATCATCCGCGGCGGCATCGTCTCGATCGATGCCGGCCAGTCCGAGGCGGCTTCCGCTCTGGGCATGACGCCAGGGCTCGCGATGCGCCGCATCATCCTGCCCCAGGCGCTGCGTCGCATGCTGCCGGCGCTGATGAACCAGTCGATCCTCCAGTTCAAGAACACCTCGCTGGTGTCCGTCCTGGCGGTCCCCGACCTGGTCTACCAGGGCCAGATCGCCGCGCATGACAGCTTCCGCCCGCTGGAAACCTATACGGCCGTGGCCGTCGCCTATTTCGCAATCCTTTTCCCGCTGACGCTCTATGTGCGCAGCCGCGAACGGCGCCTGGGAGCTGCCCGATGACGCCGAAAGCACCAATGATCGAGGTCGCGCGGCTGCGGAAGCGCTTCGGCCAGCTCGAAGTCCTCAAGGACATCAATCTTCAGGTCGAGCAAGGCGGCGTCGTCGCTTTGCTCGGGCCGTCGGGCTCCGGCAAGTCCACGCTGTTGCGGTGCATGAACCTGCTCGTGCAGCCGGATGACGGCACCATCCGCGTCGGTGAGACCACCTTCCGGTTCGGCCAGTCCGTGGAACAGCCGAAGGCGAAGCCGCTCGCGGCGTTCCGCTCCCGCACCGGGATGGTGTTCCAGAGCTTCAACCTGTTTCCGCACATGTCGGTCCTCGGCAACGTCATCGAGGCGCCGATCCACGTGAAGGGGCTGGACCGGAAGACCGCGATCGACCAGGCCATGGCGCATCTCGAGAAGGTCGGGCTTGCGGACCGTGCCGCTCAAATGCCCGACACCCTGTCGGGCGGCCAGAAGCAGCGCGTGGCGATCGCCCGCGCGCTGGCCATGGAGCCCGAGGTCATGCTGTTCGACGAGGCGACCTCGGCCCTCGATCCGGAGCTGGTCGGCGAAGTGCTGCAGGCGATCCAGAAGCTTGCCGCAGACGGCATGACGATGGTCATCGTCACCCATGAGATCCCCTTCGCGCGCGATGTCGCGGACCGCGTGGTCTTCATGCGCGACGGCTATGTCGTCGAGGAAGGGCCGGCGCGGGAGGTGATCGACACCCCCCGCATGGACGCGACCCGCACCTTCCTCAGCCATTTCCACAAAGTGACGCACTAGGTCTGCAGAAGAGCTTGAGACGATGGAAACCATCACAAACCTGCGCATCTTCCTGATCGAAAGCCCGATCAAGATGCAGCGGCAACAGGGCGTCGGCGACGTCAAGGGCACGGTCAAGCGCGTGCTGCTCGAGCTGACCTCGTCTTCGGGGATCGTCGGCTGGGGCGAGGCCGCGCCCTGGGAGGTGTTCACCGGCACGGCGGAGGCCGCGCTCGCCGCCCTCGACATCTATCTGCGTCCGCTCGTCATCGGCGCGCGGGTCGACCGCATCCGCGCGCTAACCTTGCAGATGAAGAAGGCGCTCGTCGGCCATGGCGAGGCCAAGCTCGCGGTCGAAACCGCGATGCTCGACATCCTGGGCCAGGCGTCGGGCCTCTCGATCGCCACCCTGCTCGGCGGGCGCGTTCGCGACACGATCCCGCTGTCCTTCTCGATCGCGGACCCGGATTTCGACGCGGACATGCGCCGGATGGAGGAGATGGTCCCGAAGGGCAACCGCATCTTCAAGGTCAAGACCGGCGTGAAGAGCCATCAGGAGGACGTGGCACATCTCGAAGCCATGCGAAATGCCTTCGGCGACACGATCGACCTTCGCATCGACTACAATCAGGCGCTCCAGCCGTTCGGCGCGATCAAGAAGCTGCGCGACGTCGACCAGTTCAAGCCGACCTTCATCGAGCAGCCGGTGCCGCGGGATTGCCTGACGGCGATGGCCTCCTTCGCTGCGGATCTCGATACGCCAATCCTCGCCGACGAAAGCTGCTTCGACATGCGCGACCTGCAGGAGGTGATCAGGTTGCAGGCGGCGGATGCCATCTCGGTCAAGCTCATGAAGGCGGGCGGAATGCTCAACGCGCAGGCGCTGATGGCATTGGCCGATCTCGCGAGCCTGCCCGGCTATGGCGGTACGCTCTACGAAGGCGGCATCGCGCTGGCCGCCGGCACGCAGTTCATCGCTGCCACGCCGGGCATCTCGCTCGGCTGCGAATTCTACATGCCGCATCACGTTCTCACCGAGGACGTGCTGGAGGAGAAGATCGCGAACCGCGATGGCGAGGTCGTCGTTCCGGACGGCCCTGGCCTGGGGATTCGCGTGTCCGAGAGATCGCTGAGATCGAACGCACGCGTTCTCGCGGAACGCTGACGCTCGACTGAAATCCATCACGGCTCGTCCCAACCGCTCGCGGCCTTCGTCGCGAGCGGAGAAGAGAGCTATTGCCTGAAGACTGGGAGGAAGCGGCTCATGCCCGGCGTCGCTCCAACGCATTGTGTCATCATCGGCAGCGGCATCGTCGGTGCCTGTTGCGCGCTGGAACTGGCGCGCGCGGGCCATGCCGTCACCTTGATGGACAGTGGCGAGCCGGCGGGGCGGCAATCCGCCAGCTATGGCCATGGCTGCTGGATCAGCCCGGCTTCGGTCGTGCCGATGTCGATGCCCGGCTTGTGGAAGAAGGTCCCGGGATATCTGCTCAATCCGCATGGCCCGCTCGTCATCCGGTGGCGTCATTTCCCGCGGCTCGTACCGTGGCTGCTGCGCTTCCTCCGGGCAGGCTCGTCCGTGCCGCGCGTCGAGGCGACGGCCAGAGCGCTGAGCCGGCTGCTCCACGACAGTCCAGAACGCCATCAAGCATTGAGCCGCGAGATCGGCACGCCCGACCTGATCCGGCGCGAAGGACTGCTCTATGCCTATCCCGACAGGCGGGCCTTCGAGGCGGAAGGCCTGTCCTGGCATCTGCGACGTATGACCGGGCTGCGATGGCGCGAGCTCGACGCGGGGGCCTTGGCCGCACGGGAGCCCGATCTCGACAAGCGCTACACCTTCGGCGTCCTGGCCGAGGACGGCGCGCATTGCATCGACCCGGCCGCCTATATCGCGGCGATCGTGGCGGCGGCGCGTGCCCATGGCGCCGAGGTCGTCAGGGCGACGGCGCGCGAGATTCTCCGCGACGGAACACGCGTCCGCGGCGTACGCACCGATAGCGGCGTGATCGCCTGCGACCGGGTCGTTATAGCGGCTGGGGCCTGGTCGAAGCGCCTCGCGCACTCGGGGGGCGATCGCATCCCGCTGGAAAGCGAGCGGGGCTATCATGGCGTCATCGCCCTGGGCACCGGTGGCCCGCGCCATCCGGTGATGCCAAGCGACGGCAAGATGGCGAACACGCCGACAGCCGCCGGGCTGCGGCTCTCCGGCCAGGTCGAGCTGGCATCGCTGGATGCGCCGCCGAACTGGAGTCGCGTCGATATTCTGATGGCACATGCGCGCGGAACCTATCCTGCGCTCGCCGGCACTCAGGAGAAGTCGGTCGACCGATGGATGGGCCATCGGCCATCGACGCCTGACGGCCTGCCGGTCATTGGCCGCTCATCCTGCTCGCCCGACATCTTCTACGCGTTCGGACACGGCCATGTCGGCTTCGCCGCAGGGCCGGCGACGGGGCGCATCGTCGCCCAGCATGTCGCCGGCCTGCCGGATGCGCCTGATATCGCGGTGTTTTCGCCGCGTCGCTTCCGGCTTCAGGCGTGAGCGCCTGCGAATAGCGGCTCGGTCCCTGCCGGTCGCTCCGGCATTGCCGATGCCGCCATCGCGCCGATCGGCCCAATCCCCTTGCTTTTCAGGAGACGAGACAATGCGTGGTGCAGATATCCTGGTCGAGATGCTGATCGGCTACGGCGTCGAAGTCGTATTCGGCGTTCCCGGCGACACGAACGTGCCGTTCTACGAGGCCCTGCAATTGCGGGAAGGCCGCATTCGCCATGTCATGGCGCGCGACGAGCGCTCTGCCGGCTATATGGCCGATGCCTATGGCCGCTTCACCAGGAAGCCCGGCGTCTTCGAATGCCCGTCGGGCGCGGGCGCGATGTATTCGCTGCCGCCCGTCGCCGAATCCAACGGTTCCTCGGTCCCCGTCATCCTGCTGACGATCGACATCCCCTTGCCTGGCGAAGGGCGCGGCGTCCTGACTGAGCTTGACTGCGCGCGCCTGTTCGAGCCGGTCACCAAGATGTCGGTGCAGGTGAAATCGGCCGAGAAGCTGCCGGAGATCATCCGCCGTGCGTTCCGCGTCGCCTGCTCCGGCAAGCCGGGCGCGGTCCACCTGCAGATCCCCGAGGACATGCTGCTGGCGGAGGTCGATCCGGACCGGATCTCCTTGCATGTCGAGAGCGAGTGCCTCGAATTTCCGGCATATCCGACGCTGCCTCCCCCGGGGAAGCTCGACACGATCATGTCCTTGCTGACCGCGAGCAAGCGCCCGCTGATCGTCTCGGGGGGCGGGGTCAATCGCTCTTGCGCCGGCCCGCAGGTGACGGAGCTGGCGGAGCGGCTGAACGTACCGGTCTGCACGACGATGACGGGGCAGGGCACCATGCCGGACGACCACCGCCTTGCGGTCGGCGTCATCGGCGATAACGGCTTCCACCCCCATGCCAACTGGGCGCTGGAACATGCCGATTTCGTGCTCTTCATCGGCTCGCGCATGGGCTCGGTCGTGACGATCGGCTGGACCTTCCCGAAGATCACGCTGAACAAGCGCGTCGCCCAGATCGATATCGACCCGGAGGTCATGGCGAACAACTACGAGAACGTCGTCTCGGTCCAGGGCGACGCCGGCCTCGTCCTGGAGCGGCTGATCGATCTGGTTCCTGCCGAGGTCGATGCCGGCAGGACGCAGGGATGGGTCGACGAACTCAACGATCTGCGCGCAAATTTCTGGGCGAATGCCGAAACCCTGTTGAGCTCGGAAGCCACGCCGCTTCGTCCGGAGCGCGCCGTTCGCTGCTTCAACGAGGCGCTGGAACTCTATGGCAAGCCGGCTTTCATCTATTCGGATGCCGGCACTCCGACACCCCATATGACGCGGTTTCTCAAGCTCAGGGATCGCAGGACGCGCTTCGCGATCCCGCGCGCGTTCGGCGGCCTCGGTTCGGCGCTGCCCGCCACCGTCGGCGCCTGGTTCGCGGACAGGGAGCGGCGGCCCATCGGCATGTTCGGGGATGGCTCCTTCGGCATGTCGGTCGGCGAATTGGAAACGCTCGTCCGTCTGCAGGTGCCCGCCATCCTGCTGCTGTTCAACAACGGCACTTTCGGCTGGATCAAGGGCCTCCACCGGCTGAAGGGCCATAACCAGTGCTTCGGCGTCGATTTCACGCCGCCGCGTGGCCAGGCGATCGCCGAGGCCTTCGACGTGAAGGCCTGGACGGCGACGAATTCCGAGGAACTCGATGCCGCACTGACAAGCGCGTTCGCCTATTCAGAAGGGCCGTGCCTGATCGACATACACATCGAATCGATCGCGGACCGGGTGCCGCCGGTTTATTCCTGGTTGAACAAGCGCGGGCGCGATCCGCTCAGCATCGATGCGGAGGATGTGCGCTATTTCTAGCGGAGCAGAGGCGCTGGTGAGGCTGCTGATATGCCTGACCAGCATCAGCCAGAATCGTACCGTTCGTCTTCAACTCGCTTTTGGAAAATGAAATCGCCTCGCGACGGCGACGCGTCAGCACTCTGCATGTGTTGACGCCCGCTGCCGGGTGGAATCCCAATGCCCGCACCTGGCGCATTGCGCTCGACTTCGTGGCGCTGCCTCAAAGATCACAACGGAGCGGTGGGAACTGTGGCTGGGTCCGACAATCCGTCTCATTAGATCAATACCGGATCGCGCTTGTTATCGGCTACGACTTCCGCAACCAATTCGATCAGCCACGCATCGCGTGAAGTCCAATCATGTGATTCACCGCATGCAGGGCAGCTCCGCAAAGTTCGCTTGGCTCGCGCATGCTGGTTTGGCAGTCTTGTTGTTGTCTCGCTTGTCCCCACGGGAAGTCCTGTGGCGGGACACCTTATCGTGATTTCGCAAATTGGTTTGGCCGCCCTGACGAGGTCTCGCCGCAGCTGAATCTGAAACTCTCGATGACTCATGTGAAAATCGGCCGCTTACGAAGATTGGGAGAGGACGAGGACACCAACTGCCAACGTGGCGATCGTCAGTGGCGCGCCGACCTTGAAATAGGTCCAGAAATCGACGGTGATGCCATCCTTGGCGGCGCGCTCGGCGACGATGAGATTGGCGACGGAACCCAGCAGCGTGAAATTGCCTGCGAGCGTGGAGGCCATCGCCACGACGAGCCAGGCGCGCTGCGGATCGTGCAGGTGCTCGACGAAAGGCTTCAGCACCAGAACCGCCGGCACGTTGCTGACGAGGTTGGACAGGATAGCGGTGACGCCCGTTAGGATAGCCACATTGCCGAGATCGAGGCGGGCGGCCTGGGTCAGCAGGTCAGGCGTCAACACAGCGTGTTCGAGACCCCGGACGACGACGAAGAGACCTGCAAACATCAGCAGGAGCGGTCCATCGATCTCGGCATAGACCTTGCGCGGCTCGATCCTGCGGGTGAGCAGCAGGAGCGCTGCCGCGCAGATCGCGACCTTCGCCACCGGCTGGCCGAGAAAGAACAGGGCGATCATCGCCACCGAGGCCAGCGCCGCCTTCGTTGCGAGCCAGCCGTGATAATGGGCGGGGACGGTGACGCTGCGCAGCGCCTGCCGCGTCATGTACTCGCGCGGATTGAGCACGAGCACGAGCAGGATCGTCACCAGCAGGCCCAGTGCCGCTATCGGCAGCAGCGCGCCGGTGAAGGCACCGTAGGAGATGCCTGAGAGATTGCCGATGATCATGTTCTGAGGATTGCCGGTGATCGTTGCCGTCGAGCCGACGTTGGACGCGAGCGCCACCGCGATGAGATAGGGCACAGGGTTGCGGTCGAGCGCGCGGGTCAGCGTGATGACGATCGGCGCCATCACCAGGCAGATCGCATCGTTGACGAGGAAGGCGGAGAGCACGCCAGTCGTGATCACCACGACCGATAGCAGCAGCGCCGGGTGCCGCGCCCGGCCTGCGGCCCATCCGGTTACCATCCGGAAGAAGCCCGAGAGCCGGAGATTGGCGACGACGATCATCATGCCGAGCAGGAGCGTGATGGTATCCAGGTCGATCGCCCGATAGGCATCTTCCAGCGAGAGTACACCGCAGCCGACCATGAGAGCCGCGCCAATCAGCGCCGCTCCCGCCCGGTCGACGCGCAAGCCCGGCAGCCGGCCGACCGCAATGGCGACATAGGTCGCGAGGAAAATTGCGATTGCCGCGATCTGCGTCGCGTTGAGGGTCCAGCCGGTCATGCGGGATTAGGCCATTCTTTCGCTCGGCGCCGCCACCGGGCGAGCGTCGTGGTCGGTCGGCGGCTCATAGCCGCGGGTCTCCGGCATGACAACGAGATACAGAACGAGTCCGCAGGCCGCGATTGCGGCGAGGGTGACGAAGGCGGCGGAATAGCCCGCGGTGACGATGATCACACCCGCCAGCGAGGCGGAGATCGAGGCTCCGACGCCCTGGACCGTCGCGACGGCGCCCTGCGAGACATTGAAGCGACCGGTGCCCTTCGTCAGGTCCGCCACCACGATGGGGAACAGCGCGCCGAAAATGCCGGCGCCGACTCCATCGAGCGCCTGCACGGCCACCAGCCAGAACGGGTTGTCCGAGACGATATAGAGCGCGCCGCGCAGCGCCAGAACGCCGAAGGCAAGGAGGAAGATCGGCTTGCGCCCCCAGGCATCGACTTTGGCGCCGACCATGATCGCCATGGGCACCATGACGCATTGCGCGGCGACGATGCAGGCCGCGATCAGCGAGGTCGCCTGCTCCTTGCCGGCGACGCGGGTCAGCAATTGGCCGACGG
This sequence comes from uncultured Allobosea sp., assembly GCF_945957345.1. GTDB lineage: Bacteria > Pseudomonadota > Alphaproteobacteria > Rhizobiales > Beijerinckiaceae > Allobosea. The sequence goes on along the minus strand of NZ_CAMFKW010000016.1, from coordinate 69,263 downwards.
AGGTGAGCATCGCGGCGTTGGAAAGGTGGAAGATCGCGCAGATCAGCGCGAACAGCATCAGATGGCGGTTCTGCAGCAGGGCCTTCAGGCCGGACGGCTTCTCGTCATCGACGGCCTCGTCGAGGCCTCGGGCGAGATCGTCATCGATCTCCTTCTCCGGCACCATCAGCATGGCGCCGATGCTAAAGACCGCGAGCACGGCCATGAGCCAGAACACCACGATCGGCCCAAAGAAATAGGCGGTCGCACCCGCGATGGCGGCTGATGCTGCATTGCCGAGATGGTTGAAGGCCTCGTTGCGGCCGATGCGCTTGGAAAACATCTTCGGCCCGACCAGGCCGAGCGTGATCGCGGCCAGCGCCGGCGGGAAGATCGCTCCTGCAATGGCGGCGACCGATTGCGTGCCGACGACCAGATAGAAATCGCTGATGAAGGGCAGCGCCAGGCAGGACAGCGTTACCGCGATCGCAGAGGCGATGACGATTGCCGGCTTGTGGCGGCCGCGATCGATCAACGCTCCGGCCGGGGTCTGGGCGAGCAGGCCGACGATGCCGGCGATGCTCATGACGAGACCGACTGTCGCCTCGTTCCAGCCGTGCTCGGGGCCGCGCACCGCGATCAGATAGATCGCGAGATAGGGCCCGAGCCCGTCGCGTACATCGGCGAGGAAGAAATTCAGGGCGTCCAGGCCGAGAAGCGCCCGCCGCGAAGGCGAGCGCTCGCCCGGTTTCGCCGAGGCGCCTGATTGGCTTTGCGTGGGCATGGGAGCGTCTCGCGGCAGGGAGAAGGGACAAGTGGAAAACCACCCGGCATGCGCCGGGGGGATGGCGAGGACCTGGCACAAGGCCCTTGTCGGCAGATGTGCCGCAACGCGCGGACGATCGACGCGAGAACGGTGGATCAGCGAAGGGTTCGAGATTCTGTCGGGAGCCCCAGCACGGAAACCCGATCTGACCGCGGCTTCCAACCTGCGAAGCGTGCGGCGGTTCCCGCCCTATCCGCGAAATCTTACCCTAACGTCAATCGGCGTCCGGGCGCGGCCGCGCATGCTTCACTTCGCCTGCGAAGGTGACGTGCATTTCAAAGAGCCTGCCGTCCTTCGCCGCATCGATTTCGAAGTGCTTCGGTTTGCGGCGCGGCTCGCCGTTCGGTTCGAATCCGGCCTGGCGCACCGCGGCGATCGCCTTCTCCGGATCGGCTTCCGCCTCGGCGCCTTGATGCTTGCCGGGCTTTGGCTTCGGGGCGATGCCGATCGTGATTTCGCCGCGCGTCAGGCGGCGAACCTTGATCTCCGAAGGCTTGCGCTCGCCTGCGATCTCGATGCTGTCTCCGGAAGAGAGGCTGATCAGATCGAGGCCTTCCGGCGTGAGGTCGGCCAACAGCAGACCTTGATCGGTTTCGAGGGTGAAACGGTGGCCGAAGAGATCACGCACCGTGCCACGGATGTGAATATCCTGATGGGGCATTGGAAAATCCTTTTCGGGGATGCCGGCCGCGTCGGAACACGGCGGCCGGCACGTTTTGGAAGCTCAGCCGCGCGGTCCAGGAGGGGGCGGGGGCGGAGCGCGATCATCCGGACGCGGCGGCTTGGGACGACGCGCGTCCAATTGCGCCAGGCGATCAGGCGTGGCGCCGAGCGCGGTCGCCTCGATGACGGTGCCGAGCGCGCTCTTGGTGCTTTCACCGCGAAGCGAAATCGTCTGATCCTGCTTGAGCAGGTCCGCGAACCGCTCCGCCTCATGCGGCGGCAGACGCAACTGGGCGCCGTTGTCGAGAACCGCTCCGTTGACCTCGCCACGCTTGCCGTGCAGCACGGCGACGATCTTGCCTGTGATGACCTCGGTTACGGCCGAACGTTCCTCCGGGCCGCCCTGGTCGAGCACCACCGCGCCGGTCGCGTCGTTGGTGACCGAGACGGCGTCGATCAGCGGGAGCGCCCGCGCCTTGAGGCCGCGGACAGTGACCGCATCGCCCGGTCGCAGCGCGAACGCCGTCTGGGTGGAGAGATGCGGCGGCAGCTTGACCTCGGTTCCGTCGCCGAGCAGCAGGCCGTCGATCTCGCCACGCGGGCCCAGCGTGTATTGCTTGACCACGCCCTTGGTCTGCGGGAGCTGGGACGTGTCATAGGCCAGACCGCCACGAACCTGTGCGAAGACGGTGGCGGCCCCGAGCGCCGTGCCGGCCAGCAACAAGAGGGCGGTGGCTGCCGAGCGAGTTCTGTTCGTCATGATTTCACCTGCTGTCGTGCCGGGTGCCCGGCGGGATGTCACATCATCCGCAACCGGCATGCCAACAGGCAGGTCGTTATCTTTCAATGGCTTACCTGATCAGTCGATCTCGCGGCCGTCCGTATTCCTGACGGTGCCCGTCATAGATCCTGACGCCCCTCCGACATCGAGGCCGTAGCGCTCGATCTTGGTGTAGAGGAGCTGTCGGTTGATGCCGAGGCGCCTGGCGGCCTCGGTCCGGTTCCCGGCGCAACTGAGAAGAGCGCGGCGGATCATCTCGGCCTCGAGCCTGCCTACGGCTGTGGGCAGGTCTCCGTCGAGCCAGCCGGCAGGCGGAACGGCCGCTTCCGGCTCGATGCCCGCATCACCCATATCCGCAACATCGAGCGTATCGCCCCGTGCCATCACGACGGCTCGGTCGATGGCGTTCTTGAGTTCCCGGATATTTCCGGGCCAGGGGCGGGAGAGCAGATGTGCCGCCAGCGTTCCCGTCATCCGTTTCGGTCGCTCGCCGGGACGCGCCGCCAGGCGCAGGAAATGTTCGGCCAGCGGCACGATATCGGCGAGCCGTTCGCGCAGAGGAGCGAGCGGAATGGTCAGCACGTTCAGCCGGTAATAGAGGTCCTCGCGGAAGAGGCCCTGAGCGACGCGTTCGGGCAGCTTGCGGTGCGTGGCTGCGACGATGCGGACATCGACCTGCGTCGAACGTCCCCCAACCGGCGTGACGATCTTGTCCTGAAGCACTCTCAGGATTTTGGCCTGCATCGCAGGCGGCATGTCGCCGATTTCGTCGAGGAAGAGCGTGCCGCCGTCCGCATCGCGGAACGCGCCGCTCCGATCGGCCGCCGCGCCGGTAAAGGCTCCCTTCACATGCCCGAACAGCTCGGATTCGAGCAGATCGGAAGGAATGGCGGCGCAGTTGACGGCGATGAACGGCCTGGGCTTGCGCCTGCTGTGCTCGTGCAGCGCACGCGCGACGAGCTCTTTGCCGGTGCCGGTCTCGCCAGCGACGAGGACGGTTGTGTCGCTGTCGGCGGCCATGCCAATGGCCTTCTGCACCATCCGCATTGGCTCGCTCTGTCCGATCAACGTGAAATGGGAAGCGGTCTCTGCAGAGTCCGCTACCGCCGGCGCCGCCCGCTCCATGGCCCGCGATGAGAGCATCCGCTTCAGGTTGTCGGCGAGGTCAGCGCGGCCGATCGGCTTGGTGAGATGGTCGAAGGCCCCGAGTCTGATGGCCTCGATGGTGTTCTGGGCCGTGGCATAGGCGGTGAGGATCGTGACTGGCGGCGGAGCCGGCAGAGCGCGGATCGCCTTGAGGACTGCAAGGCCGTCCATGGCGCCGCCCAGGCGCAGGTCGAGAAGGACCGCATCGATCGGCTCGGCGTGCAGGCGGTCGAGTCCGGCTCGTCCTGACGCAGCCGTCGGAGCGTCGTAGCCGAGATCGCGCACGGTCTCTTCCAGACTTTCCCTCAGGCCGGCCTCGTCGTCGATAATCAGGATGGTCGATAATGCCATGGCAGCTCGAGCTCGAAATGGGCACCCCGATCGGAGGGTAGCAGACGCAAGACGGCGCCATGGGCACCGGCGATCTCCCGCGCGATGGCGAGGCCGAGGCCGGTGCCTTCCGGATGCCCGGTCACGAACGGCTCGAACACGCGCTCACGAATCTCGGCCGGTACACCCGGACCGTCGTCACGCACCGCGATCACGAGATTCTCGCCCCGGCTCGCTGCCGCGAGCTCCACGCTACCGCCGGCCGGCGTATGCCGCAGAGCATTGCCGACGAGGTTCTCGACGATACGGCCAATTTCGCCTGCATCGAAGGTAGGTGGCGATCCGGCGCGGGCACCCGGATCCAGCCGGTCGATCAAGCTCACCTGGCACGCGGCTGCACGATCGCTGAAGGCGGCGACAATGCCGGCGAGGAAGCGCGCGAGGTCTACAGCCTCCGCCTTGGGCTCGCGCGGCTGGCTCATCGTCAGGAGATCGCGCAACAGTCGATCGAGCCTGGCGATCTGGTCGAGGATGAAGACGAGCGCGGCACTCCGGCGCTGCTCGTCTCCCGCGGCGAGAGCGTTCTCCGCCTTGAGCCGCATGGCGGCCACGGGGTTCCTGACCTCATGAGCGACGCCGGCGACGAGGCGGCCGACCGCTGCTAGCCGCTCGGCTCCAGCGGCCCGCCGCCGCGCGTCGGACAACCTCTCGCCACTGGCGTTAAGCGCCTGCACGAGGCGGTCGAGCTCTGGCAGGCCCGTCGGCGAGAGGTGAGGAAGATCGGTTTCATGGCCGGCCGCCAAGTCAGCCTCGAGCCGGGCGATCCGCCGTGACCACGCGACCAGGAGCCAGCCCAGCCAAAGCGCGGAGCCCAGTACGGTCGCTGCGAGGACCGCGAACCCGGTCATGAGCCGGTCATAGGCGGGCCCCACGCCGGCGGCGATCCGGGTCATCGTCCAGCCGGTCAGGCCTGCGTCGGCGGATCCTCCGAGCGGGCACGCATGCAGCAGCAGGATTTGCGAACGCCCCCGTCGCTCCACCGCCGCAGGCTTGCCGGTGCTCGCGGCCGCGGCATTGACCTCGCCGATCGTCGGCAGTTCCGCCGCCGGCAGGTCGGTCTTCGGACCCGTTCCTTCGTAGGTCGGAAAGGCATAGCCGAGCGAGCCCTCGGCTTCGCGCCAGATGCCGCCTTCGATCTCGGGGGAGCGGGCCAGCGCAAGCTGAACGAGATCCGTCAACTGTCGGCGCAGTTCCTCGTCGGTCCGACCAGGCCACGGCCCGCGCCAGCCGGACGTAAAGAACGCGTAGCGATCGGCGATGCCACGGCACGCCAAGGCCAGTCTATCCTGCGCTCGTCCGGCTTGGACGCTCGCCGTCTCGCGATAGAACGAGACAAAAAGAAAGCCGGTCGCGCCCGCGGAGAGGACGATAAGGAGCCAAAGCCCGATCAACAGGGAGCGCAGGGACGTCAGCATCTCATCGGCTTGCGGTTAGCGCCGTGGTGAGCATGGTCGAGCCTCGACATTGTTGGACGGCAGCCGGCCGAAGCGGGCAGCCGCGTGACGATAAGTGCTGCGCAATGGCGCGAGCCGCAAGAGCGGCGTGCGCTCTCGACGCAGATAATGGCCAGCAGAGAATGTTCTCTACGAGCCATGAGCAGATTATGTGAATGAGCTGTCCTGAATGTCAGCTTGTCGGCAGCCGTAGAACGTCCGCAAGTGGCGCAACCAGGTACGGGATTATGAAGAGCTGCCGTCGGTGGTTTCAGGCCCTCGCCATCAAACCGCACTATCGAAAAAGGCTCCGCGCCGGTAACGACGCGGGGCTTCTTGCTCTTTGAAACTTTCTCGAATGAGTGCCGTATCAAACAGGTGGGGCGCTACTCCCATATCCCCGGCGCATGCCGTCAGCTTCGGTCTCAGCCACCGCTTCGACGAGCCGGACGGCAAGCAGGCGTTGCTGTCGCGAACGGATCCGGGCGAATGCCTCATCCAGTCGCGAACTTTCTGGGAACGATGAGGACTCGGCAATGTAACTCGCTGCGGCTTGGTCGGTGAGACTGCTTTCCGAATGAGGTCCAAAGAACAGGCCTTCGAAAAAGAAGCCTGGATCGACCTTCATTTCCCGCGATAGAACGAACAGGGCGTCGGCAGTCAGCCGGTTCGTGCCTTTCTCGTAATTGCGGATCTGCTGATGGCTGACATCGAGCCATTTGCCAACCTTCTCCCGAGAGAGGTGCAATTTGCCGCGCAGGAGCCGCAGTCGAGCTCCGATGTGCCGGTTTATGTCATCCATTTCCGGTTCCATCGGAAACTTCCGCTGCGCCCTAAGGAAGAATATGATCCAATATGCTGCAACGGGGCGGGGGCATCGTCCAGAGCGTGGCACCGTCAGCAAGGCCAGGCTAGCCGCTCACAGATCGCGCAAAGCTCGCGAAGATGACGTGTCGATATCATCGCGTCATCTCGCAGCGATCGTCATGCCGCCATCCGCCATGATGACCGCTCCCGTGATGAAGCTGGCGTCATGCGAAGCGAGGAAGGCAACGGTTGCGGCGATTTCGCTGGGCGTGCCGAGGCGGTCCATCGGCTGGCGCCCCGCCATCGCGGCCAGGCGTTCGTCGCGATCGTCTCCTTCGCCGGCAAGGCGGGCGATCCAGGGCGTGTCGACCGTGCCGGGGCAGAGGCAATTGACACGCACCGTCCCCGCAAACTCGATGGCCAACGCGCGCGTCAGGCCGAGCACGGCCGCCTTCGAGGCGCAATAGGCCGCGCGTTCGGCAAAGCCGAGATGGGCAGCGACCGACGACAGATTGACGATGCTGGATCCCGCCGGCATCAGCGGCATGGCCGCCTGTGCCATCAGCATCTGCGCCGTGACGTTCACGGCGAAGACGCGGTTCCAATGGTCCGTGGTCAATGCGGCGAGTGCGCCTTCGCCGGGGATGCCGGCATTGTTGACCAGCACGTCGCAGCGGTTGCGTCCTGTGAAGAAGGCTGCGATGGCGCCTTCGTCGGTGATGTCGAAGGCGTGCCAGGAGAGGTGCCGGCTATCGACGCGGCCGGCCGGCGGCTCCAGGTCAATCGCGGCGACGCGGGCGCCTTCTGCAAGGAAGCGCTCGACGATGGCCTGCCCGATGCCACGCCCGGCGCCGGTGACGACGACCTCGCGATCACGGAAGCGCATGGTGGCTTCTTTCAGTATTTCGGCTTCTCGGCAAACCAGCCGGGCCGGTCGGGGTCGAGATAGGCGCCGATCACCTTGCTGGAGCGGAAGCGTTCGAGTGCGTCGAGATCAGGCAGCACACCGAGGCCGGGCTCCTGCGGGACGTCGAGACGCCCGTCGCGGATCGCGAAGGCTTCGGTGACGATGTCGACGCTGTGATAGTAATATTCGGTGTCGATCGCGATGTTCATATTCGGGATCGAGGCGGCCAGATGCAGATAGGCGGCCTGCGACAGGCCGAGCTCGCCGCCCGAATGCAGCGTCACCGGGATGCCGACAGCCTCGGCCACGCCTGCGGCCTTGACGCATTGCCAGATGCCGCCTTCCTCATGGGGATCGAGCAGGATCACGTCGGCGGCAGCGGCGCGCACGACATTGCCGACATCGCCGAGCGTGTAGGCGCCTTCGTCGATCGCGATCGGGACCGTCTGCACCTGGCGCAATTCGGCATGGCCGGCGATATCGTGCAGGACGAGCGGCTGTTCGACATAAGCGAGATCGAGTCCCTTCAGCTTCTCGAGCTGGCGCCGTGCGGTGCCGGGCGACCAGGCGCCGTTGACGTCGGCCCGCAGCGGCGCGGCGCCGACGACTTGGCGCACAGCCTCCATCAGGGCGATGTCGCTCTTTTCGTCATGGCCGATCTTGACCTTGAAGGTGGTGTAACCCTCGTCGCGGAAGCGGGCTGCCGTCTCGGCGCAGGGCTTGGGATCGGCGACGAAGAGATAGGCGGCGAGCTCGATCTTCCGGCGATAGGCACCGCCGAGCAGCGCATGCAGCGGCAGGCGGGCGTGCTTGCCCAACGCGTCCCACATCGCCATCTCGACAGCGGCGAGTGCCATCACCACGGCCCGCTCATGATGGTAATAGCCGGCGCCGAGCACATGGCGGTGCAATCGCTCGACATCGGCGACGCTGCGACCGAGTGCCAGCGGCAGCACGACCTTCTCCAGCACGACCGGAACGAAGTCGAGCAAGGCGATCGTCTCGCCATAGCCCTTGATGCCGGAGGCGGTGGTCACCTCGACGATCAGCCGGGTCGAGCCGGTGCGCTTACCCGAGCCCCAGACGATCGGGCTGTCGAAGGGGATGTAGACCAGCCAGTGGCGGGTCGCGATGATGGTGAGCGGATCGTCGGGGAGCGCCATGGTGGCCTTCAATCCATGTAGAGCCCGCCGTTCACGTTCACCACCTCGCCGGTGATGTAGCTCGAACGCGATGACGACAGGAAAAGCAGGAGATCGGCGATCTCGTCGGTTTCGGCCATGCGGCCGAGCGGCACGAAATCGGTGACGCGCTTGAGCTGATCGGGCGTGAGCGCCTTGATCAGCTCTGTCGCGACGGGGCCGGGCGCGACGGCATTGACGCGCACGCCGACCTTGGCCGCCTCGATGGCCAGCGCCCGGGTAAAGCCGATGACGCCGGCCTTGGAGGTCGAATAGGAGGTGTTGTCGCCGAACAGCGTGCCGCGCTTGCCGGCGAAGGAAGCGAGCGAGACGATCGCGCCCCTGCTCTCGGCGAGAGCCGGCATGGCTGCCCGAGACAACAGGTAGACGGCGTCGAGATTGACCGCGAGCACCCGGCGCCAGGATTCCGGGGTGGTCGTGGCGATCGGAGCGGGCTCGCTGATGCCGGCATTGTTGACGAGCGCGTCGAGGCGACCGAAGGCGGAGAGCGTCGCGTCCAGTACCAGATCGGCAGTGCCGTCCGCGGTGAGATCAACCGCGATCATTCGAGAGCCCGGCACGGAAGCCGCCGCCTCGGCCAGCGTGCCGGCGTCGCGGTCGGCAAGCATCACCAGCGCGCCCTCGGCGGCGAAGCGGCGCGCGCTGGTCAGCCCGATGCCGCGTGCCGCTCCCGTCACCAGCACGACCTTGCCGCTCAATCCGAGATCCATCGGCTTGCGCTCCTTGGCTACTTGACCGCGCCCTGGGTCAGGCCGGCGATGAACTGGCGCTGCATGATCAGGAAGGCGATGATGATCGGCACGCTCGACAGGACCGATGCAGCCATCAGCATCCCGTATTCGGGCAGCTGGTCGCCTTTCAGCGTCGCGACGCCGACCGGCAGGGTCAGCATCTCGTCGCTGCGCATCATCACCAGCGGCCAGATGTAGCTGTTCCAGGAAGCGATGAAGATCAGCACGCCGACCGTGCCGAGCGCCGGGCGCAGCAAGGGCAAGACGACGCTCCAGTAGAGGCGGAACTCGCCGGCCCCGTCCATGCGGCCGGCATCGAGCAGTTCGTTCGGGACCGCCATCGCATATTGCCGCATCAGGAAGATGCCGAAGGCATTGGCGGCGAAGGGCAGGATCAGCACGATATAGGTGTCGAGCAGGCCGAGTTTCGCAAGCCAGCCGAAGAGCGGGATCACCGTGGTGAAGGCGGGGATCGAGACCGAGGCGATCACCACCCAGAACATCACCGTCTTGCCGGGGAAGTCGAACTTGGCGAAGGCATAGCCGCCGAGCGAACAGAACAGCAAACCGAGCACCGTGCTGGCGAGCGCCACAACGAGGCTGTTCACCATCCAGCGCAGGTAGAAGGTCTTCGCCAGGAGCTCGTCGAAATTCTCCAGCGACCAGCGGCGCGGCCAGACATCGCCGGCGAAGATATCGGCGCGCGACTTGAAGGCCGAGAGCACCGCCCACAGCACTGGCGTCAGCACCAGCGCGAGCAGGGCCAGAACGATCAGCGTGCCGAGATAGGCGGCAAGCCCCGGCGTGGGAGCGTCCGCCCGGGATGGCTCGCTCATGCGACCTCCCGCCCGGAAAGGAGCTTCTGGACGATCGCGATCGCGACGATCATCAGCGTCAGCACATAGGAGACTGCAGCCGCATAGCCGAGTTCGACATATTGGAAGCCGGCCTGGTAGAGGTAGATCACGATGGTCAGCGTGCTGTCGGCCGGTCCGCCCTTGGTCAGCACCCAGGGTTCGTCGAAGAGCTCGAGCGCCCAGATCGTCGACATGATCACGCTGAAGAGGATGACCGGCTTGAGCAGCGGCAAGGTGACGTAGCGCGTCACCTGCCAGGGGCTGCAGCCATCGAGGCGTGCCGCTTCCTTGACATCCTCGGGAATGCCCTGGAGGCCGGCGAAATAGATCACGGCGTAATAGCCGAGCGCCCGCCAGACACGCAGGATGATGATCGCCCAAATGGAGAAACGTGGGTCGCCGAGCCAGTCGATCTCGCCCAGCCCGAGACCCTTCTGCACGATGTTCAGGAGGCCGACGCCCTTGGCGAAGATCATCTCGAAGATCACGGCCGCGACGACGAGGCTGATCGTCACCGGCAGGAAGAAGCCGACCTTGACGGCATTCTTGAAGCGCAGCCACGCGCTGTCGAGGCAGAGCGCCAGCGCCAGGGCCGAGACGTTCAGGATCGTCACATAGGCGAACCCGTAGAACAGCGTGTTCTTCAGCGCCACCCAGAAGCGCGGGTCGGAAAACAGCTTGCTGTAGTTGCCGAGGCCGATGAAACGCGGCGAGGCGAAGCCCCTCCAGTCGGTGAAGGAATAGATCAGCGAGGCGATGATCGGTCCGAGCCAGAAGGCGATGAAGGTCAGGAAGAAAGGCGCTAGGAAAAGATAGGGCGTGAGCCCGCGGCGCAGCCGCGGTCCGAAGCCCGCTCTTCCCGTTCCTATCGCCGTCGGCGTGCTCATCGGCGGCTCACCGGTCAGCGGCCGAGCTGGCTGGCGAGCTGCTTCTCGATCTCGGCCCAGGTCTCTGCCGGCGATGCCTTGCCACCGAACATCAGGTCGAGCTGGTTGCCGATGATCACCTCGGCCTTGGCCCAGTCGAAATAATTGAAGCCGTTGAGCGTCCGATCCTTGAGGCCGGCCTCATAGATCGACTGGCCGCCGAGATAGGCCTCGCCCTTGAGCAGTTCGGGCGAGCGCAGCGCCGGTGCGAAGGCCGGGACGAGATGGCCCTCTTGCCAGATTTTCACCTGAGTCAGCTCATTGGCGCCGATGAACATCGCCCATTTCAGCGCCGCCTCCTTGTTGCGGGAGGATTTCGGAATGGCGAGGACGTTGCCGCCCCAGGCCCCGGTCGTCGGGGGCTGGTCCTTGCCCCATTTCGGCCAGGGCATGACGCGCCACTTGCCGGCGTGCTCCGGCGCCTCCTTCTGCAGGCGGAAGACCGCCCAGGCGGGCACGGCATAGCCGGCAATCCTGCTGTCCTTGATCGCCTGGAAGAATTCGGGGGCGTTGTTGCGCGACTCGAAGACGATCTTTTCCTTGCGGGCGAGGTCGAAATAGAACTGCAGCGTCTCCTGCGCGAGCTTGTTGTCGCGGATCAGCTTGCCGTCCGCCGTGAAGATCTGCGCATTGCGCGATTGCAGGTACTGCACGAGATTGGCGACGCCCGGCACACCGCTCGGGCTCGAGACATGGCCGATGAAGATGCCCTTGGCGGCCAGGATGCGTCCGGCAGCGACCACGTCATCCCAAGTCTCGAGCGGCGCCTTGATGCCGTTCGCCTCGAAGATGTCCGCCCGGTAGAAATAGACGGCGGGATTCTGGTCGTAAGGAACGGCGAAGGTCTTGCCGCCGGTGCCGAGCGAGGCATAGACGCTGGCCGGAAAACTCTCCTTGAGCGGTGCCATGGCCGATGTCGTGTCGAGCAGCCCGCCCGTCGGCAGATAGCCGTCGAAGCGACGCTGCAGGATCAGGGCGACATCCGGGCCGCCGGTCCCGGCCGCGAGCGCGACCAGGAACTTGTCCTGCAGGTCGAAGGGATTGAGGTTGACGACCTCGACCGTGATGCCGGGGTTCTGCTTCTCGAACTCGCCCTTCACCGCATTGGCGGCGGCGACATGCTCGGTCCAGGCCCAATAGGTGATCTTGGTAGGCGCCTGCGCGTCTGCGGCCGCGGGCATTGCTGCCGTGGCAGCCAGTCCTGCCAGAACGACGCGGCGATCGAACATCGTCATCTCGCTCTCCCTAATTGTTCTACAATGTAGAACTTGTTTTATTATGTAGAACATCGTAGAAGCCCGATCCTAGGAGGTCAAGCAAGCGATGATCGACGTTGCAGACGAGGTATCGCGGGACGCTGACCCCGCGCGCGGCACCGCTGCGCTGCAGAAGGGCATCGGCCTGCTCGAAGCATTGTCGGAGGCCGGTGGGGCGGCCAGCTTCAGCGAGCTCGTGCGCGCCTCGGGCCTCCCGAAGGCGACCGCACATCGTATCCTGGCAGCCCTGCTGGAGCGCGGGCTCGTCCGTTTCGAGCGCCGCGACGACCGCTACCGCTTCGGCTGGAAGCTGATCGAGTTCGGGCGCTTTGCCCAGGCCGATCTCGACCTGCCGACGCTGATCGAGCCGGAACTCGTCCGCCTGCAGGTCCAGACCGGCGAGACGGTCTTCGTCGCGCTGCCGCATGGCCCCGACATCGTCTGCTCGAAGGTGCTGGAGACGCGCGCGATCGGTGGCATCGCCGTCGCGGAGGGGAGCATCCTGCCGGCATCCTGCACCGCCGCCGGCAAGGCGATCCTCGCCTTCGCCGAACGAGCGCTGCGGCCTGCCATGCTGGCCCGGCTCAAGCTCGTTCCGTATACTGCGCGTAGCCTGACCGAGCTGCCGTTGCTCGATGCCCAGCTCGATATCGCCAAGGCGCGTCGCTACGCCGTCGAGGATGAAGAGTTCGCCATGGGTCAGCGCTCCGTCGCCGCGCCGATCCTCGACCATGGCGGTCGCGCGATCGGGGCACTGGCGGTTGTCGCGCCCGCCTTCCGCCTGACCACCGACCGACTGCACGAAATCGGGGCCGATCTGCTCAAGGCCGCGGCGCGCATCACCGGCCAGGCCGCCTTCTCACAACCGGAAACGAGACGTTCTGCGATGACGACGACGAGAGCGCGCTGCGTGGTCGAGACTCAGGCTTTCCTTGGCGAGGGCCCGGTCTGGAACGAGGCGGAGAAGCGGCTCGACTGGGTCGATATCCTCGCTCCGGCCCTGCACCGCTCGGACCCGGCAAGTGGGGCGGACCATGTCGTCGGGCTTGGCGAGCTGGTCGGCGCCTTCGCTCCTTGCTCGACCGGTGGCTTGGTCCTCGCCGCGCAATCGGGCTTCGCCCTCTTCGACCCGCAAACGGGCGTGTCCACGCCGCTGATCGCCCCCGAAGCCGACAAGCCGAACAACCGCTTCAACGATGGCAAATGCGACTCGCGCGGCCGTTTCTGGGCTGGCACCATGGATATGGGCGTCGCGCCCGGTGCCGGTAGCCTCTACCGGCTCGACCGCGACGGCTCGGTGCATTGCCTGGAGCGCGGCATCGGCATCTCCAACGGCTTGGGCTGGAGTCCCGACGACCGCCGCATGTATTTCACCGACTCGCTGGCCCGGACGATCTTCGTCTACGATTTCGACGTCGAGAGCGGGACGATCGCGAACCGCCGTGTCTTCGCTCAGACCCTCGACCATATGGGCGTTCCCGACGGTCTGACCGTCGATGCCGAGGGCTACGTCTGGAGTGCGCAATGGGACGGTTGGCAGCTCATCCGCTTCGATCCGGACGGGCGGATCGACCAGACGATCAGCCTGCCGGTACCGCGCCCGACCAGTTGCACCTTCGGTGGCCCGAATCGCGAGACGCTCTACGTGACCTCGGCACGCATCCGCCTGTCGGCCCAGCAACTGGCGGAAGCGCCGCGCTCGGGCAGTGTCTTTGCCATTGACGGCTGCGGCCGTGGATTGGCTGAGAGCGTCTATCGCTTCGAAAAGGCGACGGCGCCCGCAAAGATCGGTCGGTCGTCGTAACGGCCTTGCGTCCGGGAGCATCGGCGCTGCTCCCTGCCTGAGGCCCGGAACCTGTCGCGTGAGCGAGCGCGGAAGCACTGGCCAGATCGCGGCATGCCTCTAGACGGCGGGCAGCAGGAATGCGGAACCCCTGATCGACACGAAGACGGTGTCGCCGATCTCGGGCGGTTCGATGCTGGAGACTTGCGCGGTGAAGCGGATCTCGGTTTCCCGGTTCCGGATGAGCAGGTTGACGCTGCACTGAGCGCCGCGGAAGGCGAGGTCCTCCACGCGCGCTTCCACGCCGGGGCCGCTGGCGGACAACTGGAATTGCTCCGGCCGGAGCATGATCGTGCCACGCCCGCTGCGACCGCCCGTTTCGGCCGCGAGGCGCCCCAGGGCGCAGGAGACGCCGACCGCCTCGATCCGGGCTTCGAATAGCACGGCATTGCCGAGGAACTGCGCCGTCTCGATATCGGTCGGCCGCCAGTAGAGCTCGTAGGGACCGCCGGTCTGCGCCAGCCGGCCCTCGCGCATCACTGCGAGCTGGTCGGCGAAGGACAAGGCCTCGCCCTGATCATGCGTGACCAGGATCGTCGTGATGCCGGCTTTGGCGAGCACGCGCGCCACCGCCTGCCGGACGCTTTCGCGCAAGCCGGTGTCGAGCGCCGAAAACGGTTCGTCGAGCAGCATCAACGCAGGCTTGCGGGCGAGCGCACGCGCCAAGGCGACACGCTGCTGCTGCCCGCCCGAGAGCTGATGGGGCTTGCGCGTCAGCATCGCGGGGTCGAGCTCGACGAGTTCCATCAGCTCGCGCAGCCGCCTGGCACGATCCGGCTCGTCTCGGGCGAGGCCGAAGCCGAGATTGCCGGCGATGTCGAGATGCGGAAACAGGGCTCCATCCTGGGTGACGTAACCGATCGGGCGGCGGTGGGCGGGTGCGATCGCCGGCCCATCGGCCAGCAACTGCCCGTCCAGCATGACTGTCCCGGCATCGGGTGCCTCGAAGCCGGCGATGACGCGCAGCAAGGTGGTCTTGCCCGATCCGGATGGCCCGACGATCGCGACGCGGCTGCCGGGCTCGACAGCGAGCGAGACGCCATCCAGCGCGGCTGTGGCGCCGTAGCGCTTCGAAACATTGGAGATGACGAGCTGGGTCATGCGTTCAGGGACCGCCGTGCCTGGGCGTGCAGCAGCGCGGTCATCGGCAGCGAGAGGAGGATCATCAGCACGGCATAAGGCGCTGCTTTCGCGTAGTCGAGTTCGCTGGTCAGTGCCCAGAATTCCGTTGCCAGCGTCTGCGTGCCGTTGGGGGCGAGCAGCAATGTGGCCGTCAGCTCGGTCGCGACCCCCATTGCGACCAAGGCCATCGCGGCGGCGACGCCCGGGGCGGCGAGCGGCAGCGTGACGGCGAGCAAGGTGCGCGCCGGGTTGCGGCCGAGCGAGGCCGCCGCGCGCTCCAGCTCGACGGGAACCTGCGCGATGCCGGCACGCAAGCCGACCAGCGCCCGCGGCAGGAACATCAGGACATAGGCCAGGATCACCGTCGCGACGGTCTGATAGAGCGGCAGGGCGATGCGCACGGTCACGGTGACCAGCGCCAGCGCCACGACGACGCCGGGCAGGGCGCCTGGATAGCTGTGGCAGCTTTCCAGGAAGCGTGTCGCCCGGCCGGGTGCCCGCACCGAGAGCCAGGCCATTGGGAGCGCCACAGCGACCGCGGCGAAGGCTCCCGCCGCGGCATAGCCGAGCGTCGTCGCCAGCGACGCAGCCAACGCCCCCTGCTGCCAGACGGAATCTCCATCGGCCAGGAGCCAGCCCGACAAGGTCAATGCGGGCACGCCGAGGCTGAGGACTGCAAGCGTGATCGGCAGCGCCATGGCGGGCCATCGCCAGGTGCCGAGCTGCCGGCGCGGCGCCGGGCGCGGGGCGCCGGAGCCGATCCGGGCATAACGGGCGCCGCCGCGCAGCAGCCATTCCAGCCCGATCAGGCCGATGCAGCTCAGCACCAGCACCCCGGCCAGCATGTTGGCGGCGGGGCCGTTATAGCTCGACTGGAACTGGTCGATGATCGCGGTGGTGAAGGTGTCGAAGCGGATCATGGCATAGAGCCCGTATTCCGCCAGCAGATGCAGGCCGACCAACAGGCTGCCGCCGCAGACCGCGAGCCGCAATTGTGGCAGCACTACCCGCAGGAAGACGCGTGCCGGAGACTGCCCGAGCGAGGCGGCGGCGTGCTCGAGCTCTGGATCGAGTCGGCGCATCTGCGCGGCGACCGGCAGGTAGAGGAATGGGAGATAGGCGAGGACCGAGACCAGCGTTGCCGCCGGCAATCCATGGAAACGCGGGAACAGGCTGATCCAGGCATAGGACTGGACGAAGGCCGGCACTGCGAGCGGTGCGACGGCAAGCCAGGACAGGAATTTCGCACCGGGCATGTCGCTGCGCTCGGTCAGCCAGGCCAGCGCGACGGCCAGCCCGATCGCGGGCGGCAGCGTGCAGAATTCGAGCAGCAGCGTATTGACGAGCAATTCGCCGACTCGCGGCCGCCAGATCAGGGCCAGCGCCGTCTGCCAACCGGTCTCGATCGCGATCCACACGATGAAACCGAGCGGCAGCAGGGCGCAGAGGGCCACGCCACTCGCGAGGAGCAGCATCGCCCGGCCAGCGAGATTGCGCTGCCGCGTGAGGGGCAGGGCCGATGTATCCAGGGAAAGCGAAACGGTCATGGGGAAAATGCGTGCGAGGGCCTCTCGCACGCATGGTGAGCCGGCGCAACCGGCTCAGAGCAGGCCGGCGGCCGTCATCAGCTCGGTGACCTTCTTGCTGTCGAGCTGCGAGGGTTCGACCTTCGGTGCATCGAGCTTGGCGATCGGCTCCAGCTTCGGGTTCGAGGCCTCGCCGTTGCCGATGGCGTATTCGAAGGAATCGCCGTCGCGCAGCACGGCCTGGCCATGCTTGCCGCTCATCCACTTCACGAAGGCCTCGGCCTCCTTCTTGTGCTTGCTGGATTCCAGCACGCCCGCGCCGGAGGTGCTGAGGAAGGCGCCGGGATCCTGATGACGGAAATAATGCAGCCCGACATTGGCGCTGTTCTCGCCGGTCTTCGCCTGGTCGCCGAAGTAATAGTAGTGATAGATCACTGCGCCTTCGACTTCGCCGGCATTGACCGCCTTCATGGCGACGCTGTTGCCGCGATAGGCGCTGGAATTCGCCTTCATCGCCTTGAGCCAGTCGGCCGTGGCGGGCTCGCCCTTCAGGACCAGCAGCGCGCCGACGATCGCCTGGAAATCCGCGCCCGACGGCGAGGCGGCCCAGCGGCCCTTCCACTTGGCGTCGGCGAGATCGAGCATCGACTTCGGCAGGTCGGCTTCCTTCAGCTTGCGCTTGTCATAGGCGAAGACCGTGCTGCGCGCCGCGACGCCCATCCAGCGCCCGCTCGTAGGGCGGAACTGGCTCGGAACCTGGTCGAGGATATCCTTCGGCAAGGTCGCGAACAGTCCGGCTTTCTCGACCAGCACCATGGCCGGCGAGTTCTCGGTGACGAAGACGTCGGCGGGGGAGGAGGCGCCTTCCTGGACGATCTGGTTGGCGAGCTCGGTGTCCGAACCCTTGCGGATCGTCACCTTGATGCCGGTTTCCTTGGTGAAGCCGTCGGCCCAGGCCTGCGTCAGGCTGGCATGCTGGGCATTGTAGACGGTGATGCCGTCCTGAGCCCGGACGGCGCCCGTCATGGCGAGCGTGACGGCGAGCACGCCGATCCGCAATGCAAGGGACGAGTATGACGTCATGGCGACCTTCTCCTGCCAGCGCAGTTCACAAGATGAGGCCGCGGTTAGATTCCCATGCGTCAAAGCTGTCAATTATTATTGGCTAGTTTATAATCATTTGAAACAATGCAGGCGTCGGCAAGACTTGGGGCATAAGCTCGACGGATCAGGTTTCGCGGCGCGCCGGATCGCGTCGCAGCGCCAGGGCGACACCGCCGATGGTCAGCACGATCGCGATCAACTCCCGCAGCCCAAGTGTTTCGCCCAGCAGCGGCACGGCGGTCAGCGTGCCCACGACCGGCACGATCAACATGCTGGTCGCGGCGACGGCGGTCGGCAGCCGCTTGAGCGCGCCGAACCAGGTGAGATAACAGAGCGCCATCGGGCCGATAGCCATGTAGGCAAGCCCCAGCGCTCCGCGCGCCGACAGGGCCGTGATATGCGGCTGCTCCAGCGTAAGGCCCAGTACCACCATGGGCAGGCAGCCCAGAGCGACCTGCCAGGCCGCAACCGCCGGGGCCGGCATGGCGAGAGGCTTCCGCGCTTTGACGGTGCCGAGCGCGAACAGCACCGCCGCCGCCAGGGCGAACAGGGCGCCGGGTAGCTTGGCCACGCTGAATTCGGGGCCGCCCATCAGAACGACCATGCCGGTGATGCTCAGGCCCAACGCCACCAGGCTGCGCCGGGTCGGACGCGCACCGAGCAGGGGCCAGGCGAGCATCATCGCCCAGATCGGCATCGAATAGGCGATCAGCGCCCCTTCCGAGACCTTGAGCCAGTTCAGCGCCAGCGCCGTAAAGCCCATCCAGGCGAAGACGTTGATCGCAGACGCGATCACGAGAGACGTGCGGGCCTCCTTTGGTACGGCAAGGCTGTCGCCGCGAGCTATCGCCAGCAGGGCAACGCACAGCGCGCCGATGAGCCCGGCCGTCCCTCGCGCGAAGAGCGGAGGCCAGTCCTGCAGGACGAATTTCAGCACCGACCAGTTGAGGCCCCAGCCGAAGGCCGTGACCATCAGGAGGGCTTTGCCGACCGTCTGACTGGCCGGCATGGAGGCGGAGCCTGTCACAGTCATGGCAGATGCCTTATGCGCGATGTCCAGCCTTCAGCGCCTGGTCGAGATCGGCATAGAGGTCATCGATATCCTCGATGCCGGTCGACAGGCGCAGCAGGTCGGTCGGGCAGGGCGAGCCGGCACCTTCGATCGAGGCGCGATGCTCGATCAGGCTCTCGACACCGCCGAGCGAAGTCGCGCGCTTGTACAGTTCGACATGAGCCGCCGTGCCGATCGCCGCCGCCTCGCCGCCGGTGACCTGCACCGACAGCATGAAGCCAAAGCCGTTCTCCATCTGCCGGGCCGCGATGTCGTGGCCGGGATGCTGCGGCAGGCCGGGATAGAGCACGCGCGCCACCAGCGGATGCGCCGAGAGCCGCTGCGCCAGCGCCATGGCGCTGGCTGCCTGCCGCTCCTGCCGCACATGGAGCGTGCGCATGCCGCGCATCAGCAGATAGGCCTCGAACGGGCCGAGAATGCCGCCCTGGCCCTTGCGGACCGTCTTGACCCGGTTCCAGAACTCATCGTCCTCGCGGGCGCAGAGCGCGCCTGCGACGACATCGGAATGGCCGTTCAGCACCTTCGTCGCGGCATGCATGACGATGTCGGCACCGAGCGTCAGCGGGCGGGTATGGACCGGCGAGGCGCAGGTCGAGTCGACGGCGAGCTTCGCGCCCGCCTTGTGCGCGATTTCCGCCGCCGCCGCGATATCGGTGATGGTCCAGAGCGGATTCGAAGGCGTCTCGATCCAGACCAGCTTGGTCGTGCCCGGCTTCACGGCGGCCTTGAGCGCGGCGAGATCGTCGGTCTCGACGAAATCGACCTTGATGCCCCAGCGCGTCGCCTCGTTGAGCAGCCAGGCGCGCAGCGCCCAGTACATAACCTTGGAGGCGACGACATGGTCGCCCGGCGAGAGCGCCTGGAACACGGCGGTCGCAGCAGCCATGCCCGAACCGAACAGCAGCGCGCCGGCCTTGGCCTCTTCCAGCATGGCGAGCACGGCCTGCGCCTCATGCACCGTCTCGTTGTCCGGGCGGCCATAGATGAAGCCGGTCGAGTAGCCGTTATCCTCGTCGCGGATATAGGTCGTCGAGATATGGATCGGCGGCACGACGCCCTTGGTGGTCGGGTCGATCTTGCCCATGGCCTGCGCGGCAAGGCTTCTCTTGGTCCACTTCGTCGCAGTCATGACCTGTTTCCCGGGTTCGTCACCGCCGGCAGAGGCGGCATATGGACCAGATCATGCCGGCAAGCGCTTGGCGATAGTCGCCCATTTTTGCTATCCAATGACGAAATTCGCCGATGATGAAGGCTCCAATGGCTAAAACGGTCGATTTCGACACATTCGATTACGCCCTGCTGAAAGAGATGCAGGCCGATAATCAGACGCCGGCGCGCGTGCTGGCCGAGCGTGTGGGCCTGTCCCAGAGCGCGGTCCTGCGGCGGTTGCGGCGCCTGCGGGCGGAAAAGGTCATCACTGCCGATGTCTCGGTCGTCAGCCCCGAAATCATGGGCGTGCCGGTGACGGTGCATGTCACCGTCTCGATCATCCAGGGCTCGCGGACCTATGGCGATTTCGCCCGGAAGCTCCAAGCCCGGCCCGAGGTCAAGCACGCCTCCTATGTGACAGGCGACGCGGATTTCGTGCTGCACCTGCAGGTCGAGAGCATGGCGGCTTACGCGGCTTTCACGCGCGAGGTCTTCCACGACGATCCGAATGTTGCGGAGTACCACAGTTATATCGCCATGCGCGAAGTCGTCGGCCGGGGCGCGCTGTAGCGCTCTGCACTGGGCGATGTGGACGCGAGCTCCGGCGGCCGCTATCGGCTCGGAGCTGTAGCGGCTTGGTGAAAAGCGCCGCACTCGTCCGTTCTTGCCTCACCGGGGATATCGCCAGATGAAGCGTGAAGAGGCTCCGAAGAGCGCTAACGATCTGCCGTCGAAGGCGTGGCTCAGAGAAATCCTCATCCCGGCCTGGATCGATCGTGCCGTCCGGCCCGGCCGCGCCGGATTCGTCGAGATGTTCGACCCGGCCGATCCCGTGCGAGATTTCGGCCCGGTGAGAACGACGCTGGTCACCGCCCGGCTGACCTATGTCTTCAGCCATGCCCATCTGCTCGATCCGGAGAGCGGGGCGCTCGCCGCCGCTCGCCATGGCTTCGCCTTCCTGCGCGACGTTTGCCGGGAGGGCGGGCAGGGACGCTTCCTGCATTCCGTCCGCGAAGACGGGACCTCGGTCGATGCCCGCACCGATCTCTACGACCTCGCTTTCGTCCTCTTCGCCATGGCCTGGTACTACCGCGCGACTCAGGACGGTCAGGCGCTCGCGATCGCAGACGAAGTGATCGGCTTCATCGAACGCGAGATGGCACATCCGCAGGGCGGTTTCGTCGAGGATACGCTGGGCACGCTGCCGCGGCGGCAGAACCCGCATATGCATCTGCTGGAAGCGTTTCACGCCCTGGCGGGAGCGACCGGCGAGCAACGCTGGCTCGACCATGCCGATGCGATCGTCCGGCTCGCGCGCGCGAATCTGGTCGATACGGAGACCGGCACGCTCGGCGAGTATTTCACTGACGACTGGCAGCCGGCTTCCGGTTCGGCCGGCCACGCCTGCGAGCCGGGCCATCATTTCGAATGGACCTGGCTGCTTCTGCATCACTGGCGCCTGACGGGCGAGACGCAGGCACGCGATCTGGCGGAGAGGCTCTATGGCTTCGCGATCCGGCATGGTCTCGACGATGGTTCGGCCGGCCCGCTCGCTGCCTTCGACGTGTTTGACCGCTCTGGCCATGTTACGGCCTCGACCAAGCTGCTCTGGCCGCAGACCGAAGCGATCAAGGCCTTCCTCGCCCGGATCGAGTTTCTGGACGATGCCGACGCGGCCGCGCGTCTCGACAAGCATCTCGCCAGCCTGTTCCGCTGGTTCGTCGCGCCCGATACGGGCCTCTGGTTCAACCAACTCGCGAAGGATGGAACGCCCACCCAGACCGTGATCCCGGTCCGGGTGCTCTACCATCTCCTGCTCGCCCTCGCGGAGTGGGAGCGCGTGCGCGGCTAGCTTGCCACCTGCCGGCCGACATGAACGCAGGCCGCCTCGGTTCCCGTATCGCCGGCCGCGAGCGGGAAGCGCTCCTCGGAGCAGACTCCGATCCGTTCCGGACAGCGCGTCACGAAGGGGCAGCCGACCGGCGGCGAGAGCGGGCTCGGCAGATCGCCGCTCAGGATGATCTTCTCGCGATGGCGCTGCGCGCGCGGGTCCGGCAGCGGGATCGCGGAGAGCAGCGCCTTCGTATAGAGGTGCTGCGGCCGCTCGAAGATCGCATCGACCGGACCCTGCTCGGCGACAGTCCCGAGATAGAGCACCATCGCTTCGTCCGCGATATGCCGAACGACCGAGAGGTCATGCGAGATGAAGAGATAGGACAGGCCGAGATCACGCTGCAACTCGAGCAGCAGGTTCAGCACCTGTGAGCGGATCGAGACATCGAGCGCGGAGACCGGCTCGTCGAGCACGAGCAAGCGCGGCGACAGGGCGAGCGCCCGCGCGATGACGACGCGCTGGCGCTGTCCGCCCGAGAGCGCGCTCGGGAGGCGTTCCGCCAGCGCGGCAGGCAGGCCGACACGATCCAGCAACTCGGCGACGCGGGTCTTGCGATCGGCGCGGCTGCGCCCGGCGATGGCGAGCGGCTCGGCGATGCTGTCCGCGATCGTCATCTTCGGATCAAGCGCCGAGGACGGGTCCTGGAAGACGATCTGGATATCCTGCGCCAGTGCCGCCCGCTCGCGCCCCTTCAGCGCGGTGATGTCGCGCCCGTCGAAGCGGATCGTGCCGGCCGTTGCCCGCTCCAGCCCGACCACGGCATAGGCGGTAGTCGACTTGCCGCAGCCGGATTCGCCGACCAGCGCAAGCGTCCGCCCGGCGTGGAGGTCGAGTGAGATGCCGTCGACGGCCTTGACCACGCCGCCCGGCGTGCCGATGCCGCCGCGCAGCGGGAAATGCACCTTGAGGTCGCGGACCTCCAGCAGGGGCGCGCTCATGCCATCGCCTCCAGCCGGTCGACATGCCAGCAGGCGGCGCGATGGGAAGCGCCTACCGCAACGGCGGGCGGAGCCTGCTCACAAGCCTCGTCCGCGAGTGGGCAGCGCGTGCGGAACCGGCAGCCTTCCGGCCAGGCGCCGGCCGGCGGCACTATGCCCTCGATCGTGCGCAGCACCGTCTTTCTGGCGCCGTCGAGCTTCGGGATCGTGCCGAGCAGCAGGCGGGTATAGGGATGGCTCGGTTCGGCGAAGATGGCGTCGACCGGGCCGCTCTCGACGATCCGGCCGCCATACATCACGCAGACATCGTCGGCGAGGTCGGCGACCACGCCCATGTCATGGGTGATCAGCACGACGGCGCTGCCGACCTCGTCGCGCAAGCGGCGCATCAGGTCGAGGATCTGCGCCTGGATGGTGACGTCGAGCGCCGTCGTCGGCTCATCCGCGATCAGCAGCGACGGCCGGCAGATCAGGGCCGAGGCGATCATGATGCGCTGGCACATGCCGCCGGATAATTCGAATGGGTATTGCCGGGCGCGCCGTGCCGGATCGGGAATGCCGACGCGCGCCATGATCGCGATCGCTTCCTCGCGCGCAGCGGCGCGCGCCAAGCCGCGATGCAGCAGCAGCGCCTCTTCGACCTGCTCGCCGACCCGCATCAGCGGGTTCAGCGAGGCGACCGGCTCCTGGAAGATGATCGCGGCATCGTTGCCGCGCACCTCCGACAACTCCGCTTCGGAAAGTCCGGTCAATTCACGCCCGCCGAGCCTGATCGAGCCGTTGGAGACCCGTGCCGCGCCCGGTAGCAGCCCGAGCACGGAGAGCGCCGTCAGGCTCTTGCCGCAGCCGGATTCGCCGACGATCGCGAGGATGCGGCCGGTCTCGACGCCGAGCGAGACGCCGTCGACGATGCGGTTGCCGTCGATCTCGATGGCGAGCCCCTCGATCGCCAGCATCGGGTTGGTATGATCGCTCATACCGAGGCCGCCGCGACCGCGGCCCAGGGGCTGGTCGGGTGGGCCATGCCGAGGAAGCCATCCTCCGCCCGCATCACGGCGGAGGGCACCGAGAAGTTCACGGGATAGAGCGTGTCCTCGACGATCTCGACCGGGAAGGCGCCCGCGACCCGCGCCGCCACATCCGGTTCGGCCCTTGCGTCGACTTTGATGCGCGGGGTGGAGGCGTCGATGCGCGGCCGATGGAACACGTCTTCCAGCGAGAGCCCGAAATCGGCGATGCCGGAGATCATCTGCAGCAGTGTCGGGAAGATCGTGCGGCCGCCCGCGGCGCCGATCGCGAGCCAGGGTTTTCCGCTGCGGCTCAGTACCAACGGGCACATGTTCGCCAGAGGCTTCACACCGGGAGCCAAGCTGTTGGGCTGGCCGGGGCGCGGATCGAACCACATCATGCCATTGTTCATGATGATGCCGGCCCGCGGCAGAGCGACCCGCGCGCCGAAGCGCGAGAGCAGCGTGTTGGTCAGCGAGACCATGTTGCCGTCGCGGTCGACGACGCTGACATGCGAGGTACAGCCGGCCTGCGGCGTCGCGGCATGGCCCATGCTGTTGAGCCTCACCGCATAGGCCTCGCGGATCGCAGTCGCATAGGTCAGCGCCGCATCGGCCTCGGAACTGCCCTGCCCAAGGCCACCTGCCTCGACGCGCCGCGCGGCGTCGAAGAAGGTCGGGCCGCCGCTGAGGCCGGGAATGGCGGCGATGTCGAGATCGCGGTAGCGCCCGGTCAAAGCCGGCGACCAGACGGCTTGATAGCTCGCAAGATCGTCGAAGCGGATGGCCGAGCCGCCGGCTTCGAGATCGCCGGCGATCAGGCGCGCCGCCTCGCCCTCGTAGAAATCGCGGGCGCCAGCCTTCGCCAGCCGCGTCAGCAGCGCGGCCTTGGCCGTCATCGGCTTGAAGCGGCGGGTATCGGCGCCGGCCTTGGGTGGCTGACCGTTGTCGAGCAGCAGCGCGGAGATCGCGGGATCGCGCGACAGGCCGGCGACCTCGACCGCGATGCAGAGCGCGGCGTACCAGTCGATCTCCAGCCCGCGCTCTGCATGCTCGATCGCCGGCTGCAACGCCTCGCCCCAGGAGATCGTGCCGTAGCGTTCGAGCGCCGCGGCAAAGCCGGCGATGGCGCCGGGCACGCAGATCGCGCTGTAGCCCGCGACATTGCGCTCGCCCACGACGGCGGGCCAGGCGAACCAGTTGCCTGAGCCCGCATCGGTCAGCGGATAATCCGCCGGATCGAGCCCGCGCGGCGAGCGGACGTTGAAATCGAGCGTATCGAGCGCGCCCGTCTTGCCATCGGCATGGATCAGGAAGCCGCCGCCGCCCACGCCCGACAGCCAAGGCTCGACGATGCTCAGCACCAGCGCGGTGACGATCGCCGCGTCCATCGCGTTGCCGCCGTGCGCGAGCACGGCCGCGCCGGCTTCGGCCGCGTGGCGGTTCTGCGCAGCGACGAGCCCATGCTGGGAGTGGACGGCCGGGCGGCGGATGCTGAAGGTCTGCATCAGGCTTTGGTCCGGAAGCGCAAGGGCGCGCTCGGCTGCGGCAGGCGCATCGGCACGCTGAAGCGTTGCGCATTGGCGCTCGCGGCGTGATGTTCCGCAAGCTCGCCGACGGTCGCGATCCAGACGCCCGGCGAGGCCGTCACCACGTCGAGCAGCTTCTCCAGCATGCGCACGCGCCCGGCCCGGCCGGAAATCCAGTCATGGACGGTGAGCATCATCATCCGCCCCTCGCGATGCAGCACCTCCCATTCGTCCAGCCAGGCATCGAGGATGCCGTTCTGCGGCGACGGCGGAGCGCGGTCCTGCGCGCTGCCGGTGAAGCGGAAATAGACGGCGTCATCGACGGCCCAGAGCACCGGGACCTGCGTGACACCATCGATCGTATAGGGATGGTCGAAGCCCATCAGCGAGGAATCGTAGAGCCCGCGCCGCTTCACCTCCTCCAGCATGAAGGGCGTCATCTCCCAGGCTGGGGAGCGGAAGCCCTTGGGAACGACACCCGCCTGGCTCTTAAACAGCGCCAGCGATTCATCCATCGCGCGGGCGAACTCCTCCGGCCCGGCTTCGGTCGCGAGTTCGTGGAAATAGCCGTGCAGCCCGATCTCATGGCCGCGTTCGACGAAGGCCGGCAGCAGCTCCGGATGGTTCTTCGCGATCAGCCCCGGCACGAACAAGGTCGCCTTGATGCCGTAGCGGTCGAGCAGGTCGAGCAGGCGCCAGATGCCGACGCGCGGGCCGAACAGTCGCTGCTCGATCTGGCCGAGTGCGACCGGCGCGCCCTCCGGCAGGCTCCACTGATAGGGGCTCTCCGCATCGACATCGATCGTGAAGCAGAAGGCGCTCGACTTGCCCTGCGGCCATTCATAGGCGGGGCGGGCGGCGTTCGGGGCGATCATGGGCTCAACCTCCTCAGAGCGCCTGCTTCTTGTCCTGATGGACGGCGAGCGAGCCGATCGAGTTGCCGCCATCGACCGTCAAGGTCGCGCCGGTGACATAGGCCGAGGCGTCGCTGGCGAGATAAAGGAGGGCGTTGCCGACATCGGCGCGCGAGGATGCGCGGCCGAGCGGAATCTGCGCGACGGTGTTCTGGATATGCGCGTCGGTCAGGGCGCTGACCGTGCTGCCGGCGGCGAAGCCCGGCTCCAGCGCGTTGGAGCGGATGCCGTATTCGGCGAGCTCGACGCCGAAGCCTTTGGTCAATCGGTCGAGCGCTGTCTTCGACATCGAGTAGATGCAGGCGGTGCGGCGCATCTTGCGCGAGGCGCCGGACGAGATGTTGATGATCGAGCCCTTCACGCCTTTGCGCACCATCTGGGTGGCGAGTTCGCGGGTCAGGATGAACGGCGCCCTGAGATTGATCCCGAGGATGCGGTCGAACTCGGCGGTCGTCGTGTCCAGCAGGAAGGCGCTCGGATAGATGCCGGCATTGTTGACGAGGATGTCGGCGGCGCCCCAGCGCTTCCCGATCTCGCTGGCAAGCGCCACGATCGACGCCTCGTCGGTCAGGTCGGCCGGCATGACGAAGCTCTCGCCCGAGAGGTCCATCGCCTTGGCCTGCTCTTCCAGATCGCCAGCGCGCGCATCGGTCAGGCAGAGCGTGGCGCCGGCCTCGTGCAGCACCTCGGCGATCCAGCGGCCGATGACCCCGCAGGCGCCGGTGACGACGGCGCGCTTCCCCTTGATGTCGTCGAACATGGGCTGACTCCTTAGCGATGGCGAGGATCGAGGCGGTCGCGCACGGCGTCGCCGGTGAGATTGACGGCGAGCACCAGCACGAACAGGCAGGCGCCGGGGAGCGTCGCGACCCACCACGCGGTCGCGACATAGTTCCGGCCGGTCGATAGCATCGCGCCCCAGCTCGCGGTCGGCGGCTGCACCCCAAGCCCGAGGAAGGAGAGCCCCGCCTCGAACAGGATCATCAGGCCGAACTCGAGCGTCGCGACGACGCTGACCGCGCCGACGATATTGGGCAGGACATGGCGAAAGAGCACGCGCGGCGCGCTCGCCCCCATCAGCGCTGAGAGCCGGACATAAGGCATGTTCGCGACGGAGAGCGTCTGGCTGTAGGCGATGCGGGCGTAGCGCGGCCAGCGCGTCAGCGCGAGCACCATGATGACGTTGACGATGCCGGGGCCGAGCACCGCGACGGTGATGATCGCGAGCAGGATCGCCGGGATCGACAGGAAGACGTCGACGACGCGCATCACCGCGATCTCGACCCAGCCGCGCCGATAGCCGGCGATCATGCCGAGCGTCGTGCCGACGATGCCGGAAAGGATCACCGAGGCGAAGGCGACGATCAGCGATATCTGCGCGCCATGGATGACGCGGCTGAGCAGATCGCGGCCGAGCTCGTCGCTGCCGAGCCAGTAATGGAAGCTGCGCGAGACCGTGCCGGGCGGCTTCAGCCGGCCCAGCAGGTTCTGCTGGTTGGGATCATAGGGCGCGAGCCAGGGCGCGAATACCGCGACCAGCACGACGAACGCGATGATGCCCACCGGCCACCAGCGCCATAGCGCGCTGCGCCGGCCGCGCGGCATCGGGCGTGCGGTTGCGACGCTCACGGCGCACCCTCCAGCACGATGCGCGGATCGACCAGGCTGTAGAGCAGGTCCGACATGAGGTTGAGCAGCACGGTGACGAAGGCCCCGAGCAGGACGACGCCCTGCACGATCATGAAATCGCGCGCCAGGATCGCCTGCACGGTGACCTGTCCGAGGCCGGGCCACGCGAAGACCGTCTCGACGATGACGGCACCGGCCAGCAGGTTCGAGATTTCGAGCGCCGCGACGGTAATGACCGGGATCGAGGCGTTGCGCGCGAGATGGCGGATCAGCAATCGCCCGCTGCGGACGCCGCGCGAGCGGGCGGTGCGGACATAGTCCTTCGAGAGCTCGTCGAACAGGGCCGAGCGGGTGATCCGCGCGAAGGTCGCCATGCTGAGCAGGCCGAGCGCGAAGGACGGCATGATGAGATGCGAGAGACCGCCGGTGGAGGAGGGCGGCAGCCAGCCGAGCAGCACCGAGAACACCAGGATCATCAGGATGCCGCTCCAGAAGGTCGGCATGCTCTGGGCGGCAAGGACGAAGCCGGCGGCCGCCTTCGCGGCAGGCGAATTGCGGAAGATCGCGAGCAGGATACCGATCGGCACGCCGATGCCGCAGGCGACGAGGAGCGCGCCGGCCGCCAGCATCAGCGTATAGGGCAGGCGCGAGGCGATGATCGTGGTCACCGGCACGCGCTGCACCACCGACTGGCCGAGATCGAAACGCGCGAGCTCTCCGAGGAAGTCGAGATACTGCACCACCAGCGGCCGGTCGAAGCCGAGCTGGTGGCGCAAGGCCGCGATATCGGCCTGCGTCGCCGTTTCCGGGACGAGCAGATAGGTCGGGTCTCCCGTCAGGCGCTGGACGAAGAAGATCAGCGTCACCACCCCGAGGATGGTGACGAGCGCCTGGCCCAGCCGGCGGATCAGGAAACCCGGCACGGCGGCTCAGTCCTTCCAGCTCATCCGGTTCAAGAACATGCTTTCGTTGGGCGTCGGCTGGAAGGTCAGGTTCTTGGCCGCGCCATAGATCACCACGGCCTGATAGAGCGGCACGACCGGCACGTCGGCGGCGACGATCTCATGCACCTGCTTGTAGGCCGCGAGGCGCTTGTTCGTGTCCAGTGTGGCGCGGGCCTCTTCCAGCAGGGCGTCCATCTTCGGATTGCGATAGGCCGACCAGCCGCTGCTCTTGTGCAGCAGCGGGAAGAGCACGCCGTCGGCATCCTGGCAGGCGCAGGACCAGCGGCCGAAGCTGAGCAGCGATGTCGTCTCCGGCCCGGCTTGGGCGCGCTTCAGATAGGTCGCCATGTCCGACATCGCGATTTTCACGTTGAAGCCCGCATCGACCAGCATCTGCTGGATCGCCTGGACGATGCGCTGGTCGAAGACCGGCGCGGTCGAGAGGTCGATCTCCGCCTTCGCGGCCGGGCCAGCCTCGGCAATCAGCGCCTTGGCCTTGGCGAGGTCGTGCTCCGGCGCCTTGATGCCATCGACCCAGCCGAAGATGGCGGGGGTCAGCAGTTCCGGCACCTGCTTGTCGTAGCCGCCGAGCAGGCCGTCGATCATCGCCTGCTTGTCGATCGCATAGGCCGCCGCGAGTCGGAGCTTGGGATTGTCGAAGGGCGGCTTGGTCGTATTGAGCCGGACATAGGCGACACGCTCGGTCAGGCCGATCAGGGCCTGGGCTTTGGGCGAGACCTTGAGCTGGCCGGCCTGGTCGGCATCGAGCGTGACCACGAGGTCGCTCGCGCCGGCCTGAAGATTGGCGAGCCGCGTCGCTGCGTCCGGAACCGCCCGGAAGATCACCGTCGGGAACGGGGCCTTGGTGCCCCAATAGGCATCGTTGCGCGTGAGCTGCACGTTCACGCCGCGCTGCCAGGATTCGAACTTGTAGGGGCCGCTGCCGACCGGCTTCAGGTTGAAGGCGTCCTTGCCGACGGCCTCGACGATGGCCTTGGGCACGATCGAGAGCTTGACGAGTTGCGCCAGCAGCGCCGGATAGGGGCCGGCGGTGACGAGCTTCACCTTGGTCGGCGAGAGCGCGACCGCATCGGTGATCTTGTCGAACTGGCCGAGCTGGGGGCTGGCGAATTTCGGATCGGTGATGCGCTTGACGCTGTAGACGACGTCGTCGGCGGTCAGCTTCGAGCCGTCATGGAAGGCGATGTCGCTGCGCAGATCGAACTCGATCTCGGTATCCGAGACCTGCTTCCAAGCGGTGGCGACCTGCGGGATGATCGCGCCCTTGTCGTCGCGGGTGACGAGGTTGTCGAAGATGTTCCGGTAGACATAGTAGCTGTCCGGGTTCCACTGCACCTGCGGGTCGAGCGAGGACGGCTCGTTGACGAGATCGACGACGAAACGGTCCTTGGCGGCCAGAGCCGGCCCGGCCGCGAGGCCGAGCGCGGTGGCGACGAGGAAGGCGGCTGCGGCTTTCGAAACACGATTCATCGCGATTTCTCCTCGGAAAGGGCGGGTGATGGCTTGCAGTCGTTCGTCCCTTTGCGCGGCTTGCGGCTACGCACGGAAACGGGCTCGTTCTGCGGAAGCAGGCAGGCGGCGGCGAGGAAGCCGTGTGCGACCGCATCGGTGAAGCGCTTCTGCTCGTCCTGGAGCGCCGCAAGTGCGGCCGCGCGATCGCCGCGCAGCAGGGCGTCGAGCAGTTGGCGCGGATCGATTGCAGGCGGCGTCGCGCCGGCGAGTTCGAGCGAACGTGTCAGGCGCTCGGTGTGGTCCCAGAGATCGCGCAGCCAAGTCTCGATGAAGCCGCCGGCCCTTTGCGTCAGGAGATCGAGCGCCTGCCGGCAGAGCTGTTGCGCCATGGTACGCGCGGAAGGATCGTCCCGCCCGATGACAGCGTCGATCGCCCCTCGCAGACTGCCGAGCAGCGCAATGCTGCCTTCATCGAGCGGTTTCTCGACCAGCGCGGGTTCGATCCGCGTCCGAGCCTCGATGATCGCGCTTGCGAGCGCGCCGTCGACCGTCGCGACGCGCCAGCCCTGCCGCGCATGCCGGATGACGAAGCCCGCTGTCGCAAGTTCGGTCAGCGCGACGCGGACCGCCGCACGCCCGAGCCCGAAGCGCTGGGTGAGATCGCCTTCATGAACATAGGTGCCCGGCGCGAGTTCGCAGCGGACGAGCGCCTGCCGCAGGCGCCGGCTCGCGAAGGCGATGTCGCTCTCCGCCACCGGTGGCTTGGGCAGAGAGAAGGGCGATTGATCGAGCATGTGCCATGCTGGCTCACTTCATGACATCTGACAATTGCTTTGTGAGATGTTAGAAACGCATGATCAGACGCGGTTGAGCCCCGCCATGCATGGCGGGGCGATGGTCCCAGTCTCGTTTCAGTGATCGCCTGACGGCTTGCGCTGCCCGAAGCCTACGGTTCGGCTGGAACGGTGCTTGCCGCGGATGCGGACTGCGCGATGAAAAAGAAGGCCAGCGCGGCGCACCAGACGATCAGGCCGAACACCGCCGCCCCCGCCAGCACCAGCCCGAACCCGCCCTGCGCATGGAGGACGGCCAGCATCGGCACGACGAAGCCGCTGACCGTGAAGCCGAGGAAATAGCGCACGCTGAACGCCTTGGCGCGGTGCTGCGCCGGCACATAGCGGGCGACCATCGCATCGTTGACGACGACCTGTCCGTAGATCGCGGCCATGGTCAGGACGAGCCCGAGCAGCAGCGGCACGCCGGAGGTCGTCGCCGCGAGCACGAGGCCCAGCGGCTGGAGAAGAGCGAGTCCGACGAACAGGGCCGGTAGCGTATAGCGGTCGACCAGCCGGCCCATCAGCCATTGCGTGGCAGCGCCGAAGACGAAGACCAGCGTTACCAGGGAGCCGGTGAGCGCCAGGGGGAGATCGAGACCTAGCCGTTCGTCGATCACCTTCGGCAGCGAGATCGTCGTGATATTGAAGGTCATGCCGCCTGCGATGATGGCGACGGCGAAGACCGCGAGCAGCGCCATCGGCCGGCTGACCGGAATGAGTTCGGCCTTGCCGGAGCGGCTCGCGGACGGGTTGCCATCGCCGGGAACCATCATGATGAAGGCCGCACCCAGCACGAGGCAGATGAGGCCCGGCAGGATGAAGGCGAAGCGCCAGCCGAAGCTTGCGGCGATCAGCGCGGTGACGCCGGCGGCCGAAGCCGCGCCGAGATTGCCCCAGACGGCGTTGACGCCGAGATCGCGGCCGAGCTGGCGGGCATGGCTGACCAGCATGGTCGAGCCGACCGGGTGATAGATCGCCGAGGCCACGCCGAGCACGAGCAGCCAGCCGGCGAAGGCGGCAGGCTGCTCTGCGCTGGCGACGCCGAGGCAGGACAGCCCGTAGCCGATGAAGAAGACCGCGAGCATGTTGCGCCGGCCGAACCGGTCCGAGAGCCAGCCCATCGGCAGCGAGCAGAGGCCGAAGGCGACGAAGGCGCCCGTGGCGAGGCCGATCAGCTCGGCATAGCTGAGGCTGCTCTGCGCCGCGATGGCGATCACCGCCGTCGGATAGATCAGCAGCACGAAATGGTCGAGCGCATGGGCGGCGTTGACGAAGAGAAGGGTGCGCTTGGACAGCGTCTCAGGATTCATGGGCGGGCTCGCGATGATGACGCTTTACTCTAGCTTGACCCGTTAGGCCTTTAGGGTCGTTATTCGACATGATCGGGCCAAGTGAGAATGATGATGCGCAGCGAGAGCGAGGCCTACCAGACCGTGCCGCGCGCGGTCGCTGTGATGCCGAGAAGCTACGAGACCGGTGCGAGCACCGGCTGGCACAGCCATCCGCGCGCGCAGCTTCTCTATGCTACCGCTGGTTTGACGCTCGTGCGGGCGGAGGATGGCACCTGGGTCCTGCCGGCCCGGCATGCGCTCTGGATTCCGCCGCGCCTGTCCCACGAGGTCAGGATGCACGGCGCGGTTTCGATGTGCTCGGCCTATATCGCGCCCGAAGCGGTCGGCGTCCTGCCGATAGGGTGCCGCGTGCTGGAGGTCTCGTCCTTGCTCGCCTCGGCGCTGGAGGCGCTCTCGGCAGAGCCGATGCTCTATGACGAAGCCGGGCGCGGCGGGCATCTCGCCGCGCTGATCCTCGACGAGATCGCGCGCGCGCCTGAAACCGCGTTGACGCTTCCCTTGCCGCGTGATCCTCGTCTGCGGCGGATCTGCGATGCGCTCCTGAAGGACCCCGCACTTGACATCGATCTCGACGGCTGGGCCGAGCGTGCCGGCGCGAGCCGCCGCACATTGACGCGCCGCTTCCGGGCGGAGACCGGCCTGAGCTTCGGCGACTGGCGCACGCGCCTTCGCGTGCTCCGCGCCATGACCATGGCGAGCGATGGCGCGCTGCCGCGTCAGATCGTCAGGGCGGTCGGCTATCCCGACCAGCGCGCACTGCGGACGGCTGCGCGACGCGTCCTCGGCCGCACGGACCTGTCCTGACGAGAACCGGTCAGCGCGCCTGCAGCGTCGGGTCGAGCCGGTCCCTTATCCAGTCGCCGACGATCGAGATAGACATCGTCGTCAGGAAGATCGCCATGCCCGGCAGCACCGCGATCCACCATGCGCTTGTCAGGTATGCGCGGCCGGCACCGAGCATCTGGCCGAGGCTGGTCAGTGGCGGGCGGATGCCGAGGCCGAGGAAGGAGAGCGA
Organism: uncultured Allobosea sp.; assembly: GCF_945957345.1. Taxonomy (GTDB): domain Bacteria; phylum Pseudomonadota; class Alphaproteobacteria; order Rhizobiales; family Beijerinckiaceae; genus Allobosea. The sequence goes on along the minus strand of NZ_CAMFKW010000016.1, from coordinate 36,012 downwards.
GGTCTCCAGCAGGATCACCTGCGGGAAATTCAGCGTGAACTGGACGATCAGCACGCTCAGGATGTTCGGCAGCACATGCCGGAGATAGACATGACGGGCCGGCGCGCCGAGCGCCGTTACGGCCGTCGCGTAGTCCTGCGTATTGGCGGCGATGACGACGCCGCGCGTCAATCGCGCGAACACCTCCCAACCATAGAAGCCCATGATCGCGACGAAGAGGAAGAAGCCGCCGCCGAACAGGGCGATCAGCGCCAGCGCGATCATCATGAAGGGCAGGGACGCCTGCACGTCCGCCAGCATCATGATGGCCTCCTCGGTGAGTCCCCGGAAATGGGCAGCGATGAAGCCAAGCGTGGTGCCGATCAAGGCGCCGATCAGCGTGCCGCCAAGTGCGACGAGCACGCTGAAGCGGATTGCGTAGATCAGGCGGCTGAGCACATCGCGGCCGAGTTCGTCGGTTCCCAGCAAGTGCTCGGGCAGGCCGCCGAGAAAGCTCGGCGGCTTCAGGCGCTTCAATAGCGATTGCGTGCGGTAGTCGTAAGGCGCCAGCCAGTCGGCGAAGAGAAAGATCATCAGGATCAGGCCGAGCAGTATCAGCGCTGCGATCACGATGGCTGGATAGCGCGCCTCGGCTTTCACCGGTGCATCGTCCTTCCGGCGGAAGAGGGTGGTCAGCGCCATCTCAGCGCTCCGACCGGGCGGCGCGCATGCGCGGGTCGATCAGCGCATAGATCGCGTCGACGGCGAGATTGGCCAGCACCATCGTGATCGAGGTCATGATCAGGATCGCCTGCACCAGCGCGAAATCGCGTGAGGTCACCGCGTTGACCAGCAACCGGCCGACGCCCGGCACGGCGAACACCGTTTCAACGATGATCGAACCAGCGACGAGGTCGCCGAGCTTGAGGCCGATGATCGTGATGATCGGGATCGCGGCATTGGGCAGGGCATGCCAGAGCACCCGGCGCGGCCGCGGCACGCCCTTGGCGCGGGCGGCGACGACATATTGCTTGTTGAGCACCTCGAGCATGGCCGAGCGGGTGAAGCGGGCGAAGGTGCCGGCGAAATGCGTACCCAGCGTGATCGCCGGCAGGATCAGGTGCCAGATCGTCTGGTCGCCCGAACTCGGCAGCAGGCGCCAATGCAACGAGAACAGCAGGATCAGCAGGATGCCCAGGAAGAAATTCGGCAGGCTGAAGCCGAGCACGGCGAAGCTCATCACGAAGCGGTCGATCGGCCGGTTGCGGTTGAGCGCCGCGACGATGCCGAGCCCGACGCCGAGGACGAGGCCGAGCACGAAGGCCGTGAGCCCGAGCCGAAGCGTGCGGGGAAGGGCGGCGGCGATGAGGTCGATGGCGGGCCGCTGGTCAGAGAGCGACAAGCCGAAATCGCCCTGTGCGATCCCCGCGACATAGGAGACGTATTGCTGCCAGAGCGGCCGGTCGAGCCCGAATTTCTCGCGGTAATGCGCGATGACCTCGGCCGGAGCCTGGTCGCCGACCAGCGCCTCGATCGGATCGCCCGAGAGATTGAGCGCGACGAAGGTCAGCGTCACGATCAGCCATACGGTCAGCAGGCCACGCGCGAACTTCGCCAGGAAGAGCCGTCCCGGCATCACGACGCCTTGCGGCTCTGGAAGCCCGTCAGCAGGTCGGGATCGTTGAGCAGCACAGCCTGCGGCGCATGCGCGAGGATGCGCAGGAGGCTGTCGCCATCGACATCGCCGACGATGCGGCCGGTGCCTTTGCCGCCTGCGGTGACCCAGACCGGTACGCGCCCCAGCAAGCGCGTCGCGACCGGGCCGTCGAGATTGCCTTCCCAGATACGGAAAGCGCTCGCGCCGGCGGCGGCATAATGATCCGGATTGGATTTGTCGGGCAGGAAGGCGAGCATCCGGATGCCCGGCACCGTCAGCGTGGCATGCGCAACCTGAAGCACCTCGCGCGCGCCGACCCAGACCCGATCGACGACGCCGAGTTCCCGGATCACCGCGAGCACCGCATCGATGATCGCGAGGTCTTTCGTCTTGATGTCGATCAGCGCCTGGCGATGCGGGCAGATTGCGGCGAGCGCCTCGGCCAGCGTCGCGAGTTGGACGCCGCCGGAGCGGGCGATGGCCTTGAGGTCTTCGAGAGACGTCTCGGCGATCGCGGCGTCGTCGCCGGCGACCCGCACGAGATCGGGATCATGCGAGGCGACGACGACGCCGTCGGCGCTGAGCCGTGCATCGGTCTCGACGAGATCGGCGCCGGACGCGATCGCGGCGCGATAGGCCTCCAGCGTGTTCTCGGGATAGCGGGCGGAGTGGCCGCGATGGGCGATGACGAGCGGCCGGATCATGACGCAACTCCCAGTTCACCAGCAAAATGGCAGCGGACGCTGCGGCCCTCGCCGAACGGGCGCAGGCTCGGCATCTCGGCCGAGCAGCGCGGGCGGGCATGGGGACAGCGCGTGTGGAAATGGCAGCCGGAAGGCGGGTTGGCCGGCGAGGGTGGATCGCCCGCGAGCCGGACGGGCCGGGCCGAGCGCGAGGCCGAAAGGTCAGGAATCGCGGCGAGCAGGGCCATCGTATAGGGGTGCATAGGCTCCCGATAGACCGGGTCGGTCGGGCCTTCCTCAACGATCTGGCCGAGATACATCACGGCAATGCGGTGCGAGAGCTTCTTCACCACGCGCAGGTCGTGCGAGATGAAGAGATAGGCGATGTCGAAGCGCTCCTGCAGCTCCTGCAGCAGCTCGGTCACTGTCGCCTGGACGGAGACGTCGAGCGCCGAGACCGGCTCGTCGCAGACGATCAGGCTGGGCTTCATCGCCAGTGCGCGTGCGATTACGGCGCGCTGCGCCTGCCCGCCGCTGATCTGGTGCGGGAAGCGGTCCGCCATCTCGGGCGCCAGCGCCACCGCCTGCATCAGGCGCAGGACTTCCGCATCGCGTCCGCTGCGCACGCCGATCTCGTGCAGGTCGAGCGGTTCGCGGATCTGGCGGCCGATGCTGAGCCGCGGATCAAGCACCGATTGCGGGTTTTGGAAGATCATCTGGATGTCGCGGCGCTGCCGCTGCCAGTCCTTCGGCGTCAGGCTGGTGAGGTCGCGGCCCTTGAACAGGATCTCGCCGCCGCTCGGCCGCTCGAGCCCGACGATCATCCGGCCTGTCGTCGATTTTCCGCAGCCGGATTCGCCGACGAGACCGAGCGTCTCGCCGATCCGCAGGGTCAGCGACACGTCCTCGACGGCGCGGATCGTCCGTTGTGTCCGCAGGAAAGAGCGGCCGCCGCCGAAATGCCGGCGCAAGGCAGAGACACGAAGAAGAGGCTCGGTCACGGCGCTCATGATGCAGCCCGCTCGCGATAGACTGGCGCGGCGACATCGAGACGCGGCATCGCGGCGAGAAGCTCGCGCGTATAGGGCGCTTCCGGTGTGTTCAGCAGGCGCTCGGCCGGGCCGGCTTCGACAACGCGGCCATGGCGCATCACCACGACATCATCGGCCATTTCGGCGACGACGCCGAGATCATGGGTGACGAACAGGATCGCCATGCCGAGCTCGCCTTTGAGGCGGTTCAGGAGGTCGAGGATCTGCGCCTGGATGGTGACGTCGAGCGCGGTGGTCGGCTCGTCGGCGATCAGCAGGCGCGGCTCGCAAGCGAGCGCCATCGCGATCATCACCCGCTGCGCCATGCCGCCGGAGAACTGGTGGACATAGGATGCAAGGCGCTGCTCCGGCTCGGGGATTCCGACCAGGCGCAAAAGCTCCAGCGCGCGGGCCTGGCGCTGCGGTTCGGACAGCACGGTGTGCAGGCGCAGGGTCTCGCGCAACTGCGTGCCGACCGTGTGCAGTGGGTTGAGCGATCCCAGCGGGTCCTGGAACACCATGCCGATGCCGCGACCGCGCACTGTCTCCAGCTCCGCCTCGCTGGCGGCGGCGAGATCGCGCCCTTCGAACAGGATGCGCCCGGCCGTCCGGCGGCCGTTCGCGGGCAGAAGGCCGAGCACCGCCTGGCAGGAGACGCTCTTGCCGCTGCCGCTCTCGCCGACGATGCAGGTCGTCGTGCCCGGCCGCACCGCGAATGAAACCGCGTGCAGGATGTCGGCATAGCCCCTGGCTGTGCGGAAGCCGACGGTCAGGCCCTCGACGGAGAGCAGCGCGTCGCTGCCCCCGTCGGTGCCGGTCCTGCGCGCGTGCTCCGTCACTTCGCGACCAGCGAGAAGTTCGAGGGGCGGAAGTCCATGTAGTACTGGCTGTAGGGCGTCCACTCGATGCCCTTTTTTACGCCATAGCCGGTGACGGGGTTGTAGAGCATCGTCATCGGCATATCGTCCTCGAAGGCGGTGAGCAGCTTGGCGAAGATCGCGCGCCGCTTGGCTTCGTCGGTCTCGGCCGTCAGCTCCTTGGCGGCGTCGTTGAAGGCGGGGCTCGCGCCATAGAGCTTCCAGGTCTTCTGGTTCTCGCTGTCGGGCCCCCATAGCGTCAGGATCGCGCCGGAGGGATCGGGCACGCGATAGGTGTTCGACCAGGCGAAGACCTGCGCGCCCGGCTTGCGCACCTCCTTGAAGCTGTCGACGAAGTCGATGCGGGCATTGATGCCGACGGCGCGCCACATCTCCTGGATCACCTGCGCCGCCTCGACATTGTAGAGGTAGTAGTTCGGGATAAGCCGGTAGGAGATTTCCTGGCCCTTATAGGAGCTTTCGGCGAGCAGCTTCTTGGCCAGCGCGGGGTCGTAAGGGTAGCCCTTGTTCTCCTTGACATAGATCGGCCCGAAGCTCGGGAGCTGGTGGCCGTTCGGCGTGAAGGTCTGGCCCTTCCAGAGTGCGTCGATCAGCGCCTTGCGGTCGATCGACAGGCTCATCGCATGGCGCAGCTTCTTGTCGGCGAGCAGGGGATCGTTGGTGTTGAACTGGAGCACATGGCTGTTCTCCAGCGGCTCGGTCTTCAGCGAGACGTCCTTGTAGCGCTTCAAGCCGTCCCACTGGTCCGGCGGCAATTCGACGGCGATGTCGAAATCGCCCGCCACGAGACCGGCGACGCGCGCCGCGACCTCGGGCACCGAGCGGAAGGTGATGGTTTTGGCCGCAGGCTGGCCGCCGAAATAGCGATCGAAGGCCGCGAGCGTGATCCTGTCGTTCTTCTGGTAGTCGACGAAGCTGTAAGGGCCGGTGCCGACCGGCTTCCAGCGCAGGGCCTTGGCGGCCTGATCCATCCAGACCTTGGAACCGGCGCCCTCCCTGCGGAACGCGTTCCATGGCTCGTCGCAGAGGACGAAGGACATGTAGCTCGACAGGCGATGCTCCATGATCGGGTCGTGCTGCGCCACCGTGATCCGGACGGTGAAGTCGTCGAGCTTCTCGACATTGGTGAAATTGCCGAAATAGACGCGGCCCTCCGGGTAATAGGCCTTCGGCCCCCAGAGCCGGTCGGGCGAGAAGGTCGCCAGCACGTCATTGGCGTCGAACGGGCTGCCGTCATGGCAGGTGACGCCGCGGCGCAGCTTCAGGTCGAAAGTCGTCGGCGTCGTCCAGGACCAGCTCTCGGCGAGGCCGGGCACGAGATTGGCGGCGCCATCGGCCTTCGGCCTGGCGAAGTCGCGCCGGATCAGCGTGTCGAAGATCGAGTAGTAGATCCGGATATCGACATTGCCGGTATTCTCGCCGGGGTCGAGCGAGCGCGCGAGCTCGTTCACAGCGACCGTGATGTCGGGCCTGTTCTGCGCGATGGCGCCTGAGCAAGCCAGGGTCGCGAGCCCCGTCCCGAGCAGGATCCCGGGAATGGTCTTGCCGATGGTCGAAATCTTCATCGCATTCTCCAGGGGAACAGAGGCTTTATCGGTGTTCGGGCGGAGGGCGCCGCGGCCGCCTATCAGGGCTTGCCGCGGAAGATGCGCTGCAGGGTCTCGACCTTCGCCAGCGTTTCCAGCGAGCGGCCGTCATCGGTCCGCGACAGTTCGAGGATCAGCGTGTTGCAGATCGCCATCGGCACGGTCAGCGAGTGGAATTCGCCCTGCTCGCCGCGGGCGGCGACGAGCTGGAGGTCGCAGGTCGGGACGCCGGTGCGCCGATCGGTGATCAGGAGCGTCCGGGCGCCGATCTCCCGCGCACAGGCGATCAGGCGCGTCATCGCCGAGCTTTCATGGCGGAAGATCAGCGCGATCACGACATCGCCGGCTGCGAGCCCGAGCAACTGGTCGGCCGCCTGCCAGTCGGCATGGGCGATGGCCGTGGCACGATAACCGGACCGGACGAGGCGTCGCACGAACAATTCGGCGAGGCTGCTGGCATGGCCTTCGCCAGCGACGAGAATGCGCCCGGCCTGCCGCAGCATCTCGGCTGCAGCGATGATGTCGGCATCCGAGATCTGGCCGACCAGGGCGCCAAGCGCACGGATTTCGCCCTCGACGACCGAACCGAGCAGGGAATCGCCACGGACCCGGTCGAGCCGGCGCCGCACGCGGACCGACGCGTCGAGATCGGCCACGACGGTATCCTGCAAGGCGCCGCGCATCTCGCGATAGGAGGCGAAGCCGAGCTTGCGGGCGAGGCGCCCGGCGGTCGAGGCATGCACGCCCGCCTGCTCGGCGACCTTGTGCGACGGCAGGAAGCTGCCCGCAGTGCGGTTGGCCAGGAGAACCTCGACCAGCCGGCGATCCGACTCGGTCAGCTCGTCCCGGCGCGCCGCGATGATCTCCGTCAGGTTCATCGTTTCATCCATAGCCCGTCAGCGTAACGAAGCCTCGAGATGTTCTGCAAGTTAAATTGCAGATTGGCTTGTCGGCAATTTATGTTGCATGAACAGCCATCGCCCCACATGGTTACAGAGATATGACGGACATCGCCTCGCATCGCGGCGGCGCCAGGATCTGGCCCGAGAACAGCCGCCTCGCCTTCCGCAATTCGGCGGTCCTGCCGGTGGATTTCATCGAGTTCGACATCCACCGCAGCCGCGACGGCGTGCTGGTCGTCCATCACGATGCGCTGCTCGGCCGGACGGCGGCGGGAGAAGGCGCAGTGGCGGATCGCGATTGGGCTGAGTTGCAGGCGGTGGAGCTGATCGGCACGGATGGCGAGACCATCCCGAGCTTCGACGAGGTCCTGGACATCCTCGCGCCGAGCGGCATCAGGCTGCGCATCGAAGTGAAGACCCGCCAGAGTGGCGAGCGCTATCCGGGGATCGAGGCGCAGGTCGTTGCGCGCTTGCAGGAACGGCACCTGCTCGATCATACGACCTTCACCTCCTTCGACCTGCCGACGCTCGCGGAACTATTGCGTCTCGCGCCGAACGCCCCGACGATCTGGCTGATCGCCGACAAGCTGCTGGCGCCGCCCGCACGCGATCTGCAGACGCTATGCCGCAAGGCGAGCGCGGCCGGCGTGCAGGAGATTGCGATCCGCATCAGCCAGACGCAGGATGGCGACAGGGAAGCCTGCCGCTGCGAGGCCGTGACGTTCGGTTATTACGGCGCCCATGACGAGCCGGCGATCCGCAAGGCCTTCGCCGACGGTGTCAGCGCCTTCACGACCGACCGACCAGATATCGCCATCGCCATCCGGCGCGAACTCGGCATGACTCGCTGAATTCAGGCTGTTCCGTCATCGCGGCGCGCGATCGTCTCGACGATTGCCACGGCCAGGGCCCGGTCGCGCTGCGAGCGAATCCGCCCGAACGCCGCATCGAGCTTTTCGGACTGTGGAGTTCTTTCGAACTTCGTCTCGTATTCCGAGCCGTCTTCTGCCATTCCCATACCGGGCGAGTTCAGTCCCTCGAAAAAGGCTGCCGGGCTCGTTCCGAGAAAGCGCGCCAGCAGGAAGAGAGCGCCCGCGCTCAGGCGGTCCTTCCCCTTTTCGTAGTTTCCCATCTGCTGGAACGAGACATTGAGGATGGCCCCAAGGTCACCTTGGCTCAGGCCGCGCTTCTTGCGGAGAACACGCAGCCGATCTCCGATATGACGATTGATCGCTTCAGTTTCCGAGCGCATTCCGCCTCCCCCCAGGCGCTTTGGACCGGAAACGCAGTCTGACTCCGCGGCCGCGAACCCGTCCAGTTTGTCTCGAATATTATCCGAGAATTGGCCGGATTGCATTGCGATAAAACAAATGCCCCGCGGGAATCCGGCTGGCACGACGCCTGGGCGGGCGAACTCAAGGGCAGGGGGCGCTGGACAAGCCAAGTCGGACAGGCCGTCGCGTCGGCCTGCCGGTTGAGCGTCTTGCGCTGGGATCACGCGGCCTTGGCGAGAAAATCCTCGGCGTAGTGGCAGGCGACCTTGCGGCCGTCGATCTCGCGCTTGTCCGGGCGCTCGACGCGGCAGCGATCGGTCACGAAGGGGCAGCGTGTCGAGAACACGCAGCCCTTCGGCGGATTGAGCGGAGAGGGCAATTCGCCGCGTAGGATGATGCGCTCGCGCTTGCCGGCATCGACACGCGGCGTCGAGGCGAGCAGCGCCTGCGTGTAAGGGTGCAGCGGCCGCGCGTAGATGCGTTCCTTCGGCCCGTGCTCGATCGCATTGCCGAGATACATCACCATCACGTCATGGGCGATGTGACGGACGACGCTGAGATCATGCGAGATGAAGAGATAGGCAAGCTTCAGCTCGTCCTGCAGATCGGCCAGCAGGTTGAGCACTTGCGCCTGGATCGAGATGTCGAGCGCCGAGACCGGCTCGTCCGCCACCACGACCTTGGGCGAGAGGATCAGCGCGCGCGCGATCGCGATGCGCTGGCGCTGGCCGCCCGAGAACATGTGCGGATAGCGGGCATAGTGCTCGGGGCGCAGGCCGACCTTGGCCATCATCGCGCGCGCCTTCTCGGTGCGCTCGGCCGCGGAGAGGTCGGTGTTGATCTTGAGGGGTTCCTCCAGGATCGTCCCGATCTTCTTGCGCGGATTGAGCGAGCCATAGGGGTTCTGGAACACGAACTGCACGGTGCGCCGCAGGCGCCGGCGCTCGCCGGCCGGCGGATTGACGGCGTCGAGCCCGTCCAGCGTCAGCGCGCCAGCCGTCGGCGTCTCGATCAGCGTCGCCATGCGCGCCAGCGTCGACTTTCCGCAGCCGGACTCGCCGACGACGGCGAGCGTGCGCCCGGCCTCGACCGCGAAGGAGACCTTGTTCACCGCCTGCAGCTGCGCCGGCGGTTTGAAGAGCCCCTGCTTGACCGGGTAGATCTGCGTCAGCTCGCGCGCTTCGATTACGGGAGTGCTCATCGCGCGGCCTCCTTCGCCTGGCCGGCTTCGTCGCGAGCGCGCTCGGCATCGCGCTGGAGATCGCCGAGCGGGTAGTGGCAACGCACGCGTCCGTCCATCCAGTTCCGGAGCTCCGGCTGAACGTTGCGGGAGTGGTCGGTCGCATAGGCGCAGCGCGGCGAGAACAGACAGCCCTTCGGGCGGTCGTTCAGGCCCGGCACCATGCCGGGGATGGTGGCGAGGCGGGTCGCGTCCTCGCTGCGCTCCGGCAGGGCTGCGAGCAGGGCGGCGGAATAGGGGTGCTGCGGGTCCTTGAAGAGCGCGTCGACCTTGCGCTCCTCCATGATCTGCCCGGCATACATCACCATGATGCGCTGCGCGGTTTCGGCGACGACGCCCATGTTATGGGTGATCAGCACCAGCGCCATGTTGCGCTCGCGCTGCAGTGTCATCAGCAGTTCCAGAATCTGCGCCTGGATGGTGACGTCGAGTGCGGTCGTCGGCTCGTCGGCGATCAGCAGGCGCGGATTGCAGGCGATCGCCATCGCGATCATCACGCGCTGGTTCATGCCGCCGGACATCTGGTGCGGAAAGGCCTTGAGGCGGCTCTCCGGCGCGGGGATGCCGACCTGCTCGAGCAGTTCGATCGAGCGGCGTTTGGCCGCCTTGCCGTCCATGCCCTCGTGCTTCTTGAGCGTCTCCGCGAGCTGGAAACCGATGGTGAAGCACGGGTTCAGGCTCGTGCTCGGCTCCTGGAAGATCATCGCCACGTCCTTGCCGGTGAGCTGGCGGCGCTCGCGGGCGGACATGGTCAGGAGGTCACGGCCGTCGAAGCGCAGCTTGTCGGCGCGGACGCGGCCGGGATAGCCGACAAGGCCCATCAGCGCGAGCATGGTGACGGACTTGCCGGAGCCGGATTCGCCGACGACGCCGAGCACCTCGCCCTCGTCGAGGGTGAGGTCGATGCGGTCGACGGCGCGCAGTGTTCCCTGTGAGGTCGGGAATTCGACGCTGAGGTTTTCGATTTCGAGAAGGGGCATGGGATCAGCGCTTCAGCTTGGGGTCGAGCGCATCGCGCAGGCCGTCACCGAGAAGGTTGAAAGCCAGCACGGTGATGAGGATGGCGAGGCCCGGGAAGGTGACGACCCACCAGGCACGCAGCACGAACTCGCGCGCATCGGCGAGCATCGTGCCCCATTCCGGCGTCGGCGGCTGGGCGCCTAAGCCCAGGAAGCCGAGCGCGGCGGCATCGAGGATCGCGGTGGAGACGCCGAGCGTCGCCTGCACGATGAGGGGGGCCGCGCAGTTCGGCAGGATCTCGGAGAACATCAGCCGGACCGTCTGCGCGCCGCTGACCTTGGCCGCGACGACGTAGTCCTTGGAAGATTCGGCGATCACGGCGGCGCGGGTGATGCGCACGTAATGCGGCAGCACGACGATGGCGACGGCGAGCATCGCGTTCATCAGCCCGGGGCCGAGGATCGCGACGATGACGATCGCGAGCAACAGGCTCGGCATGGTCATCAGGATGTCCATCAGGCGCATGATCGCGATATCGGCGAGACCCTTGAAATAGCCGGCGATCAACCCGAGCACGATGCCGACGACGATGGCGAGCGCGACGACGGCGATGCCGATCACCAGCGAGAGCCGTGCGCCGAAGAGCAGGCGCGAGAGGATGTCGCGGCCGATCGCGTCGGTGCCGAGCGGATAGGAGAGCGAGCCGCCCTCCTGCCAGAATGGCGGCTTCAGGAAGACCGCGTTGTTGGTCAGGTTCGGATCATGCGGCGCGATCACCGGCGCGAGCAGCGCGCAGAGCAGCACGAGCACGATGACGACGAGGCCGGCGACGGCGCCGCGATTGGCGCTGAAATAGGTCCAGAACTCGCGGACGGGATGCGGCGGCGCAGCACTCGGCGCGGTGGCCGGGACTTTGAGGGTTTCTGTGCTCATGCGGTCAGGCTCCGATGGGAGCGAAAAAGAGGAGTGCGGTTCATCGGGCGTGCCTGATGCGCGGGTTGATCAAGCCGTAGAGCAGGTCGACGAAAAGGTTGACGCTCATCACGACGACGCCGAGCAGCAGCGTCCCGCCTTGGAGAACGGGATAGTCGCGCCGGCTGATCGCCTCGATCAGCCATTTGCCGACACCGGGCCAGGAGAAGATCGTCTCGGTCAGGATCGCGCCGGTGAAGAGCGCGCCGACCTGCAGGCCGATGACGGTGACGATCGGGATCAGGGCGTTGCGCAGCGCATGCAGCGCGACGACGCGGATCGGGGCCATGCCCTTGGCGCGGGCCGTGCGGATATAATCCTCGCCCAGCACTTCGAGCATTGCCGAGCGGGTCATACGGGCGATGACAGCGAGCGGCACGGTGCCGAGCACGATCGCCGGCAGGATGAGATGCGACAGCGCCGACCAGAAGGCGTCGATATCGCCGGCGAGCAGGCTGTCGACGGTGAGGAAGCCCGTCACCGGCTCGATGAAATACTGCACCGCGATGCGGCCCGAGACCGGCGTGATGCCGAGCTGGACCGAGAACAGCAGGATCAGCAGCAGGCCCCACCAGAAGATCGGCATCGAATAGCCGGTGAGCGAGATGCCCATCACGCCATGGTCGAAGATCGAGTTTCGTTTCACCGCGGCGATGATGCCGGCCGGCAATCCGACGATCAGCGCGATCAGGATGGCGCAGATCGCGAGCTCGATCGTGGCCGGAAAGAGCTGGCCGAACTCGGTCAGCACGTTCTCGCGGGTGACGATCGACTTGCCGAGGTCGCCCTGGACGACGCGCTCGATATACTTGCCGTACTGGACGAGCAGCGGTCGGTCGAGGCCGTACTCGGTCAGGAGCTGGGCATGGCGGGCGGCGTCGATGCCGCGTTCGCCGGCCATGGTCTCGATCGGGTCGCCGGGGACGAGGCGGACGAGGAAGAAGGCCAGCAGCGTGATGCCGATGAAGGTCGGGATGACCAGGCTCAGCCGTGTGAAGATGAAGCGCAGCATGGTTCTGCCGATGTTTTTGGCCAGCGTGAGGGGGATCGTCTCACGCCAGCGGGTCGTTTGGATTTATTGCAATGTCGAGCTGTAGCCCAGCGCAAACACCAAAAAGCGCTGGAGATCAAGGATGTCGTCCGCGATATAGCGGATTGTAAACGCATCAATCCGTTCCACGGCCTTCAGCATGGCGAGATATTCGACCGGCTGGCGGAACAGGAAATCGACCTCGAGCGTGATCGGCCCGGCGATCCGATAGGGCTTGATCGAGGCCCGCCGCGCGATGGCACGCTTCACGCCCTCCGCGATCAGTTCATAGGAGGCTTCCGGCATCAGCGTGCGTGCGGACTGGCGGCTATGCGCCCATTTCACCGTCACGCCCTCGATATCGGGCAGGAACGCCTTGGTCTCGGCGATGGTGGCGTCGTCGCCGCTGACGAGCAGGACCGGCACGTCGAAATGCCCGGCGATGGCAGCATTGATGCCGGCTTCCGGCACGGCGATGCCGTTGACCCGGACTTCCCGCAGCGAGGCGCCGCGGAAGGTATGGGCCAGCACGCCCTCGGGATTGGTCGATCCCGTGTGGTAACCGATGAAGAGTGCGCCGTCATAGGCGCCGTGCTCGACGCCCTGCATCATCGAGAGCGGCCGCGGATGGGCCCGCACGAGCCGGACGTCGCGCGGCAGCCGCTCCAGCAGCAGGTTCTGCGCCCGGCCATGACTGTCGGCGATGACGACCTCGCTGGCGCCGCTGTCATAGGCGGCGCGCGCCGCGGCGGTGACGCTGTCGGTCATCCAGACGCGGGCGGCCTGGTATTCGAATCCCTCCACCAGGGTCTGGTCGCGCGTGACCACGCCGGCGATGCCTTCGATATCGGCGGAGATGTAGATGCGCATGGTGAGGGAGCTCCGGGAACGCGCCGCGCGGCCCAGGCGGCCGCGCGAGAAGGAAGCCGCGGCAGTGGTGGCTGCCGCGGCTCGGTCGTTCTGACAATTACTTGGCGATCGAGACGCCGAAGAAGGGCTGCCCGCCGAAGAAGTGGATCTTGTAGTCCTTCACTTCCTTGCGCACCGGCGTGAACGCCTGCGCATTGGCGAAGAGCAGGCCTGCGACATCCTCGTGGAACAGCTCCTGGAAGCGCCTGTAGAGCTTGGTGCGCTCGCCCTGGTCGGTGATGGTGCTGGCCTTGGCCAGCGCGTCCGAGGCTTCCTGGTTGCACCAGCGGGCGCGGTTGGCGCCGCTCTTCACGCCCTCGCAGGTCCAGCCCGAAAGCAGGATCTGGCTCGGATCGGGATAGTCCCAGGTGTAGCCGAACATGCCGACCTCATGCTCGCCGGCCCGGCCGCGCTTGAGATACTCGCCCCATTCGAAGGTCTGAATCGTCGCCTTGACGCCGATCTTGGCCCAGTCGGCCTGGATCAGTTCGGCTGCGCGGCGTCCGTTCGGCATATAGGCGCGCACCACGGGGATGGCCCAGAGCGTCGTCTCGAAGCCGTTCGGCAGCCCGGCTTCCTTGAGGAGGGCCTTAGCCTTCTCGGGGTCGTAGGGACGCGGCTTCAGGTCGGCGTCATGCGACCAGAGCGAGGGCGGCACCGCCGCTGCCGCGATCTTGCCGGTGCCCTGGTAGACCGCGTCGATGATCGCCGGGATATTGGTCGCATAGGCCAGGGCCTCGCGCACCCGCTTGTCGCCGAAAGGCTTCTTCTGCTGGTTGAAGGCGAGGAAACTCTGGTCGGCGATGCTGCCCTGCAGGAGGTTGATCGTCGGTTCCGTCCTCATCGCCGGCAGGTCGCCGGGGTTGGGATAGCGCGCGATCTGGCACTCGCCGGAGCGCACCTTGGCGAAGCGCACGGCGGCATCCGGCGTGATCACGAAGATCAGGTCGTTGACCAGCGCCATGCGGTCGCGATTGCCGACGGCCTTGGTCCAATGGTCGGGCACCGCCTTGAAGCGGATCACCGCATCCTTCTGATAGGAGACGAGCGAGAACGGTCCGGTGCCGATCGGCGCGAAATCGATCTGCTCGGGCGTGCCGGCCTTCAGCATCGCGGCGGCATATTCGGCCGAGAGGATCGACATCGGCTCGACCGAAAGAGCCGAGAGCAGCGGCGAGTTCGGCTTGCTCAGGGTCAGCTTGACCGTGTAGTCGTCGACCTTCTCGATCGACTTGAAGCTCGGCTGCACGATCTCGGCGAAGAAGCCGAAATTGCCGCTGCCGACCTTATTGAACGGATTGCTCTGGTCGAACATGCGCCCGAACGAGAAGACCACGTCGTCGGCGTTGAAGTCCCGCGTCGGGGTGAAGCTCTTGTTGGCGTGCCATTTCACGCCCTTGCGCAGCTTGAAAGTGTAGGTCAGCGCGTCGTCGGAGATCGTCCAGGACTCGGCGAGGCTGGGGATGACCTGCGAGCCGCCGCGTTCCGTCGCCGTCAGCCGCTCGTAGATCTGCGCTGCGACGTCATAAGCGGTGTTCTGGCCGCTGAATTGCGGATTCAGGTAGTCGGGACTGGCTTCAGAACAGACCACGAGCGCCTGGGCGCTGGCGATGGCGGGCAGCATGAGGGCACTGAGCCCCAGCGTCAGGGCAAGGGAGCGGGCGCGAACGGACATGGGGCGGTTCTCTCGGGACAGGCAGGGGAGACGGATCGGGCGCGGGGCGTCGTGCCCCATCGTCTCCGCCTCCCGAAACGCGGCCCCGGCGGGGCCGCGTCGTTTGGCATGCATCAGCCGCGCCAGGGCATGGCGCGGCCGGGTAACACGGCTCACTTGCCGATATCGACGCCGTAGAAGGTGTGGCGGCCGAACGGCGAGAGCTTGAAGTCCTTCACTTCCTTGCGGACGGGCTTCAGCTGCACCGCATGCGCGATGGTGAACCAGGGCGACTGCTCCTTGAAGATCACCTGCGCCTGCCGATAGAGCTTCTCGCGCTCGGCCTGGTTGGTGACGGCCTTCGCCTTCAGCACTAGGTCCTCGAACGGCTGGTAGCAGAACTTGGCGACGTTCGAGCCGTTGGTCTTGGCCGATTCACAGCCCAGCAGCGTGTGCAGGAAGTTGTCCGGATCGCCGTTGTCGCCGGTCCAGCCGAGCATGCCCGTCTGGTGCTCGCCCGCCTGCATGCGCTTGCGGTACTCGCCCCACTCGAAGCTCTTGATCTCCGCCTTGACGCCGACCTTGGCGAGGTCCGCCTGCATCAGCTCGGCGATGCGCTTGGCGTTCGGGTTGTAGGGGCGCTGCACCGGCATGGCCCAGAGGTCGATCTCGAGGCCATTCGGATAGCCGGCCGCAGCCAGCTCCTTCTTGGCCGCCTCCGGGTCATAGGGGTCGTCCTTGATGGTCTCGTTATAGGACCACATCGACGGCGGGATCGGATTGATCGCCGCGACGCCGCTGGAGAGATAGACCGCGTCGATGATCGCCTTCTTGTTGATCGCCTTGTTGACGGCGTGGCGGACCTTGACGTCGTCGAAGGGCTTCTTGGTGGTGTTGTAGGCGAGATAGCCGATGTTCAGGCCCGGCTGCTCCAGGATCTGGACATTGGCGTCCTTCTTGATCGCATCGAGATCGGCCGGGTTCGGATAGGGCATGACATGGCATTCGCCCTTCTGGAGCTTGGCCCAGCGCACCGAGGCGTCCGGCGTGATCGCGAAGATCAGGTCGTCGATCTTGGCCTTGCCGGCCCAGTAGTCGGGATTGGCCTTGTAGCGGATGATCGCGTCCTTCTGGTACTGCACCAGATAGAACGGACCGGTGCCGATCGGGTCCTGGTCGAGCTTCTCGGGCGTGCCCGCCTTCAGCATCGCATCGGCATATTCCTTCGACTGCACGCTGGCATATTGCATGGCGAGGTCGGCGAGGAACGGCGCTTCCGGCTGGTTCAGCGTGAACTTGACGGTGTAGTCATTGACCTTCTCGACCGATTTCAGCAGCTTGGGCATGCCCATGTCGTTGAAATACGAGTGGTTCGAGCTGGTGACCTTGTAGAACGCGTTGTCTTCCTTCCACTGCCGCTCGATCATGAAGATGATGTCGTCGGCGTTGAAGTTGCGCGTCGGCTTGAAGTTCTTGTTGGACTGCCACTTGACGTTCTTGCGCAGGTGGAAGGTGTAGGTCAGGCCATCCGCCGAGATGTCCCACTTTTCAGCAAGCGCCGGCTCGACCTTGGTCCCGCCGCGCTCGAACTGCACGATGGTGTCGTAGATCTGGGTGTTCGCATCGAAGGACGTGCCGGTGGTGTTGACGCTTGGCGCGAAATTCTCGGGGCTGCCCTCCGAGCAATAGACCAGCGTCTTCGCCATCAACGGCTGCGCCGCCATCAGCGCGGAGGCCGACAGCGTCGCCAACAGAATTTTCTTCATGGATGTCTCCTTGAACGCCTCATCCGCCTTCGTGAGGGCGATGAACGGCCCCGTTGTATCGGAAGCTTCGTGGGCGGAAGTCCCCGAGCTGCCTTGTCTACAGCTTATTGAAAGAAGACCGGCGCGGATAGTCGTCTCGGGGGGCTTCGCAGCCTGCTCCAAGGGAAGGGTAAACGACTGTGCGGGAACGGATTTCGGCTGAGGCGAAAAGGTGTTTGCCGGCGGCCTGGGGCTTAGCCGAAAGTCTATGATTCCCGGCGCGAAGCCGGTGTTCCGAACAGGCCTTCAGAGGACGTCGCGCACCCGGACCAGCGTCGTGTCCATATGGCGGCCGATCGCCTCGGACAGGGCCTCCGCGTCACGTTTGAGCAGGGCCGCGATCATGTCCTCGTGCTCGGCGACCGCGCCGGCCCATTTTTCCGGGCCTTCATTGCCGACGAAGCGCAGGCGCTTGATCCGCGCCTGCAGGGTTGTGTGCATCTCGGCGAGGACCGCATTGCCGGAAGCGGCGACGATGGCGCTGTGGATCGCCTGGTTCAGCTTGAAATAGTCGAGCCGGTCTTGCCTCGCGTAGAGCGCGAGCATGTCCTTGTGCAGCTTGTGGATCGCCGCGATGGTTGCGTCGCTGGCCTGCGCGCAGGCGATCTGGCCGCCGAGCTGCTCCAGGCTCTTGATGACTTCGAGGATGTCGGCGAGGTCGCGCGCCGAGAACTTGCGGACGATCGCGCCCTTGGCCGGCAGGATCTCGACCAGGCCTTCGCTGGCGAGCGTCTTGATCGCCTCGCGCAGGGGGGTCCGCGAGACGCCGAGCTGGGCGCCGACCTGGCCCTCGTTGATGCGTTGGCCGGGAGCGAGCCGCCCCTCGATGATCATGTCGCGCAGGCGCTCCAGCACCTCGTCATGGAGGGTCCGCCGCATGATCGGGGTATAGTCGGCCGCCGTCTCGCTCATCGTTGCTCCACTGTTCCCGGCCGCTCCGTTACGGCACGCGGCTTCCGCGCTGTCAAACGGACGCGTCATTCCCGACAAAGAAGAGGGCATCCTGTCGCCGGCGCATCGCCAGCAATCCGGAAGCTTCGGGGATTGCGACATCGCCGAGGCGGATCGCCTCGCCCGCCTTGACGGCCCGGGCAAGCGTCCGATCGGCGACGAGATAGAACGGGGCAGGGCGCTCAACCGCGAGCGCCGCTGCTGGCCTCACCTCCGCACCGACGCCGTCGATGCTGTGATGGTGCCCGCCCATCGTGAGCACCGTCCCGGCCGCGAGATCGCGCTGCGCCACCGCGACGAGATCCTGCCGCGGACGGTAGTCGTCGCCGTAGCCTGAGCGGCCGAGCCCGGCAGCGTCGAGAATGGACGTCGCAACCTCGACACCCAGCAGGTGGCGCGGCAGGTAGAGAGCCGCGGTCTCGCCGCTGCGGCTGACGACATGGCCCTTGCCGGCGAGCATCTCCCAGGTCTCGGCATTGTCTGAGCGTACGACGATGAAGACGCCGCCGGCAAAGCTTGCTTCCTCCGCGAGGCGCAGGTGGTGGAACACGTCGATGCGGCGTGTGCCGCGCATCAAGCCGCCGTCGCTACGTTCGGCGAAGAGATCGGCCAATTCCGGCACGCGAGCCGGCGGCGCATGGAAGCCGGCGGCGTCCGCCGAGAAACCGAGCGCATTGGCGACGAGCGTCATCTCGCAGAGATCGGGCACGGCCCGCAGCGGGAAGGCCTCACCAAGGATGCGCGCTCGCTCGTCAGCGGTGGCGATGATGGAGCGTTTGCCCGGTAGCCAGTGCTCGCGCAGGGCCGGCAGCGAGCGGGTTACGCCGTTGCAGGTGACATCGCCGGTCGCGGCGTCGAGCACGAAATCATACTCGCTCGACTTGCCGGCGGCGATGATCTCCAGGCCGATCACCTCGGCCCAGCTCGCGAGCGCGATCAACAGGCTCGGCTGGTCGCCGTCGACCGGCGTCACCACGACGCCCTTGTCACGAGCGATCCGCGCCAGGCCCGGCCCAACGACGCTGTCGGCCTCCTTCGACACCAGCGCGACATGGCGTCCGGCGTCGATCGCGGCGAGGCTGTGCCGCGTCGCAGCTTCGGGGCTTCCGGTCGCTTCGACGAGCAGCGCGAAGGGCAGTTCCATCACGACATCGAGGCGCGCCGCCGCGATGCGTTGTCCGGCATTCCAGGCAGTCTTCGCCTCAGCCGCCGTCTGACACAGCGCAATCTCGCGAGGCTCGAAACCCGCCGCGGCGAAGGCCCGGCCGGCTGCTTCGGCCGTGACATCCACCGCGATGCGCGCATTGACCAGTCGCGTCCGGCGCGACTGCGCGAGATAGCTGCGCCCGAAGCTGCCGCTGCCGACGAGGCAGGTTTCGACCGGCTCGGTGATACCGGCGTAATGCGCATGGAAATTCATTCGGCCCTCCTCCGGCGTAACCAATCCACGGCCAGCACCTATCGAATGCGTACATCGATTTTAATATGCTGCATACAGCATACTTGAGTGAGATGGCGGCCTGTGTTAGCCAACGGAGCCAGAACAGCGGACAGGCAGCGGAGTTGCGGCCATGAATGAGCGGACGAATGACGCCTTGCCGGTGATTGCGGTGGCGATGGGCGATCCCTCAGGCATCAGCCCCGAATTGACGGCCCGCATCCTGTCGGAGGCCGATCTGCGCGGCGCTGCCCGCTACGTCGTCTTCGGCGACAAGCGCCTGCTCGATCTCGGCATCAAGGACGGCGGCGCCGATCCGCAGGTCCAGGTCGTGAAGGACAGCGAGGCGCTGCCGCTCGGCGACCGGCCGGTCTTCGTCGATCTCGCCAATCACGACCCCGCCGATCTCAAGCGTGGCACCGCGACGCTTGCCGGCGGCAAGGCCGCGACCGAGAATTTCCGCCGCGCGCTGCAATTCGCCGCTTCCGGCAAGGCCGATGCGGTGTTCTTCACGCCCTTCAACAAGGCGGCGATGCGCTTCGCCTATCCCGGCTATGACGACGAGATCCGCTTCGTGCGCGATGCCATCGGCTTCGAGGGCGCGGCGAGCGAGTTCAACATCCTCGACAAGCTCTGGAACGCCCGCGTCACCTCGCATATCCCGCTCTCCGAGGTGGCGCAGAACATCACGCAGGAGCGCATTATCAGGGCGCTGACGCTGGCGGATGCCAATCTGCGCGCCGCCGGCTTCAACCCGCCGCGCATCGCGGTCGCCGGCATCAATCCCCATGCCGGCGACGGCGGCAATTTCGGCCGCGACGAGATCGAGACGATCGAGCCGGCGGTGAAGGCGGCCAAGGCCAAGGGCTTCACGGTCGAGGGGCCATTCCCGTCGGATACCGTCTTCCTGCGGGCGAAGAATGGCGATTTCGACGCCGTGCTGACCATGTATCACGATCAGGGCCAGATCGCGATGAAGCTGATCGGTTTCGACCGCGGCGTCACCTTGATCGGCGGCTTCCCCTTCCCGATCTGCACGCCGGCCCATGGCACCGCCTATGAGATCGCCGGCAAGGGCATCGCCAATCTCGGCGCGACGCGCGCCGCGCTCGCGCTGGCCATCAAGATGGCCCAGGACGGAAAGGCCAAGGCCCGCGCTGCGGCCTGACGATCCAAGCATTTTCGACAAAGCCGCCGGCAAGAGCGGCCTTGCAAGATCAAACCCTAGGGAGAGAAACCATGAAGACCATCGCCATTTCGGCAGCGTTCGCCGGCGCGCTTGCGCTCGGCGGCATCGGGGCCGCTCAGGCCTGGGAGCCGACCAAGCCGATCGAGTTCGTCGTCACTTCGGGCGCCGGCGGCGGCACCGACAATTTTGCCCGCATCATCCAGTCGATCATCACCAAGCATAAGTTTACCGAGCAGCCGATCGTGGTGGTGAACAAGGGCGGCGGCTCGGGTGCCGAAGGCTATGTCTACGGCAAGGGCGGCAAGGGCGATCCGAACCGCGTCATCTTCGGCACCAACAACGCCTATCTGCTGCCTTACGTCGCCAAGCTCGGCTACAAGGTCTCGGACCTGACGCCGGTCGCGGCGCTGGCGCTCGACGAGTTCCTGCTCTGGGTCAAGGGCGATGCCCCCTATGCCGACGCCAAGAGCTATATCGAGGCGGTCAAGGCCAAGCCGATGGGCTTCAAGATGGGCGGCAGCCAGTCGAAGGACACCGACCAGACCCTGACCTCGATGATCCAGGACGCCACCGGCGTGAAATGGATCTATGTGCCCTTCCAGGGCGGCAGCGCCGCGGCCGTGCAGCTCGCCGGCGGCCATATCGACTCCAACGTCAACAACCCCAACGAGAATATCGGCCAGTGGAAGGCCGGGCAGGTGAAGCCGCTCTGCGTCTTTTCGCCGGTTCGTCTCGCCAAGAGCGACGCGGTCTTCGAGGGCAAGGGCTGGGGCGACATCCCGACCTGCAAGGAAGCGGGCCTGCCGCTGGAAACCTTCCAGATGCCGCGCACCGTCTGGCTGCCGGCCGACGTCCCGGCCGACGCCGTGACCTATTATGCCGGCTTGCTGGAGAAGGTTTCCAAGACCCCGGAATGGCAGGAATTCGTGCAGCGCACCGCCCAGACCGCCAAGTTCATGAAGGGCGCCGAGCTCGCCGATTTCGTCGCCAAGGACGAGGCGGCGAACAAGAAGGTCTTCGAGAACGAAGGCTGGGTCGCGAAGTAAGGTGGGATCGTCATTCCCGGGCGGCGCAGCCCGCCGACCCAGGAATTTCATGACGAGAAGGCTGGTTTCCGAGATGGCCGGGTCAAGCCCGGCCATGACGCGCAAGCCCTGAAAGGGAGAACCCACCGCATGATCACCCGCTTCTGGGCCGAGATCGGGACCGCGATCCTGACGCTGGTCTTCGGGCTCGTCATCGTGAAGGGCTCGCTCGAATTCGGCATCGGCTGGGACACGTCCGGCCCGCAGCCCGGCGCCTTTCCCTTCTATGCGGGGGCGCTGATCGCGTTGGCGAGCCTGGGCACGCTGGCGATGACGGTCGGCCAGCGCATCGCGGGCAAGGCCATCCTCGCCGAGGAATTCCTCGACGCCGAGCGCGGCAAGCGGGTGCTGTCATTCCTGCTGCCGCTCGTCGCCTTCGTCGTGCTCAGCGCGACGCTCGGCATGTATGTCGCGACGATCCTTTATCTCGTCTTCGCGATGCGCTTCCAGGGCGGCTATGGCTGGCTGCCCAGCCTCGTCACAGCCTTCGTGACCGCTGCCTTCTTCTATTTCGCGCTCGAGAAATTCTTCCAGATCGGCCTGCTCAAGGGTCCGATCGAGCCGCTCATCGGCCTCTGAGACGGCGGGGATATCAGCATGGACAACATCGCCAACCTGATGCACGGCTTCTCGGTCGCGCTCACCACGCACCACCTCCTGCTGATGATGGCGGGCGTGCTGCTCGGCGTGCTCGTCGGCGTCTTGCCAGGGCTCGGCGCGCCGAACGGCGTCTCGCTGTTGTTGCCGTTGACCTTCTCGATGGACCCGGTCTCGGCGATCATCCTGCTGACCTCGCTCTACTGGGGCGCGCTTTTCGGCGGCTCGACCACCTCGATCCTGTTCAACATTCCGGGTGAACCCTCATCGGTCGCGACGACCTTCGACGGCCATCCGATGGCGAAGCAAGGCAAGGCGACCGAGGCGCTCTCCTTCGCCTTCCTCTCGGCCGGCTTCGGCGCGCTGGCCGGCGTCATCCTGATCACACTGCTCTCCGGCTGGGTAGCGAAATTCGCGCTACGCTTCTCCTCGCCCGAATATTTCGCCGTCTATTTCATGACCTTCGCGAGCTTCATCGGGCTGGGCGGCGCCTCGCCCTTCAAGACGGTCGTCTCGATGGCGATCGGCTTCGCTCTGGCGACGATCGGCATGGACTCGGTCTCCGGCAATGTACGCCTCACCTTCGAGTTCGACGTGCTGCTCGCCGGTGTCAGCTTCCTGATCGCGGTCATCGGCCTGTTCGGCATCGGCGAATTGCTGCTGACGATGGAGGAGGGGCTTAAATTCGACGGCGTCGCCGCGAAGGTGCGCGTCAGCGACGTGCTGCGCACTGCGGTGAAGCTGCCGCGCTACTGGCTCGCCCTTTTGCGCTCCTCGCTGATCGGCATCTGGATGGGCATCACGCCGGGCGGGCCGACGGCGGCCTCCTTCATGAGCTACGCCATGGCCAAGCGCTCCTCGCGCAATCCAGCCAAGTTCGGCAAGGGCGAGCCCGAGGGCGTGATCGCGCCGGAGACGGCCGACCATGCCGCCGGCTCCGCCGCCATGCTGCCGATGCTGGCGCTCGGCATTCCCGGCTCCGCCACCGCGGCGGTGATGATGGGCGGCCTGATGATCTGGGGCCTCAATCCCGGCCCGACGCTCTTCACCGATCGCCCGGATTTCGTCTGGGGCCTGATCGCGTCTATGTATCTCGGCAATGTCGTCGCGGTCGTGGTCGTGCTGGCGACGGTGCCGCTCTTCGCCTCGATCCTGCGCATCCCCTTCTCGATCATCGGGCCGATCATCGTGGTGATCTGCTTCATCGGCGCCTTCACCGCCGCGAGCAAGGAATTCGACATCTGGCTCGCGCTGGTCTTCGGCCTCGTCGGCTATCTCTTCAAGAAACTCGACTATCCGATCGCGCCGCTGGTGCTCGCCATGGTCATTGGTGACAAGGCCGAGGACGCCTTCCGCCAGTCGATGATCTTCAGCCAGGGCTCGCTCTCGATCTTCTGGTCGAACCCTCTGGTCTCGACGCTGATGACGATCGGCGTCGCGCTGCTGGTCATGCCGGTCATCGGTTCGGTCGCGCGCCGCTTGCGCGGCACCAAGGCCACCAGCACTGTCTGATTTCCGCCCTGTCCGCCACCGACGAGATGACGCCATGACCGAACCCTACAAGGGCATCCTGCCGATCGCGCCGACCATCTTCCACGAGAACGGCGACCTCGATGTCGAGGGCAACAAGCGCGTCATGGACCTGATGGTCGACCAGGGCGTCGACGGCATCTGCATCCTCGCCAATTTCTCGGAGCAGTTCCTGCTCACCGACGAGGAGCGCGAACAGGTGATGCGGCTATCGCTGGAGCAGGTCGCGGGCCGCGTCCCGGTCATCGTCACCACCTCGCATTTCGCGACCCGCATCGCCGCTGCCCGCGCCAAGGCCGCAGCCGATGCCGGCGCCAAGATGCTGATGATGATGCCGCCCTATCACGGCGCGCTGCTCAAGGCCGACGAGCAGGGCATGATCGAGCATTTCAAGGCGGTGGCCGATGCCTGCGGCATTCCGATCATCCTGCAGGACGCGCCGCTCTCCGGTGTGACCATGACCGTGCCCTTCATGATCCGGCTGGCGAAGGAGGTTCCGCTCGTCCGCTATTTCAAGATCGAGGTGCCCGGCACGGCCAATAAGCTGCGCGCGCTGATCGAGGCCGGCGGCGATGCCGTGGTCGGCCCTTTCGACGGCGAGGAAGCGATCACGCTGATGGCGGATCTCGATGCCGGCGCGACCGGCACCATGACCTCGGCGATGATCCCGGACCTGATCAAGCCGATCATCGCGACCCATGCCGCTGGCGACCGCAAGCAGGCGGCGGCGCTCTATGCCCGCGTCCTGCCGATCATCAATTACGAGAACCGCCAGTGCGGCCTGCGTTCGGCCAAGGCGGTGATGAAGGAGGGCGGCGTCATCAAGTCGGAAGCCGTGCGCCATCCGCTGACCCCGCTGCATCCGAAGACCCGCGAAGGCCTGATCGAATTGGCGCGCGAGCTCGATCCGCTGGCGCTACGCTGGGGTAAATAGGCGGCCCCTGAGAAGGCAGGGGCGGGGTTGCGTTTTTCGCGCCCCGCGCTGCCTTTACAAAGCGGGTCGGATCGCGGGAACCTCTCCGTTGCCTGCCGCCCGGCGGGAGCCAGGACGGAAGAAGGTGAGCGCATGCCCAGTCTCAAGCCGGAAACCCGCGAGAAGCTGCGCGGGGTCTCCGTCGCCACGCTCTGCACGGCCTTGTTCAAGCGCGGCCTGCGCAACCAGTTCATCCAGGATGTCCGCCCGCTCAATCCCGGTGCCGGCACCATGGTCGGCGAGGCCTTCACCTTGCGCTACATCCCGGCGCGCGAGGACCTGAACCCGCTCTCGGTCTTTCAGGACCGCGCCCATCCCCAGCGCAAGGCGGTCGAGGATTGTCCGCCCGGCGCCGTGATGGTGATCGACAGCCGCAAGGACCCGCGCGCGGCCTCGGCCGGCGGCATCCTTGTCTCGCGCCTGATGAAGCGCGGCGTCGCCGGCGTCGTCACCGATGGCGGCTTTCGCGACTCCCACGAGATCGCGGGGCTGCCGTTCCCGAGCTACCATACCCGCCCGTCTTCCCCGACCAACCTGACCCTGCATCAGGCGATCGATATCAACGTGCCGGTCGGCTGCGGCGATGTCGCGGTCTGGCCCGGCGACGTCGTGGTCGGCGATGCCGAGGGCGTCATCGTCATCCCCGCCCATCTTGCCGACGAGGTCGCGGCCGAGGCCGTCGAGATGACCGCCTTCGAGGATTTCGTCACCGAGGAGGTCCTGAAGGGCCGCTCGATCCTCGGCCTTTACCCAGCGACGGAGGAGCAGACCAAGGTCGATTTCGCGGCTTGGCGGAAGGCCAACGGGCGCTGATCCGGCTCGCTTGCCGGTTTGAGGCAGGTCAATTGGTGGCTGTCGGCGCCAGTTGCGCCCGGCCCAGAACCATCATCCGGTCGAGTTGGAAGCCTGAGCGCTGGAGCGCGTCATGGTCCTGCGGCCAGGCGGCGGAGCGCTCCAGCGAGATCGCGATCCGGGGCAGGTCGAGTTCAACGGCGAGCTGATTGGCAAAGCGCAGCAGCGCGTTGACCAGATGCGTGCCGGGTAGCCGAAGCATCGCGAGTTCCGAGATTTCCAGCGCGGCGCTGCCCGCGATCGTCTGCGCGACGCGAAAGGTGAAGATGGCATGCGGCATGGCCCGCGTGTCGCGCAAGGCGAAGACGCCGCGCGGCCTGGCGCCGTCCTGCGAATTGTCGCGCACGAATTCGGCCCAGCCTTCCGGCGTCACCTCCGGATGCAGCATGGCGACGAGGTTGAAGACCGTGTCGGCGCCGGCCGGCGCGATGCGCGCGACCTCGAAGATATCATCGCCCGTCACCGTGGCCTCTCCCGAATTCAGGGCCGCACGGTGGTTGCGAGAGGCGCAGTGTCGCATTGATCTGGATCAATTTCGCCGGCTGCGGCGGGAAGCGTGCTTTGTGACCTTGTCCGCGTCGGTTATGGTCTTTTCGATAAGTGGGAAGATGCGATCGTGAACTGTCATCCTTCGGCCTGTAGCGCTGCGCACCGTGGCGAGGGCAATTGCCGCAGCTGCATGGTTCGCCTGGTCAGCGTCTGCGCGTCGCTGTCCGACGACGAGCTGGCGCTGCTGGAATCGCTGGCGCATCCCACGCATTTCGCCTCCGGGGAGACGCTGTTCACGCAGGGGCGCGAGGCGCATTCCGTCTACAACGTCACGGCCGGCGTCGTGCGCCTCTACAAGCTTCTGTCGGATGGCCGACGTCAGGTCGTCGGCTTCGCCCTGCCGGGCGATTTCCTCGGTCTCGCGATGCGCGATGCCTATGGCTTCTCGGCCGATGCGATCGGCGGGGTCTCGGCCTGCGCCTTCTCGCGCGGCGCCTATACCGCGCTGGTCGATGCCAAGCCGCATTTGCTGAAGCGCCTGCACGAGTTCGCGACGCATGAGCTGACGCTGGCTCACGAGCAGATGATGCTGCTCGGCCGGCGGACCGCCGAGGAGAAGCTGATCTGTTTCCTGCTCGGCATGCAGCAGCGCTGGGCCAGGCTCGGCAAGCCTTCGGTCACCGTGCCGCTGCCGATGACGCGGCAGGACATTGCCGATTTCCTCGGCCTGACCATCGAGACGGTGAGCCGCACCTTCACGCGTCTCGCCAAGGACAAGACGATCCTGATCGTCCCCGGCGGTGTGCGTGTGATGAACCCCGAGCGCATGAGCGCCGTCGCGGCCTGAGTCTGCGCCGCGACGCCGCACCCTGCGCGCCGCCGCCCTTGACCTGAATCAACGCCCCGCCTTCTCCCGCTCGCTAAGCCATTCCGCGAATGGCGCGCTCATGCGCCGGCGACGAAGCGGGAGTCGGATGTGACGGCAACGGCAAGCCCTGTCAGGCAGGCAACTGTCGGCGAAATGATCGGCATGCTGATCGCGGCGGCCTGCGTGCTGCCTTTGATCATCATCGCGGCGTTGACCGAGAGTTCCGGCTATGCCTTCCATGCCGTGCTCGGCGTCCTGGCATCGGCCGCTGCCATCGTCCTGATCGCCAATCGCTGCTTCGACGGCACAGCCCCGGTCGAGCCGCAGGAGATCGACGGCAAGCCCAATTACAACATGGAGCCGGTCAAGTTCGCGACCGTGGCCGCCATGGTCTGGGGCATCGCCGGCTTCGCGGTCGGCTTGCTCATCGCCTCGCAGCTCGCCTTCCCGGCGCTGAATTTCGACCTGCCCTGGATCAATTTCGGCCGGATGCGGCCGCTGCACACCTCGGCCGTGATCTTCGCCTTTGGCGGCAATGTGCTGATCGGCACGTCCTTCTATGTCGTGCAGCGCACCTGCCGCGCGCGGCTCGCAGGTATCCTGTCGCCCTGGTTCGTCGTGCTCGGCTACAACTTCTTCATCGTCATCGCCGGCACGGGCTACCTGCTGGGCATCACCCAGGGCAAGGAATACGCCGAGCCGGAATGGTATGCCGATCTCTGGCTGACCATCGTATGGGTGGTCTACCTGCTGGTCTTCCTCGGCACGGTGATAAAGCGCAAGGAGCCGCATATCTATGTGGCGAACTGGTTCTATCTCGGCTTCATCCTGACCATCGCGGTCCTGCATGTCGGCAACAATGTCGCCGTGCCTGTCTCGGTCTTGTCGCCGCGCTCCTACGGCCTCTGGTCGGGCGTGCAGGATGCGATGTTCCAGTGGTGGTACGGCCATAACGCGGTCGGCTTCTTCCTCACCGCCGGCTTCCTCGCGATCATGTATTATTTCGTGCCCAAGCGCGCGGAGCGGCCGATCTACAGCTACCGGCTCTCGATCATCCATTTCTGGGCGCTGATCTTCATCTATATCTGGGCCGGTCCCCACCATCTCCACTACACCGCGCTGCCCGACTGGGCGCAGACGCTGGGTATGACCTTCTCGATCATGCTGTGGATGCCCTCCTGGGGCGGCATGATCAACGGCATCATGACCTTGTCCGGCGCCTGGGACCGGCTGCGCACCGATCCCGTCCTGCGGATGATGGTGGTCTCGCTCGCCTTCTACGGCATGTCGACCTTCGAAGGCCCGCTGATGTCGATCAAGGCGGTCAACGGCCTGTCGCACTACACCGACTGGACCATCGGCCACGTCCATGCCGGCGCGCTCGGCTGGGTCGCCTATATCTCCTTCGGCGCGATCTACTGCCTCGTGCCCTGGCTCTGGAACCGCAAGGGCCTCTACTCGCTCAGGCTGGTGAGCTGGCATTTCTGGATCTCGACCCTTGGCATCGTCTTCTACATCTGCGCGATGTGGGTCTCCGGCATCCTCCAGGGCCTGATGTGGCGCGCCTACACCTCGCTCGGCTTCCTCGAATATTCCTTCATCGAGACCGTTGCGGCGATGCACCCCTTCTATGTGATCCGCGCACTGGGCGGCGCCCTGTTCCTGATCGGCGCGCTGATCATGGCCTTCAACCTCTGGATGACCGTGCGCTCCGAGAGCGCGGCCGAGATGCCGCGCGTGGATGAGGCGCCGGCACCGCTGGCCATGGCCGTCTGAGGAGTTTCCGGCAATGACGAGCATCGAACACAAGCCCGCGCGCCGGTCGCTCTGGGCCAAGCACAAGATCTTCGAGACCAACTCGATCGTCCTGCTCATCGGCGTCCTGCTGGTGATCTCGATCGGCGGCCTCGTCGAGATCGCGCCGCTCTTCTACCTGAAGAACACGATCGAGACCGTGCAGGGCATGCGTCCCTATACGCCGCTCGAGATCGCCGGTCGCGCGATCTATGTCCGTGAAGGCTGCTATCTCTGCCACAGCCAGATGATCCGGCCGCTGCGCGACGAGGTCGAGCGCTACGGGCACTACTCGCTCGCGGCCGAAAGCATGTACGACAAGCCCTTCCAGTGGGGCTCCAAGCGCACCGGGCCGGATCTCGCCCGTGTCGGCGGCAAGTATTCCGACGAATGGCATCGCCTGCATCTGATGGACCCGCGGCTGATCGTGCCGCAGTCGATCATGCCGGGCTATCCTTTCCTGGCGAAGACCGAGCTGAACTACAGCGATATCGCCGACGATCTGCGCGCCAACCGCGCCGGCGGGGTGCCCTATAGCGACGAGATGATCGCGCAGGCGCAGAGCGACCTGAAAGCGCAGGCGACCCCGGATCATCCCGGCCAGGCCGATCTGGAGAAGCGCTACCCCAAGGCGCAGTCGCGCGATTTCGACGGCGACCCGCAGCGCATCACCGAAGCCGACGCCTTGATCGCCTATCTCCAGGCGCTCGGCACGCTGGTCGACTTCAAGCTCTACGACGACAAGGCCAACATCCGTTGAGCGAGGCTGCCATGCAAACGACCTATCACTGGCTCGCCGGCTTCGCCCAGTCCGCCGGTCTTCTCTACTTCGTCGCCGTCTTTCTCGGCGTCTGCCTCTACGCCTTCTGGCCCAGGAACCGCGCCCGCTTCGAGCAAGCCGCGCTCAACCCGCTGCGCGAGGACTGAACGATGGATCCGCATCACGAAGCCCCGCATGTCGATCCTCACACCGGCATCGCCACCACCGGCCATGAATGGGACGGCATCCGCGAGCTCAACACGCCGCTGCCGCGCTGGTGGCTCGGCATGTTCTACGCCTGCATCGTCTGGGCCTTCGGCTACTGGATCGTCTATCCCGCCTGGCCGCTCCTGACCGACACCACCAAAGGCGTGATCGGCTATGCCAGCCGCGCCGATATCAGCGCCGACATGGCGCAGTTGAAGGCCCAGCGCGCCGTCCAGGCCGCCGGCATGACTGAGGCCACGCCGGCGCAGATCAAGGCCGACCCGACCCTGTTCCAGATCGCGATGGCGCAGGGCAAGGCCGCCTTCGGCGACAACTGCGCAGGCTGCCACGGCGTCGGCGGCGCCGGTGCCAAGGGCTATCCGAACCTCAACGACGACGACTGGCTCTGGGGCGGCTCGCTCGACGCGATCCAGCAGACCATCACCCATGGCATCCGCGTCGCCGGCAATGACGAGACGCGGGTGAGCCAGATGCCCGCCTTCGGCCGCGACGGCCTGCTCAAGCGCGACGAGATCGTCGCCGTCGCCAATCATGTCCGCGAGCTTGCCGGCCTCTCGACCGAGCCTAAGGTCGATCTCGCCCTCGGCCGCAAGATCTTTGCCGACAACTGCGCCGCCTGCCATGGCGAGGCCGGCAAGGGCAATCAGGAGATGGGCGCGCCCAATCTCACCGATGCGATCACCCTCTACGGCATGGACATGGCCTCGCTGACCGAGACCATCACCAACAGCCGGGGCGGCGTGATGCCGGCTTGGGGCGGGCGCCTCGACGCGACGACGATCAAGGCCTTGACCGTCTATGTCCACTCGTTGGGGGGAGGACGGTAGCGTGAGCACGGCCGGGGCCGATCCCGACGACATCCCGCTTTTCGCTGCATCGGCGAAGG
This sequence comes from uncultured Allobosea sp., assembly GCF_945957345.1. Taxonomy (GTDB): domain Bacteria; phylum Pseudomonadota; class Alphaproteobacteria; order Rhizobiales; family Beijerinckiaceae; genus Allobosea. The sequence continues at coordinate 5,812 of NZ_CAMFKW010000016.1, read as the reverse complement.
TCTATCCGCAGAGCGTGTCCGGCCCGTTCCGGCGCGCGAAGTGGTTCATCCTCTTCCTGTGTCTCGGCATCTATTACCTGCTGCCGTTCCTGCGCTGGGACCGTGGCCCGTACCTGCCGAACCAGGCGGTGCTGGCGGACATCGCCAATAACCGCTTCTACTTCTTCTTCATCGAGATCTGGCCGCAGGAGGTCTATTACTTCACTGGCCTTCTGATCCTGGCGGCCTTCGCACTCTTCCTGATGAATGCCGTCGCGGGCCGGGTGTGGTGCGGCTATCTCTGCCCGCAGACGGTCTGGACCGACCTCTTCCTCGTCGTCGAACGCTTCTTCGAGGGCGATCGGCGCGAGCGCATGCGGCTGGACCAGGCGCCCTGGAACCTCGACAAGCTCTGGCGCAAGGTGGCCAAGCACACGGTCTGGATCGTCATCGCGTGGTGGACCGGCGGCGCCTGGGTGCTGTATTTCGCCGATGCGCCGACGTTGGTGCGTGAGCTCGCGACCTTCACCGCGCCGGTCTCGGCCTATGTCTGGATCGCGATCCTGACTTTTACGACTTATTCGCTCGCTGGCATCATGCGCGAGCAGGTCTGCAAGTTCATGTGCCCCTGGCCGCGCATTCAGGCGGCGCTGACCGACGACGAGGCGCTCAACGTCACCTATCGCTACGATCGCGGCGAGCCGCGCGTCTCGGTCAAGCAGGCCCTCAAGCTGAAGGCGCAGGGCGCGCCGGCCGGCGACTGCATCGACTGCCACCAATGCGTCGCCGTCTGCCCGGTCGGCATCGATATCCGCGAGGGCTCCCAGCTCGATTGCATCCAGTGCGGGCTCTGCATCGACGCCTGCGACACCGTCATGGCCAAGATCGCCCGCCCCAAGCGATTGATCGCCTATGACACCGACAACAACGTCAAACGCCGCATTGCCGAGCTGCCCGCCATCTACCGTCCGTTTCGCGCTCGCACGGCGATCTATGCGGTGCTGATCGCCGTGGTCGGCGGCGCCATGCTCTGGCAGCTCGCGACGCGCCGCACCGCTGAGATCTCGGTGCTGCACGAGCGCGCTCCGCTCTTTGTGACGCTGAGCGATGGCTCGATCCGCAACGCCTATGCGATCCGCTTGCTCAACAAGCGCCCGGAGCCGCGCCCCTTCGCGCTGACCGTCGACGGGTTGCCCGGCATCCGCATCGAGGCGGTCGGAGTGGCACCCACCGCCGATGTCAGGCCTGTCGTGACCGTCGACCCGGATTCCTCGCGCGAGGTGCGCGTGCTCGTCACCGTGCCGGCCGGCGTGCCGCTCGAAGCGTCGCAGGCCATCACCATAACCGCCTCGGATCTCTTCGCCGGGGAGACCGTGCGCGCGACCGACCATTTCATGGCGTCCGGAGGCAAACCATGAGCTGCTGCGGAGTTTTCCTGATGTCCTGCGACACCCCTGCCGCCCCGCATCCGCGCCGCCGCTTCAGGCTGACCGGCGGTATGGTCGCCGCCATGCTGGTGCTGTTCTTCGGCGTCATCATCTCGGTCAACGCGACGATCCTCACCGTAGCGCTGCGCACCATGCCGGGCGTCGAGACGCGCAGCGCCTATGAGGACAGCCAGCACTTCAACGAGGCGATCACCCGGCAGCATGAGCGCGACGCGCGCGGCTGGAAGGCATCGGCCAACCTCGCGAGGCAAGGTGAAGGCGCCACGCTTGCTGTGACGCTGGCGGACCGTCTCGGCCAGCCACTCTCGGGCTTCGCGACGACGGCGCGCTTGCGCCATCCGGCCACTTCGGCGCGCGATCATGCCATTGCGTTGAGCGAGCGCCAGCCCGGCCGTTACGAGGCGGGCTTCGAGCATATCGAAGCCGGTGCCTGGATCCTCGAGTTGCAGGCGCGGCGAGGCGAGGATGTCGTTTTCGTCTCGCGCAGTCGCGTCACCCTGCCGGAGACATAAGATGGCGGCGCAGGACCTATCCGTCTTCGTGCGCCATCGCGATGGCGGCATCGCCAGCATGGAGCTCGCGGTCGACGGTATCCGCTGCGCCGGCTGCATGCACGCGATCGAGAACGGGCTTACCCGCGAGCCCGCCATCCTCGGCGCCCGCGTCAATCTCGCGCTGAAGCGCGTCTCGGTCGAATGGCGCGAGGCCCTGTTGCGGCCGGAAGCCGTCGTCGACAAGCTCGGCGCGCTCGGCTTCAAGGCCTATCCCTTCGTGGCCGAGCGGCAGGAGGATGACGCTGCCGGCGAGGAACGCAGCCTGATGCGCCGCCTCGGCGTTGCCGGCTTCGCCTCGATGAACATCATGCTGCTCTCGGTCGCGGTTTGGGCCGGCAATAGCGGCGATATCGACCCGACGACGCGCGATTTCTTCCACTGGCTCTCGGCGCTGATCGCCCTGCCGACGGCGGCCTATGCCGGCCGGCCCTTCTTCGAGAGCGCGCTGCGCGCCCTGAAGGCCGGCGCCGTCAACATGGACGTGCCGATCACCATCGGCGTCGTGCTGGCGCTCGCCATGTCCGTCGCCGAGACCTGGACCCATGGCCGCCACGCCTATTTCGACGGCGTGGTCATGCTGCTCTTCTTCCTGCTGATCGGGCGCTATCTCGACCAGCTCATGCGTCGCCGCACCCGCGATCTCGCCGGCAATCTCGCTGCGCTGAAGGCCGAGACCGCGACAAGGCTCGCCGCCGACGGCAATTGGACGATCACGCCGATCGCCGCGATTGAGCCCGGCGATTGCGTCCTAGTGCGCCCCGGCGAGCGCGTCTCGGTCGATGGCATCGTCGAGACCGGCCGCTCCGAACTCGACCAGAGCCTCGTCACCGGCGAGACCGCGCCGGCCGCGATCGGGCTGGGCGAGCGCGTCCATGCCGGCACGCTGAACTTGACGGGCGCCCTGACCATCCGTGTCGAGGCAGCAGGTCAAGGCACGCTGCTCGACGAGATCGACCGGCTGATGAATCAGGCCGTCGGTAGCCGCTCGCGTTACGTCCGTCTGTCGGACCGTGCGGCGCGGCTCTACGCTCCGGTGGTCCATACGTTGTCGGCCGCGACCTTCCTCGGCTGGCTCGCCTGGGGGCTGAGCTGGCCCGAGGCGCTGATGATTGCGGTGACCGTCCTGATCATCACCTGCCCCTGCGCGCTCGGCCTCGCGATCCCGGCCGTTCAGGTCGTCGCGGCCTCCGCCCTGTTCAAGCGCAAGATCATGCTGAAGGAGGGCGATGCGCTGGAGCGCTTGGCCGAGGCGGATATCGCCGTCTTCGACAAGACGGGCACACTGACGCTGCCCGAGCCGGATATCCTCAATCCTGAGGCGCTGCCGGCCGAACGGCGGGCGGAGATCGGTGCGTTCGCAGCAGCCAGCACCCACCCGCTGGCACAGGCTTTGGCCCGCGCACTCGGCGCCACCGCTCCCCGAACGGATATCCGCGAGGAGCGTGGGCACGGCCTGTCGGCTGGGGAAGGCGACGACGAGCAACGCCTCGGCAGCCTCGCCTTCTGTGATGCCGAAGCCGAGGCGGTCTCGGTAAAGGCTCTCCATCCGGGCGCTTCGCTGATCGCCTATCGCCATGGCTCCTATTGCACCGTCCTGGCGCTCGGGCAGCGCTTGCGCCCGGGTGCACGCGCGACGATCGATGCCTTGCGGGCTGCAGGGCTGGAGATCGCGATCCTCTCCGGAGACCGGCCGGAGGCCGTCGCGCCGATCGCGGCAGCGCTCGGCATCACACATGTGCAGGCCGGGCTGCTACCGGCCGACAAGTTGAACCTGCTCGACAGCATGGCGGCGAATGGCCGCAAGGTACTGATGGTCGGCGACGGACTCAATGACGCGCCGGCGCTGGCAGGCGCCCATGTCTCGATCTCGCCGGTCAGCGCCACCCATCTCGCGCAGGCCGCGGCTGATATCGTCTTCCTCGGCGACAGCCTCGCACCGGTCTCGGCCGCGCTCGGCATTGCGCGGAAGGCGCGCGGCTTGATGTTGCAGAACCTGTGGTTTGCCGTGCTCTACAATGCGGTGGCGGTGCCGATCGCCATCGCTGGACTGGCGACCCCGCTGGTCGCCGCAATTGCCATGTCGGGCTCGTCGCTGGTGGTAACCCTCAATGCCATGCGCGCCCGCGGCCGTAAGCCATCACCGGAGGCAGAGGCATGAACATCATCGTGATCTTGTTCCCGCTCGCGCTCGGGCTCGGTTTGCTCGGACTTGGTGCCTTCTTCTGGTGCATGAGATCGGGCCAGTTCGCAGATCTGGAAGGCGCTGCCTGGCGCGTGCTCCAGGACGATGACGCCACCGCGCCGCCCGCGGAAAAGCAGGCGCGCTGACGCCTGCGGCGAGGCTGATCGCGCCAGCTTCGGACATCGAAAGAGAGGCCGCCGGAACGGTCTCTTAACCCTGCCGGGCTAGGACTGGGTCTCAGGTTAACGAAGCGTAGTGTTCGCCTAAGCCCATGCAAAAACTGGATCGTCTCCGCCGCGCGAACGCCGTCGTTTCCGAGGATAATCGCCTCGCTCAACCACAGCAGGCCGCACCATCCGCAACGCCCAACCTCTCGGCCGAAGAGCCGATTCGGTCCGAGCCGGCACCGTCCAGTCTCTGGCCGACCTATGTTCGTCCCTCGCGCTCTGCCGATGCCCAGCGCAAGCTGGCGCAGGCCGAGCGGGAGCTCTCCGCTTCGCCGGTCCTCGGACAGCGCTTCGACATCAGCCTGTCCCCGAACGCTCCTGTTCCGGGCGAAAGCCGCGTCCGCTTCTGGCGCACGCCGGATCACCTGATCCGGCAGGTCTGGGGCGCGCCCGGTGCCGAGCTCGCGCCCGAACCCGTCATGGACGAGCCGGCCGATTTCGAGCTGACCTTCGACGCGGACGAGAACGCCTTCGTCGATGAGATGCAGCCCCTCGACATGGCGTTCGAGGCGCCTGTGGAGATCGTCGGTCACCCCGAGCAGGATGTCGCGACGCCGCTCGATTTCATCTCGGATCACGCCTTCTGGGAATGCGTGCCCGAGGCCGAGCGCGACGATGCCGATTTCGCGTTCGATCCCGTCGCTCCGACGATGGCGGCGGAAGTGATGACCCATGCCCCGGCCATCGCTTTTGAAGAGCAGCCGGTCGCGATGCGCGAAGCCGCGCCGCTGCCGATCACCACTCCGGTCGTTGCACCGGCCTGGTCAGGTTTCGGCTGGGGACAGAGCTATCAGGTGAGCTTCCAGATCGCGACGCCGTCCTGGTCGGTGCCGGCGGCCGAAGCGCCCGTGATCGAGGACGAGGCTCCGCTTTCGGCCGAGCCCGCGGTCGCGGTAAAGCCCGGCGTACCGCTGGCGCGCAGCACGCGCCCCCCGGTCGAGCCCAAGCCTGCTCTGCCCAAACCCGTTCAACCTCAGCCTGTTCACCCAGAGCCCGCTCAGCCTCAAGCCGCTCGTCCCGAGCCGGTTGCGGTCGAATCGGCCAAGGTCACCCCGTTCCGGGCCAAGCTCCGCCTCGTCGAACTGCCTGTCGTGCAGGATGCCGGCTTCCAGCTCCCACCGATCGAGTTCCTGGCCGAGCCGCCGCAGGAGCAGGCCGAGACCATGCCGGTCGAGATGCTCCAGCAGAATGCCGGCCTGCTCGAAGGCGTGCTCGAGGACTTCAATATCCGCGGTGAGATCGTCCAGGCCTGCCCGGGTCCGGTGGTCACCTTGTACGAACTCGAGCCCGCCCCCGGCATCAAGAGCTCCCGTGTCATCTCGTTGGCGGACGACATCGCGCGTTCGATGAGCGCGGTGTCGGCGCGCGTTGCGGTGGTTCAGGGCAAGAACGCGATCGGTATCGAACTGCCCAACACCCGCC
>NZ_CAMFKW010000015.1 GCF_945957345.1 uncultured Allobosea sp. | reverse complement strand
GGGCGCTGCATGTCGTCGGCCAGAACAACCCGACCGGCGTCGAGGTGAAGAACGTGCAGAAGGACACCGTGCCGTTCACGCCCTATGCGACCGTCAAGGACATCCTCGGCATGGTCGTGTTCATGATCCTGTTCTCCTGGTTCGTGTTCTATCAGCCGAACTTCATGGGCCATGCCGACAACTATATCCCGGCCAACCCCGCCGCGACGCCGGCCCATATCGTCCCGGAATGGTACTTCCTGCCGTTCTACGCGATCCTGCGCGCCATCCCCGACAAGCTCGGCGGCGTCATCGCCATGGGCTCGGCCATCGTCGTGCTCGCCTTCCTGCCCTGGATCGACACCTCCAAGGTCAAGTCGATGAGCTATCGGCCGATCGCGCGCCAGCTGTTCTGGGCTTTCGTCGTGGTCTGCATCGGCCTGGGTTATCTCGGCGCCATGCCGGCGGAAGGCGGCTACGTCGTCGCCTCGCAGATCTTCACCGTGCTGTATTTCGGCTTCTTCGTCGCGCTGTTCGTCGTCGGGCTGTTCGAGCGCCCGAAGGCACTGCCGACCTCGATCGCCGACGCCGTGCTCGCTTCCGCCAATGGCGGATCGGCCGCCCGCGTCGCGACCGCCACCGCTGCCGAACCGAACGTCAAGGGCTGACGGAACCATGAGCAGAACATCGTTTCGTCTCGCCCTGACCGGGCTCGCCGCCGGCCTCTCGCTGACGCTCTTCCAGCCGGCCGTTCAGGCTGCCGAGGGCGGTCCCAAGCCGCCGCAGCTGAGCTGGTCGTTCTCCGGGCCGTTCGGCAAGTTCGACCGGGCCCAGCTGCAGCGCGGCTTCAAGGTCTACAAGGAAGTTTGCGCGAGCTGCCATGGCGCGAGCCTCGTCGCCTTCCGCAACCTGGCGCAGCCCGGCGGTCCCGAGTTCACGCCCGGCCAGGTCGCCGCGCTCGCCGCGACCTATCAGATCAAGGACGGCCCGAACGACCAGGGCGAGATGTTCGACCGGCCGGGTCGGCCGGCGGATCGCTTCCCGTCGCCGTTCCCGAACGAGCAGGCGGCCCGTGCGGCCCAGGGTGGCGCCTATCCGCCGGACTTCTCGGTCCTGGCCAAGGCGCGCACCTATACCCGCGGTTTCCCGACCTTCATCTTCGATATCTTCACGCAATATCAGGAGCAGGGGCCGGACTATATCCACGCCCTGATGACCGGCTACGAAGAGCCGCCAGCCGGCGTCACGCTCCTGCCGGGGCAGAACTACAACCAGTACATGCCCGGCCACCTGATCGCGATGCCGAAGCCGCTTTCCGACGGCCAGATCGAGTACCCGAAGGGGCCGGACGGTAAAGCGCCGGTGCCGGAGACCGTCGACCAGTATGCCCGCGACGTCGCCGCCTTCATGATGTGGATGGCTGAGCCGCACCTGGAAGCGCGTAAGCGCCTTGGCATGCAGGTGATGATCTTCCTCGTGATCTTCGCCGGGCTGCTCTACTACACCAAGAAGAAGGTGTGGTCGCGCATGCCGGATGGCTCGCCGGCCCACTGAGGCAGGCCGGATATCGTTATGGAAAAGGCCCCGGTGACGGGGCCTTTTTTGTTGTCGGGCCGTAGCGGTGATGAGCGTGACGCGGCTTCCGAAAAAGATGCGGACGGCGCGGGGAACCTCTCTCCTGTAAGGAGGGGGGCAGGGGTGAGGTGTAGGCTGTTGGATCAGTTTGCGGTGCTATGACCGCGGCAGGCGATCAGGTCGCAGCCAAAGCGTCCAACGGCCGACCTCACCCCGCCCTCTCCCTCCGGGAGAGGGTTCCCCGCGCTGTCCGCATGTCGGGCGGCAACTGGCACCGTATTGCGACCGTCATCGAAAGGTGGTCCTTTTCGCGCCGAAACAGGGAATCGACCATGAGCGAAGCTGTTCTCGGAATCATCGGCGGATCGGGCATCTACGATCTGCCGGGCCTCAGCGACCTGCGCGAAGAGCGCATCGAAAGTCCCTGGGGCGAGCCTTCGGACGTGCTGCGCATCGGCCGGATGGGCGAGACCAAGATCGTCTTCCTGCCTCGTCATGGGCGCGGCCATTCGATCCCGCCTTCCGAGATCAACTACCGCGCCAATGTCGACGTGCTGAAGCGGGCGGGCGTGACCGATCTCGTCTCGCTCTCGGCCTGCGGCTCCTACAAGGCCGAGCTCTACCCCGGCCTGTTCGTGCTGGTCGACCAGTTCGTCGACCGGACGAGCCGGCGCGAGAACTCCTTCTTCGGCCGGGGCTGCGTCGCCCATGTCTCCGTCGCCCAGCCGGTTGGGCCCGCCTTGCAGGCGCGGATCGCTGCGGCTGCCGAGGCGGAGGACCTGCCCTTCGTCCGCGGCGGCACGCTGGTGACGATGGAAGGCCCGCAATTCTCGACCTATGCGGAATCCATGACCTATCGTGGGCTCGGCTACGATCTGATCGGCATGACCGCGATGCCGGAGGCCAAGCTCGCCCGCGAAGCCGAGATCACTTATGCGACCGTCGCGATGGTCACCGACTACGACTGCTGGCACGAACTGCACGGCGCGGTCGACGTGGCCTCGGTCATCGCCGTGCTGCACGAGAATGCGGACAAGGCGCGACGCCTCGTGGCGCGGCTCGCCGCCGATTTTCCCGCGGAGCGCGAGCCATGTCCGGCTGGCTCTCACAACGCGCTCGACAATGCCATCGTGACCGCGCCGGCTTATCGCGATCCGGCCCTGCTGGCGAAGCTCGATGCCGTCGCCGGGCGCGTGCTCAAGCTCGCGTGATGACGGTGCCCTTGACGAAGCCGGCTCGGCGTCCGACCAAGGCGTCGGCTCCAGCTCCCGAGGCGGTTTCCATGAACCTTGCCGACAGCATCCGCGCGATCCCGGATTATCCCCGGCCCGGTATCGTCTTTCGCGACATCACGACGCTGCTCGGCGATGCCCGGGCCTTTCGCCGCGCCGTGGACGAGCTGGTGCAGCCCTTCGCCGGGCTGAAGATTGCCAAGATCGCGGGCATCGAGGCGCGCGGCTTCATTCTGGGCGGCGCTGTCGCGCACCAGCTCTCGGCCGGGTTCATCCCCGTGCGCAAGAAGGGCAAGCTGCCGCTGGAGACGCTGCGCGCGACCTATGCGCTGGAATACGGCACGGACGAGATCGAGATCCATCGCGACGCGGTGCAGCCGGGCGAGCGTGTCCTGCTGGTCGACGACCTCGTCGCGACCGGCGGCACCGCGGAGGCGGCGGTCAACCTGCTTGCCGGGCTAGGCGCCGAGGTCGTGGCGGCCTGCTTCATCGTCGATCTCCCGGAGCTCGGTGGCGCCGACAAGATTCGGCGGCTCGGCGTGCCCGTGCGCACGCTGGTTTCCTTTGCGGGCGATTGAACGGCGGATGAAGATCAACGGCCAGCCTTACCGGACGATCTGGCTCGCGCAGGATGGCTGGCGCGTCGTCGTGATCGACCAGACGCGCCTTCCTTTCCGCTTCGAGACCGTGGCGCTGGGCTCGATCGAGCAGGCGGCGGACGCGATCCGCAGCATGGTCGTGCGCGGTGCCCCGCTGATCGGCGCGACCGCGGCCTATGGCGTGGCGCTGGCGATGCGGGTGGATGCGTCGGACGCGGCATTGCAGGCCGCGCTCACTCTGCTCGGCGCGACGCGGCCGACCGCCGTCAATCTGCACTGGGCGCTGGCGCGGATGCGCGGCGCTCTCGTGAGCCTGCCGCCGGAGGCGCGCACTGATGCGGCCTATGCGGAAGCAGCCGCGATCTGCGAGGAGGACGTCGCCTTGTGCCGGGCGATCGGCGAGCATGGTCTGCCTGTCATCGCGGAGATCGCTGCGCGCAAGTCTGCCGGTGCACCGGTCAACATCCTCACCCATTGCAATGCCGGCTGGCTCGCGACGGTGGACTGGGGCACGGCGCTGGCGCCGATCTATCTGGCGCATGATGCCGGCATATCTGTTCATGTCTGGGTCGATGAGACCCGGCCACGCAATCAGGGCGCGGCGCTGACGGCCTATGAGCTCGGCTCCCATGGCGTGCCGCATACCGTGATCGCCGACAATGCCGGCGGCCACCTGATGCAGCACGGGCAGGTCGACATGGTGATCGTCGGCACCGACAGGACGACGGCGACCGGCGACGTCGCCAACAAGATCGGAACCTATCTCAAGGCGCTCGCCGCCCATGACAATGGCGTGCCCTTCTATGTCGCGCTGCCCTCGCCGACGATCGACTGGAGCATACGCGACGGCCTCGCCGGTATCCCGATCGAGGAGCGCGCGGCGCGCGAGGTTACGCATCTCTCCGGCCTCGCCGATGACGGCGAGGTCCGGTCCGTCCGCGTCGTCGCGCCGGGTAGCGGCGCGGCGAACCCCGCTTTCGACGTGACGCCGGCACGGCTCGTCTCGGGTCTCGTCACCGAGCGCGGCGTCTGTGCAGCCAGCACTGACGGGCTGGCGCACCTCTTCCCCGATCTTGCGAACAAGGGCGCGGCATGACCGAAATGGAACTCCGACAGGAGATCGTCGCGGTCGCGCAGGCGATCGATCGGGCCGGGTTCTGCCCGTCGAAATCAGGCAATGTCTCGGCGCGTTTCGGCGATGGCCTGCTGATCACCCCGTCAGGCCTGCCCTATGTGCAGACGAAGCCGGAAGACCTGATCCATCTCGGGCTCGACGGCACCCTCCGGAACGGCGGCCGCAAGCCGTCCTCGGAATGGCCCTTCCATGTCGCGATCTATCAGGCGAGGCCGGACGCGCAGGCGATCGTGCACACGCATTCGCCGCGCGCCACCGCGCTGTCCTGCACGCGGCGCGGCATCCCGGCCTTCCATTACATGATCGCGCTCTGCGGCGGCGCCGATGTGCGCTGCGCCGAGTACGCTACCTTCGGCACGCCGGAACTTGCCGAGAATGCCGTGAAGGCGCTGGAGGGGCGCAAGGCGGTACTGCTCGCCAACCATGGCGTGATCGCGCTCGGCCAGACGCTCGCAGGCGCGCATACGATCGTCGCCGAGGTCGAGAACCTCGCCGGACAATATCTCGACATCCTCGCGGCGGGGATCGAGCCGGTTATCCTCGACGCAGCCGAAATGGAGCGCGTCGGCGCCAAATTTGCCGGCTACGGCAAGGTCGGTTGAACCGGCCGCTTACCGACATCGGCGATCTGCGCTGCCTAGGGGTGGCAAGCGTGCCTGCTGCTGGTAGAGCGGAGCCCTACGGTTGGAGCCTGTCGCGAAGGCCAGTGCGATGAACCAGCGTGCCGCCAGAATCCCCCTGCTCAGGCGCTCCCGCGCCTTGGCGATCACACCACGCTTCTGGAAGCAGCGTTTGGTCTTCTGGGCGGGCGCGCTGGCGATCGGCATCGTCAGTGCCGCCTTCGCATGGCTCGCCGACGAGGCGCAGGCGCTGTTCGGCGCAGCCTTCCGGCATGAGGGGTGGCTTCGATACGCTCCCCTGCTGGCCACCCCGGCCGGATTTGCTCTCTGTGCCTGGATCGCCTTCCGTTTCGTTCCGGCTTCTCAGGGAAGCGGCATTCCCCAGGCAATCGCGGCGCGTCACCTGCGCGACGACACGGAGCGCGCTGGCTTTCTGTCGCTACGGATCGCAGCCGGCAAGATTGTCCTGACGGTACTTGGGTTGCTCTGCGGTGCCTCGATCGGCCGTGAAGGGCCGACCGTACAGGTCGGCGCTTCGATCATGCTGCAGGCGGCACGCTGGGGCGGCATGGCGCAGGCGCGCGGACTGATCCTCGCGGGTTCGGCAGCCGGCATCGCGGCCGCCTTCAACACGCCGCTCGCAGGCATCGTTTTCGCCATCGAGGAAATGAGCAAGACCTATCAGGCGCGGACCAACGGCATCGTCCTGTCGGCGGTGATCATCGCGGGCATTGCCGCGATCGCGCTCGTCGGCAACTACACCTATTTCGGGGTGGTTGCGATCGCTGCGGAGGTGAAGCGGGACTGGCTGCTGGTCGTGATCTGCGGCGTGGCCGGCGGTGCGCTAGGCGCCGGGTTCAGCAGCGCGATGGTCTCCCTGACGCGCCGCATCCGCCGCCTGCGTGCCGCGACGCCGCTCGTCCGGGTGCTCGCCATCGCCGCGGGCGCGGGGCTCCTGGTCGCGCTGGTCGGCATTCTGACCGGAGGCATGACCTTCGGAACCGGCTATGCGGAAGCGCGTAGCGCCATCGAAGGCACGCCGCTTCCGGCAACCTTCTTCCTGGGCAAGCTGGTTGCGACGCTCGCTTCCTCGCTCTCCGGTATACCGGGCGGATTGTTCGCGCCTTCGCTGTCGGTCGGTGCCGGACTGGGCAGCACCATCGGCAGCCTGCTGGGATCACCGATCGGACTTGCCGCGGTTCTCGGCATGGCCGCCTATTTCTCCGGCGTCGTGCAGGCGCCGATGACGGCCTTTGTCATCATCGTGGAGATGACGGGAAACCACGAGAACGTGCTGGCGCTGATGGCTGTGTCGATGTTGGGCTATGGAACGGCGCGGCTGGTGTCGCGAGAGCCGCTCTATCATGCCCTGTCGCGCCTGTTCATCGCGGACATGCTGCGCCGGCGCCGCGCGCGCGAGGCCGCCGAGCGGACTGGGGCGTGATCCTTAGTGATCTGAGCTGATTTGAGTCCTTAAAGCTGGATCGCTTTGGGTTAGAGTTTTCCGCGTCGTTTCCCATGGGCTGGGAGCAGCGGAAGACGATGAAGGATTCGAAGGTCTCGGACGCGCAGAAGGCGTTCATTCTGAAGCAGGGCGCGGACGGGTTTCCGGTGGCGGAGATCTGCCGGCGGGCCGGGATCAGCCAGGCGACCTATTTCAGCTGGAAGAAGAAGCACGAGGGGCTGCTGCCGGCCGAGATGCGCCGGCTGAAGCAGCTCGAGGACGAGAACGCGAAACTGCGCAAGCTGGTCGCCGATCTCGCGCTGGACCGTGAGATGCTGCAAGACGTCATCCGCCGACCCGAAGGGCCGCGCGGAGCAGCGAACCTCTGAGGCCTGGTCGCAAGCGCGAGCTTGTCGGCGCGATCTGTGGCGAGTGCAGGTGTCGATCCGGCGGGCCTGTGCGGTCCCGGAGTTCGACACGGCGAGCTATCGCTACAAATCGTGCCGGCCCGACCAGGCCCCCTTGGCAGCCCGGATCAAGGCGATCTGCGAGACTAAGCGTTCGCTATGGCTATCGCCGTGTCGACGTGCTGCTGCGGCGCGAGGCCTGCCGCTTCATGCAATGTCGCGTCATTCCCTTTGTCTTCGCCTAAGAATGTAGGCGAAGATAGTAGTCTTTCGAGATCCGAAGCGTGGGCCTGAACTCAGCCGAGTTGTCCGATCCATATCCAAGCTCGGGCCTGCGCTGGCCCGGCTTAGCCCTGCTCGATTGATTGCAACCGTCTCGTCCAAAATCAACAGGCAATCAAGGTACAGACAGGGATTTGAATTCTGGTATATCGCACTCAACTACGAGTATTTCCAATTTTTTAATTTTGTTTTCGATGGCTGAAAGTGTATGAATTATCGTCATTATTGCGCTTGATTCTCCATTATTATGAAGATAATTATCATTGTTCTCTTCAAAAATTTCGTAAATCTTGAAAGCATAATCATTTATTTCTTTAATTGTTTTAATTATCTTGGATGCTGGAATATTTCCTGTTTCTGTGGCTATTTTTTCGGCTATATATAGATGTTGATCTATAGAGTATTTCGCTATCTTTCTTTCATTGATGCTTCCGGAGAGTGCGTCCTTAATGAGGTCTGATCGCTTAAGCACTTCGTTCGTCGCGATTTCTGCTTCTTTTGGCAGCAGTTTCGATCCAAATTTTACTATAGATTTTGCTTTATCGTAGCCCGTGTGGTTCTCAAATCGACTCTGTATATAATTACTAGTCGCCGATATGACCTTGACCTCTGGGCGCCAGATTTCTACAGAACTAAGGATAACGTTAGATGTAGCTTTCACAAATTTTGCAGAGACCAGCATTCGGCCCCAAAATCGTTCATCTTTCTGCGCCGATCTCGCGTCGTTTAATGATTGCTGAAGTGATCTCCTGAGTTCTTTAAGGATGTCAAGGCGACCTTGAGCCATTGCGCAACTAAGGCCGGACTGCAAAGAATGTCGTTCGACAGAAAGTTGAATTTCTGTTTTGGATTTATGTTTTTTAGATAGCCCATGATGATTATGTTGTAAGTTCATGGACTTAACCTTTCAATTCTACATTCCGAATAGTTTTGAATCACTCACAGAAGGACTGGCCATTGAAGTTGAAACAGCGACCCCGGCCAGTTGCGCCCGTATTGGATGCTGGCTTGCGGGTTCTTGATCGGATATCTGATCCCCTTATGCGCTCGGCATCATTGACCGATGCTCGCCTCACGGCCGGGTCCGTGACACAGCGTGCCTGAGCATCGAGTTTTTGTCCCCGCGGACAAGCCTTGGCCACGCACCGCCCGTCTTTGGCGACCTCCCGCGCTCCGCACTTCATTGGGCACACCCGGGAACCACGCGCTTTCAGCAGCTCCAAGAAGGAGCCTGTTGGTTTTGCCGGAACGTCGACGCGTGCAGCCCGTCCGAATTCCTTGAGCGCCCGACGTGTCGGTTCGCTGTCCCATGAGAGGTCGACCGAACCGACGTAGCAGCCGACACGGTCGAGCTCGCTGGTTATGCTTCTCGCCAACCCAACGGTATCAGATGGCATGGTCAAGATGTCGGCAGCAGCCGGTAGGTTCGCGACCTGGTTCGATGGGGCGGACGGCTGCGGCTCCGACTTCTGTTCACGGGTCGATGCCTCGCTCCGCGCGCGCTCCATGCGACGTAGCTCTTCTGTAGCCTTTCGACGCTCCGCTTCGAGGGCTGCCGTCAGCTCGGCGCGCTCACGCTCCGCCGCCTCTCGCATTTCTTCCTCTGACTTGAAGCGAGCAGCCAGTTCGGCACTCGCGCGGCGGTTCTCCTCTTCGAGTTTGGCCAGCCGTTCGGAGATTAGGCGATCCGCCGCAGATTTCTGTCTGAGGGCTTCTGCCGCAGCAGCTCTCAGCCGCTCCGCCTCAATCGATGCCAGTCTATCCCTCTCCTGAAGCTGTTGTTTGCGATCAGCGTCGTCTTTGGATCGTCGCGCCTGCTCATCCGAGCGGGCGTCGAGTTCGGCCTTGGCTTTTCGATTATCGGCTTCGAGCTGAGCGATACGTCCGCTAAATCGTCGCTCCTGTTCGATTCGCTGACGGCTTGCCTCCTCCTCGGCCGCCTTGCGGGCTGTCGCTTGCTCGGCCGCTAAACGGTCCCGTTCCTTCTTCTCGCGGGCGAGCCTATCGCTCTCCTCTTGGCGTGCGGCATCAGCTGATGCGGCCGCCCGTTTGCGCTCTTCCTCGTATCGTGCGAGCTGGCCGCGGAGCTCTTCTTCGCGGCGCGAACGCTCGATGACGTCGATCCTGGCTCTGGCTGCGTCAGTCAGATAGCTCTTGGGGAAGCGTGTGAGAAATGATTGCAAGGCTGGCAGATCGGCGCTGTCACGGAGCCGGGCCCATGCCTGGATATCGGTTTCGGAGCGGTTGAAGTAGAAATCGCCGAGCAGGGAAATCGACAGCTCGGGGGTTTGCCGACCTCCGGTCCGTTGATTGACGCCGACCGCGACCTTTCGGAATAGCTGACCGATTTCAAGGCCCGGCTCTTTGAGCTGCTCCACAAATGACGCGGTAAAGGGGCTGTTTCGGCCCTGGCCATCCGCAGCCGTTTCGTTAGCTTGCGTGGCGTAGGCAATGACCATGCCTTCGCTCTGCGGCATTCGAGCCAATCCACGGCTCATGGAAATGTCTCGGGACTTTCCGGTTCGGGCAATGCGATCCGCGATTGGATTGTTTCGGCAGGCGTCCAGGATCAGGATGCGGACGCCCGTCGTGTGGTTCAAAGCCTCGGTGACGTCCGCGACGCGCGTGAGCTCATAGGGGATTCCGAACTCATCGCTTGGAGCGCTATCCACTGAGAGCAGATAATTTTCTCCCCGAAATTGCAGTCCGTGACCGGCGTAATAGAATAAGGCGACATCAGCTTCGTTGGCGGCCCGGGCAAATCGACCGAGCGCTTCTCCCATCCCGCGGCGGTCGAGGTTTTTGCCTTCGATAACCTCGAAGCCATCCTCTCGCAGCGCCGCAGAAACATCTTCGGCATCGTTTTGGGGGTTAGGCAGTTGCGGTACAGTGCGGTAGGCCGAATTGCCGATGACCAAGGCAACGCGGCGTCCTCCCGGCTCCTCAGCAACTGCTAGTCGCCCGTAAAAGAAGACGCCTAAGCTGCAAAACAGCAATGCTGAATATCTCAAGTATGCGAGCACAGAGCGTCTCCCCGACGGACCGCTGGTCGCGGATAAGCCATTCAAATACACCCTATTGCATGCCTTTAGGACATGGAAGAAAATCTATGGCATCCAGGTTAGCCGTGAACGCTCTTTCGGTGCGCGCGGTCCGTTTGACGTGAGAATTCCTCTCTTGACGACCTCGCATCGGAGTTGCCAATTTTCAGCAATGTATATCGGCGAATATATATCATTGCGGAGACCAAAATGATGATGAGACGTATTCTGCTTGGATTATCGCTCGCTATCTGCGTAGTCGGGCAGACAAGCGCTCAGACGCCTGGATTTTCCGCGCTGGAAGGGCGCTCTATTGTTTCAGATTACGAGGAAGAAGTATTAAGCAAGCGCTCTGGAAGCTTCAATAATAAATGGCATGATGAGCTCTATTTCTCAACTAAGGGGCGTATATTTCATCGACTTTCGATGGATAACGGCCGACGCGGCGATCATCGAAATCGGGATAGCGTCAGCGAAGAGGATGGATCCAATGATGGCCAGGGTGCCGCCTTTCGCTGGATCGGGAACGGCGTGATGAGAGAATGGACCAATCGTAGGGGGATTCGCCTTCGGCAATCGATTTTGGTCTATCCGTCTGCCGATGGATATTCCTGTAAGGCATCGGTTGAGCGAAACGGGAGATCGGGCAATGCGCGGGTCATTCGCGAAAATTGTCGCGTGGTTTTAGGGAATGTTCTGTCAAAATAGCGGCGACCGCCTGGTTCTGTTCAACCTTGCTCCCAGACTGATCGGTCGTAGAGTCCCACGCACCATAGAAGGCTGTAATCATTGGCGGTTCCGGCAGAGCTTATTAATCTTTAACTGTCTGGGCGACAAACATGCCAACGCTTCTGGTACGCAGCTTCGCCGTTTGGCCCGTAATACCAATTAAGCCTTTCCAATTCCGTGCCGGGTGATTGGCTCAATGTGGCTGTCGGAAAGAGAGCGCCCAAAGCGATTGCGAACAGGCCCGCTAGCGCAACATGTTTTAGCCTCATGATAGCGGCTTTTCTCCCTACGCTATCCGCGGTCCGCGCAGCTTCTTGAACTGCTCTTCGGCTGCATGCTGTCGCGCCACCGCTGCCAGCTCTCGGGAAACGACGCGTCTGCCGACCGGCCAAAAGGACAAGCCCGCGAGCTTGAACGATTGGATTCCGAAGGGAATGCCGATGATGGTTAGGCAGTTGATGATGCCGGCGATGATGTAAGAGATGAAGAGGATAAGCCCAAACGTGCAGGCCCACACAACGTTGGCAATGAAGCCGAGGGTGCCGGTGGCGCCCGTCGTGAGAGTGAGGCCCTTTCCGTCCAACTCTCGGATGTGAACGACATCCTTTCCAAACGGAAAGGCAGACATCTTTGCCATTTCCAGCGCGGCGCGTGAGAGCGGCAGGCCTACAATCGAAATAGCAAAGACAACCGCTCCAATGAGCCAAATTAGGCCCGTAATCGCACCACCGAGCACGAACCAGATCACGTTACCCGCAAACCTCATAATTCCCCCCAAGGGTCGGCTCTCAATTCTGGAATATCGCTCAATCCTTTTTTGCGGATTCCCGCTTTTTGCAACCGCCAAATTTGTAAACTAACGCGACCCCGGCGCGATCTGAGAGTCAATCGGAACTGTATTGAGTGGCGTCAAATTTCAACATGATCACGTTGAATCGGAACACGGTCGATTCGAATTCCCTGTTTGTCTTGCATACCAACTACGACCCGGAAAAATCCCGGCCACATCCGTAATCTTCAACAGAGAGTGTTTCGTCGTCGACCTCTATCAGGCGTTTGCCGTTCCATGCGGAGTTGGTGCTTTTGCCTGAGTTTTGGATGAGGAATGCCTTGTCAGCAGTATCAACTCCGAGTTCCCATTTCTGATGCTCTCGAATGTAGACGTGATATGCGGCTTGCTTGGCCGTTCATATGACGTTTACATTTGGCTCGGCCGCGATTGCATAGGATTGAAGCTGAGTGACGCCCACGCACATCGCGAGTGCCAAACGAGTACTGAAGACCCTCAACGCTGTGTCTCCTAGCCGTCGATGCCGCCGTAACCCGTATTACCAATTATAACTGGTGATCGAGCCCGCCGGAAATTACCAGCTGTGAGCGCATGGACATGCGCAAGCTGGTCGGAGAGAATTTTGCGCGACTACGGCAAGAGCGCGACCTGCCTCAGGAGCAGGTCGAGAGGCGCTCCGGCTTCAGCTAATGGTACATCAGCAGCCTTGAGCGCGGTCGACGAACCCGACGATCATCTCGCTCTACGAGCTGGCCAATGCCATTGGCGTGCGGGTGCCCGACCTGATAGCTGACGATGCTGTTTCAGCCAACGAATCGGGGCCCTCAGATGAGGCCGAAGCAGCGCATGCAGGCCCGGAAACCAAGCGTGATTGAATCTTCCGGTTCGTAGCTGCTGCGTAGATTTCCGAGAATTGGAATCCGCTTATCGCGTTATATGACATTGATTTCAAAGGGGTTTATCTCGGTCTCCGCTCGACGAACACGCAGCCGTCGAAGCTGAAGACCTCTTCGTCGTTCTGGTTCACGCCGGTGTTGCGGTGGAAAAACAGGCCCCATTGCGGCCGCGAGGCGCTCTCGCGCTTATCCACGACCTCGGAGCGATAGGTGATCCGGTCTCCGGCGAAGACCGGCTTCGTCCAGCGCAGATTCTTGAAACCGGGGGAGGGACCAAGGCGGGCAACGCGGTCCGGCGCCGCGGCGATCTGGCTCTTGCGGTGCTGGACCATGCAGGCCATCCAGACGGCCGCCGTGTGCCAGCCCGAGGCGGCAAGCCGGCCGAAGGAGCTGTTGCGTGCCGCCGCCTCGTCCATGTGGAAGGGCTGGGGATCGAAGCTGCGGGCGAAGGCGACGATCTCATCCGCCGTAAAGACGAAGCTGCCGAGTTCGTGGCTCTCGCCGACCGAGAGCTCCTCGAAGAAGCGCGTCGGTCCCGGCGGCTCTGTGGGCGCTTCCAGCGGGCTTTCGACGGCCGGGCGCTCGTAGATCGGCGCATGGTCGAGCCAAGGACCGGCCGGATGCTTGCCGATATCCGAACCCTTACGGCCGAACATGATCCAGTTGGTTTGCTCCAGGATCGGTTCGTCGCGCTGATTGAGGAGTTCGAGCCGGAAGCGAACGAGGCCCATTTCGGGGCGGGAGCGCGAGGCCTTGCTTTCCAGAACAGTGCGGCGGGCACTGACGCTGTCGCCTGGCAGGAGAGGGCGCAGCCACTTCACCTCGTCGATGCCCGGCGCGCCCATGCTGGCGGCGTCGAGCAGGAAATCCTCCGCCAGCAGGCGCATCAGCAGCGAGCAGCTATGCCAGCCCGAGCCGATCAGGCGGCCGACGAAGCTCGTCCTGGCGGCCTCCGGATCGACATGGAAATCCTGCGCGTCATAGCGCGAGGCGAAGGCGACGATGTCGTCCTGCGAGACGTCGAGGCTGCGCGAACGTGCGCTCTGGCCCGGAACGAAATCCTCGAAATACGACATCGCCGGCGGGCTCTTCAGTTCGCGAAGCGGAAATGCAGCACGTCGCCGTCCGCGACGACATACTCCTTGCCCTCGAGGCGGAACTTGCCGGCCTCGCGCGCACCGGCCTCGCCCTTATGGGTGACGTAATCGTCGAAGGCGATGGTCTCGGCGCGGATATAGCCCTTCTCGAAATCGGTATGGATCACGCCTGCGGCTTGCGGTCCCTTGGTGCCCTTTTCGATCGTCCAGGCGCGGGCTTCCTTCGGGCCGACCGTGAAATAGGTGACGAGATGGAGCAGGGCGTAGCCGGCGCGGATCACGCGGTTCAGGCCGGGTTCGTCGAGGCCGACGGCCTCCAGATACTCGGTCTGCTCCTCGGCCGGCAGGACGGCGATCTCGCTCTCGATCTTGGCGGAGACGACGACCGCGACCGCGCCTTCCTCGGCGGCGCGCTTCTTCACCAGCTCGGAGAAGCTGTTGCCCTTGTCGGCGCTGGCTTCCTCGACATTGCAGACATAGAGCACGGGCTTGGAGGAGAGCAGGCCGAGCAATTCGAACGGGCGGCGTTCCTCGGCCGAGAGCTGGACGAGGCGGGCGGGCTTGCCTTCGCGCAGCAGGGTGAGGCAGCGGTTCATCAGGTCGACCGCTTCCTTGGCCTCCTTGTCGCCGGACTTTGCCTTCTTCTCCAGCGGCAGCACGCGCTTCTCGAGGCTGTCGAGATCCGCGAGCATCAGCTCGGTCTCGATCGTCTCGATATCGTCGACCGGCGAGACCTTGCCCTCGACATGGGTGATGTCGCCATCCTCGAAGCAGCGTACGACATGGGCGATGGCGTCGCATTCGCGGATATTGGCGAGGAACTGGTTGCCTAGGCCTTCGCCGCGCGAGGCGCCGCGCACGAGGCCGGCGATGTCGACGAAGGTCAATCGCGTCGGGATGATCTCCTTGGAACCGGCGATGGCCGCGAGCTTCTCCAGCCGCTCGTCGGGCACGGCGACGTCACCGACATTCGGTTCGATCGTGCAGAACGGGTAGTTCGCGGCCTGGGCCGCGGCCGTCTGCGTCAGCGCATTGAAGAGGGTCGACTTGCCGACATTCGGCAGGCCGACGATACCGCATTTGAAACCCATGGGTCGCCTGTTCCGTTGCCCGTGGCGGATAGCTGCCGCCGGGCGTGAAGCTTTGAAAGTTGCGGCCTTATTGGGGGGCTTGCGCGATAAAGACAAGTACCGCGCGCCTTATGGCGGCCGTGTCCCTCACGCGAACGTGCATGGCGGTGCGGCGGATGCGGGTGCTGGATCGGGCCCGTCGCATTATCCGCGCCGTTCGGAGCCTCGTCATGAAGTGTTTTCGTCCTGCTCTCACTCTCTCGATCTTGGCCCTTGCTGGCGGCATCGCCCTGGCCCAGGCGCCGGGGACGCGGCTGCGCGGCACGGTCGAGCGCATGCAAGGGACGACGCTGGAGCTCAAGGCGGCGGACGGGCGGGACGTCAAGGTCGCGCTCGCGCCGGGTTTTTCGGTCGGCGGCATGGTGGCGGCGAAAGCCTCCGATATCGCCAAGGGCAGCTTCATCGGCGTCGGCGCCAAGCCGCAACCGGATGGAACGCTCCTGGCCGTGCAGGTCGTGATCTTCCCGGAGGCGATGCGCGGCACGGGCGAGGGGCATCGACCCTGGGGCGTGCTGCCGGATGCGACGATGACCAATGCGACGGTGGCTGAGACCGTCTCCAAGGTCGACGGCGCCAATCTGGTGCTGAGCTATCCCGGTGGCGAGCAGAAGGTCGTGATCACGCCGGAAGCGACGATCCTGATGGCGGCGCCGGCCGAGGCGAGCGAGCTGAAGCCCGGTGCCCAGGTCGCGATGACGGCGAGCCGGCAGGCCGACGGCAGCTACAGCACGAGCCGCGTCACGGTGGCGAAGGCGGGCGCCAAGCTGCCGCTCTAAGCGAAATCAGTCGTCGCTCTTCTCGCCGAGGCGCTTCACGGCGGCGTGGCCGCGCGCGTCCATGAAGAGATGGACCTTGTTCTGGAAGCCGGTGTCGTCATGGGCCGCGAGCGGGGCGGCATGATCGGCGCAGGCGGTGCAGAGATCCTCGACCCAGGGCTGCTCCGACTTGCCGAAATCGTTGAGCACATAGGCATGGACCAGCGCCTTGTCGCCGGGATGGCCGATGCCCATCCGGACGCGGCGGTAGTCGTTGCCGATCGCCGCAGTGGTCGAGCGCAGGCCGTTATGGCCGGCATTGCCGCCGCCGAGCTTCACGCGCAGCTTTGCGGGGGCGAGGTCGAGCTCGTCATGGAAGACGACGACATCGGCCGGCGCGATCTTGAAGAAGCGCGCGGCTTCGCCGATCGAACGGCCCGACTCATTCATATAGGTTTGCGGCTTGAGCAGGATGACCTTCTCGCCGCCGATCGTCGCCTCGCAGGCCTCGGCCTGGAAGCGGGCGCGCCAGGGCGAAGCACGGTGCAGACGCGCGATCTCGTCCACGGCCATGAAGCCGATATTGTGCCGGTTGCGGGCATAGCGCGCGCCGGGATTGCCGAGGCCGGCGAAGATCAGCATGGCGGGACTCCGGCAAGCTTATCGATACATAGCAAAACGGCCGGGGCTTGCCCGGCCGTCTCGTGATCGTTCCGAATGGAAGCGGCGCCGGTTGGCGCCGTTTCATCAGGCCTTGGCTTCCGGAGCAGCCTCGGCAGCCGCGTCAGCGGCCGGCTCGGCCTCGACGGTCGGCGGGGTGATCGAGACGATCGTGGCGTCAGCGCCAACGGAGAGCTTGGCGCCCGCCGGGAGCTTGATCGCGTCGGCATGGATGGAGTCGCCGACGTTCAGGCCGGCGACCGAGACGTCGATGGATTCCGGAATGGCGTCGGGCTCGACGGTGACTTCGAGGCTGTGCTCGACGATCTGGACCAGGCCGCCGCTCTTGACGCCGGGGCTCTGCTCCTGGCCGACGACGTGAACCGGGACCTGGACCGTGACGGTCTGGCCCTTGGCGACGCGCAGGAAGTCGACATGGATCGGGAAATCCTTGACCGGGTCGAGCTGGTAATCGCGCGGAATGACGCGCTGCTTCTTACCGGCGACGCTGATCTCGAAGATCGTGGTCAGGAAGTGGCCGCCGAAAATCAGCTGGCGGGTCTTGTTGGCGTCGAGCGCGATGGCTTCGGGAGCGGCGCCCCCACCATAGATCACGGCAGGCGTCTGGCCCTGGCGGCGAACAGCACGGGCGGCCCCCTTGCCGACCTGTGCGCGCGCCGAAGCCTCGATTTGCTTCACGGCGGTCATGTTGGATGTCCTTGACTTGTAAAATGACAAGGCCGCCTCGTGGCGGCCATCGGATGGTGCGTTCAGAGCCTCCAAGGGTGTCAGCCGAACGCAGGAGTGCTCATAGGCGAAAATCGCCGCGATCTCAAGTCCGGGTCAAGCCGCGTCCGCGACGAGGCCGGGAGCGAGGGCTGGCGCCTGCGCGGGCCGGGCGAAACGCAGCAGCCATTCGCGGATGACCGAGGCGGGAACCGCCGGGGAATACAGATAGCCCTGTCCGAGCAGGCAGCCCATTTCAGCGAGGCGCTCGGCCTGCGCCTGCGTTTCGATACCTTCCGCGACGATCTTCATGCCGAGGCGGTGGGTCATCGTCAGCAAGGCCTCGATGATGATCTCGCTGCGGGTGCCGCTGTCGATCGAACCGACGAAGGAACGGTCGATCTTGATGATGTCGATCGGGAAGTCGAGCAGATGGGTCAGCGAGGCGAAGCCGGTGCCGAAATCGTCGAGTGCGACCGGCGAGCCGCAGGCGCGCAGCGCCTCCATGGTACGCGCGACGCCGTCCTTGCGACCGCCCATGAAGACCTGCTCGGTGACCTCGACCACGAGATGCCGCATCGGCACTGCGGCCTTTTCCAGGATGCGGGCGGCGCGCTGCACCAGATCGCCCTTCTGGAAATCGGCCGAGGTGACGTTGACCGCGACATGCTGGAAATTCAGGCCGCTGGCCCGCCATTCGGCCATGTCGGCGGCGACGGCCGTCAGCATCTGCGTGGTGGTGCGATGGGCGATCTTCGGATCGCGGAGCGCATCCTGGAATTCGCCGGCGGTGACGATGCGGCCATCGTCGCGGCGCATCCGGGCCAGGGCCTCGAGGCCGACGACCTCGGCGGTGTCGAGGCGGATGACCGGCTGGTAATAGGGGATGATGCGCTCATCGCCGAGCGCGCCATTGACGTCCTGGCGAACATGGAGGCGCTGCATCATCGCGCTGCGCAGCTGACGGCGAAAGCGGACATAGCGTCCGCGCCGGGTTTCCTTGGCATGGTAGAGTGCGAGATCGGCGTTCTGCCGCAGCGTGACGCTGTCCAACCCGTCCGCTCCGGCGAGCGCGCCGCCGATCGTGATGCCGGGTTGGAGCGTGTGCCCGTCGTGCTCCAGAGGAGGCGCCATCGCCGCCAGGGCCGCGGTGGCGAGGGCGCGCATGCGGACCGGGCCCTCGCAATCCGAGATGAGGACCGCGAACTCGTCGCCACCGATCCGGCAGGTCAGGCAGCCGGTCAGCGCGGCGTCGAGACGCGCACCGACCTGGGCGATCAAGGTGTCTCCGGCTGCGTGGCCGAGCGTGTCGTTGACCAGCTTGAGATGGTCGATATCGATGAGCATCAGCCCGTAGCTGCGGCCGGCCGCGCTCATTTCGGCGATGGCGCCGTTGAACTGGCTGCGGTTCGGCAGGCCGGTCAGCGTATCGAAATAGGCGAGCCGGTGATTGCGGGTGCGGACCTCGTCATGCTCGATGGCGATGGCGCAGAGATGGACACAGGTTGCGACGATCTGACGTTCGAGCTCGCGGGCGCGGCGTGGCTTGGTGAAATAGAAGGCGAAGGCGCCGACGACGCGCCCGTCGCGCGCCTTGATCGGCGTAGACCAGCAGGCGCGCAGGCCGAGCGGCAACGCGAGGCTGATATAGGGCGCCCAAAGCGGATCGGTGGCGATATCGACGACTTCCACGGGTTCGCCGCGGTGGACTGCGGTTCCGCAGGAACCGACTTGGGGGCCGGCAGGCAAGCCCTTGATGCAGCTTACGTAATGGGCAGGCAGGCTGGGCGAGGCGAGGGGCTGGAGGCGTTGCTGGTCGTCGACCGTCACGACCGAGCAGATGACACCGGGCGATATCGCCTCGGCACGATGGCACAAGCGCTCCATGCACGCGGCCAGAGGCTCGCCCCGCGCGATATCTTCAAGAATATCGTTTTGCAGGGCTTGCAGGCGGCCCGAGGGTCTGGTCACGGCATTTCCGACCGGGTTCGTCGAAGACCCGGCTTCCTAGCGCAAATGCCTTAAGGTCAGGTTGAGACGTGGCCTTAAAATTTACGCGGGGTTGCAACGCCCGGTTTCAGGCCGCGACCAGCCCCAGCCGCTCGTCGCGGCGCCGCAGCAGATGCATCAGCGGTAGCGCGAGCAGCACCATCCAGGCCTTGCCGATGATCTGGCCGGCGAGGAAATCGAGGCTGCCGAAGGCGAGATGCAGGAAGACGAGGCTGTCGACGACAAGGCCGATGACGCTGGAGGCGAAGACCGCCGTGACGAAGCGCCGGCGCTGAAGCGGGGTATAGACCGCGAAATCCGCCAGTTCGGAGAGCAGGAAGGCAGCGACCGAGGCGAGCACGATCGCCGGCGGAGCAAGCATCGCCGAGATCAACGTGCCGACCGCGATGGCGCCGAGGCCAGCGAGCGGACCGAGGCGGCGCTGGACGATGTCGCGCAGCACCAGGGCAAGCCCGACCATCAGCACGCCGCTCGGCGCCATGACGCCGGGCCAGACCGGGACGAGGCACGGTCCATTCGGCACACAAACGGTGCCGGCATTGCCGATCATCCAGTTGGCGGCGGGAATGGTCAGGCCGAACAGGACGAGGGCGATCGCGCCTTCCGTCAGGCGCTGGCGGTCACGGGTCATGGAATAAGTCCAGTGTCGTCGGGGGCTGCGAGATAGGCCGCGAAGCCTTTTGCTCGCAAATCGCATGCCGGGCAATGGCCGCAGCCATAGCCCCACTCATGCCGGGTCGTCCTGTCGCCGAGATAGCAGCTATGGCTCTCCTCGATGACGAGGTCGAGCAGGGCCTGGCCTCCGATCTCGCGTGCCAGGGCGAAAGTCTGCGCCTTGTCGCGCCACATCAGCGGCGTGTGCAGCACGAGCCTGCGGTCGAGGCCGAGATTGAGTGCGACCTGCATCGCCTTGATCGTGTCGTCGCGGCAGTCGGGATAACCGGAATAATCGGTCTCGCAGACGCCGAGCACGATGTGCTTGAGGTCGCGGCGATAGGCGAGCGCGGCGGCGAAGGTCAGGAAGATCAGGTTGCGGCCGGGCACGAAGGTGGTGGGCAGACCTGTCTCGGCAAAGGCGATCTCGGTCTCGCGGGTCAGGGCCGTCTCGGAGATCGCGCCCAGTGCCTTGAGGTCGACGACATGGTCGGGGCCGAGCCGCTCGGCATAATGGGACGAGAGCGCCGGCAATTTTGCGCGGATCGCCCCGCGGCATTCCATCTCGATGCGATGGCGCTGGCCGTAGTCGAAGCCGATCGTCTCGACCGCGTCGAAGCGGTCGAGCGCCCAGGCCAGGGTCGTGGTGGAGTCCTGGCCGCCGGAGAACAGGACGAGGGCGCGGGAATTGCCCACGTCGGAACCTCTCAGTCGAACAGGCTCGACACGCTGGTCTCGCTCGCGGTGCGCTCGATCGCCTCGCCCATCAGGCCGGCGATGGAGATGACGCGGATGTTGCGGGCGACCTTCACGGCCTCGGTCGGCATGATCGAGTCGGTGATAACCAGCTCCTTGAGCTTGGAACCCGCGATGCGGGCGACCGCGCCGCCGGAGAGCACGCCATGGGTGATATAGGCGAAGACCTCCTTGGCGCCCTGCTCGAGCAGGGCGTCGGCCGCGTTCACCAGCGTGCCGCCGGAATCGACGATGTCGTCGATCAGGATGCAGGAGCGCCCCTCGACCGAGCCGATGATGTTCATGACCTCGGACTCGCCCGGCCGATCACGGCGCTTGTCGACGATGGCGAGCGGCGCGTCGATGCGCTTGGCGAGCGCGCGCGCCCGGACCACGCCGCCGACGTCCGGCGAGACGACCATGGCGTTCTTCCATTCCAGCCGGTCCTTGATGTCGCGCGCCATCAGCGGGGCGCCGAACAGATTGTCGGTCGGGATGTCGAAGAAGCCCTGGATCTGGCCGGCATGGAGATCGAGCGTCAGCACGCGGTCGACGCCGGCATGGGTGATCAGGTTGGAAACGAGCTTGGCCGAGATCGGCGTGCGGCCCGAGGCGCGGCGGTCCTGACGGGCATAGCCGAAATAGGGGATCACCGCCGTGATGCGCTTGGCCGAGGACCGGCGCAGCGCATCGGTGATGATCAGCAGTTCCATCAGATGGTCGTTGGTCGGGAACGAGGTCGACTGGATGACGAAGACATCCTGGCCGCGCACGTTCTCCTGGATCTCGACGAAGACTTCCATGTCGGCGAAGCGCCGGACGGAGGCCTTGGCGAGCGGGATGCTGAGATGGTTGCAGATCGCCTCGGCCAGCGGACGATTGGAGTTGCCGGCGACGACTTTAAAATGGGAGGCCATGCCGTAGCGCACCGTTGCAGTAAGGCTGAGCAGGGAGGGCCGGCATTGCCGGCTCAATTCGAACGGCTCTTAACAGCGTGGTCGGACGGAGTCGACCGCTGCAGTGCAATATCGACGAGCAAAAAGCGCGGGGCGTCGCGCCGTGACCCGGAAACCACTGCCGCAGCGTCGCTGCGGCGCGATATCAGCTCTTCTTCTTCTCGTCCGTGGCGGCGACGCGCGTGCCGGGCTTGGCAGGCTTTGCGGGCTTCTCGTCTACGGTGAGCGTCTCGACGCCCGGCGCGGTGACGAGGAAGCCGGCGATCGCATCCATCGAGTCGGAAGCGGCCTTGGCGACGATCGTCTGGTCGATGCCGGCCCAGGGATCGGAACCGCCGCTGCGCTTGCCGATGCTCTCGCCCTGAACGCGCTGGGCGCGCTGCTTGGTCGAATCGTAGACGTCCCAGACGAAGGCGAGCGCGGTCTGGCCGTCCTCTGTCGGCTGGGCCGTGAGGTAGCCCTTGACGCGGAAGCGCGCCGGCTTGTTGCCGGGGACGATTTCCATCTTGCGCTCGGCCGCAGCCTCGCCGAGCAGGCCGGCGAAGCTGGTGGTGACGTTTTCCGGCGCGCCGGAGATGCTCTGCACCGAGACCGGGACGCCGGGCGCATCGACGCGCGGACGGGCCGCGGTCTGGGTGGTTTCCTGGCAACCGGCGACAGCCAGCGCCAAAACCGGCCCCAGAACGAGGCCGCTAAAACGGTTGATCATGACGCCTCCCGCCCTTTGGGCTGTGGACTGCTTCGAGATTCCCTGCGCCGCTGTTCTAGGCTCAACGGATGACGAGGTCCAGATCGGGCAGATTGAGCGCTTCCGCGCCTCTCTCGCCGACGAGATAGGTCCGGCCCAGGCACATCGCGGTTTCGCTGGCGGAATCCATCAAAATCATATGGGCGAACATCACCATGCCCGGCACGATCGGCCAGTCATTGGCCTCATAGAACATCGGCCAATCCATCCAGGACGGGGTGAACTTGGCCCCCAATGAATAGCCGCAGGCATTGAGTCGGTGCTGCGCCAGGCCATGTTCATCGAAGACGCGGGCATGGGCGGCGAAGACGTCTCCGGCGGTGCGGCCGGGCGTCAATTCGGCCTCGCAGGCGAGCAGCGCGTCGCGGGCGGCGGCGTGATACGGGCGGTGGAGCGGGCGCGGCTCGCCGACGACGACGGTGCGCATCGCGGCGACATGATAGTGCCGGTCGGTGCCAGCGAATTCGAGCGTGATCTGGTCGTCGGCATCAAGCTTGCGGCGGCCGGATTTGTAGCGGCAGAGCAGGGCGTCGCGACCCGAGCCGATGATGAACTCGTTGGCGGGATAGTCGCCGCCGCCCGCGAAGATCGCCTTGTGCTGGGCCGCGAGAATCTCGCCCTCGTCGGCACCGACCCGAATCGCGGCGAGCGCGGCGCGGTCGGCGGCATCCGCCAGCACGGCGGCACGCCGAACATAAGTAATCTCCTCCGCCGATTTCACGGCGCGCAGGCGGGTGACGATCAGCGAGGCGTCGGCGAGCTCGGCCTGTCCAGCGAAACGGGCTTCGAGCTTGCGATAGTTCGAGGCGACGAGGCCGTAGGATTCGAATTCCACGCCGATGCGCTTGCCGGCAAGGCCAAGATCACGGGTCAGCGCGAGCAGATCGGCCGTCGGATCGGCTTCGCGTCCGTCCTTCCAGATGCGGATATCGCCGAGATTCGAGGTCTGCTGCGCCTGCCGGAGATCGGCGGAGCGCGTCAGCAGCGCCATGGTGCCGTCGGCTTTGACAACGAGGCACTGGAAGAAGCAGAAGCCAAAGGTGTCGTAGCCGGTCAGCCAGAACATCGATTCCTGCTGGAACAGGAAGAGCGCGTCGAGCCGGTCTTTCTGCATCGCGGCCAGCAGGGCTTCGCAGCGGCGGGCGAATTCGGCGGGCGTGAAATGCAGGGCCATGTGCGTCTCCTCCGGGCGGTGGAGCATGTGAGCGCGCCGGAGCTCCATGGGCAAGCCCGACATCCGGTCGCAATTGCGGCCCCCGCGCAGGCTGCCTATAGGCTGTCGTGAAAGAGTTTCGCGCCTCTGGAGCATCGGACTGAATATCGTATTCAGTCCGATGCTCCAGATCTTTGAATTTGCATCGGCTTTTCCCGAAAACCGCGTCACACTTTTCGGGCCGATGCTCTAAGGGAGAGAGCCATGGTGAACCCCGGCAACCGCATCCTCGACGATATTGCCCGCCTTGCCACGGATGCCGCCGGTGCGGCGCAGGGCGTGCGGCGCGAGGTCGAGACGGTGGTGAAGACCCAGATCGAGCGGCTGCTGCGCGATCTCGACGTCGTCACCCGCGAGGAATTCGAGGCTGTGCGCGAGATGGCGCTGATCGCCCGCGAGGAGAACGACAAGCTTGCCGCGCGGCTGAAAGCGCTGGAGGAGAAGCTCGGCAAGGCCTGAGACTCCTCCGGGGTTGCTTTAAAAGCTCGCCCCGGTTGCTCTTAGGTCATGTCCACAGCCATGTGCTGTGGACAGCCCTTCGGGGGGATTGAGCCCGCCGGCCGAATCCGCGGAGCTTGGCGCCGTGTTGGGAGCGTCACAGCGCCTGCGCTATCGTCGGTGGAAAGAATTGATTCGTCGGGCGGATTCGTCCTGCCGCGCCGGATGGGAGCATCTCCTTCGAGAGGCTCCGGAGGTGTGTTGCGTTCCTTCGGCTTTCCAGTCGCCGTGTTCCTCTTCTCGAACGCGCCGGAGCCTTTCGCTCCGGAAGGTGGACCTTAGGGCATGATAGACCTCGATATGGATGCCGAGCTGGATCGGCCTTCCAACCCGCTCGACCTGTTCGAACGCCTCGCCGCTTTCAACGACTGGTCCTTCGATCGCGACAGCGAGGATGAGTTGTCGGTCTCCGTCACCGGCGGCTGGTCGGAATACCATGTCGCGATCACCTGGCTGGCCGAGGTAGAGGCGCTGCATATCGCCTGCGCCTTCGACCTCAAGGTGCCGGAGCGGCGGCGCAGCGAGGTGCTGCAGCTCGTCAGCCTCGTCAACGAGCAGCTCTGGCTCGGCCATTTCGATCTCTGGAGCAGCGAAAGCGTGGTGATGTACCGCCATGGCCTGCTGCTCTCCGGTGGGGCCGAACCGACCGAGGAACAGGCGGCGGCGCTGGTGAAGGCCGCTGTCGAGGCCTGCGAGCGCTACTATCAGGCCTTCCAGTTCGTCGTCTGGGCCGGCAAGACCGCCAAGGAAGGCATGGAGGGCGCGATCCTGGAGACGGTCGGCGAAGCCTGAGCCGTCGATTCCATAAAAGGCAGACTTGACCGGGCGGCTATGGGACGGGAAGGCTCCCGGTCGTGAGCGTTCGGGCAGGGGCCCGCGAAACGCCTAGCCTTGAGAGGCCGTCATGTCGAATTCCCTTCCGCAATCGCTCGTGCTCATCGGCGCCGGCAAGATGGGCGGCGCGATGCTGGAGGGCTGGCTGCGCATCGGCATCGATCCCAAGGGAATCAGCCTGATCGATCCCAAGCCGTCGGACGAGATGGTCGCGCTCGCTCAGGAGAAGGGCATGCGGCTCAATCCCTCCGCCAAGGAGATACCCGCCGCCGAGGTCGTCGTGCTCGCGACCAAGCCGCAGATGCTCGATACGGCGGCGCCTGCCGTGCAGGCCTTCATCCATCCGAAGACGCTGCTGATCTCGATCCTAGCCGGTAAGACGCTGGGCGATCTTGCGGCGCGCCTGCCCAACGCCAATGCGATCATCCGCGCCATGCCGAACTTGCCGGCCGCCGTGCAGCGCGGCGCCACTGCGGCCGCACCCGGCAAGGGCGTCAGCGCGGTGCAGCGCGCCACCGCCGACGCCCTGCTCGGCAGCATCGGCAAGGTCGAATGGCTCGACGACGAAGGGCTGATCGATGCGGTCACTGCGGTGTCGGGCTCGGGGCCGGCCTATGTCTTCCATCTCGTCGAATGCCTGGCGGCAGCCGGCAGGGATGCCGGCCTGCCCGCCGATGTCGCGGAACGGCTAGCGCGGGCGACCGTGGAAGGCGCTGGCGAATTGCTGTTCCAGTCGCCGCTGCCACCCGGCACGCTGCGCCAGAACGTGACCTCGCCGGGCGGTACCACCGCCGCGGCGCTCGAGGTGCTGATGGCCGAGGACGGCATGAAGCCATTGATGCGCAAGGCGGTCGCTGCAGCGAAACGTCGCGCCGGCGAGCTTTCCGGCTGAATAGCCTTCCGTCCGCCACGATAGCGGCCTAACCTCCTCTCGACGCGAAGCGAGAGGAGCTGCCCCATGGCCCGCAAACCCGTTTCCACCCCGCC
This sequence comes from uncultured Allobosea sp., assembly GCF_945957345.1. Taxonomy (GTDB): domain Bacteria; phylum Pseudomonadota; class Alphaproteobacteria; order Rhizobiales; family Beijerinckiaceae; genus Allobosea. Next base: position 71,570 of record NZ_CAMFKW010000015.1, on the reverse strand, counting down.
CGAGGCGCCGTCCGCGCCCGCGGCCAAGCCGGTCGATCCGCGCCGTCGCGCGGTCGATGCGCTGATGAAGCTCGCTGCAGAGCGGCCCTGGGACCAGATCGAGCTGCCGGATATCGCGACCGAGGCCGGTTTGACGCTCTCGCAGTTGCGCGGTTTGTTCCCGTCCAAGCTCGCCATGCTCGGCGGCGTGACCCGCATCGTCGACGATGCGGTCCTCGCGGGCTCCTCGGACGATCTCGCCGGCGAGCCCATCAAGGAGCGGCTGTTCGACCTCGTCATGCGCCGGCTCGATGCGATGGCGCCCTACAAGGCGGGCCTGCGCAAGATCGCGCCGGTCATCCGCCGCGACCCGCTGGCGCTGGCGGCGCTCAATCGCGGGGCCGTCAATTCCTGGCGCTACATGCTGGCCTCGGCCGGGATTCCGACAGAGGACGCGCTCGGCCACCTGCGCGTGCAGGGCGCGGTGCTGCTGATGGCGCGCGTCTCCGAGGCTTGGCTCGACGATGACGAGCCGGAGCTGTCGAAGACCATGGCGCGGCTCGATCGCGAATTGAAGACGGCGGGACGCATCATGGCCCGTGTCGAGGATGTCCACCGGCTGACGGCACCGTTCCGCGGATTGGCGCGGGCGATCTGTTCGGGGCGGCCGTTGAAGGCGCGCCGACGCGAACGCGCCTCCGAGCGTGGCGAGGACAATGAGGATTACGCCCCGGCGATCTGAGTGCCCGCGCGTCGGCGCGGACCCTGCGACAAAATGCGGCGAAACTGCGCCAATGTTAAGCGCGCCTTAGCCAATTCTGCGCGAATGAGGGGAATCTCCCATCGCGCAGGATACGCGAATGTCGTTCACCAGGAAGCTTGCGACCCTCTCGATCAGCCGTTCCTTCGGCCTGATTGCCGCCTTGGCCGTACTGATCGCCGTCGGCAGCGTTGGCTACACGCTGAACGCCGCCCGCAACGAAATGATCGGGCTCAAGCGGGCCGAGATGAAGAACGCCGTCGAGGCGGCAGCGACGACGGTGAAAGGCTATGTGGCGCGCGTCCAAGCCGGTGAGCTCAAGGAAGAAGACGCCAAGAAGCTGGCGATGGACGCTCTTGGCAGCGCCCGCTTCGACAGCGGAAACTATTACTTCCTGATCAATTACGACGGCATCAGCGTCCTGCACGCGAACAAGAAGATCCAGTCGACCGACATGCGTCCGCTCAAGGATGCGGACGGCAAGTTCTTCGTCCAGGACATGATCGCGCTGGCCAAGGCGAAGACCGAAGGCTTCATCGACTATGGCTGGCTCAAGGCCGGCGACAAGGATCCCTCGCTCAAGATTTCGTACGTCATCGGCATTCCGCAATGGCAGTGGGTGGTCGGCTCGGGCCTGCATGTCCAGGACGTCGACGCGGCCTTCATGGGCATGGTCGGTGGCGTCGCCAAGGTGCTGGTGCCGCTCGGCCTCATCATGCTGGGCCTCGTGATCGTGCTCAGTCGCCGCGCGTCCGGCATGTTGCACTCCGTGCGCGGTTCGATGGAAGGTTTGGCCGCCGGCCAGCTCGACACCCCGATCGCCCATCAGGAGCGCTCCGACGAGATCGGCGCCATGGCGCGCACGCTCGTCGTCTTCCGTGATGCCGCCCTCGCCAAGGAGGCGATGGAGACCGACAAGATTCGCATGGAGGAGGAGGCCGCCGGCCATCGCCACGCTGCCGACGGCGAACGCCGCCGCAACGAGGCCGACCGGGCCGAACATGCCCGCGTGCAGGCCGATGTGGTCCAGGCGCTCGGCCTGGGTCTGGAGCGCCTCTCGGACGGCGACCTGACCTATCGGATCGAGGACAGCTTCACGGCCGAGTACGTCAAGCTGAAGGACGACTTCAACGGCGCCATCGCGAAGCTCGAAGACGCGATGCGCCAGATCGCGACCAATACCGAGAGCATGAAGGCCGGTTCCACCGAGATCAGCCAGGCCGCCGACGATCTCGCCAGCCGTACCGAGCAGCAGGCTTCCTCGGTCGAGGAGACCGCGACGGCGCTCGACGAGCTGACTGCGACGGTGCGCCAGACCGCCGAGAGCGCGCGCCTCGCCAATCAGGCGACCGATCAGGTCAAGACCGATGCCGAGCAGTCGACCAGCATCGTCCGCGATGCGGTGACGGCGATGGGCGGCATCGAGAAGTCCGCCCAGGAAATCTCGCAGATCGTCGGCGTCATCGACGAGATCGCCTTCCAGACCAACCTGCTCGCGCTCAACGCCTCGGTCGAGGCGGCCCGCGCCGGCGATGCCGGCAAGGGCTTCGCGGTCGTCGCCTCCGAGGTGCGGGCGCTGGCGCAGCGCTCTGCAGCCGCTGCCAAGGAGATCAAGACGCTGATCGACGCTTCGACCATCGAGGTCGCGAAGGGCGTCACGCTCGTCGGCCAGACCGGTGGCGCATTGCAGCGTATGGCCTCCGAGATCACGCGCGTCACCTCGCTGGTCGCCGAGATCGCCGGAGCGGCGCAGGAGCAGGCCTCGGGCCTTCAGGAGGTCAATTCCGCCGTCGGCGAAATGGACCAGGCGACCCAGCAGAACGCCGCGATGGCCGAACAGTCGACCGCCGCCGCGCACTCCCTGTCGCAGGAAGCGGACCGGCTCTCCGCGCTGGTCGCGCGGTTCCAGCTCGGCGGCGACGTCGCAAAGCTCAAGGCGATCTCGCAGACCATGCGGGCGGCCGTCGCTGCGCCGCCACGTCCGGCGGCTCCGCGCGCCAAGGCCTATAACGGTGCCGTTGCCGCGGGGCCCAAGGCTGATGCGCGTGATGACGGGTGGGCCGAGTTTTGAGCGAGCCCGCCGCTCCGGCCGCGCAGATCGGCTTCGACGACTTTCTGAAGGTCGATATCCGTGTCGGCACGATCGTCGAGGCCGAGCCCTATCCGGAGGCGCGCAAGCCCTCGATCAAGCTCGTCATCGATTTCGGCGGCTCGATCGGCCGCAAGAAATCCTCGGCGCAGATCACCAAGCACTATCGGCCGGAGGATCTCCCCGGCCGGCAGGTACTTGCGGTGGTGAATTTCCCGCCGCGGCAGATCGGCAGGTTCATGTCGGAGGTGCTGACGCTCGGCATTCCCGATGCCGAGGGCGAAGTCGTCCTGATCGGGCCGGGACAGTCCGTGCCTGACGGCGGGCGGCTCTTCTAGAGCGACTCCGGACGCAAAACCGCTTCGCATTTTTGCTGGAATTGCTCTAGGCAGCCGCCGACCACAGGCCGGTCTGCAAGGTGGTCGGCGCGAACTCAGGCGCCGTCCAACGCAGGGGCAGCGCATACGCCCGGCGCCAGCCGCGCCGAACGTGAAAGCGCCAGAGGCGCTCGGCGCCATCGAGCCGGGTCAGCTCCGGACCCTGCCAGACGATCTCCGCCTCGCCCTGCAATTGCAGCAGCGTGCCCGTCGCGAAATCGACGAAGAGCAGCGCGGCGCGGGGCTCCTGCAGCAGGTTCCCCAAAGTGTTGAAGTAGTTGTTGCCGGCGAAGTCCGGGATCGTAAGCGTGTCGCCGTCGATGCGGACGAAGCCTGGCCGGCCGCCGCGATGCGAGATGTCTACGCCGCCGGTCTCGCTGCCGAGGGCCGCAGCACTGGCGATGAACAGGGTGTCGGCTCCGGCGATCAGGGCCTTCGCCTCAGCATCGAGACCCGACAGTTCCACGGGCTGCGCAGCGAACTCCGTTCCATCCTGAATCCGGTTGCGGATCTGGATGTATTTCGCGCAATTGCCGAAGCTCTGAGCCACCGAAACCGCGAAGCCGTCTGCGCTGACGGCCGCGATCCGGCCATTGGCGCGATTGCGGCGGCGGGTCTCAAGTTCGAGGCCGAGCAGGCCGATCGGGCTTCGCGGCCGGAAGGATTCGAAAGCCGGATCATTGCCCGAAGGCAAAGCCAGGGCCACCAGCGTGGTCGGATCCGGGCTCATGACGAAGCCCGGCCGGGCGGTCAGCACCGTCGCCAGCGGCCAGCCGTCCTGGTCGAGCACGCCGGCGAAGAGCCAGGGCAACTGGCCGAAGAAGATGCGGTGCTGATCCGGCATGAAGTTGCGGATGCCGGCGCCGCGCGAGGCGACACCGGCCAGTTCCTGCGCCGCCAGCTCGCCGGAATGGAAGGGGCCGTCAGGCAGCATCGTCGTCGAGCTCCGGCGGCAGGGGCGAGGGCGGGATCGGCTTGAAGAAGGGCAGGGCCTCGATCCGGGCGAGCCAGCGGCGCACGGCCGGATAGGGCTTCAGCGAGATGCCGCCTTCGGGCGCATGCGCGACATAGGAATAGCAGGCGAGGTCGGCGATCGTCGGGTGCGCTGTGGCGAGGTAGTCGCGCGTCGCCAGATGCTCTTCCATGAAGGTGAGGAGCCGGACCGCGATGCGTTTGGCACGGGCCTTGTCGTCGTTCAGGCCGAACTGGGTGATCAGCCGCGCGATCGAGGGGCCGTGCATGACCTCGCCTGCGGCGATCGAAAGCCAGCGCTGGACATGGGCGGCACCGACGGGATCGAGCGGCAGCCAGGTGCTGTCCGGGGCATAGCGCCGGACCAGATAGACCATGATCGCGTTGCTGTCGGCAAAGGTGAGGTCGCCGTCCTGCAGGACCGGAATCTGGCCGAGCGGGTTGAGCTTGCGAAAGGCATCACCCCGCCTGACATCGGCCGGAGCCTCCTCTGTGCGATAGGGCAGGCCGAGCGCCAGCAGCAGCAATTCGACGCGGTGGGCGTGGCCCGAAAGCGGCGTTCCGTGGAGGATGATCTCGGGCGACGGCATGACGGTTCTCCTGCTTTTGTTGAGATGATGATCGTTTCGCTGAAGAAGCTAAATCTGCTATTTTCCGAACTCAGAATTTCGATTTGTGGAATGATGTGATGGACCGGATCGAGGAGCTGGCGATCTTCGTGGGGATCGTCGATGCCGGCAGCCTCGCCGGAGCCGCCCGACGTTTGCGCAAGTCGCGGCCGGCCGTGACGCGGGCGCTTGCTGGGCTGGAGGAACGCGTCGGGACGCAACTGATCGCGCGGACGACGCGGCGCCTGACTCCGAACGATGCCGGTCGGGAGCTTGCCGCAACCGCGCGGCGCCTGCTCGCCGATTACGAAGCGGCGCTCGGCGTCGCGGCGGCCGAGCCGGTCAGCGGGCTGTTGCGCATCACCGCGCCGCTCTCCTTCGGAAGGCGGCATGTCACGCCGCTGGTGAGCGAGTTCCTCGATCGCTATCCACAGGTGCAGGTCGAGCTTGTCCTGGCGGACCGCAACCTCGACCTGATCGAGGAGGATTTGCAGCTTGCCGTCCGGATCGGACCCTTGCCGAATTCCGGCCTGCTGATGCGCAAGGTCGGGGAGGTCCGGCGCATCCTGGTCGCAGCGCCCACCTATCTCGCAAGCTGCCCGCCGCTCAGGCGCCCGGCCGATATCACGGCGCATGAGACGATCGCGAGCGTTGCCGCGAACCAGACGCTGACCTGGCGCTTCGGCGGGCCGCGTTCAGGCAGCTCGGTCGTGCTGACGCCGCGCTTGATCGTCAACGAGGTCGAGTCGGTGCTGATCGCTGTGCGGGCAGGGCGTGGACTGGCGCGGGTTTTGTCCTATCAGGCGGCGGACGACCTCGCTGCGGGGACACTGGTGCGGCTGCTGCCGGACTTCGAACCATCGCCATTGCCGGTGCAGATTGTGGTGCCTGGCGGGCGCCAGCCGTCGCCCCGCGTGCGGGCCTTCATCGACCACGCGGTGGCGCGCCTGCCCGCTCTCGCGCCGATCGGCCCCGGCGTCAGCGCAGCGAGCCTGCGAAGCTCGTGATGGCGGAGACGACCTGTCCCTCGCGGCCGATGAAGCCGTGATAGGCGCGGGCCTGGCAGGGATCGCCGGTCGAGCTGCCTCCGTCGATCCAGACCAGGCGCGCCTTTCCGCCGGTCCATTGCTGGAAGGCGACGGCCGATTCCGGCAGCGTCAGGCGACAGGTGTCCTGCCGGTGATGGATGATGAGCGTCGGCGGCAGGCGCGAGGGATCGCCGATCATACCGCGCGCGCCGTCCAGGATGGATGAGGCGAAGACGATGCCGTCCGGCCGTGCCGCCAGCGCTCCCGCGACTTTGAGGGCGCCGCGGCTCATCGCCACGACGATGACGCGCGGCGCGATCCCGCGCATGTATTCCACCGCCTCGGCCGGGTCGGCACCGCCATCGAGCGTGATGCTGGCAATGCCGCTACGTAGATAGTCCGCGCGGGTGCGCACGATCCAGTTGCCGTTGCGCGCGACGCTGCCATCGGCGCCGATGCCGACATATCCGTCGCCGCCGGTCAGCAGCACGAGCCCGGCACGGGCCCTGCCGGCGGGCTTGTCGAGCAGGGCGCGGCCATTGCCGAAGAAGCTGCCGCCGAGATCGACGACCTCCTCGGCCTGGACAGCCGTGATGGACAGCAGGAGGGCGCCCGCCAGAAGAGCCAGAGTCTTTCGTAGAAATCGCATGCCGGGCCTACCCTTGCCTCAGCGGGAGACTAGCGCCGGGCTTTGGCCGGTGTCGAGCGAAACCGCGCCTTTAGACCGGCAGCCTTACAGTCGCGCGCAGGCCGCCAAGCGGTGAGTCGCCCAGCATGATGTCGCCGCCATGGGCGCGGGCGATGTCGCGGGCGATGGCGAGGCCCAGGCCCGTACCGCCGCCATCGACATTGCGCGCCTCGTCGAGCCGGAAGAACGGCCGGAAGACGTCCTCGCGCTGGTCCGGCGGGATGCCGGGGCCGTCATCGTCCACCATCACGATCAGGTAGCGCGCGTCATGGGTCGCCCGGATCGCGATGCGGTCGCCATAGCGTGCGGCGTTGGAGACGAGATTGGTCAGCAGGCGGCGGAAGGCGTCCTGACGGATCACGACCAGCGGATCGCCCACCACCGTCAGTTCGGTCTGATGGCCCTGGCGCTCGGCGTCGGATTTCAGTTCCTCGAGCAGGGCGCGGATATCGGTCTCGACGGCCGTCTCGCCGGCATCGCCGCGGGCGAAGGCGAGATAGTCCTCGAGCATGCGGCTCATCTCGTCGACATCCTTCTCCAGCGCCTCGATCTCCCAGGAGCGCTCCATCAGGGCGAGCGAGAGCTTGAAGCGGGTGAGGATGGTGCGCAGGTCGTGGCTGACGCCGTTCAGCATCGTCGTGCGCTCGCCGATCGAGCGCTCGACGCGCCGCTTCATCTCGATGAAGGCATTGCCGGCGCGGCGGACTTCGCGGGCGCCGCGCGGCCGGAAATCGGCGTCGCGGCCCTTGCCGAATGCCTCCGCCGCGTCGGCGAGCTTCAGGATCGGGCGGATCTGGTTACGCAGGAACAGCACCGCGATGGTCAGCAGGATCAGCGACGTCCCGATCATCCAGAGCAGGAAGATGTGGCTGTTCGAGGCATAGGCCGAATTGCGCCGGGTCAGGATGCGCATCACGTCCTTGCCGAGTTTGATGCGGATCTCGATCAGGCTGGAGCGGCCGACCGTGTCGAGCCAGAACGGGCGGGCGACCTGCTGCGACAACTCGGTCGAGAGCGCATTATCGAGCAGCGAGAAGAACGGACGCGGGCCCGGCGCCGGTAGGTCGGAATCGGGGATGATGTCGAGATCCATGCCGAGCCGCTCGGCCGCGATGCGCGACAGCGTCGTAAGGTCGGCATCCTGCGGATAGCTCTCATAGACATCGATCAGCATGGCGATGTCGGCCGAGACGGCCGAGGAGAGGCGCTGCGTCACCGTTTGCCAGTGCCGCTCCATGAAGACATAGGCGATGACCGATTGCAGCAGCACGACCGGCGCGATGACGATGACGAGCGCGCGCGGATAGAGCCCCTTGGGCATATAGCGCGCGATGAGTTGCAACGGCCGGCCGATGCGTTTGAAGACCGGTCGGACCGCCTGGCCGAGATTTTCCAGCGCCCGTTCCACACCGGCAACGGCGCGCGTCACCACGCGTGCGGCGGAGCGCAGCGCGGATGGGCCTTTCCTGCCGGGTTGCAGCGGTGTCACGTCCGGTCCGTCACCAGCCTGTAGCCGACGCCGCGCACGGTCTGAAGATAAAGCGGGTCGGTCTGGTCGCGCTCGACCTTGCGGCGCAGGCGGTTCATCTGAACATCGACGGTGCGGTCATTGGCGGCGGAGCCCTGCGCGGCCAATTCCTCGCGTGGCACGACCTCGCCGGCACGTTCGGCGAGCGCCGTCAGGATTTCGCGCTCGCGCTCGGTCAGGCGGATGGTCTCCTCGCCCTTGCGCAGTTCGCCGCGCGCCAGCCCGTAGATGAAGGGGCCGAAACGGACGAAATCCGGCCGCGTCCCGGATTGCGCGGCTTCGACGACCAGCGTGCGCTTCAGGATATTGCCGAGCCTGAGCAGCAATTCACGCGGTTCGAAGGGCTTCGAGAGATAATCGTCGACGCCGATCTCGAGGCCGTTGATGCGGTCCTTGCCGTCGGCGCGGGCGGTCAGCATCAGGATCGGCACGGCGGAGCCGCCGCGGAAGCGGCGGGCGAAGTCGAAGCCGTTCTCGCCAGGCATCATCACGTCGAGCACGATCGCATCGAAGACGAGATTGTCGAGCCGGGTATCGGCTTCTGCCGCGTTAGCCGCGGTCGTCACCCGGTAGCCGTGATCGCCGAGGAAGCGGGCGAGCAACTCGCGCAGGCGCCGGTCGTCATCGACGACGAGGACATGTGGAGCCTCGTCGGGCAGAGGTTTGTGGGCCGGCTTCGCCAAGGTCTCGGTTGCGATCATCTCGCGCCTTTCTCCTGCGCCGGTCTTGGGCCGGCGCGCCGCGGTGCAGGGCTCCCATAGCATAACGTGCGGAGCCGGTCGCCGCCGAGGAGACTCTAAGCCTTGTCGAGAAGGCGCTCCACCTTCGGCCGCTCGGCCGGGTCGATCAAGGCGGCGAGATAGCGCGCGGCGATGGCTGCGGTCTCGGGGCTGGCGCCTTCGAGCGCCCGGTTGATGCGCTTCGCCTGGAGGCGGACGAGGCGCAGTGCCAGATCCTGGCCCGAGGGCGTGGTGTGGAGATGGCGCTGGCGCTTGTCCTGCCGGCCGGTGCGCTGCTCGATATAGCCCTTCTCGACCAGCTCCTTGAGCACGCGGTTCAGGCTCTGCTTGGTGATCTGGAGGATGTCGAGCAATTCGGCGATGGTGAGGCCAGGCCGGCGCTGGACGAAGTGCAGGACGCGGTGATGGGCGCGGCCGAAACCGTAATCGGCGAGGATGCGGTCCGGGTCTCCGACGAAGTCGCGATAGGCGAAGAACAGCAGCTCGATCAAGTCATGCGGCACCGCCTCGGAGGAAGGCCTGAGCGGCAGATCTTCTGCGTCGGACGGGGATGGGGCCAAAACGTGCCTTCCAAAAATTTGGGTCAGCCTTATTGACATATCTCAGACGGAAGATTACCGGTCAAGGGCGTTGAGCGAACGATTATTTCAAAGCGTGCCGCTGCAACGCAGCTTTAGACCCGCGCTTGCGTTCCGAAAACGGCTGTGTCCGAGTTCCGGAAACAAGCACCCAGGAGAAGGTCCATGTCAGTCATTCCTTTCGACCAGCGCGATGGCGTCATCTGGTTCGACGGCAAGCTCGTGCCGTGGAAGGACGCGAAGATTCACGTACTGACCCATGGGCTGCACTACGGCTCGTGCATCTTCGAGGGCGAGCGCTCCTATGACGGCGTGATCTACAAGAGCACCGAGCATTCGCAGCGCTTCCACAAGTCGGCCGAGATCATGGATTTCACGATCCCCTATTCGGTCGCCGAGCTCGACGAGGCCAAGTATCTCTGCCTGAAGGAGAACGGCCTGAAGGACGCCTACCTGCGCCCGGTCGCCTGGCGCGGCTCGGAGATGATGGCGGTCTCCGGCATGAATAACAAGATTCACACCGCGATCGCCGTGTGGGAATGGCCGAGCATGTTCGACATGGCGGCGAAGCTGAAGGGCATCCGCCTCGACGTCGCCGATTACCGTCGGCCGGACCCGGCCTGCGCGCCGGTTCATGCCAAGGCCGCGGGCCTGTACATGATCTGCTCGCTGTCCAAGCATAAGGCCGAGCGCGCCGGCTATGCCGATGCGATGATGCTCGACTGGGAAGGCAATGTCGCCGAATGCACCGGCGCCAACATCTTCTTCATCAAGGACGGCGTGATCCACACCCCGCTGGCCGATCGCTTCCTGAACGGCATCACCCGCCAGTCGGTGATCGACCTGTGCCGCCAGCGCGGCTTCGAAGTGGTGGAGCGGCGTATCCGCCCGGAGGAGCTCGAAGGCTTCAACGAGTGCTTCATCACCGGCTCCGCCGCCGAGGTGACGCTTGTCTCCGAGATCGGCCCCTACAACTTCATCACCGGCAACATGGGCAAGGTGGTGATGGAAGACTATTCGGCCGCGGTGCGCTCGCAGTCGAAGGCGGCGTGATCATTCGCCAGGTCTTGTCCACCGTTGTCATTCCGGGGCGCGCCGCAGGCGCGAACCCGGAACCCACGACCGGGTGAGACAGCCGATGCCGCGGTTGCTGGCCGATTTGCCCCGTCGTGGGTTCCGGGTTCTTCGCTGACGCGAAGCCCCGGAATGACGAAGGGGCTCTGAACGCGATTCTCGGACCGGGGCCTTGCTCCGCCCGAGAATGACGCTGTTCACTTCCCCTTGCTGCGATAGAGCGTGATCCAGTCCTCGGACGAGATGCCGCGGCATTCGCCCATCATGCTGAACTCGGTCTGGACGAAGGTGCTGCCGGTCCAGGCATAGCCGCCGGTCGCACCGCAATCGCCGATGCCGCGCCCCTTGTCGAAGAACGAGACGTGGCCGGTGCGCGGATCGAAGCTGGCATTGGTCAGATCGTTGCCGCCGCCGGCGAAGCTGAGCGGCGTCGCCTTGGCGGGCTCATTCTCGGGCATGATGAAGAACGAGGATGACAGGTTGTAGGCGCCGCGCGAGCAGGCAAGCGCGACCAATATCCGCTTGTTTCCGAGCGTCCAGGCTTCGTCCTGTTCAAGCAGGGCGGCGTCGTCCTCGCAGGAATCGGGGTCCTTCTTCTTCAACTCGGCGCGCAGGCTTGCGGCCTGTTGCTTGCCCGCCTTCATGTCGAGCATCGGCGGCGCCGGAACCGCCGCGATCACGGGAAGGGGCGAAGCCGGTGGCGCGGCTGCGGTCGTGCCCTTGCGAACCAATGCTGTGGCGGTGCTGAGGCGCCCCTGCTGCTCGTCGATCCAGAGCATCGCCGCGACCGAGCCGGCGAGCGAGACGCTGCCGGTGAGGCCGGGCGCCGAGACGGTCAGCTTCGTCGCCTTGCGCGCGGCCTCGATCAGAGCGGCCATGTCTTCGCCGGAAAAGGTCAGTGTCGCCAGATCGCCATCGACCGTAACGGGAAGCGGCTTGCCGCCTGCCGGGAAGGCGATGCCGTCGAGCTTGAGCTGGACCGTGCGCGGCGGGGTCTTCCAGTCGCCGCGCAGCCGCAGCACGAGGCTTGCCGTCCCTTCCGGACCGGCGGGACGTTCGAGGCGCAGATAGGCGACCGGATCGGCTGCCTCTGCTGGCAGGGAGAGGGCCGTGCAGGTCTTGATGTTGTCGCAGCCGGCCATCCAGTCGCGGAATGTCTTCGGCTCCGGCGCAGCGGCGAATGCAAGCGCCGGGAGCGTGGCAAAGCCCGCGGCGAATGCCGCGCTTCTCAAACTGTCAGGGAGCCTGTTCCCAGCGTTTCGCCGCATCGTCGTCATCCGTCTTGGCTTCGACCCAGCCGCCGAGCGTGCCGTCGGCGCGGTGCTCGCGCTTCCAGAACGGGGCGCGGGTCTTGAGGTAGTCCATCATGAAATCTGCGGCCTCGAAGGCGGCGCGGCGATGGGCGGAGGCCGCCAGCATCAGCACGATCTGCTCGCCCGGCCTGATCAGCCCGTAGCGGTGGATCGCGACGAGGCCGAGCAGCGGCCAGCGAGCGGCGGCCCCAGCAGCGACGCGCGCGATCTCGGCTTCGGCCATGCCGGGATAATGCTCGAGTTCGAGTGCGGCGAGCGTGCCGGCCTCGTCACGGCACAGGCCCGTGAAGGAAACGACGGCGCCGATATCGGCACGGCCGGCCAAGAGCGCGTCGATCTCGTCCTGAAGCGCGAAATCTTCCCGCTGGATGCGGACGAGGGGAGAGATCACGGCCTCAGCCGCCCGTCATCGGCGGGAAGAAGGCGATCTCGCGGGCGTTCCCAAGGCGGGCGTGAGGCTTGGCATGGACATGGTCGAGCGCGGCACGCACGATTTTCTCGTCGGCGAAGGCAGCCTCATAGCCCTCGCCGCGCGCCTTCAGCCAGCGCACGAGATCGCTGACGGTGGCGAGATCGGTGGGGATGTCGAGCGTCTCCTCGGGCAGGCCGACGCGCTCGCGTACCCAAGCGAAATAGACGATGCGGACGGTGCGTGTGCCCGCCGCTGCGGTCGCTGTTGCGGTGCTCATGGCGTGCGCTCGTCCTCTTCGACGAGATAGCGGATGCCGGCGTTGAAATAGTCCCATCCGGTGTAGATCGTCAGACCGGCGGCGGCCCAGAGCAGGACGATGCCGATCATGGTGTTGCCGGGGAGCACCTTGTCGCCGGCCGGGCCGACGACAAGGAAGCCGAGCGCGAAGAGCTGCGCCGTCGTCTTCCACTTGGCGACCTTGCTGACGGGGACGCTGACCTTCAGGTCGGCGAGGAATTCGCGCAGACCCGAGACCAGGATCTCGCGGCAGAGGATCACGATCGCCGCCCAGAGCGTCCAGCCGTGGATCTGGCCGGTATAGACGAGCATCAGCAGCAGGGCGGCGACGAGCAGCTTGTCGGCAATCGGATCGAGCATGCGGCCGATCGCGGATTGCTGGCTCCAGGCGCGGGCAATGTAGCCGTCGAGATAATCGGTGATGGCGGCGGCGGTGTAGATGCCCAGCGCGATCCAGCGCATCCAGTCGTCACGCGGCCAGAACAAGATCGCCACCAGGGCCGGGATCGCCAGGATCCGCCCGTAGGTGAGGAGGTTGGGCAGCGACCAGGGGCCGCGCCGCCTGATGGCGTCTGGAAGAATCGTCACGTCGAGCACCAAAGCAATCCGGCCATCGCAGCGTCAACATGCAAGGACGTGAATGTGGCAGAACTTTCAAGCATCGTGAAAGAAATCATGCACGGCCTTCGCCGTCGCGGCATTCACGCCCGGCGTCCGCATGAGGTCGTCGAGCTTGGCGCGCTGGATCGCCTTCACCGTGCCGAAATGCAGCAGCAACGCCCGCTTGCGTGAGGGGCCGATGCCGGGGATCTCGTCGAGCGGGTTCTTCATCGTCTCGCGCTTGCGCTTCGCGCGATGGGTGCCGATGGCGAAGCGGTGGGCCTCGTCGCGCAGGCGCTGGATGAAATAGAGAGCCGGATCGCGCGGCTGCAGCTTGAAGGGCTCCCGGCCCTCCATGTGAAAGGTCTCGCGCATGGCATTGCGGTCTTCCCCCTTGGCGATGGCGACGAGCGGGATGTCGGCCGCACCGAGCTCCTTCATGATCTTGAGCGCGGCGGTGAACTGGCCCTTGCCGCCGTCGACGATGACGAGGTCGGGGCGGGAGGGGAAGCCGTCCTCGTCCTTGCGCGGCTTCGGCGCCTTGCGGCCTTTCCCGCGCGAGCCCTCATCCTGAGGAGCCGCGTCAGCGGCGTCTCGAAGGACGTTCAAGGAGGCACCCGAGCCCTCTGGAGTATCCTTCGAGACGGCCGCTGACGCGGCCTCCTCGGGATGAGGGCTGAGGTCGACGCCGCTCTCCTTCGCCAGCTTCGCGAATCTCCGCGTCAGCACCTCGCGCATCATGCCGAAATCGTCTCCGGCGATGGTGTCGGTCGAGATGTTGAAGGTGCGGTACTGGTTCTTCACGAAGCCGTCCGAGCCCGCGACGATCATGCCGCCGACCGCGTTCGTGCCCATGATATGCGAGTTGTCGTAGACCTCGACCCGGCGGGGGGCGCTCTCCATGCCGAAGGCGGCGCCGAGTGCTGCGAGCAGCGATTGCTGCCCGGCATTCTCGGCGAGCTTGCGGGAGAGCGCCTCGCGGGCGTTCTTGACCGCATGGGCCATCAGGTCGGCCCGCTCGCCGCGCTTGGGATGGGCGACTTCGACCTTGCGGCCGGCGCGGGCGGACAAGGCCTGGCCGATCAGCTCGATTTCCTCGACCGGGTGCGAGAGCAGGACGAGGCGCGGCGGTGGCTTGTCGTCATAGAACTGGGCGACGACGGAGGCGAGCACTTCGGCCGGCGCCAATGAGCGGTCGGCGCGCGGGAAGAGGGCGCGGTTGCCCCAGTTCTGGTGGTTGCGGAAGAAGAAGATCTCGACGCAGAACTGCCCGGCCTGCTCGTCGATGGCGAAGACGTCCGCCTCCTCGACCCCTTGCGTGTTGATATCCTGGCCGGCCTGCACAGCCGAGAGCGCGGCGAGGCGGTCGCGATAGCGCGCGGCCTTCTCGAATTCGAGCTCTTCCGCCGCCGCCTGCATCCGGGCGGAGAGGAGCTGCTTCACCGCAGAGGAGCGGCCCGAAAGGAAGTCGCGCGCCTGACTTGCGAGCGCCTGGTATTCGGGGATCGAGACCTCGCCGGTGCAGGGCCCGGAGCAGCGCTTGATCTGGAAGAGCAGGCAGGGGCGGGTACGGTTCTCGTAGAAAGAATCGGAGCAGGTGCGGATCAGGAAGGCCTTCTGCAGCGCATCGATGGTGCGCGTCACCGCCCAGACCGAGGCGAAGGGGCCGAAATAGTCGCCCTTGCGCTGGCGCGAGCCGCGATGCTTCAGGATCGCCGGCGCGTCATGGTCGCCGGTCAGCAGGATATAGGGAAACGACTTGTCGTCGCGCAGCAGCACGTTGTAGCGCGGGCGGAGCTGCTTGATCAGGTTCGACTCGAGCAGCAGCGCCTCGGTCTCGGTGCCGGTGGTGACGAACTCCATGTTCGCCGTCTCGGCGATCATCCGGGCGACGGCGTTGGTATGCGCCATGCCGCGGGCATAGGAAGTCACGCGGTTCTTCAGGCTCTTGGCCTTGCCGACATAGAGCACCTCGCCGGCGCGATCGAACATCCGGTAGACGCCGGGCCTGTTGGGCAGATGCTTGGCGAATTGCTGGATGACCTCGATGCCGGCGTTGAGCGCGCCGGGCGCGGTCTCGGCGATGGCGAGCGCGGGTTCGGCGGGGAGGGCGTCCTCCTCGTCCTCGAACTCGTCCTGGGGCAGGTCGTCCTGGCGCTCGCGATTCATGGTCTCCATGTAGGATGCCGCAGCCGCTTCGTCATGTCAGGAGAGGCGCGGTTTCCTGGGTCACATGAACGGTCGTGTCCCATCCGATAGAAACAATGTGGAACTGAGAGGGGCGATCGTTTTTGACGGTTGTTTCCGGTCGTTCAGGCCGCAGATTTTCGTTTTCCCGGAGCGGCATCTTCGTTGTCGATTTGACATCGGTCCGGATGCTCCCTATCTCTTGATCTCGATTTAGGCCTGATGACTTGGCCATTCGTGCCTTTTGAGCGCGACATGCTGACGATTTTCTTCCTCTAATCGAATTCGCTGCCGCATGTTTTCCATGGGGCTTGGATAAGCATGTTTGCGGGAGGCGCAGATGGCTTCTGGTACGGTCAAGTGGTTCAACGCCACCAAGGGTTTCGGTTTCATTCAGCCTGATGATGGCGGGCAGGACGTGTTCGTCCATATCAGCGCTGTCGAGCGCGCCGGCATGCGCGATCTGCGCGACGGCCAGAAGATCTCCTACGAGATCGTCCAGGACAAGCGCTCGGGCAAGAGCTCGGCCGATAACCTGCGGGCCGAATAAGCCGCCTGGAGGCGGAACGACGACGCTTTGAGGCGACCACGGATGTACCGGCGCCACGACACGACGTTTCGCACAAGCGGTTGATGGAGGGTCGGGACTACAAGCCCGGCCCTTTGTGCTTTCTGGAAAGGATGACCATGCAAGTTCTCGTTCGGGACAACAATGTCGAGCAGGCGCTCCGCGTTCTCAAGAAGAAGCTGCAGCGCGAAGGCGTGTTCCGCGAGATGAAGCAGCGCCGCGAATTCGAGAAGCCGTCAGAGCGCCGCGCCCGTGAAAAGGCGGAAGCCGTGCGGCGCGCCAAGAAGGCCGCCCGCAAGCAAGCGCAGCGTGAAGGCTTGTTGCCGGCGCCGAAGCGCAAGCTGCCGGTCGGCAAGGGCCGCCCAGGCGCCGGGCCGGGAGCCGGGGCGCCGCGTCCGCCTTCCGTCTGACCGGCGCAGACCGATCAACGCCTGTCGCGTAAGGAGTTTCGCATGTCGAGCCGCAACATGAAGCTGGACGAGATCGCTGCCCGGGCGCAGGAGGCCCTTGCGAAGACCGAGCAGCGCCGCCAGGATTCTCTCGACGCTTGGCAGGCGCTCGAGGATGAGGCCAACCAGGCCCGCCTCAAGACCGAGAAGCTGCGCGCCCTGCGCCTCGCGCGGGATGCCGAGGAGGCCGCCGCAAAGGCGGCTGCCTCGATCAGCAAGGCGGCTGCGAAACGTCCGAGCCGGGCTGCCGCGAAGTCGCTCTGAAGCTCTTCCCTTGACGATGTTTCGGACGGGCGGCCATCTGGATGGGCCGCCTGTTCGCATTTTGGCTGGGGCGGTCTGTGTCCGGCAGAGGAGCGCGCAATGACCGATTCCTCTCCGGGGCCCGGCCGGATCATCCTGCTCAACGGCGCGTCGAGCAGTGGCAAGTCTTCACTGGCCCGCGCTATTCAGAGCCGGATCGATACGCCGTTCTGGCATATCTCGATCGACCATCTCCGCGATTCCGGCGTACTCCCGACGGCGCGGATCAGGAGCGGCGAATTCGACTGGCGGCTGATGCGCGAGGCGTTCTTCCTCGGTTTCGAACGCTCGCTGCTCGCCTATGTCGAGGCCGGCAACGACCTCATCGTCGAACACATCATGGAGAGCGAGGCCTGGCTGCTGCGCCTTGCGGACACGCTTGCCGGTCATGACGTGTTCTTCATCGGCGTGCATTGCGCGCTGGAAGAACTGGAGAGGCGCGAGCGCGAACGTGGCGACAGGCCGATCGGCGACGCCCGACGCGACTTCCACCGCATTCATTCCTATTGCCTCTACGATATCGAGGTCGATGCGATGCAGGATCGGAAGATCAATGCCGACGCGGTGATCGCCGCATGGCACGCGCGCTCGAACTCCACGGCCTTTGAACGGCTGCGCGAGCGTCGCGACCGGGGCTGAGCGCTGTCTGGTGTGGCGAGCGGTCAGGCCGCTGCGACGCAGTCGATCTCGATGTCGAACGGCCCTGGCCATGCCGGAACGCATATAAAGATGCGCGCAGGCGGGTCCTTCGGAAAATAGCGCGCATAAACTGCGTTCACTACGGGAAAGCTGTCGACCGAGGTGCAGTAGACATTGCATTTCAGAACGTTGTCCAGTGACGAACCCGCGGTCTCCAGGCAGAGCTTCATCTGCTCCAGAACGATCTCGGTCTGACGCTCGATGGATGCATGGGCGAGGATTTCGCCTGTTGCTGGATCGAAAGGCGGAAAACCCGAAACATACAGCGTGTCGCCATGACGCGTCATCGCCGAGGTCGGCGCCTTCCAACGCTCGAGCCATGTCGATAGCGGTTCGACGCGGATGATCTCTCGTTTCATCATCGTGCTGCGATAGCCTTGAATAATGGGTGGGCGGGGGCTTTCTAATTTAGCCTAGTCGAAACGCGCGCGGTTGCGATGGTGAACGCTACGGGCGTGACCGAAGCATCGGGCTCCAACAGGACATGCGAACATGATTCGGACCGATAATCTGCGCATCACTTTGGCCTCCCGCCCCGATGGCCGCCCGAGCCCGCAGAATTTCCGGCTGGAGCACGTGGCCACTCCGGCGCCCGCCGAGGGACAGGTGCTGCTCAAGATCCTCTATCTCTCGCTCGATCCCTATATGCGCGGGCGGATGAGCGCGGCGAAATCCTATGCCGCCGCGACCGAGATCGGGCAGGTGATGGAAGGCGGAACCGTCGCCGAAGTCATGGAAAGCCGCGATCCGGCCTTCAGGCCCGGCGATATCGTGCTGTCCTATTCCGGTTGGCAGTCCCATGCCGTGGCCGACGGCGCGCAATTGCGGAAGCTCGATCCGAAGAGCGCGGCGGTGACGACGGCGCTGGGCGTGCTCGGCATGCCCGGCTTCACCGCCTATGCGGGCCTGCTGACCATCGGCCAGCCCAAGCCCGGCGAGACGGTCGTGGTCGCGGCGGCAAGCGGGCCGGTCGGTTCTGCGGTCGGGCAGATCGCCCGGATCAAGGGCGCGCGGGCGGTCGGCATTGCCGGCGGCCCCGAGAAATGCGCCTTCGTGCGCGATACCTTCGGCTTCGATGCCGTCATCGACCATCGCGATCCCGAGATGGCGGCCAAGCTCGCCGCCGCCTGCCCGGATGGTATCGACGTCTATTTCGAGAATGTCGGCGGCCATGTCTGGGATGCGGTCTTTCCGCTGCTCAACACCTTCGCGCGCATTCCGGTCTGCGGCCTCGTCGCGCAGTACAATGCGAGCGGCGAATTTCCGGGACCGGACCGGCTGCCGGGGATGATGCGGCAGGTGCTGTCGAAGAGCCTGACGATCCGCGGCTTCATCCAACGCGAATTCGTTGCCGCACAGGGACCCACCTTCCGCGAGGACATGGCGCGCTGGATCGCTGAGGGCACGGTGAAGTACAAGGAAGATATCGTGACCGGACTGGCGAACGCGCCGGAAGCCTTCATCGGCCTGCTGGAGGGCAAGAATTTCGGCAAGTTGATCGTCAAGCTCTGAGGCAGGCTGCCACGGACAAGCCTTTTTCCTTGACCATTGAGCGGGCGCGCGGCCATCTCGCGGCGCCCGCCATCGGAACTTCCCATGCCCGTCTTCGCCATTCCCTTCCCGATGATCGACCCCGTCGCGGTGCAGCTCGGGCCCTTGGCGATCAAATGGTACGGGCTCGCCTATGTCGTCGGGCTGCTCGGCGGCTGGTGGTATGCGCGCAGGCTCGTCGCCTCCGACAGGCTGTGGGGCGGTAGGGCGCGGCCTCAAGCCGTCGAGCTCGACGACATGCTGCTCTTCGTCGCCTTCGGCGTCGTGCTGGGCGGGCGCATCGGCTTCGTGCTGTTCTACGACCTGCCGCGTTATCTCGCCCGCCCGCAGGACATCTTCGCGATCTGGCAGGGCGGTATGTCCTTCCATGGCGGGTTGATCGGCGCGACGCTGGGGCTGTGGTTCTTCGCCAAACGGCGAAATTATCCGGCGCTGTCGGTGTTCGATCTCGCAGCCGCGGTGGTACCGATCGGACTCATGCTCGGGCGCATCGCCAATTTCATCAATGGCGAGCTCTGGGGCCGGCCGGCCCCCGATTTCCCCTATGCGATGATCTTCCCGAATGGCGGGCCGTTGCCGCGCCATCCGAGCCAGCTCTACGAGGCCTTCGCCGAGGGGCTTCTGCTTTTCGTGCTGGTCAATCTGTTCGTCCGCTTCGGCGGCTTCCGGCGGCCGGGCCTCGTCGCCGGCGTCTTCGGCATGGGCTATGCTGTCGCCCGGATCGTCTGCGAGTTCTTCCGTGAGCCTGATCCGCAACTCGGCTTCCTGTTCGGCACGTCGGTCGACGCGCTTTCGGGCGGCATCACCATGGGCATGCTGCTTTCGCTGCCGGTGTTCTTCGCCGGCCTGTGGCTGGTGCTGCGCAGCCGGCGGGGGATGCCCGGCGGGGCGCGGGCGTGACCGCGCTCAAGGCCGAGATCATCGACCTGATCCGGCAGGAAGGCCCGATCGGTATCGGCCGCTACATGGCGCTGGCGCTCGGCCATCCCCGCCATGGCTACTACATGACCCGCGATCCGCTGGGGGCCGAGGGCGATTTCACCACGTCGCCCGAGATCAGCCAGATGTTCGGCGAATTGATCGGGCTCTGGGCGGCCCATGCCTGGCAGGCGATGGGCGCGCCGGCGCGGTTTCGGCTTGTCGAGCTCGGGCCGGGCCGGGGCACGCTGATGGCCGATATGCTCCGGGCGACGCGGATCGTGCCGGGCTTCCATGCGGCGCTCTCCGTCCATCTCGTCGAGACCAGCCCGGTGCTGCGCGCCCGGCAGGCGGCGACGCTGAAGGGATACGACCCGATCTGGCACGATACCGTTGCCGGCGCGCTCGAAGGCCCGGTGATCGCGGTCGCCAACGAATTCCTCGACGCGCTGCCGCTCGACCAGTTCGTGATGATGCCGGAGGGCTGGCACGAGCGGCTGGTCGGGCTCGACGATGCAGGCGCGCTCGCCTTCGGCCTTGCCGCGGCAAGCGAAGATGCGCTGCGAATCGCGGCTGCGGCCGGCGCGGTGTTCGAGCAGCCTGCCATCGCGCTCGATATCGTCACGCAGCTTGCGGGCCATCTGGCCTCGGCAGGTGGGGCGGCGCTGCTGATCGATTACGGCTCGATACGTTCGGGCTTCGGCGACACGCTGCAAGGGATGAAGCGGCATGAATTCGTCGATCCGCTGGCAGAGCCCGGCGATGCCGATCTCACCGTCCATGTCGATTTCGAGCGGATGGGGCAGGCAGCGCTCAAAGCTGGAACTGCCCTGCACGGGCCGGCGACCCAGCGGGATTTCCTGCTCGCTCTAGGCCTCCCGCAGCGGGCGCAGGCCTTGTCGCTCAAGGCGAATGCGCGGCAGCGCGACGCGATCTCCGATGCGTTCGACCGCCTGATCGCGCCGGGCGAGGCCGGCATGGGGGATTTGTTCAAGGTTCTCGCGCTATCGCAGCGGAACCTGCCGCCTCTGCCTGGATTTGACCTTCATCGGCTGCCAGATCGGGGCTGAACTCAGCGGAGCCGCTCGCGGCGCTGCGCAACTGGACCTGCTCCCATGTTCATCACCGCCCGCGAACTCGCCGGAGAAGCCGGAATACGCCACGCCTTCTTCACGCGCGAAGGCGGGGCTTCAAAGGGGATCTACGCTTCGCTGAACGGCGGGCTCGGCTCTTCCGACGATCCGGCGGCGATCACCGAGAACCGGGCGCGGATGGCGCGTCATCTCAGCGTCACGCCGGAGAACCTGATCAGCCTCTACCAGGTCCATTCCGCGGATGTCGAAGTGGTGACGGGGCCTTGGCCGGGCGAGCGGCCCAAGGCCGATGCGATGGTGACGACGGCCTCGCATGTGGCGCTCGGCGTCTCCACCGCCGATTGCGGGCCGATTCTCTTCGCCGATGGCGAGGCGCGGGTGATCGGCGCCGCCCATTCCGGCTGGAAGGGTGCTTTCACCGGCATCGTCGGCGCGACGGTGACGGCGATGGAGAAGCTCGGCGCGCGGCGCGAGCGCATCACGGCCGTGCTTGGTCCGACGATCAGCGCCAAGGCCTATGAGGTCGGGCCGGAATTCATCGAGCGCTTCAAGGCCGAGAACCGGACCTATTCGCGCTTCTTCGTTCCGTCCGAACGCCCGGCCCGCGCGATGTTCGATCTGCCGGCCTTTATCGGACTCAAGGCGCAGGAGGCAGGGATCGGCCGCTTCGTCGACATGGGCCTGTGCACCTATGGCGACGAAAAGCGCTTCTTCAGCTATCGGCGCACCACGCATCGCGGCGAGCCTGATTACGGCCGCCTGATCGCGGCAATCGTGCTCGATTGAGCAGATAGCGGTTGACGAGACGGTGCGGCGACTTGTCGCACCGCTTCAACTGGAGCATCGTTCCCGCTGCCGCGGGGAACGCATCGCTTCCTCCAGGCCCATGTTCTTCGGGCGATGCATCGAGATGCAGGGGGCCGGGATGGAACAGATCCTGATGAACCTGATCGCCGGTGCGATCGGCGGCAATGCGGCGGGCAAGGCCAGTCCGAGCTTCGATCTCGGCACGCTCGGCAATACGATCGCGGGGCTCGTCGGCGGTGGCGTGCTCGGGCAACTGATCCCGATCCTGCTGCCGGCGATCAGCGCAGCGGCGCAGGGCGGCAATCTCAGCGTCGGCGGTGTCCTGACCAACCTGATCTCGGGTGGTGCCGGTGGCGCGATCCTGACCGCGATCATCGGAGCGGTGAAGAACAAGGCGGCCTGAGGCGCCGCCTTAGCGATTCAGCCGATGATGTCGGGCGTGCGCCAGCCGAGATGCTGGCCGGCATCGACGGCGATCATCTGGCCGGTCACGGAGCTGGCGCGGGCGAGATAGAGTACGGCCTCGGCGATCTCGTCGGGCGAGATCCGATGCCCGAGCAAGGTTCCCGCAGCTTCCTGCTGCAGCCGGTCCAGCCCGTCATAAGTGTTGGGGAAGGTCGGGCCGGGGCCGACCGCGTTGACGCGGATGCGCGGGGCCAGCGCCTGGGCCAGTGTCTGGGTCGCGGTGAGCAAGGCCGTCTTGGTCAGGGTGTAGGAATAATATTGCGGCGTCAGCTTCCAGACGCGCTGATCGACGATGTTGACGACGGCACCCTTCGCATCGGCCGGGAGACGTTCGGCCATGATTCCGATCAACTGCGACGGCGCGCGCAGGTTGATCGAGAACTGGCGGTTCCAGGTGGCGATGTCGAGCGAGCGAACATCGTCGGCAACGAAGCTCGCGGCATTGTTGACCAGGAGCGTGACCGGGCCGAGCGCTTCCTCCGCCGCGGGAATCAAGGTCGCGACCTGTGCGGGGTCGACGAGATCGGCGCCGAGAAGGCAGGTCTTCGTGCCGCCTGCTTCGAGTTTTCGGGACAGGACCTCGGCCTCTTCGCGGCTGCCGCCGTGATGGATCGCGATCGCGTAGCCGGCGTCAGCCAGCTTCTCGACGATGGCGCGGCCGATTCGTCTGGCGCCGCCCGTGACCAGCGCGACCTCAGTCATCGCGGCCATCGTAATTCGCGGGAGGCGCGGCGTTCTTAACCGAGGCACGCCGCTGCAGGCGGCGCTCCCAGTGCTTGGCGGCGCGCAGATAGCGGTAGAAGGCGAAGTTCATCGCGGTCATGAAACCATAGATGCCGCGCAGCGCGTGACGGCGCCCGATATAAGCCTTGAGGAAATTGGCAGGAAATTCGGCGACCAGTCGGAAGACTGAAAGCGTCCCGCCACGGGCGTCGAGGTCGTCGGCCTGCGCATCGCTATAGGCGTTGAGCTTTTCCATCTGCTCGCCGAGCGAGCGGACGGAGAAGTGATGGATCGTCCCGCGCAGGCGTCCGACACGCGCATCAGGCGCGAGATCGACGCGGTCATGCACAGGGGAAGAGGAATAGCGGCCCTTGCTCTTGCGATAGAGGCGCACGGGTGCGAGCGCGTAGGCAAAACGATGCGGGGCGCCTTCACCCGGAAAGATCTCGGCGATTCGCAGCTTGTAGGCATCCTTCGGCGGTAGTCCGCTGGCGAAGAGTGCGGTGATCTCCGCGGCAAGATCGGGCGGAATTACTTCGTCGGCATCGAGATTGAGCAGCCAGTCGTGACGGCATTGCTCCTCGGCGAAGCGCTTCTGCTGGCCATAGCCCGGCCAAGCATTGAAGATGACACGGGCGCCGCGCGACTCGGCCACGGCCTGCGTGCCGTCGGTCGAGCCGGAATCGACGACGATGACGTCATCGCTCAGCCCGCGCGCGGCTTCGATCGTGCGGCCGATCCGGTCTGCCTCATTCTGGGCGATGATGAAAATCGAAAGAGGCGGCACTGTCTTCTTGGTTTCCTGCTTGTCTCTAGGCTTAAGCACGCTCGCACGGGAGCGGCAAGATAGGCCAAAAAAGCCGCAATCTACGTGGGAACCTTGATAAATCTCCGGCGTTTGTAGGCCGGGCCATGTTCCTATGCCAGTGGGGCTTCATAGCTCTGTTAGTATTCGATTTACCATGCTGGCTAGTCTGTGGTTGGTTAACTCGGTTTTACCTATTTGCGTCCAGTTATCGCATTCGTGCCGCATTTCTGCCGCGGTCTGCAAGGCAGATGTGCTTCCGATGCAACAGACAAAGCCGGCTCCCGGTCTTATAACGGGTTCATCGAAATCAACCGCCGGGTTTTCCGGCGACAGCGACGACTAAGGAGTTTGTCATGAAGAAGTATCTGCTTGCGAGCGTTGCCGCGCTCGGTCTCGTCGCCGCTGGCGCCGCTTCGGCTGCTGACCTGCCGTCCCGCAAGGGCCCGGTCGCTGCCCCCGTCTACATGCCGCCGGCGTTCACCTGGACCGGCTTCTACGTCGGCGCCAACGCCGGCTATGGCTGGGGCAACGTGAACACCAACGGTTTCACGGTGACCAACACCGGTGACCTCGACGGCTTCGTCGGCGGTGGTCAGGTCGGCTACAACTACCAGATGGGCCAGTTCGTCGTCGGCCTGGAAGCCGACATCCAGGCGGCTGACCTCAGCACCGGCAACACCTTCGCCGGCGTGCGCGTCAAGACCGACTACTTCGGCACCGTCCGTGCCCGCGTCGGCGTCGCCTTCGACCGGTTCATGCCCTACGTGACCGGTGGTTGGGCCTACGGCAACGTGAAGACCTCGATCCCGGCTCTCGGCTTCTCGTCGGATGCCAGCCACACCAGCGGCTGGGCTCTCGGCGGCGGTCTCGAGTACGCTGTCACCAACAACCTGATCGCCGGCGTCGAGTACCTCTACGTCGACCTGGGCGACAAGCGCATCCTGAACACGGGCACCAAGATCGGCACCGACTTCTCGGTCGTCCGCGCCCGCCTCAGCTACAAGTTCTGATCCTCTCCTTCCGGAGACAGAACGGACCCGGTGGCTTCGGCCACCGGGTTTTTTGTTGCCTAGGTGCCGGTCGCGTATGAGGGCGAGACGTGAAAAAAGCCGGCGACTTCGGGCGCCGGCTTTGCCGTTCGAGCGCGGTTTCGGCTGCGGCCGCCTCCGTCAGCCCTTGAAGCGGGTCGTCTCGAAGGCGGGGACTCGGGCGGCGAAATCGTCGAGCCAGGCGACAAGCTTCGGATGTTCGGCGCGCCATTTTCCTTCGAAGCGCAGGTCGAGATAGCCGAGCGCGCAGGCCAGAGCGATCTCGCCGATATGCGGGCGATTCGCGAAGGCGGGCGGAGCGGCTTCGAGGGCCGCCAATCCGCGGGCGACCTTGCCGTCCTGATGCGCGACCCAGTTGGCATTGCGGGCTTCCTCCGGCCGGAAGCGCCCTTCATAGACCTTGAGCAATGCCGCGTCGCAGATGCCGTCGGCCAGCGCCTGGAGCCGCAATTGGGCGAAGCGCGCCTCGCCGGCCGGGATCAGCTTCCCGCCGCTGAGATGGTCGAGATAGTCGACGATGACGCGGGAATCGAACAGCGTCGTGCCGTCCTCCAGCACCAGCGTCGGGATCTTGCCGAGCGGGTTCTGCTGGCGCAGGACTTCGGACGGGTCGTTCGTATCGGCGGCGACGATCTCGATCCGGTCCATCAGCCCGAGTTCGATGGCCGCCATTTTGACCTTTCGGCCGAACGGGGAGGCGGGGGAGGAGCGCAGGACGAGCATCGGCGATATCCTTGATGCGAGGCGAAAAGAGATCGATCAGCCGTCGGGGCGGATCGCCTCGCAGTGATAGCGCGGTCGCGGTCCCTGGGCGAGCCGCTCGGTCAAGGCTGGCAGCAGTGCTTCGGCTTCCTCCGCCAGGCGCCAGGGCGGGTTGACGACGAGGAGGCCAGTGGCGCTGAGTCCGCCGGCCGCTTCAGGGCGGTCGACATCGATCTCGAGGCGCAGGAGCCGGCCGATTCCGGCATCGAGCACCGCGCCCATCAGGGATTCGACGCCGCTGCTGCCCTTGATCGGATACCAGAGCGCGTAGGTCCCGGTCGGCCATTTGCGATGCGCCGCGATGAACTGGTCGGCGAGGGTGGCGAACTCGTCCTTATCCTCGAAAGGCGGGTCGATCAGGACGAGGCCACGGCGCTCCTTCGGCGGGACGTTGGCCCGCAATGCCGTCCAGCCGTCGATGGCGAGCGGCTTGCAGCGCTTGTCCTTGCCGATCGATTCGACGAGCTTCCTGTAGGTCGGGGGATGGAGCTCGGCAGCGACCAGCCGGTCGTCCGGCCGCATTACATGGCGGCAGAGCCAGGGCGAGCCGGGGTAGGCACCGGCGCCATAGAGCGCGCGGGCGCCCGCCAGAGCGGCACGATAGGGAACGAGCAAAGCCTCGACTGCGGGAGACAGAGGCGAGCGGTCGATGCGCGCGATGCCGTCCTTCCATTCATGCGTCCTGAGCGCCTCTTCCGAATCGAGGTCATAGCGGCCGCTGCCGGCATGGGTGTCGATGATGCGGTAGGCCGCCGGTTTGGCGTTGAGATGCAGCAGGATGCGCGTCAGCACGACGTGCTTCAGCACATCGGCGAAATTTCCGGCGTGGAAGCCATGGCGATAGTTCATGACGCCGTTGGTAGAGGAAGCTGCTGCCGACCGGAAGCGGCAAAGTCCGGCCGTCTCAGGCTTTCAACGCGGCGCGACCACGGTGAAATCGCGCGCGCGGCAGCCGGAACGGTCGATCTGCTGGCACGTCCGGAAATCGCGGAGATCCTTGGTGAGGCAGATGCGGACTTCCTGCAGCACGCCGCGCTTGCAGGTGACAGACATCATGTCCGTACGCAGGCCTGGATTGGCCGCGGCGAAGGCGCGCTCGAGATCGATCGCGGTCCAGGTCTGGTCGCGATCAGCCTTGGCCAGGGCAGGCGGGATCGCGATCTTGTCGCGGGCGCGGCGGACATCGCGGAAATAGTCGCTGGGGCTCGAACCCGTGCAGGTGCCATGCTTGCGCCACTCGTAGCGGGCGAGGTTCTCGGTCGGGAACACGCCTTCGGCCTGTTCCAGCGCGATGCGCGAGGGCGAGCGGCCGGCGGGGCCGCAATCGCTGGGATAGCCGCGCTCGTTCTGCGGCCAGAGGCCATGCACCACGAAGCGCAGGCCGGCGCCTTCGCCGCATTGCTCGCGATTGCGCGAACGGTCGCCGTCGAGCTCGCAGAAGCCCGGCGACCAGGACAGGGCCAGAACGTAGAAGTCGAAATCGCCGGGCGCGCTGCTGCGCTGGCCGAAGCCCTGCGCATGCCCGGCTGTGGAGAAGCCGAGCAGCGTCAGGGCCGCGATCGCCAGCCACTTCTTCATCGGTCGACCTGCGTCAGGGGCGTGCCATCTTGCAATCGGGCGCGTAGGTGCGCTCACGATCGAGGCCGTTTACGCACCAGTTGACGTTCCAGGTCATGCCGAAGAGGCCCAGGCTTTCGCGCACGGAGTAGTCGACCCGGCGGAATTTGCCGTCGTTGAGCAGGACACGACCGCTGCAGAAACGCCGCGGGATGAAGTCCGCGCCCCAGCTGCGATAGCCGATCTGCGCGATGCGATCATAGGACAAGGCCTGGAGCGGACCCCAATAGGTGTCCTCGCGCGAGTTGAAGTGGCTTGTGACTTTGCCGAGCACAGCCGGATCGTCGCAGCCTGGAAGGTCACCGCTCATCGGGAAGGTCCGGTTCTCGGCCCGGTCGGCGGGGTTGACGAAACGGCCATTCGCCGCGCCGGCGGCAAAGGCCGTGAAGCAGGCGAAGGAGACAAGGGCGGTTCGCAGCAGGGCGCGGCGCATCGAATCAGGCCTCGTACGGGAGGGCGAAACTAAGGCGCACGATGGCGATGCGCCGGTCACCGGTCAAGGCCGCAGAAGGCCGGAGGGCGCCATGCGGGGAAAGGCTGGCAGGCACGAGCCGCCCGCGCTGGCGCCAAGGACGGCAATCGGACAGATTGAGCGGAGAAAAACGGGGAAACGATATGACGGACTGCTTCGACGATCCGGCGGCGCGTATCGAGGATGCGGACGCGCTGCGCGGGCATATCGGCCCGGTCTCGCCCTTGGCGACCGGCAAGGTGCTGCGCCGGCTCGACCAGTTCTGCCGGGACTTCATCGCGCTCTCGCCCTTCCTCGTGCTCGCGAGCTGCGATGCGCAAGGCAATGCCGATGCGAGCCCGCGTGGCGACGGGCCGGGCTTCGTGCGCGTGCTCGATGACACGACCCTGCTGATCCCCGACAGGCGCGGCAACAACCGGGTCGATTCCTTCGGCAATATCCTATCGTCGCCGGGTGTCGGGCTCGTCTTCATGGTGCCGGGCATCCCCGAGACTCTGCGCGTCAACGGCAAAGCGCATGCGACGCGCGATGCCGCCCTGCTGGCTCCTTCCGTCATGCAGGAGCGTGCGCCGGTAACCGGCCTCATCGTCGCGGTCGAGGAAGCCTATTTCCATTGCGGCAAGGCGCTGATCCGCTCGAAGCTGTGGGACCCTGCGACACAGGTGCCGCGCCACTCCTTTCCGACGCTCGGCCGCATCATCGCCGACCAGACCAAGGCAGTCGACGGCGACGAGGCTGATCGCAATCTCGAGGAAGCCTACCGCCTGCGCCTTTACTGAGGCGGGATCGTCAGGGTGCGCCGGCGCCTGTCGCTTCGAGCACCGCCGGCGCCGATGAAGCCCGGCGTTCGAGAATGAGCAGGACGAGCCCCGCCGCAACGATCAGGGCCGCGCCGCAGAGCATGGCCGGCGTCGGCCAGTCGCCGAAGACGAACCAGCCGAAGACCAGCGCCCAGACGATCAGCGTGTACTGATAGGGCACGACCACGGAGGCCTCCGCCAGCTTGAGCGAGCGGGTGACGCAGATATGGGCGCCCATCGCGACGATGCCGAGCAAGGCGAGGAGGGCGGTGTCCTTCAGGCTCGGCGTCACCCAGCCGAAGGGCAGGAGCGCGAGGCCCATCAACAGGGCGCCGAACGTCTGCCAGGCGACCAACGTGACATCCGGCGTGCCGCGCAGCCGGCGGCCCGCGATCATCATCGCGGCGAACAGGAAGCTGCCGAGCAGCGCGATCAGCGCGGGCATCGAGAAGCTGGCGCCGCTCGGATTGAGCGAGACCGCGACGCCAGCGAAGCCCAGCGCGATGGCGAGCCAGCGCCGGCTGTCGATGCGCTCGCCGAGCAGCAGCGCGGCGAGGATCACGACCCAGACGGGAGCCGCGAGCCAGATCGTCATCGCGTCGGCGAGCGGCAAGTAGGTCACGGCGAGATAGAACAGCGCGACCTCGCCCGAGCTGAACAGAACGCGCAAGGCCTGCAGCCCGGGCTTCTCCGGCCGCAATGTCCGCTGCACGCCTTGCTTGAAGACGAAAGGCAGGATCACGACCAGCGCCGCCAGGCTGCGGATCAGCAGGAGCTGGCCGACCGTGTACGTCGCGACCAGCCATTTGCCCATCACGTCGTTCAGCGAAAACAGCAGGATGCCGATCAGCATCATGGCGATGCCGGTGACAGAGGCGTTGCGGGTGGTCATGTCAGGCGAAAGGGGTCCCAAAGGCGCGCTTCAACTGGCCGAGTCCAGCGCGCGTGGCAATCCGCCTCGCCGCATGCCTGCATGATCTCCTGATATTAAGTGTTGACTTAATTAAGTATAATCGAAATCATTGGCCATGGATCGTTTTGCCGCCCTTGCCGACCCGACACGCCGCAGCATCATGGAGATGCTGGGGGAGCGGGCCCTCTCGGCCGGGGAGATCGGCGCCCACTTCAGTGCCAGCGCGCCGGCGATCTCGCAGCATCTGAAGGTGCTCAGGCAGGCCGGGCTGGTGAGCGTCGAGGCTCGCGGCCAGCAGCGGATCTACAGGCTCGATCCGGCGGGGCTCGAGGCTTTCGATGCCTGGATCATCAAGGTCAGGCGCTTCTGGAGCCGCCATCTCGATGTCCTCGAACAGGAACTCGCAAAGCCCGAAACGGGCGAGGGAGACAACCGATGAACGCCTATGGAGTCGTGCTGGAAAGCGGCGCGGTGCGCTTCGAGCGCCTGCTGCCGGGGCCCATCGAGCGGGTCTGGTCCTATCTCACCGAGTCGGAGAAGCGCGGACGCTGGCTGGCGTCCGGCGTCTTCGACCTGAGAGTCGGCGGCCGGACGGAAATGCTGTTCAAGCATTCCGAGATCACCGACGAGACGCCGCCGGAAGCCTATCGCGAGGTGCATGAAAACGGCGTGCGCTCGACCGGAACGATCACGCGCTGCGAGCCGCCGCGGATCATCGCCTTCACCTGGGGCGGTGACGGTGAGCCGGAATCCGAGGTCGAGTTCGAGCTGGTGCCGAAGGGCGAGAAGGTCTTGCTGGTGCTGACGCATCGCAAGCTCACCAGCAAGGCGGAGATGACCAGCGTCTCCGGCGGCTGGCACATGCACCTGGACCTGCTGGAGGATCAGCTCGCCGGCAGCAAGCCGCGCGGATTCTGGTCGCGGTTCAAGGCGCTCGATGCGGAATACGCTGCGCGTTATGCGGACCTGCCCGAGCCGGGCAAGGGCTGACGGGCGAGGCCGATCAGAGGCTCGCCGCCGCACGTGCCGCCTGGTCGTACTGGCCGGAGAGCGAGCGCATCGCGGCGGCGATCTCGGAGAGCCGCGCCGGGTCGGCGCCGGTGGCGCGGACCGATTTGACCAGAAGCTGCTCGCGGATCTGGGCATAGCGCCGGCAGGCTTCCTCGCCGGCCGGCGTGACCTCGACGGTCTTCTCCTTGCCCTTGCGGCCGCCCTTGAGCAGCTTCAGCCGCTCGAGCTTCTTCAGCGAATAGTTCACCAGATGCGTGTCCTCGATATTGAGGACGAGGCAGATATCGGCGAGCCGCTTGGCCTTGCCGCGGTGATTGACGTTGTGCAGCACGAGCACGTCGAGCGGCGAGAGATCGGGCATGCCGGCGGCCGCCATTCCGCGCACGATCCAGCGGTGAAAGGCATGGACCGTCATGCTAAGCGCGAACTCGAACTCCGAGAGCGCGGGAAGAGCCCCGGCGGCGAGATGGCCGGAGGAGACGATCGGGCCGAGATTGTCAGGGGCGGGAGAGGTCATCGCGCTCAATCATCCTGAATAGAAGCAACACGTCATCCCGGACAAACCGCTTCGGTGGCGCCGAGCCGGGATCCATGCCTGAACCGCTTCGGTATGGATCCCGGGCCTCCCTCCGGTCGCCCGGGATGACTGCATTCTTGATGCGAAGCGTGGCGGAGTGCCCGCTTCACATCTTCTTGTAGGCGTCGACGATGGCCTGGCCCTCGGCGCCGGCCTTCTTCAGCCAGTCGGCGGTGAGCTGCTCGCCCGCCTTCTTGAAGCCGGCGGAGAGCTCGGGTGACGGGGGCTGCACCTTCATGCCCTTGGCCTTGAGCTGGTCGAGATACCAGCCGGCCTTGTCCTGCCACATCTTCCAGCCGCGCTCTTCGGCCGTCGCTGCGGCCTTGAGGATCGCGTCCTGCGTCGCCTTGTCGAGGGCGTTGAAGGCGGCCTTGTTCACGAAGGTCGCATCCTTCGGGATCCAGGCCTGCACGTCATAGAAATGGTCGAGGGATTCCCAGACCTTGGAATCATAGCCCGTGCCGCCCGACGACATGAAGGAATTGACCACGCCGGTCGCCAGCGCCTGCGGCAGCTCCGCCGCCTGGATCGTGACCGACTGCATGCCGAGCAATTCGCCGAGGCGGGCGGTGCCGACATTGTAGGAGCGCCATTTCAGCCCCTTCATGTCCTCGACCGTGTTGATGTCCTTCTTGGCGTAGACGCCTTGCGGCGCCCAGGGGACCATGAAGAGGAGCTTGATGCCCTGGGCGTCGAGCTTCTTCTCGATCGCCGCCTTGGAGGCCGTGTAGAGCTTGCGCGAGTCGGCAAAGGAGGTCGCCAGGAACGGCACCACGTCGACGCCGAAGATCGGATCCTCGTTCTCGTGGATCGACATCAGAATCTCGCCCATCTGGGCCTGGCCGGAGGCGACGGCGCGTTTGATCTCGGGCGCCTTGAACAGCGCGGCGTTGGCGTGGACCGTGATGAGGAGCTTGCCCGAGGTCGCGGCCTCGACGTCTTTGGCGAAGAGGGCGAGATTCTCCGTATGCGGATTGTCCGTGGGATAGGCGTTAGGCAGGTTCCACTTGGTCTGGGCTGCCGCCGGCATGGAGAAGGAGAGCGCGCTGACGCCAAAAGCGAAGGCGGCAGCGGCAAGATGTCTGCGGTTGATCATGTCATTCCCTCTCTGTTGCTTGTGGTGATTGGGCCGAAGATCAGTCCGGGAAGGCGAGCTTCGGCAGGTAAAGCACGATCTGCGGGAAGGTCGTGATGATGATGACGGCCACGTTCAGCAGAATGAAGAACGGAAACGCTGCCTTCGCAATCGTCATCGTGTCCTTGCCGCTCATGTTCTGCAGCACGAACAGGTTGAAGCCGACCGGCGGGGTGATCTGCGCCATCTCGACGTGGATGACGAGGTAGACGCCGAACCAGACGAGGTCGAAGCCGGCTTCCTTGACCATCGGGAGGACGATGACGGCAGTCAGCACGATCATCGAGATGCCGTCGATGAGGCAGCCCAGGATGATGTACATGCAGGTCAGCGCCAGCACGAGCATATGCGGCGATAGCGACTGGCCCTTGACCCAATCGGCCAGTGCCGCCGGGATGCCGGTATAGGCCATTGCCGCGGTGCAGAAGGCCGCACCCGCCAGGATCAGCATGATCATGCAGGTCAGGCGCGTCGCGCTCATCACGCTTTCATAGAAGGTCTGCCAGGTCAGCGTGCCGCTCCACCAGGCCAGCACCAGCGCGCCGGTGACGCCCCAGGCTGCGCATTCGGTCGCCGTCGCGAAGCCGAGCACGAGCGAGAGGAAGACGGCCGCGATCAGCAGCAGGCAGGGCGCAAGATTGGCCGACTGGCGCACCTTGGCCATGAAGGACATCGGCGGATCGCGCGGCGGAATCTTGCCCGGGTTCAGCCAGGACCAGACGATGACGTAGCCCATGTAGAGCGCCATCACGAGAGCACCGGGCAGGAAGCCGCCGAGGAAGACCTGCAGCACAGAGACATTGGCGGTGACGGCATAGACCACCATCGGGATGGACGGCGGAATCAGCAGGCCGAGCGTGCCGGAGCCGGCGAGTGTGCCGATGCTGATGCCCTCGTCATAGCCGCGCTTCTTGAGCTCCGGCAGCGCGATCTTGCCAATGGTGGCGCAAGTGGCGGCCGAGGAGCCGGAGACGGCGGCGAAGATGCCGCAGCCGACGATATTGGTGTGGACGAGGCGACCGGGCAGCCATTGCAGCCAGGGCGAGAGGCCCTGGAACATTTGCGCCGAAAGCCGCGTCCGGAACAGGATTTCGCCCATCCAGATGAAGAGTGGGAGCGCGGCCAGCGTCCAGGACGCGGAGGCACTCCAGACGGTGGTTGCCAGGACCTGGCCGATCGGGATGTCGGTGACCAGCATCATGGCGAGCAGGCCGACGAGGCCGAGGCCCACCGCGATCCAGACGCCGCTGGCGAGGATCAGGACGAGGAAACCGAGCAGGACGATCGAAAGAATGGGGAGGCTCATGGTCAGACGCCTCCGCCCTGCGCGACGCGCTCGATCAGTTCTTCCGTCGTCGTCG
This sequence comes from uncultured Allobosea sp., assembly GCF_945957345.1. Classification (GTDB taxonomy): domain Bacteria; phylum Pseudomonadota; class Alphaproteobacteria; order Rhizobiales; family Beijerinckiaceae; genus Allobosea. The sequence continues at coordinate 38,258 of NZ_CAMFKW010000015.1, read as the reverse complement.
GCGGCTCAGGCTCGTAAGTCGGCTTGCCGCCGCGCGCGACGATGACCCATTCCTCAGCGACCGCGATCAGGAGGATTGCGAGGCCGGCGACCATGCCGAGCTGCGGGATCCAGAGCGGCACCGAGATGACGCCGGTCGACATGTCGAAGAAGCGCCAGGAATCATAGGCGAGGCGGCTGGCCTGCCAGGTGAAATAGGCGAGGAAGGCGGCCGCGATCGTCAGCGAAACCAGCTCGGCGATGCGGCGTGTCCGGCCGTGCAGGCGCTCCAGCAGCAGGCCGACCCGGATCATCTCGCCGCGCTTGAAGGTATGGGCGAGGCCGAGGAAGGCCATCGCGACGAGCGACCAGCCGGCGAAATCGTCTCCCGAGGGCACGTTCAGATTGATCTCGCGCCCCACGGACAGGAGCATCATCAGGACGAAGATCGCGACGAGGAAAAAGCCGGCGAGATAGCCCGCGAGCAGATAGAGCGCATCGAGCGAACGGCGGATCATGGGGCGCGGTGCTCCCATCGGACGGAGGCGCCTGCGCGCCCGGTTGCCAGGATTGCCCGCATCGTCGCATCCTCCGCTTTCTGCCGGCCTGGCCCCTCAGCCATGTTCCAGCCACAATTGGGATCGTAGCCGGCGGAATCGCCTTGTCAATAACTCATCGACGATTTATCGATAAAACGTCAGCATAGATCACGGCTGGCTTGACGAAGGGGAGAGCGTCTGATGTTGGCAGCCCATTGGGATTTCTGGATCGATCGCGGCGGCACCTTCACCGACGTGATCGGGCGTGATCCGGCTGGCAATCTCCATGCCAGGAAGATGCTCTCCGAAAATCCCGGCGCCTATCGCGATGCGGCGGTGCAGGGCATCCGCGAGCATCTCGGGCTGAGGGCAGGCGAGCCGATCCCGACCGGGACCATCGGCGAGGTGCGCATGGGCACGACGGTCGCGACCAACGCACTGCTGGAGCGCAAGGGCGATCGCACGCTGCTGGTGACGACCAAGGGTTTCCGTGATGCGCTGCGCATCGGCTACCAGGCCCGGCCCGACATCTTCGCCAAGCAGATCATCTTGCCCGAGGCGTTGTACGAAGCGGTCGAGGAGATCGAGGAGCGCGTGCTGGCCGACGGCACGGTCGAGCGTGCGCCCGACGAGGTAGCGATCCGCAGCGCCCTGCAGGCGCAGTACGATGCGGGCTTCCGAGCCGTCGCGATCGTCTTCATGCATGGCTATCGTTACACGGCGCATGAGCAGATCGCGGCCCGGATCGCGCGCGATATCGGCTTCCCGCAGGTTTCGGTCAGTCATGAGGTCTCGCCTCTGGTGAAGCTGGTCGGGCGTGGCGATACCGCCGTGGTCGATGCCTATCTCTCGCCTATTCTCGGCCGCTATGTGCAGCAGGTCTCCGAGGAGCTCGACGTCGCCCGCACCGGCGCGCGCCTGATGTTCATGATGTCGTCGGGCGGGCTCACCGCCGCCGAATTGTTCCAGGGCAAGGACGCGATCCTCTCCGGTCCGGCCGGAGGCGTGGTCGGCCTCGCCGAGACCGGCCGCTCGGCCGGGTTCGACAAGGTGATCGGCTTCGACATGGGCGGTACCTCGACCGACGTCGCGCATTTCGACGGCGAGTATGAGCGCGCCTTCGAGACCGAGGTCGCCGGCGTGCGCATGCGTGCGCCGATGATGCTGATCCATACGGTCGCGGCCGGCGGCGGCTCGATCCTTCACTATGACGGGGCGCGCTTCCGCGTCGGCCCGGATTCGGCCGGCGCCAATCCGGGCCCGGCCGCCTATCGTCGCGGCGGGCCGCTCGCGGTGACCGACGCCAATGTCATGGTCGGCAAGCTGATCCCGTCCTATTTCCCTGCGATCTTCGGACCGAAGCAGGATGAGCCGCTCGATGTCGGCATCGTCCGCAACAAGTTCGCGGTGCTAGCGGCCGAGGTCGGCGACGGGCGCACGCCTGAGGAGGTCGCTGATGGCTTCATCCAGATCGCCGTCGCCAACATGGCCGAGGCGATCAAGAAGATCTCGGTGCAGCGCGGCTACGACATCACCCGCTATGCGCTGAATTCCTTCGGCGGCGCCGGTGGGCAGCATGCCTGCCTCGTGGCGGATGCGCTCGGCATCAAGACCGTATTGCTGCACCCGTTCTCGGGCCTGCTCTCGGCCTACGGCATGGGACTCGCCGAAATCCGCTCGACCCGCACCGCGGCGCTGGACGTTGCGCTTGACGGCGAGGCAAAGGCGGCGATCGAGGCGGTGGCGGCGAAGCTCGCCGCCGACACGAAAGCGGAAGTCGCGGGGCAGGGCGTCGCCGAGGGCGATATCGCGATCCATACACGCGCCCATATCCGCTATGCCGGTACCGATACCGCGATCGCTGTGCCGGCAGGCACGCGCTCCGAGATGCAGACGGCCTTCCAGACCGCGCATAAGGCGCGCTTCGGCTTCATGGACGAGACCAAGGCGCTGGTCGTCGAGGCGGTCGAGGTCGAGGCGGTCGGTGGCGGCGCGAAATTCGAGGAGGCCGCCGCGGCCGAGCAGGCGGGCGAGCCTATTGCTGCCGAACGCACGCGCTTCTTCGCGAAGGGACAGTGGCATGATGCGGCGATCGTCCGCCGCGAGGCGATGAAGCCCGGGCACAACGTCGCCGGTCCCGCCATCATCATCGAGCCGAACCAGACCGTCGTCGTCGAGGAAGGCTGGAGCGCGCAGCTCACGGCCAAGGACCATCTCGTCCTCGTCCGTGTGAAGGCGCTGGTCCAGCAGGCAGCGATCGGCACCAAGGCCGATCCGGTGATGCTCGAGATCTTCAACAACCTGTTCATGTCGATCGCCGAGCAGATGGGCGTGACGCTGCAGAACACCGCCTATTCCGTGAACATCAAGGAGCGGCTCGACTTCTCCTGCGCGGTGTTCGACCAGACCGGCGCGCTCGTCGCCAATGCCCCGCATATGCCGGTGCATCTGGGCTCGATGGATCGCTCGGTCGAGACGGTGATCGCCAACAATCCGGTGATCAGGCCGGGCGACGTCTACTGCCTGAACGCGCCCTATAACGGCGGCACGCATCTGCCGGATATCACTGTCTGCACCCCGGTCTTCGACCCCGAGGAGAAAGGCATCCTGTTCTGGGTGGCGAGCCGCGGCCATCATGCCGATGTCGGCGGCACCGCGCCGGGCTCGATGTCGCCGCTGGCGACCAATATTGAGGAAGAGGGCGTCTATATCGACAATTTCAAGATCGTCGATCAGGGCCGCTTCTGCGAGGAGGAGCTGGTCAAGCTCCTGACCGGCGCGCGCTATCCCGTCCGCAACGTCGTGCAGAACGTCAACGACCTGAAGGCGCAGATCGCCGCCAACGAGAAGGGTCTGGCGGAGCTGAAGAAGATGATCGGCTCCTTCGGCCTCGATGTCGTGCAGGCCTATATGGGTCATGTCCAGGACAACGCGGCCGAGAGCGTAGCGCGGTTGCTCACCAAGCTGCACGATTCCGAGTTCACCTATCCGATGGACCAGGGCTGCGCGATCAAGGTGAAGATCACCATTGATCGCGCGAAGCGCGAGGCGACGGTCGATTTCACCGGCACCTCCGAGCAGCGGCCGGACAATTTCAACGCGCCCGCGCCCGTCACCCGCGCCGCCGTGCTCTATGTCTTCCGCGTGATGGTCGACGACGCGATCCCGATGAATGCGGGCTGCCTGCGCCCGATTAGGATCATCGTGCCGGAGGGCTCGATGCTGGCGCCGCGCTATCCGGCTGCGGTCGTCGCGGGCAATGTCGAGGTGTCGCAGGCCGTGACCAACACGCTGTTCGGCGCGCTCAAGGCGATGTCGTGCTCGCAAGGCACGATGAACAACCTGACCTTCGGCAACGACCAGTATCAGTATTACGAGACGATCTGCTCGGGCTCGCCGGCCGGCCCCGGCTTCAACGGCACGTCGGGCGTGCATGTCCACATGACCAATTCGCGCCTGACCGACCCGGAGATTCTGGAGACGCGCTTCCCGGTCGTTCTGGAGGATTTCCACATCCGCAAGGGCTCGGGCGGCAAGGGCGAATGGTCGGCCGGCGACGGCACCTCGCGCACCATCCGCTTCCGCGAGACGATGGATTGCGCGATCCTCGCCTCGCATCGCCGGGTCCGGCCTTTCGGCGTCGATGGCGGCGAGGCGGGCGAGCTCGGCAAGACGCTGGTACGCAGGCTCTCCGGCGCGGTCGAGGAGCTGAAGCCCTCCGACCAGACCCTGCTTCAAGCCGGCGAGGCGGTGACGGTGATCACCCCGACGGCCGGCGGATACGGCAAGGTGAAGGGCTGAAACCCGAGGGCTGGGGACTGCGTGACCTCAGCCCGCGGGCACCCGGCCTTTCACGGCGTTGGCGCGCGCGACATAGGACGCGCTGCCATCGTCCGCGATGGCGATGCGCGCGCGGACCTTGTCCTTGAGCTGGGCGAGGTTCTCCGGAGATAGGGCTGCAACGGCCGGTGCCACCGTCGCGCCGAGCGTGCAGGCATGCCAGAACGCGTCGAAATCGGCGAAATGGCGGCGCACGCTGATCTCGTGCGTTTCGACATCGCGCAACCCGGCCTGCGTCCAGAGCGCGACCAGGCTTTCTAGCCGCGAGACATCCGCGCTCGGCGGGCGCGGCGGGGTCATCCCGAGAGCCTTGAGTTCGGTCAGGACGGGATCGAGCGGAAAGCCGCCGCCCGGCATGTCCCAGGCATAGGCGGCGATGAGCCCGCCCGGCCGTGTGATCCGGACCATCTCCGCCACGCCCTTGGCCGGGTCGGGCACGAAGAAGATGACCAGGGCCATGATCGCCGCGTCGAAGCTCCGGTCCGGATAAGGCAGCTCCATGGCATCGCCCAACGTGAATTCCGCCAGGCCCGCGACAGGGCGTTTGCGGGCATAGTCGAGCTGCCCCGGCGACGGATCGATGCCGCTCAGGGCCGCCGGTGCGCAGCGATCGAAGAGCAATTGCGTCGAAGCGCCGTTGCCGCAGCCGATATCGGCCCAGCGCAGGCCTGCGGGCGCAGCGAGCCAGTCGAGGAAGACATCCCCGGCAAGCCGGCTCCACTTGCCCATCATCTCTTCATAGGCGGCGCCATCATTGAATCGGATCTGCTGTTCGGTCATGACGACGGCCTTCTCCAACTATTCAAGATAGGACGAACGATCTGGAAATAAGGGCCGCAACGCCCTACCTCCAGTCCCTCTCACGGAGAAGTCTCATGCCCCAGACCTGGATGATCACTGGCGCCAATCGCGGCATCGGGCTTGCCGTCACCATCGAGTTGCTGCGCCGGGGCGATCGTGTGATCGCGGCAGCGCGCAATCCCTTGGGCGGAGCGCTTGCCGAGCTTGCGGCCGAGCATCCGGCGGCGTTGATCCCGCTGGAGCTTGACGTCACCTCCGATGCCAGCGTCGCGGCGGCCAAGGAGGCCCTCGCCGGGCAGCCGATCGACGTGCTCCTGAACAATGCCGGGCTTTATGGTCCGCGCGACCGGCAGACCGGGCTCGATGTCGATTTCGACGCCTGGCGCGAGGTCTTCGAGGTGAATGTCTACGCGCCGATCCGGGTGGCGCAGGCCTTCCTGCCGAATATCGAGGCCGGGCAGGCCCGCAAGATCGCGACGATCACGAGCCGGATGGGGTCGATCAGCGCCAATCCCGGCAACGCGCTGATCTACCGCTCGTCGAAATCGGCGGTGAACATGGCGATGGTCGTGTTCGGCAATGCCGTGCGCGACCGCAATGTCAGCGTGATGCTGTTCCATCCGGGCTGGGTTCAGACCGACATGGGCGGCAGCGGCGCCGACATCACACCGGCGCAGAGCGCGGGCGGGCTGATCCGCACCATCGACGCCTCCGGGATGGCGCAAACCAACAGCTTCCGCGACTATACCGGCGCGGCTATCGCCTGGTGAGGGCAGACGGCCTCAGCTCGCCCGCGTCGAGGCGAGCCAGAGGCCGCCGCCGACCAGGAAGCCGCCGCTGAGCTTCGACAGCAGCCGCACGCGGCTGCGCGACAGCAAATGGCCGGCCTTGCCGGAGAGCAGGGCATAGGCGCCGTCGCTGAGCGCCGCGAAGGCGAGCGCGGTCGCCCCCATGATCGCGATCTGGGTGGCATGGTCGCGCGCCGGATCGAGGAATTGCGGGAAGAAGGCGCCGAAGAACAGCAGCGTCTTCGGGTTGCTGAGGGCGACCAGCACGCCCTGCAGGAAGAAGCCGCCGCGCGGCGGCTTCGCCGGGGCCGAGCCGTCGAGATCGGCGCCGGCCGAGCGGAACATCTTCCAGCCCAGCCAGATGAGATAGGCCGCGCCGGCCAGCCGTACCCACTCGAACCAGTGGCCGAGCGCTGCGATGACCGAGCTCAGCCCGATGCCGGCGACGAGGACCATGATACCGAGGCCGAGCTGGGTTCCTGCCACGTTGAGGAGGCCGGCGCGGGTACCGTGCTTCAGGCTGTTGGCGACGATCAGCGTGACCGTCGGCCCGGGAACGATGATGATGACGATGCAGGCGAGGAGATAGGCGGCATAGGTTTCGAGCGACATGGCGCTGAGCTCCGGCGGTGTCGCGTAGTGATCTGCCGATCCTGTTGCCTTGTCCAGATGCTCCGCATGATGCGGAAGGGGAGGTGGCGATGAACCGGCCGGGTTTTGACGTAAAGCCCCTCACGCCTGAGCGCTGGAGCGATCTGGAGGACCTCTTCGGTCCGCAGGGGCCCTGCTACGGCTGCTGGTGCAACCATTTCCGCATGCCGCAGCGGCTGCGCAAGCCTCTGCTTGGCGATGGCGCCCGGCAGCTTTTCGAGGACCGGGTGAAGAAGGGGCCGCCGCCCGGCGTGCTCGCCTATGCCGATGGCAAGGCCGTCGGTTGGCTGCAGGTCGGCCCGCGCGTGGACGTTCCCGAATGGAACAACCCGCACCGGGCTTCGACGCCGCTGCCGGATGCGCCTGCAGAGGATGCCCGCAACTGGGCTGCGTCCTGCTTCTTCGTGCGCCGGGGCTTTCGTGGGAGGGGCGTCACCGGCGCATTGATCGAGGGGGCCGTTGCCTTTGCACGGGAGAGCGGTGCGCGACTGATCGAAGCCGCTGCCATGGACAACGAGGAAAAGCGCAGTGCGGAGGGGCTTTATGTCGGGGCCGAGAGTACGCTCCTGCGCGCCGGATTCGTGGAGGTCGCCCGGCAGAAGCCGGGTCGGCCATTGCTCAGGCTAGTGCTGTAGGCAGGGCGGGGCGGTCAGCGCGAGAGTCCGTTCAGGAAGACCGTCAGCCGGTCGAGCGCCTGCTTCCCTTCCGGGCGATTGAGATCGAACTGGTATTCATGCGGCAGCTTGGGCTCGGTCTCGAGCGGGAAGAACAGGGTGTCGGTCCTGACACCACGATCGCGCAGGGCCTGCGCCATCACCACCGATTGCGGCGCCAGCGGGTCGCCATTGCCGACCGAGATGAAGCTCGTCGGGAAGGCCTCCGTGACATAGCGCGGCACGGCGGCCTCGGTGATGCGTTCGCTGTCGAACGGGTTCGAGGTGCCGAAATAGGCGAGGAGCACCGAGCGGACGAAGCCGCCGAACGGACCGGTCAGCTCGAAAGCCGTGGGATCGAAGGCGCCGCAGAACAAGATCGTGCCGCGCAGGTTCTCCGGCCCGACAGCCGGTTTCAAGCCCAGCAGCTCCGCGTAGTCCTTTCCAGTCAGGCCGGCTGCGAGCTGCGACGCGATATGCGCGCCCGCCGAGTCGCCTGCCAGCACGATCCGCGACGGATCGATCCCGAGGCGTTGTCCTTCGCGCTGCAGGAAGCCCAGAGCCGCGTTGGTCTGCAGCACGGGGCCGGGATAGCGGGCGGTCGGTGCGCGGGTATAGCCGATTGCGACGGTGGCGAAGCCGCGTCCAGCCAGGATCTTGAGATAAGGCGCGACATCCGCGCGGTCTCCCGCGACGAAGGCACCGCCATGGATCCAGACGACGGTCGGGCGGCCTGTCTGGGCTCCGTCTGGCGGGAGATAGATATCGAGCTTTTCGTCCTCGGCGCTGCCGTAAGCGATGTCGCGCCGCTCCCGGATGCCGGCGGGGACGTGGGAAACGAGCGCTGCGGTGGTCTTCGAGGCGCCGTAGCCGAAGGCGAGACGGGTCAGCAACGCCGAAGGCCAGGGCGACAGCACGAAAGCGGCGTAGCCCAGGAAGGCGAGGCCGAGGCAGAGCAGGAAGATTCGTCGGGCGCGTCGTCTCATGACGCGAAGCTAGGCTGCCCGTCGATCCCTAGCAATCGCGGCGGAGGGGCGTTCTCAGGGTTGCACGACGTATGGTTCGATATCCGGCTAAGTTATTGATATCTCTGCGTCATGATGCCTCGCGTTAACCTCGTGTTCGCTCGCATCTGCGAAACGGGCGGGGGTTACGGGACTGAGGCGACGATGCGGCGACTGGGACTGACGGCGAAGATCATGATTTTCTTCGCGCTGCTGGGTCTCGCCGGGGCGCTGGGCCTCGCCAGCGCCCTGCGCGGCTTCGATGAGGCGCGGCGCATCGATGCCGCCGCCTTCTCGGATATCCGCCTCGCCGGCAGCGCCTCGTTGCTGTCGAGCCGGATCGCTGCTGCCGCGCTGCTCAGCCGGGTCGAGGCGGACAGCTCCCCGGAGGAGATCGCGGCGATGCTCGGCCGGCTCGATGCGGCGATCGAACAGGTCGACGCGGCGCGGGCGCATCTGCTCTCCGCACTGCCGGCCAGCCTGCGCGAGGCCAATCCGACACTAGACGCCAGGATCAGGACCTTCATCGCTTTCCAGCGCGGCATCGTCGATATCGGCCAGCGCGTCTCGGCCAAGGCCGCCTTGCTGGAGGCGGGCGCAGCCGAGGCACGCGCCAATGTCGACGAGATCGTCGCGACGACGGCTGCCCTGCGCGACGAGCTCGCCAAGCGGGCAGGAGAGGCTTCCATGCGTGCCGCTGAACGAGCCGAGGCTGTTCGCTTCCGGACGATCCTTTTGGCCATCCTCCTGCCGCTCGGCGGCGGACTCCTGGCCCTGCTGATGCTGCGCAGCCAGTTGACCCGACCCCTGTGCAACCTGATGGAAGCGATCCGGCAGGCCGCAGAATCCGATCGTGTCATCGCCGTGCCGCATCGTGACCGCGCCGACGAGATCGGCCAGCTTGCCCGTGTCGTGCGCCAGTTCAGCGAAGTCAGGGCGACGCTGGTGACGCGCGAGAGCGAGGCCGATGATGCGCGGCGCCTGGAACAGCTCCGCAATGCCGAGCTGGCGGGCATCGCCGACGAGTTCGAGGCGCGGCTTGGAGTCCTGCTCGGCGAGATCGGTCAGGCCAGCGAGGTGCTGCGCATGGCATTGCAGGACGCGGCAGTGCGTGTTCACCAGATTTCGCGGAGCACCGAGACGGCGGCTGCCTCCGTGGACGGCGCAGGGATCGACGCGCGCCATACCAGTGAGGCCGCGCTGAGGCTCGACCATGTCGTCGGCCAGATCAATATGGAAGTCCGGCGCGTATCGGAAATGGCGACCGAGGCGACCCGCGAGGCCGCGGGAACCCATGCGCTGGTGACGCGTCTGACCGAAAATGCCGCCCAGATTCGCGATGTCGTGGGGATCATCGAAGCCGTGGCGCGCCAGACCAACCTGCTGGCGCTGAACGCCACGATCGAGGCCGCGCGCGCCGGAAGCCATGGCCGCGGCTTCGCGGTGGTTGCTGCCGAGGTGAAAACGCTTGCCAACCAGGCTTCGGAGGCCGCCGGCCGGATCGTCAGCCGGATCGCGCAGGCTGAAGAGGCCTTGTCCCATGCGGCGGAAGCCGTTTCGGCGATCGGCGCCAGCGTCGCGGCGGTCGAGCAGACAGGAACCGAGATCGCGACCATGGTCGGTTCGCATGTCGAGTTGCTGGGCTCGCTCGGCGAGACCGTAGCCCGCATCTCCGACGTGACCGGCACCGCTGCGTTGGCGATGGGCGAGATTGCGGCGGCCAATCTCCAGACCGTCGGCCAGGCCGATACCGGGGCGGCAAGCGCAAGGGAACTCGATCAGCGGATCAACGCCCTGCAGGCGGAAGCTACCGCCTTCGTCCAAAGGCTGCGTGCTGCCTGAGCGGTTTCGGGCATCGCCGGGCTTGCCTCGCGGCCCGACTCGGCCCCATCTGCGGCATGCCCTTTTCGACGATGGTCGCGCGATGAGCTGGTCGCCCCAGCAGGATATGGCTTTGACTGCCGTGGCGCGCTGGCTGCAATCCGGCGAGCCGCAGCTCTTCCGCATGTTCGGCTATGCCGGCACGGGCAAGACCACGCTGGCGCGCCATATCGCGGAAGCCGTCGACGGCGACGTCGTCTTCGCCGCCTATACCGGCAAGGCCGCGCTCGTGCTGCGCAACAAGGGCTGCCATGGCGCGCAGACCATCCACTCGCTGATCTACCGCTCGCGCGGCGTCGAGGAGGAGAGCCCGATCTTCGCGCTCAACCGCGACAGCGCGGCAGCAAAGGCCAAGCTCATCATCATCGACGAGTGCTCGATGGTCGACGAGGAACTCGGCCGGGATCTGCTCTCCTTCGGCACGCCGGTGCTGGTGCTCGGCGATCCCGCGCAGTTGCCCCCGGTCAAGGGCGGCGGCTTCTTCACCGAGCAGGAGCCGGACGTCATGCTGACTGAGGTCCACCGGCAGGCGGCGGACAACCCGATCGTGCGGATGTCGATGATCGTGCGCGAGGGTGGGCAGCTCGAACTCGGCGAATACGGTCCGAGCCGCGTGATCCGGCGCGGCGAGATCAACCCCGAGATCGTCATGGGCGCAGATCAGGTTCTGGTCGGCATGAACAAGACGCGGCGCAACTACAATGCCCGCATCCGCCAGCTCATGGGCCGCACCGATAACAGCCCCGTCGCCGGAGAGAAGCTGGTCTGCCTGCGCAACGACAAGAGCAAGGGGCTGCTCAATGGCGGTTCCTGGATCGTGCAGGAGATCAAGACCTCGAAGAAGGGGCTCGTCACCATGCGCGTCACGCCCGAGGACGATGTCGGCGGCAAGGCGGTGAAGGTCTCGGTGATGCCGAATTTCTTCGACGGCACCGAGGACGAGGTGCCGTGGGAGCTGCGCAAGCACACGGACGAATTCACCTTCGGCTATGCGCTGACCGTGCATAAGTCGCAGGGTTCGCAATGGGATGATGTCGTGCTCTTCGACGAGAGCTTCGCCTTCCGGGAGCACCGCGCCCGCTGGCTCTATACCGGCCTGACGCGCGCTGCCGAGACGGTTACGGTCGTGGTCTAGGCACTCCGGCAGGGAAGGACGTCGCCATGGCGAAGGACGAGGCTCAAGACCAAGCTGCTTCCCGGCTGATCGACGAGAAGATCGCGGCGCTGACCGACTGGCGGGGCGCGATGCTGGCGCGTATGCGTGCCTTGATCCATCAGGCCGACTCCGACGTCATCGAGGAGGTGAAGTGGCGCGGCGTGCCGGTCTGGTCCCATGGCGGGATCATCTGCACCGGCGAGACCTACAAGAGTGTGGTCAAGCTGACCTTCATGAAGGGCGCTTCGCTTGCCGATCCCGCTGGCCTGTTCAACTCGAGCCTGGAGGGCTATGCCCGCCGCGCGATCGATGTCCGCGAGGGCGAGGCGATCGACGCCGACGCCTTCAAGGCCCTGATCCGCGAAGCGGTCACCCTCAATACCGCGCGCTCGAAGCCGCGCTGAGACGCCCCGCCTGCCACATTGCCGATTTGTCATGAAACCCAACGGTTTTTTGCCATAGTCGGCGCCGATCCTCTCCCCATGACCAGCGGAGACCTTGCAGATGGCAGGATCGGGCGAGCTGACGGCGGGAGCGGTGGCATTGCAGCGCTTCGGTCTCGGACCGAAGCCCGGCCAGGGCGAGGCCTTCCGGGCGCAGATCCGCGATAGGCTTCTGGCCGAGATCGCGGCCGGCGGCGTCGCGCGGCCCCAGGGCGTGCACTTCTCCGGCACCGTCGAGATCGGCAAGGCTCTCTTCGCTTTCGAGGATCAGGAGAAGCGGGAGCGCGAGGCGCGCCGCATCGCTGCCGCGGGGCCTGCGCCGGGCTCGCCGCAGGCCATGGAGATGGCGGGCGCCGCACCGCAGGCGCAACCGGCCGGGCCGCAGAACCAGATGGCTGCGGCGAAGCCTCCGAACGAGCCGGCCCTGCCATACCGGACCTATCGCGACGAGGTGAAGGCGCGGGTCGATCTCGCGCTTACGGCCGAAACCGGCCTCAGTGAGCGGCTGGTGATGTTCTGGTCGAACCATTTCTGCATCGGTGCGACCAAGAGCAATATCGGGCGGATCATGGCAGGTGCCTATGAGCGCGAGGCGATCCGCCCGCATGTCTTCGGCCGCTTCGAGGACATGCTGATCGCGGCGGAAAGCCACCCGGCGATGCTCGACTTTCTCGATAACCGCCAGTCGATCGGGCCGAATTCACCCGCGGGCCGCCGGCAAGGCCGTGGGCTCAACGAGAATCTCGCGCGCGAGATCATGGAGTTGCATACGCTCGGCGTCTCCGGCGGCTACAGCCAGGCCGACGTCACCAACCTCGCGCGCATCCTCACGGGATGGACGATGGCGGGGCGTGATGGGCGGCTCGGTTTCCCGGGCTCCTTCATCTTCAATCCCGGCCAGCATGAGCCGGGGGCGACGCCCTTGCTTGGCCGGGATTATGCCCAGCCGGATCTGGCGCAAGGCGTCGCGGCGCTGACCGATCTCGCCCATCAGCCTGCGACCGCGCATTTCATCGCGACCAAGCTCGTGCGGCATTTCGTGGCAGACGACCCGCCGCCACCTCTCGTCGAAGCGCTGGCCAAGACCTTCCGCGACAGCGACGGCGACCTCAGGGCGGTCTACCAGGCATTGATCGGCAGCGAATCCGCGTGGATGGCGCCGGCCACAAAGATCCGGTCGCCGCAGGAATTCATGCTGGCCTCCTATCGCGCGCTCGGCCGCAAGCCGGATTTCGGCCAGATCATCGGCCCGGTCGGCGTGATGGGCCAGCCATTCTGGCAGCCTTCCGGCCCGAACGGATACGCCGACAGCAATGCCGCCTGGGGTTCGGCCGAAGGGCTCAAGACGCGGGTCGACGTCGCTGCCGGCTGGGGGCGACAGGCCGCGGGCACGGTTGCCGATCCGCGCGTGCTCGCCGACGACATCCTCGGACCGCTCCTCTCGCCTGAGACGAAGCAGGCGGTGGCGCGGGCCGAGAGCAAGCCGCAGGCGATCGCGCTCTTGCTGATGTCGCCAGAATTCCAGCGGAGGTGACGATGATGGCTCCTCACGACGATGACGATTGCGAACGGATGACGCCGTCGCGCCGCGCCGTGCTCGGTGCGGCCGGCGCCCTCTTCGCCTGGTCCTTCGTGCCGAAATTCGCCTATGCGGCGGCGGGTGCGCGCGATCCGCGCTTCGTGCTGGTCATCCTGCGCGGCGCGCTCGATGGGCTCTCGGCCGTGCCGCCGATCGGCGACCCCGATTATGCCGGCCTGCGCGAGGGCATCGCACTCGCCAAGGACGGGCCGGAGGCGGCGCTGCCGCTCGACGGGTTCTTCTACCTGCATCCGGCGATGCCGAACCTGGCGCGGCTCTACAAGCAGGGGCAGGCGACGATCGTCCATGCCGCGGCGACGGGCTATCGCGAGCGCTCGCATTTCGACGGGCAGGACGTTCTGGAAAGCGGCCAGCCCGGCGCGGGACACACGCAGAGCGGCTGGCTCAACCGACTTATCGCCAATCTGCCGGCTGGCGACGGCGTCTCGCGCAAGGGCGTACTCGGTGTCGGCGTCGTGCCGCCGCTGGTGGTGCGCGGCGCCGCGCCCGTGCTGGGCTGGGCGCCGCCGCGGATGGCGCGCGCCGGCAGCGACCTGACGATGCGGCTTGCCGATCTCTATGGCCAGCGCGATCCGGCTTTGGCGCGGGCGCTGGCAGAGGCGATCGAAACGGAAGGGGTCGCGCAAAGGCGCGGCATGGCCGGCGAGCAGAAGGGTGGCGGCGGGCCTGACACGGCCGACGGGATGCGCCGCATCGCCGAAGGCGCGGCGGGGCTGGTCGGCGCCGATGACGGGCCGCGCATCGCCGCGCTCGCCTTCGAAGGCTGGGATACCCATGCGAACGAAGGCGGGGCCAAGGGAAGGCTCGCCAATCTGCTCGGCGGGCTCGATGGCGCCTTCGCCGCCTTCGAGCAGGGCTTGGCACCGGTCTGGAAGGATACGGTTGTGATGGTCGCGACTGAGTTCGGCCGGACCGCTGCGGTCAACGGCACGACCGGGACCGATCATGGCACCGGCACGGTCGCCTTCCTCATAGGAGGCGGCGTGAAGGGCGGTCGGGTGGTTGCCGATTGGCCCGGCCTGAAGCCCGAGCAGCTTTACCAGAACCGCGATCTCAAGCCGACGACGGATGTCCGGGCCGTGGCCAAGGGGGTGGTCTCGGAGCTCTTCGGCTTATCTGGGCCGGTTCTGGCCGAGAAGGTGTTTCCGGAGACGGGTGGGCTCAAGCCTTTGCAGGGGCTGGTGGTCTGATATTGCTTTCGAACGCAGAGCCCTCATCCTGAGGAGCCGCGAAGCGGCGTCTCGAAGGATGGTCCAGAGTACGCGGGACACTCAAAACCGACGCATCTGGGGAGCATGGGAATGCAAGACGCAGATGGGTGTTGGGTCTACATTCTTCGCTGCGCCGACGATTCCTATTATACCGGCTCGACACGCGAAGCTGTGGAGAAGCGTGTCGCTGAGCACAACACTAAGCGGTACGAGAACTCGTTCACTGCGACACGTCTTCCTGTCGAGCTAGTGTTTGCCCAGCATTTCCCGGTTATCACCGACGCGATTGCAATGGAACGTCGGATCAAGGGCTGGTCTCGCCGAAAGAAAGAAGCTCTTGTCGCCGGGCAGTTTGACCGTCTTCGAACGCTCTCAAAACGCGGCAATCGACCCGCAGCCCCCGTCCTTCGAGACGCCGTTCCTGACGGAACGGCTCCTCAGGATGAGGGCTGCTAGTCCGCTGTCGCTCAAGCCCAAGCGCGCTGCTTCAGCTTTTCCTCGTAGGCGTCGATCTTCGTGCCCTTCTCCATGGTCAGGCCGATGTCGTCGAGGCCGTTGAGCAGGCAGTGCTTGCGGAACGGGTCGATCTCGAAGGTGATCTCGCCGCCATCCGGACCCTTGATCGTCTGGTTCGCGAGGTCGATCGTCAGCGTCGCGTTGGAGCCGCGCTCGGCATCGTCGAACAGCATGTCGAGCTGCTGCGGGGTAACCTTGATCGGCAGGATGCCGTTCTTGAAGCAGTTATTGTAGAAGATGTCGGCGAAGCTGGTGGAGATCACGCAGCGGATGCCGAAATCGAGCAGCGCCCACGGCGCGTGCTCGCGCGACGAGCCGCAGCCGAAATTGTCGCCGGCGACGAGGATTTCCGCCTTGCGATAGGCCGGCTGGTTCAGCACGAAATCGGGGTTCTCCGAGCCGTCGTCCTTGTAGCGCATCTCCGAAAACAGCGCGGTGCCGAGGCCGGTGCGCTTGATCGTCTTCAGGTACTGCTTCGGGATGATCATGTCGGTGTCGACATTGACCACCTTCATGGGGGCGGGCGTCGAGGTCAGCGTGGTGAAGGGCTGCATGGTCTTTTGTCCTTGCTTGAAGGCCGGGCTCAGCCGGCCGCCTGTTCGATGGCTTCCATGTCCTCGTCGGAGAAGCCGAAATGGTGGCCGATCTCGTGGACCATGACATGGGTGACGATCGAGCCGAGGTTCTCGTCATGTTCGGCCCAGTAGTCGAGGATCGGACGGCGATAGAGGTGGATGGTGTTGGGCATCTGGCCGGTCTGGGGACTGAAGCCCTGCTGCGGCAGGCCGACGCCGCTGAACAGGCCGAGCAGGTCGAACGGGCTTTCCGCCTCCAGCTCCTTCAGCACGTCGTCCTCGGGGAACTCGGTGACGTTGAAGATCACGTCGGAGCAGAGCGCGCGGAATTCCTCCGGCAGGCGGTCGAAGGCGGCTTGCGCCAGAACCTCGAACGCCTCCTGCGACGGCGCCTTGACGCCGTCCCAGTCGATCTCTGTTGTTGTCGTGACCCTGGCGTCCACGGCCTTGCCCATCACCAGATCTTCAATTGGTGGCCGAGCCACCAGGCCAGCACGATGACGCCGACGAGCGAGAGGGAGCGGCCGATGCGCCGGCCCCAGAGCTCGACCTTGTCGCCCTCGGGTGCATCCGCGCCCGAGAAATGATCGGCCGCCCGGCCCATCGAGGAGCCGAGCAGGCTTTCGCTGTCGCGCTTGACCCGGTCCAGCGCCGCCTTGGATTCGGCGGCGCGGGCGGCTTCGCGGGGATCGTTGGACATGGTCAGCTCCCCGCTGTGCACGTCAGCCCAGCGTACGAACGTCGACGAAGCGGCCGGTGAGGGCCGCCGCCGCCGCCATGGCCGGCGAGACGAGGTGGGTGCGGCCGCGATAGCCCTGACGACCCTCGAAATTGCGGTTCGAGGTCGAGGCGGCGCGCTGGCCGGGCTTGAGCTGGTCCGGGTTCATGCCGAGGCACATCGAGCAGCCGGGCTCGCGCCATTCGAAGCCGGCGGCGATGAAGATCTTGTCGAGACCCTCGGCCTCGGCCTGCTCCTTCACCAGGCCGGAGCCGGGAACGATCATGCCGTAGTCGAGGCTTTCATGGAGTTTCTTGCCCTCGACGATCTTGGCGACCGTGCGTAGGTCCTCGATGCGGCCATTGGTGCAGGAGCCGATCCAGATCACGTCGAGCGGGATGTCGGTGATCTTGGTGCCGGCGGTCAGGCCCATATACTCAAGCGCCCGCTTCTTCGAGGCGCGCTTGACCTCGTCGACGATCAGCTCCGGGTCCGGAACCGCGCCGGTGACCGAGATCACGTCCTCGGGGCTGGTGCCCCAGGAGACGATCGGCGGCAGGTTGGCGGCGTCGAGGCGGACGATGCGGTCGAAATGCGCGCCCTCGTCGGTGCGCAGCGTCTCCCAGTAGCGCACGGCGGCATCCCAGGCGGCGCCCTGTGGCGCTTTCGGGCGGCCCTTCAGATAGCTGAAAGCCTTCTCGTCCGGCGCGACCATGCCGGCGCGGGCACCGCCCTCGATCGACATGTTGCAGACCGTCATGCGGCCTTCCATGGTCAGGCCGCGGATCGCTTCGCCTGCATATTCGATCACCGAGCCGGTGCCCCCGGCAGTGCCGATCTCGCCGATGATCGCCAGCGTGATGTCCTTGGCGCCGACGCCGGGCGCAGGCGTGCCGTCCACCTGGACGAGCATGTTCATCGCCTTCTTCTGGATCAGCGTCTGGGTGGCGAGCACATGCTCGACCTCCGAGGTGCCGATGCCGTGGGCGAGTGCGCCGAAGGCGCCGTGCGTCGAGGTGTGCGAGTCACCGCAGACGATCGTGGTGCCGGGCAGGGTGAAGCCCTGCTCGGGGCCGACGATGTGGACGATGCCCTGGCGCTTGTCGAGCTCGTTGAAATACTCGACGCCGAAGTCGCGGGCGTTCTTGGCGAGCGCCTCGACCTGGATGCGGCTTTCCTCTTCCGCGATGCCCTTGGTGCGGTCGGTCGTCGGGATGTTGTGGTCGACGACGGCGAGCGTCTTCTCAGGGCTGCGGACCTTGCGGCCGGTCATGCGCAGGCCCTCGAAGGCCTGCGGGCTCGTGACCTCGTGGACGAGGTGGCGGTCGATATAGAGCAGGCAGGTGCCGTCATCCTGCCGGTCGACGACGTGGTCGTCGAAGATCTTGTCGTAGAGCGTCTGGGGACCCTTGGTCGCAGTCATGGCTTGGTCTCGGTCTTCTGAAATCGGTTTTGGAGATCATGCGCCGGCTCGCTTCGGGCCAGCGCGCAAAACGCTTCGCCTGTCGCCGGCCGCGCGCAAGCGGCCGGTCTCAGGCGCCGGTAAGGCCTGCGGCAATCGAAGCGGTGAAGCGGCCGAAAAAGCGCCAGGGCAGCCGGGCATGGTCATGCAGCGCGGCAAAGTCCTGCGTCGTCGGCAGGGGCGGCAGATGGCCCTCTCCCTGCACGGCGCAGAAGCGCTGCAAATGATGCTCACACGGCGACATGGCTACTGTTTAGCAGTTCCAATCAAGCCGGACAATCGATGCCGTTGCAGCCGCGTCATCGCGGCGACGCAGGGCGCAGGCCTCACAATTCGCTGCGCAATTGCCAGAGTTCGGGAAAGAAGGAGCGCTCCAGCGCGGTCTTGAGGAACTTGACGCCGCTGGAGCCGCCGGTGCCCGGCTTGAAGCCGATGATGCGCTCGACCGTCTTCATGTGGCGGAAGCGCCATTGCTGGAACTGGTCTTCGAGATCGACCAGCTCCTCGGCGAGCTCGTAGAGATCGAAATGAGCTTGCGTATCGCGATAGATCGAGAGCCAGGCCGCCTTCACCGCGTCGCTGACGGCATGCGGCACGCTCCAGTCGCGCTCGACGCAGTCGGACGGGATCGCCAGCCCGCGCCGGGCGAGCAGGCGCAGCGCCTCGTCATAGAGGCTGGGGGCCTCCAGCAGTTCTTGCAGATGGGCGTGGTTCTCGGGGTGGTGCCGGTGCATCGCCAGCATGCGCGGGTCCTTGGCGCCGAGGCGGAATTCCAGCGCGCGATACTGGTACGACTGGAAGCCGGAGGACTGGCCGAGCGCATCGCGGAAGGCGAGGTAGTCGGCCGGCGTCATGGTCGAGAGCACGTCCCAGGCGGTGACGAGCTGTGACTGGATGCGCGAGACGCGCGCCAGCGACTTGAAGGCGGGCTGCAACTGGTCGTCCCGGATCGCCGCGATGGCGCCATCGAGCTCGTGCGTGGCGAGCTTCAGCCAGAGTTCCTGGACCTGATGGATGGTGATGAAGAGCAATTCGTCGGGGGCGTCGCTCAGCGGCTTCTGCGCCGCGAGCAGCAGGTCGAGGCCAAGATAGGAGCCGTAATCCATCCGCTCCTTGAAGTCGGTCTGCATGCCGGGTTCGATGCGGCTGTGCTGCTCGCCCGTGCCGGTTGCCATCGCTTAAGCCCTCGCTCGCGGCGCGCCTTGACGACAGGAAGGCGCGATATATTTTAAGTTTAAAGTATTTTAGCGGGCGGGCAAGGCATGACGATGGCGAGCGACCAGGCGACGACCGTTTCCGCCCAGGCCATCGGGGCGGCCCTCGATCTTGCGGCGGAGTTCTCCCGGTTCCGCCAGAACTGGCCGGAACAACTGCATTTCGCCGCCCACAGCCATCATTTCTGGCCGGATGTCACCCGCGAAGCGCAATTGCGCTGCTGGGACGATGCAGCGCGTCTTATCGACGGCAAATGGGAGGAGGTACTCGGCCCGGTCTGGCAGAAGGCCGCGCAAGGTGTCGCCCGTCATCTCAATCTGCCGGGGATCGGCGGGCTTGTACCCGCCAACAACACCCATGAATTCGTCAACCGGCTTCTCTCCTGCCTGCCACGGGACCGGGTGCCGCGCATCCTGACCAGCGATGCCGAATTCCACTCCTTCCGGCGACAGATCGAGCGGCTGGCCGAGGAAGGGCTGATCGCGCTCACCATCGTGCCGGCCGAGCCCTTCGCTGATTTCACCGAACGTCTGGTCGCCGCTGCTGAGGCCGGCAATCCCGACATGGTCTTCGTCAGCCAGGTGCAGTTCAATTCCGGTTACGCGCTGACCGATCTGGAAGGGCTCGTCGCCGGCGTCTCCGCACCGGAGCGCCTCGTCGTCATCGACGGCTATCACGGCTTCCTGGCGCGGCCGACCGATCTGTCCGCCGTCGCCGACAAGGTGTTCTACATCGCCGGCGGCTATAAATACGCCATGGCGGGCGAGGGGGCCTGCTTCATGCACTGCCCGCCCGGCTTCGCGATGCGGCCGCGCGATACCGGCTGGTATGCCTCGTTCGGTGCGCTCTCGGGGCCGCAAGGAGGCGTGGCCTATGCCGAAGGCGGCTGGCGCTTCATGGGCGCCACCTTCGATCCATCCGGCCTCTACCGCATGGGTGCGGTGTTCGACTGGCTCGGTGCGAAGGGCCTCGACGCGGCTGCGATCCATGCTCATGCCCATGCCTTGCAGGCCATCGTTGCGGAAGGACTCGCGCACCGGCCTTGCGGCGTGCTCGCGATCGAGAACCTCGTCGTGCCGCCCTCGGATCCGGCGCGCGGCAATTTCCTGACCTTCCGCCATGCCGACGCCCCGGTCTGGCATGAGAGGCTGGCGCAGGCCGGCATCGTCACCGATCTGCGTGGAGACCGTCTGCGCCTCGGTTTCGGGCTCTATCAGAATGCCACGGATACGCGGCTTCTGCTGGAGCGGCTGGCGACGCTGGCCTGATCAGCGCTGCGCCGTATCGACGCTGACCACCACCGACATGCCGGGCGCCAGCTCCTTCGCGAGAGGCTGTCCGGGATCGACGATGATGCGGACCGGCACGCGCTGGGCGATCTTGATGAAATTGCCGGTCGCGTTCTCAGGCCTGATCACGCTGAACTCGGAGCCGGCCGCCGGCGAGAACCGCTCGATCTTGCCGGTGAGCCGGGCATGGCGCAGGGCATCGACGGTGAAGCTGACCGGTTGGCCGGTGCGCATGCCGGCGAGCTGTGTCTCCTTGAAGTTGGCGATGACCCAGACTTGGGTCGGCACCAGCGCCATCAACTGCGTGCCGGCCGAGACGTATTGGCCGAGCCGGGCCGAGACTTCGCCCAGCCGCCCGTCCTGCGGGGCGATGACGCGCGTGTTGCTGAGATCGATCTCGGCGAGATGGACGGCGGCTTCCGCACCCTCGACGGCCGCGACGAGCGACTGGCGGTTGACGATGGCGGTCTGGATGTCCTGGCGGGCGACTTCGGCGGCGGCATTGGTCGATGTGATGGAAGCGCGCGCCTGATCGAGCGCCTGCTGGCTCTGGTCGGTCGAGGTCTGGCTGACGACGCCGCGCTCGCGTAGCGGCTCGATGCGGCCCCAGTTCGCCTCGGCCGTGCGCAAGGCGGCTTCGGCGCTGGCGACATTGGCGACGGCGGCGCGCAGCCGGGCTTCGGCGGCGGCGCGGGACTGGTCGGAATTGGCGAGCGCGGCGCGCTGGGCGGCCAAGCCGGCGCGGGCCTGTTCTAGCTTCTGCGCATAGATGCGGTCGTCGATGCGCAGGAGCAGATCACCCTGCTTCACGGTCGCGAAGTCCTGCACCGGCACCTCCGCGACATAGCCGGCAAGCTGCGGTGCGATCACAGTGACCTGGCCTCGGACATAGGCGTTCTCGGTCACCTCGATCGCGCTCGTGAAGGGCGGCAGCCGCCAGGCGTAGAGAATGATGCCGAGGCCGATGAGGCCGATGGCGAGCGCTACATAGGTCGAGACGGAGCGGAAGATGCGGGTCATGGGGGCTGGGCGATCAGGGAGCGGGTTGAAAGGTGGGAGCCGCCACGCGCGAGCGTAGCTGCAGATAAGCGAGGTGCGAGAGCAGGCCGATCAGGGCGAGGCCGGCTATGGCCGAGATCAGCATGAAGGCGTCGTTATAGGCGAGCACGATCGCCTCTTGCGTCGCCCGCTGGGCGAGGAGCGTCACGCCTTCCGCCCGCAGCAGCGCCGGGTCGTTCAGGACATGGCTGTAGATGTTGCCGTACTGACTGATGCGCTGGGCGAAAAGCGGCTGAGACATGACGAAATGCTCTGCCAGTGCATTGTAATGGAAGCTGGTCCGCAGCGTGATGAAGCTGCCGAACAGGGCCGAGCCGAGCAGGCCGCCGATGCTCTGCGTGAACAGGAAGACGGTGATGAAGCTCAGGATGTAGATCGGGCCACGCGCGATGGCTCCGCCCATGCCTTGCGCCATCGCCGCGGGCAGAAAGAGGCCAGAGCCATAGGCGACGAGTGCCTGGCTCAGCCAGATGTCGTGCGGCCGTGTCTGGCTGGTGGCGCCGCTGTCCAGCCAGGCGCCGAGCGCGACGCAAGCCAGCGCGGTGCCATAGAACCAGTTCTCGCGACCGGGCCGCAGCAGCAGCGCGCAGGTCACGCCGCCGGCCACGATCGCGCAGAGTATCACGCCGTAGAGCGGCAGTGTCTGCTCATTCTGAATGCCGAGCGCCTGGAAGAAATTGGAGGCGCCCACCGTCTGTTCGGCCAGCACGACGCGCAGCAGGAGAATGGCGCCGGCGAAATGCAGCGTCGCCGGGCTGGTCAGCCAGCGTATGTCGATCAGCGGGCTCTTCCGATGCAGTTCGGTGATCACGGCCAATGTCAGGCAGATGACGGCGCAGGCGAAGAGCCAGCCCAGCCATGGCGCCTCGAACCACCAGTAGATTCGCCCCAAGCTGAGCGCGACCGCGATCGAACCGAAACCGATCGCGATCAGGAGATAGCTGACGATGTCGAGCGGGCCGATCCACTTCACGCGCGGCGGCGTGGTCAGCGGCAGCGCGTAGACGAAGCCGAAAGCCACCATGGCGAGCCCCGCCTCGAACAGGGTCAGGCCGTGGAAGCCGCCGAGATCGAGCAGCCAGGGCGAGATCAGGCGCGTGACGGGGATGCCGAGCGTCGTGTTCGTCAGCGCCAGCGAGAGGCCGACGGTGAGCTTCTTCTCCGGCGGGAGCGGCTCGATCATGTAGAAGAAAGCGAGCGAGGACATTGGCGCCGCCGCCATGCCGCTCATGAAGCGCACGACCACGGCCGATGGCAGGTCGTGGACGAAGGCGAGGTTCAGGAAGGCGGCGAGGACGAAGCCCGCGAGGCTCATCTCGGCGAAATTGCGCAGGCCGTACTGCATCCGGATCTTGATCAGGGCGATCGAGAGCGAGACGTTCGGCGCCATGTAGGCGGCGATCAGCCAGTTGGTCTCGGCGACGGTGGCACCGAGCTCGCCCTGGATCTGGTAGATATTGGTGTTGACCAGGTTCGCGCCGATCTGCTGCGTCATCGCCAGCGTGACCGAAGCCAGCATATAGGCCAGCGCGCGGGCCGGCGGCATCGTCAGCCCGGCAGGCGCCGGTGGCGGCGCGGCTGGGGCAGCGGATGTTTCCGGCGTGCTCACGGGGCGGCGCTCCGGCCGGCGGCGATGTTGCGCGAGGTCCGGCGCAGCACGTCGAGCGCGGCCTCCAGTTCTTCGGGGGCGATACCCTGCAGGATACCGGCGCGCAACTCGGTGAGGAAGTCCAGGATGTCCTGCGCCTGGGCGCGGGCGCTCTCGGTCAGGAAGACGCGGCGCGCGCGACGGTCGCCCTCGACCGCGCGGCGCTCGATCATGCCGTTGCGTTCCAGCCCGTCGAGAAGCCGAACCAATGTCGGCTGCTCGATGTCGAGCAATCCGGCGAGGTCGGACTGGATCGGCCCGTCCTCGCGAGCGAGCTCCATCAGCAGGCGTGCCCGCGACAAGGTCAGCCCCATGTCGCGCGCACGGTCGTCGACGAGCGTCCTCAGCTTGCGGTTGACGGCGGCAAGCTCGCCGGTGAATGCGGCCTGAAGCTGGGTGATGTCCATAGCAACAACATAAATAGCATGCTAATGATTGCCTTACTTATATGTGCATTTAATGCATATCAAATGATAATTTGATAATCCGATATGCGTTTTTGGAATGCTATGGTGCGCGCGCGGTAACAAAAAAACGCGGCCCCGAAGGACCGCGTTTCAAATTTTCCGCCTTGAGGCTTCGGCTTACTTGCCGGCGCCCTTCTGGCCCTTGGCGGGCTTGGCATCGACGCGCTCGGCGATACGGGCCGACTTGCCGCGACGATCGCGCAGGTAATACAGCTTGGCGCGGCGCACCTTGCCCTTGCGGATGACCTTGATCGAATCGAGGTTCGGCGAGAACAGCGGGAAGACGCGCTCGACGCCCTCGCCGTAGGAAATCTTGCGGACGGTGAAGCTCTGGTTGAGGCCGCCGCCGTTGCGGGCGATCACGACGCCTTCATAGGCCTGGACGCGGCTGCGCTCGCCTTCCTTGACCTTGACGTTGACCTGCACGGTGTCGCCGGGCTGGAACTGCGGGATCTCGCGGCCTTCGCTCAGCTTGGCAATCTGCTCGGCATCGATCTGCTCGATGATGTTCATGGGTCTCTCCATGGCCGTATTCGCGCGGAAGCGCGGGCTTTCGGCTCGCTGTTTTCAGTTGAGTGCGGGGCCTTACAGGAGCGCGCGGGATTTGTCGAGCGGCAATCCCGGCTTGTTGGTCACGCTGCCGGCATGCATAGCCTGTGCGCAAGCGACACGCCACCGGACGAGATGCCATGACCGACGCCACCCCGAAGACCGCTCTCGTCACCGGCGCCGCGCGCGGCATCGGGCTTGCCACCGCCAAGCGCTTCCTCGCCGAGGGCTGGCAGGTCGGCCTGCTCGACATCGATGGGGCGGGGCTTCAGCGCGCGGCGGCCGAGATCGCCACGCCCGAGCGGACGCTGGTGCTGACCTGTGACGTAGCGATGCCCGCGCAGCTCGAATCGGCCTTCGCCGGCATGGCCAAGCGCTTCGGGCGGCTCGATGCCCTCGTCAACAATGCCGGCACGGCGGTGTTCAAGCCGCTGCTGGAGACCACGCATGACGAATGGCAGCGGGTGATGGCGGTGAATCTCACCGGCCCGTTCCTGGCGACGCAGTTCGCGGCGCGGGCCATGGCCGACAATGGCGGTGGTGCCGTCGTCAACATCACCTCGATCTCGGGGCTGCGCGCCTCGACGCTGCGGGTCGCCTACGGCACGTCGAAGGCGGCGCTGGCGCATCTCACCAAGCAGCAGGCTGTCGAGCTCGCGGGGCTTGGCATTCGCGTCAATGCGGTGGCGCCGGGGCCCGTCGAGACGGCGATGGCCAAGGCCGTGCACAGCCCGGAAATCCGGGCCGATTACCGCGATGCCGTGCCGCTCGGCCGCTATGGGCTGGAGGAGGAACTGGCCGAGGCGATCTTCTTCCTCTGCTCCGACCGGGCGACCTATATCACCGGGCAGGTTCTGGCGGTGGATGGCGGCTTCGACGCGGCCGGCATCGGGCTTGCGACGCTCCGGGGTGAGCGGCGCAATCTTTGAGAGCGCCTGCGGAATTCCTAGCCGAGGCGTCGCTCCCGCTTCGTCATGCGCGCCCTTGTGGCAAGCATCCACGTCTTGAACACTGCGCTTCATCCGTGATGGCGCGGATGGTCGGGACAAGCCGGACCATGACGGGAGGTGGTTTTACCCCATCGCCTCGCGTTTCTTCAGCAGCTCGTTGAGCATGTCCTGCTGCTCGCCGAGGCGGTTGGCGAGCGCTTCCTCCACGGCGGCGCCGGAGGCACCCGTCGCCTGTTCCATCAGTTCGGCGATGTTGCGCCTGAGGAGGGCGATGCGCTCGTCGAGTTCCATTTGCGACGCGTTCTCGGGCATCGGCCGGTTCTCCCTCTTCCATCGTCGCCGCGTCGGCGGCCCGCTCCGTAGAATGTCCGGCGACGCCTGAGGTTCCCCGCTCGCGGAGCGGCAGGGAGCCGCAAGTTCGCCGTTGCTCAGTCGCGCGTGGCAGCCAGCGGAAGCCCGATGAAATCACAGGTCGCGACGGTCGGATAGCCGTCCCGGCGACGCAGGCAGCGGTATCGGCAAAGCCGGTTTCCTGCGTTCGCCTCGGCCATGGCCGACAAAGCGCTTGCGTCCGCCTCCGTTCGGCGCGAACCTCTTGCGACCTGCCTCTCCGACGGCCGCCCGACCCTGTCGGGCCCGAGCGACCGCCGCCCGTCCGGCGTGAGCGCATGCGCTGTTCCCGCCGGGTCCCCACCGCGCCGGAGCCGAGGTCGCGACCTTTCCTCCAGTGCGGTCAGCCCTGAAGGAGGAAGTCATGCCCGCATCGGCACAGAACGGCGGCTCCGCAGCCGGTACCCGAAGCGCGGGGCCGCGATGCATCGCGATCGTCGGCCCCTTCCAGAGCGGCAAGACGACGCTGCTCGAAAGCATCCTGATGCGATGCGGCGCGCTCACGCGTACCGGCACGGTCAAGGGCGGCAACACGGTCGGCGATGCGGCGCCCGAGGCGCGGGTGCACCAGATGAGCACGGAGCCGACGGTCGCGACGGTCGACTTCCTCGGCGACACCTTCCATTTCATCGATTGCCCCGGCTCGGTCGAGTTCCTGCACGAGATGCGCCATGTGCTGCCGGCCGTGGATGCCGCAGTGGTGGTCTGCGAGGCGGATGACCGCAAGGCGCCGGCACTGGAGCTCGTTCTGCGCGAGCTGGAGGAGGCCGACATTCCGCGCTTCCTGTTCCTGAACAAGATCGACACGGCCTCGCGCCGGGTGCGCGAGACGCTCGGCATCCTGCAGCGCGCCTCGCGGACGCCGCTGCTGCTGCGCCAGATTCCGATCTGGAAGAACGGCATCGCCGTCGGCTTCATCGACCTCGCCTTGGAGCGGGCCTTCATCTATCGCGAGCATGCGCCGAGCGAGATCGTGCCATTGGCCGTCGACGAGTCCGGCCGCGAGAAGGAGGCGCGCTTCTCGATGCTGGAGCGGCTGGCCGATTACGACGACGAATTGATGGAGGAGCTGCTCGGCGACATGGAGCCGCCGCGCGACCGCGTCTTCGACGATCTCGCCCGCGAATTGCAGCATCGCCATGTCGTGCCGGTGCTGATCGGCGCGGCCGAGCGCGGCAACGGCGTGACGCGGCTGCTCAAGGCGCTCAGGCACGAGGCGCCGGGGCTTGCGGAAACCCGTGGCCGGGCCGGCCTTCTCGCGGAGGGGCCGCCGCTCGCCCAGGTAATGAAGACCTGGCATTCGAGCCAGGGTGGCAAGCTCTCGCTGGCCAGGGTGATGCGCGGCCGGCTGGCGGAGGGCGATGTCGTGACCTCATCGGGCGGCGTCGAGGCGCGCATCGCCGGCGTCGTCTCGCTCAAGGGTTCGGAGCAGAGCCGGAAGCCCGCGGCGCAGGAGGGCGAGGTCGCGGGCTTTGCCAAGCTCGACGGCATCGCGACCGGCGAGGCCTTCATGCTCGGCAAGACACGGGCGAGCGTGGTCAGCGCAGTTGCGCCGCCCGAAGCGGTCCACGCCTTCGCCATCGCGGTGAAGGACCGCAAGGACGATGTCAGGCTGGCGGCGGCGCTGCAGCGCCTGACCGAGGAGGACATGGCGCTGGCGGTGACGCAGGTGCCGGAACTTGGTGAGACCCGCCTGTCGGGCCAGGGCGAGATGCATCTGCGCGTCGCGCTCGAAAAGCTCGCCGGCCGCTATGGCGTCACGGTGACGAACAAGACCCCGCAGGTCGGTTATCGCGAGACCATCCGCGGTCAGGCCGGGGCGCGCGGCCGGCATCGCAAGCAGAGCGGCGGCCATGGCCAGTATGGCGACGTGGTGATCGAGGTCGCGCCGCTGCCGCGCGGGGAAGGTATCCAGTTCGTCGACAGGATCAGCGGCGGCGTCGTGCCGCGCCAATATATCGGCTCGGTCGAGGCCGGCATGCGCGATTTCTGCGAGAAGGGGCCGCTCGGCTTCCCGATCGTCGATGTGGCGGTGACGCTGACGGACGGCTCCTATCACACGGTCGATTCCTCTGACATGGCGTTCCGGCAGGCGGCGCGGCTCGCCATGAGCGAGGCGATGCCGCAGGCCAAGCCGGTGCTGCTCGAACCGATCCTCTCGGTCGACGTGGTGATCCCGTCCGAGGCGATGTCGCGGGCCTCCGCCCTGATTTCCGCCCGGCGCGGGCAGATTCTCGGCTATGACACCCGCCCCGGCTGGCGCGGCTGGGACCAGATCAAGGCGCTGGTCCCGGAAGCGGAGATGACCGGGCTGATCGTCGAACTGCGCTCGGCGACATCCGGCGTCGGCTCGTTCAGCGCGCGCTTCGACCATCTTGCGGAACTCGCCGGCAAGCCGGCCGAGGCTGTGGTTTCCGCCCAGGCGCTGGCCCTCGCGCAAGGGCGCTGATCCCAACCCAAAATTCAGGCTTATCTCCCGCCGGGAGCCCTTATCGGGCTCCCGGTTTGGGCTTGATTTAGTGCCGAGCGGATTGTTTAGATATGAACATTCTGCCGGTTATGGCGGCTGGCGCTTGCGCTGCCGGCCGCTGTTCCGCACTGTACGACCATGAAAATGCACCGGAACCCGCTTCAGAGTGGCAAACCGGGCGAGTGGGAGGGAAATATGACTGCGACTGGCGCCACGCAGGCCAGGAATGCCTCGCGCCCCTGGCTTGCACATTATCCGCCGGCCGTTCCGCCTGAACTCGACGAGGCGAAGATCGGCACGCTGGCCGACCTGATCGGCTCCGCCTGCTCGACCTATCCCAACCGCCCGGCTTTCGAGAGCTTCGGCAAGACGATCACCTTTGCCGAGACGCGCCGCGCCGCCGAGGCCTTCGCCGGTTGGCTGCAGGCGAAGGGGCTCAAGAAGGGCGATCGTGTCGCCCTGATGATGCCGAACATCCTGGCCTATCCGGCGGCGATCTTCGGTGTCCTGCTCGGCGGCTTCACCGTCGTCAACGTCAACCCGCTCTATACGGCGCGCGAACTGACGCATCAGATCAACGATGCCGGGGCGCGCGTGCTCGTGGTGATCGAGAACTTCGCCCATGTCGTCGAGGAGGCGAAGCCGAACCTGAAACTCGATGCCATCGTCATTGCCACGGCCGGCGACCTGATGGGCTTCAAGGGCAAGATCGTCAATTTCGTCGCGCGCCGGATCAAGAAGGTGGTGAAGCCTTTCGACCTTCCGGGCTCGATCGGTTTCCAGCAGATCCTGCAGGGCGGCGCTCGGATGGCGCCTGTGACGGTCGTGCCGGAGGATGTCGCCTTCCTCCAGTACACGGGCGGCACGACCGGCGTCGCCAAGGGCGCGACGCTGACGCATCGCAATGTCGCCGCCAATGTGCAGCAGGCCGGCTTCTGGCTCGAATGGGTGCTGGAACCGCCACTCGGCCGCGACGACTACCAGCATGTCATGGTCACGGCGCTGCCGCTCTACCACATCTTCGCGCTGACCTGCTGCTGTCTGTTCATGCTGCGCATCGGTGCCAAGGGCCTGCTGATCGCCAATCCCCGCGACATTCCCGGCTTCATCAAGACGCTGAAGGCGAGCCGCTTCACGCTCTTCTCCGGGGTCAACACGCTCTACAACGCGCTCGCCAACCATCCCGAGATCAAGGAAGTCGATTTCTCCGAGATGCGCTTTGCGGTCGCCGGCGGCATGGCGACGCAGGCCGCCGTCGCCAAGCAGTGGAAGGCCGTGACCGGCCGCCCGATCATCGAGGGTTACGGCCTGTCCGAGACCTCGCCGATCGCCACGATAAACCGGCCGGACCTGACCGAGTTCAGCGGCACGATCGGCTATCCGATTCCCTCGACCGAGATCGCGATCCGCGATGCCGAGGGCAACGACATGCCGCTGGGCGAAGCCGGCGAGATCTGCATCCGCGGGCCGCAGGTGATGGCCGGCTACTGGAACCGCCCGGACGAGACCGCCAAGGCGATGACTGCGGACGGCTATTTCCGCAGCGGCGATGTCGGCGTCATGCTGCCGGATGGGCAGATCAAGGTCGTTGACCGGATGAAGGACATGGTCCTGGTCTCCGGCTTCAACGTCTATCCTAACGAGGTCGAGGATGTGCTGGCCTCGCATCCCGGCGTGCTGGAATCGGCGGTGATCGGCCTGCCGGACGAGCATTCCGGCGAAGCGGTCACGGCCTTCGTCGTGCGCAAGGACCAGACGCTGACGGCGGACGCGCTGCGCGCCTACTGCAAGGAGAACCTGACGGGCTACAAGGTGCCCAAGCAGATATTCTTCCGCGAAACCCTGCCGAAGACCAATGTCGGCAAAGTGCTGCGCCGGGCGCTGCGCGAGGAGGTCGTCGCGAAGCGCTGACGCAGGGCGACGGTCGACAGGTGGGCGACCGGCATGTCATCTCTTGTCGGCTTTCGCGGGGCGGGTGACCGCCCTGCGCTGCCGGAGATCATCGCCGCTTGCCCCATCGCCTCGTCGAACTGCCCTTGCTGCGCCGCCTGAAGCCGGGCCTCCATGTCTATGAGGAGGAGGCGCTGAATGCCGAGCCGGCGCTCGCACTGCTCGACGAGCCGATCACCCCGGTCGATTCCTTCTTCATCCGCAATAACGGCCATCTGCCGGAGATCGACGAGGACAGCGATTGGACGCTGACGATCGACGGTGAGGTCGAGCGCCCGGCTGTCTGGAGCGTGGAGGGCCTGCGCCAGCGCTTCGAAACCGTCACGGTCACCGCGGTGCTGGAATGCGCCGGCAATGGCCGCTCACAGTTCTCTCCAGCGACGGACGGGCTGCAATGGCGGCTCGGCGCCGTTGGTTGCGCGCGCTGGACCGGGGTCAGGCTGGCCGACGTGCTCGAACATGCCGGCCCCAGGCCGGGCGCGGTCTATACCGCGCATCACGCGCCGGACCGCCAGATCGGCAAGCCCGAGAAAGCCGCGCTCTCGCGCGGCCTGCCGATGGCCAAGGCGGTGGCTCCGGAAACTCTGATCGCCTTCGCCATGAACGGCGAACCCCTGCCGCGCCTGCATGGTGGGCCGCTGCGCATCGTCGCGCCGGGCTATCCCGGCTCGGCCTGGCAGAAATGGCTGGACCGGATCACGCTCCGCGATGTCGAGCATGACGGCGAGAAGATGCGCGGGACGGATTATCGAATGCCGATCCGCCCAGTTCGCCCGGGCGAGCCGCTCGACCCCGCGAATTTCGCCGTCATCACCGACATGCCCGTTAAATCGCTGCTTACGGCGCCGCTCGACGGCTTCGTGGCGAAGCAGGGCGAGCGATTGAAGGTCGCGGGTTTCGCCTGGAGTGGCGCCGTTCCGCTGGAATCGGTCGCGATCTCCAGCGATGGCGGCGAAAGCTGGAGCGAGGTCGACTTGCAGGCCGGCGAGGGGCGCTTTGCCTGGCGACGCTTCGAGGCGGAGATTGCCACCGAGCAAGCCGGCCCGTTCGTCGTCATGGCGCGGGCACGCGATGCCGAAGGTAATATCCAGCCGCTAGAGCCGCTCTGGAACCCGCGTGGCTACTGCAACAATCAGGTCCAGCGGGTGCGCGGCTCGGTCGTTGCGTGAGGTTTTGAACCTTTTGGCGGGCTGCCGCGTCTAACGACTGGGTCTGCCATTCCGGGCATGGCTCTGCCGCCTCGGTCACTCCTCCTCCCATCGGCGACCGAGGCGGCTATTCCTCTCCGAAAAACGAATTCAGGCCGCGAGAAGCGCCTTGCCGTCGGCGGCGTGACCGGTGACCGGCACGATCTCGCCCGGCGCGATGTCTCTCGCGAAGCGGACCAGCGTGAAATCCTCGGCGCGGCCGGTGTTGCCGCGTTCGGTCAGGACGCTGAGCGGGCGGCCGATACGCGCGGCCAGATGCCGCTGCTGCGCGGCGCCTGCTGCAGCGCGCAGCCTTGCGGCCCGCTCCGAGACAATCTCTCCCGAGAGCTGCGGCATCCGCGCGGCCGGTGTGCCGGGGCGGGCCGAATAGGGGAAGACATGGACGAAGCTCAGCCCACATTCCGCGACGAGCTCGAGCGAGCGGGTGAACATCCCCTCGTCCTCGGTCGGGAAACCGGCGATGAGATCGGCGCCGAAGACGATGTCGGGGCGCAAGGTTCGGATCTCTGCGCAGAAGCGGATGGCGTCATCGCGGCCGTGGCGGCGCTTCATGCGTTTGAGGATGAGGTCGTCGCCGGCCTGCAACGAGAGATGCAGATGCGGCATGAGGCGCGGCTCGGTCGCGAGCAGGTCGCGCAAGGTATCGTCGACCTCGACGGCGTCGATCGACGAGAGGCGCAGGCGCGGCAATTCGGGCAGGGCGCGCAGGATCGCTCCGGTAAGCGCGCCCAAGGTCGCCTCTCCGGCCAGGTCGCGGCCATAGCTGGTGAGGTCGACGCCGGTCAGCACGATCTCGCGCGCGCCTGCTTCCTGCAGGGTGCGGCATTGCGCGACAACGTCGGCGATGGCTAGCGAGCGCGAATTGCCGCGTCCGAAGGGGATGACGCAGAAGGTGCAGCGATGGTCGCAGCCGTTCTGGACCTGGACGAAGCCGCGCGTATGGCTGGTAAAGCGGCCGGTGACCGGCGCGCGCATTGCGGTCTGGGTCATGATGTCGCCGACATCGAGCTTGTCGGCGGCAGCTGTGTCGGGATGCCCGAGGCTGTTGGAGCGGGCGAGCGCCGCCCAGCTCCCGGGCCGCAGCTTCTCATCATTGCCGAGGATGCGGTCGACCTCGGGCATGGCGGCGAAGCGCGCGGGCTCGATCTGTGCGGCGCAGCCGGTGACGATTACGGGCCGGTTAGGCTGCTCGCGCTTGAGGCGGCGCACGGCCTGTCGTGCCTGCCTGGTCGCCTCGGCGGTGACGGCGCAGGAATTGACGATCGCGGCACCCTTCAGGCCGGCGGCTTCGGCCTGAAGCCGCAGCGCCTCGCTTTCGACGATGTTGAGGCGGCAGCCGAAGGTGACGACCTCCAGAGCATGTCCACGTTTCTCCGAAACGTGGACATGCTCTGGGTTCTTGTTTGGTCGTATATTCGCTGACGCGGACCGTTGGTTCTTCACGCGAACCGGCACCACTTCGCTTGAAAATGCTCCGAGGCCATTACGCGGCGCTCGAAAACAACGCCGGATCGAGCGTGCCTTCCCATTCGAACTCGACCGGACCGGTCATCAGGACATGGCCGTCGCGCTCGCGCCATTCGATAGCGAGGTCCCCGCCGGGCAGGCTGACGGTCGCCTTGCGGGCGGTGAGCTCGCGGCGCACGCCCGCGACCAGCGCCGCACAGGCGCCCGAGCCGCAGGCCTGGGTGATGCCGGCGCCGCGCTCCCAGACGCGCAGCACGATATGGTCGGGTGCCTTCACCGCGGCGAGCTCGATATTGGCGCGATCCGGGAAGATCGGATGGTTTTCGAGCAGCGGGCCGATCTGTTCGAGATTGTAGGCATAGGGGTCCGCGACGAAGAAGACCGCGTGCGGATTGCCCATGTTGACGGCGCAAGGCGTGTGCAGGATCGGGTTGTCGATCGGGCCGATCTGCAACTCGAAACGGCTGGTGTCCTCGAAGGGCTCGGCCAGCGGGATCTGGTCCCAGGCGAGGCGGGGTGCGCCCATGTCGACGGTGAAAAGCGTCTCGCCCTCGCGGACCGCCGGCAGCAGGCCTGCCTTGGTCTGGAGGGCAAGCCGGCTCTTGGCGGCATCGCCCATCTGCGGATCGGCGATCATCGCCCAGGCGACGCAGCGCGTGCCGTTACCGCAGGCACCGGCTTCGGAGCCGTCTGTGTTGTAGATGCGCACGAAGGCGTCGGTGCCGGGCGTCGCGGCATCGTGAAGGACCATGAGCTGGTCGAAACGAGCGCGCGGCTCGGAGGCGATGGCGCGGGCCTCGCTTTCGCTGACGACATGCTTGCTGCCGCGCAGATCGAGCACCGTGATCTGGTTGCCGAGCCCGTTCATCTTCAGGAACCGGCGATTGGCCAGAGCGTTCATTTGGTCACACGTCCCGTGAATAGTGGGTCTATGACGGAGGCGACGTGAAAAAGCCACCCTCATCCCCGTTCCTGAGAGAAGGTGGACATTCTATGTTGCGCTGCAAGGGCGCGAATCGCGTGAAACTCAGGGCCGTCACGATGCGGTATTCCCGGATTTGTGTTCTGACGCTTGCCGGCTTGGCGAGTGTGTCGAGCGGAATGGCCGTCGCACAGACGCGGGTTGCGCCGCCACCCGCGGTGGAGACCACGCCTCTCGCGCCGCCGCCGGGTACCAGCCCCGTCCAGATGCCGTCTGCTCCGGCACAGACGCCGCCTGCGCCCGTGCCCGATGCCCAGCCGGGGCCGCAGCCGGTCCAGCCGGCTCCGTCGCTGCCGAACCCGGTCGTGCCGCAGCCGGTGCAACCCGCGCCGACCTTGCCGGGACCGGCCGAGCCGCAACCGATGCAGCCGCCACCGACCCTGCCGCCTTCGGGGCAGCCTGCGCCGCCTCCCGCCCAGCAGCAGACCGGCGTGCCCGACCCCAACGCGACGCTCGCCGGGAAGCGCGGCGATGCCAGCGATATCGACGAGGTCGTTCTGGTTGCGAAGCCGGTGCTGCTGCTGTCCGGGCAGGCGACTTGGGATCAGGGCTTTCAGAAACTCTCCGAAACCTTCAACGTCCTGCGAGCGGAAGCACAGAAGGCGGGCTTGACGGTCGCGGGGCGGCCCCTCTCGCTGTTCGTCGAGACGACGGATGACGGTTTCCGCTTCGATGCGATGCTGCCGGTGGCGGCGCCAGCCGGAGGGCAGGCCCCGGCCTTTGGACCGGGAGTCAGGCTGAGCGCTTCGCCGACGGGCAGGGCGCTGCGCTTCCTGCATGTCGCGCCCTATGACGACATCGATTCCACCTACGAGACGATCACGGCCTATCTCGAGGCCAAGAGCATCACGGTGAAGGACGCCTTCCTCGAAGAATATGTCAGCGATCTCAAGGATCCCGGCGATCCGAATCTCGAGATCAACGTCTACGTCCAGCCGAAGTAGCTGGTTCCACCGTCATGCTCGCCCTTGTGGCGAGCATCCACGCCTTGAACACGGCGTTCGGCCAGTGAAGACGTGGATGGCCGGGACAAGCCCGACCAGGACGAGCGTTTGTGCGGGTGAAAGGCCTTCTTACGCGCTCCAGCTCAGACCCGGCCGCATCGGCCTGAAGCGCTCTTCCGGCAAGCCGGCTTCAGCCAGCGCGGCCTTCAGCGCTTCGGGCGGGCGCTCGACGCCTTCATCGGTGAGCTGGAACGTGCCCCAGTGATGGCCGATCGCCTGCTTTGCCCCGAGCGCCAGCATGACCTTCACCGCCTCGTCCGGGTTCATGTGGTTGTCCGACATGAACCAGCGCGGCTCATAGGCGCCGATCGGCAGCACGGCGAGATCGAACGGCCCGTGCTTGCCGCCGAGATTCCGATAGAGCGAGCCGTCATGGTAGCCGGTATCGCCGATATGGAAGATCTTCGTGGCCGGCGTTTCCAGGATGTAGGAGCACCAGAGCGCCATGCGCCGGTCGAAGGCGCCGCGCGCCGACCAGTGATAGCTCGGCACCAGCGTCACCGCGACCTTGTCCGAGAGCGCGAGCCGGTCGTTCCAGTCATGCGCTTCGGCGCGAGCATCGGGGATGCGGGCCCGGACGATCGCGTCGTTGCCGAGCGGCATGATCATGCGCGGCCGGTCGCGCTCGTGCAGCAGAGCCAGCGTTTCGATGTCGAGATGGTCGTAGTGGTTATGCGTGACCAGAACCGCGTCGATCTTCGGCAAATCGGCGAAGACGACGCCGGGTGCGTTCACGCGCTTCGGGCCGATGAAGGAGAAGGGGCTGGCGCGCAGGGAATAGACCGGGTCGATCAGCAGGTTGAGGCCGGCGACCTGATACAGGAAGGAGGCGTGGCCGAGATGGACGATCCGGGCTCCCTCGATGCGGGCCGGGGGCTTGTCCTGTGGCGGAGCCTGATAGGCGAGAGGAAAGGCCTCGCGCTCACGCTTGCCGGTCTGCCAGCGCAGCACGTCGGCGAGGCCCTTGTTCACCGTGCGCCCGTCGCTGAAGACGAGGCCGTTGAAATGGTCGCTGACGGGCCCCTGGTAATAGGGATTGCGCGAGCGGGTGATCGCTGCCCAGGCGGCGCCGGTCGAGGCCAGCAATGCACCGAGGCCGACGAAGGAGAGGAGTTTGCGGCGGGTCATCGTCCAGAAGAGGTAGGCCGCTACGACCCAGCGTCAAGGCTCGGACGATCTGATTGCCAGGGCGTGAAGCCAGCGCGTCGGCTGGCGGTCGTAGCCGGAGCCGGTATCCTCATCGATCGTCAGGGACTGCCAGCGTCGTTCCTCACCGAAGGCGCTGCGCAATTCGGCAGCCGAGAGATAGTTGAAATAGCGGCCGAGACCGTCGCGCCCTTCTGCTTCGCCAGCCTTGAAGCTGGCATAGAGAATGCCACCCGGGCGCAAGGCGCGGTGTATCCGGTCGATGATGCCGGGCAGCGCCGGGCGCGGCGCGTGCAGCAGGCAGGCATGCGCCCAGACACCGTCATAGGTCGATACGTCTTCCAGGTCCTCGAAGAGCAGGACGCCGACCGGGCGGCCGAGGCGCAGCTCGGCTTGCCGCGCCAGTTCCGGTGAGCCGTCCGTCGGCACGACGTCGAAGCCGCGCCGCAGCATCTCCTCGCTGTCCTGCCCGCCGCCGCAGCCGAGTTCGAGAATCCGCGCGCCGGGCTTGAGGCCCGCCACGAAGGGATCGATGCGGCTGTGCTCGGCCTGCCTGTCGCGACCGGCATAGGCGCTCGCTTCCTCGGCATAGAAGCCGAGCGTCTGGTCGTCCTTGCTCGACATGGCCGGAGTCAGTTGCTGCCAGAGCGGATAGCGACGGTCGCGACACCGGCGCCGATCAGCAGCGTGCCGCCGGCCTTGTTGAAGAGCCCGATCGCACGGGGATTGCCGATCACGGCCCGCGCCCGCGAGGCGATCAGCGCGTAGCCCATGGCGTTGGCGAAGGCGAGCGTGATGAAGGTCGCCTCGAAGATCAGCATCTGCGTCCAGAAATCGCCCTTGGTGTCCAGGAACTGGGGCAGGAAGGCGACGAAGAAGGTGATGCTCTTCGGGTTCAGCGCCGTCACCAGCCAGGCATGGCCGAGCATCTTCCAGGCGGGAGCGGCATCCTCGCGCGGCTTGGCGTCGAGCGTGCCGCCGGCGCGAAAGAGCTTGATGCCGAGCCAGACCAGATAGGCCGCGCCGATCCATTTCAGCGTCGTGAAGATCAAGGCGGAGGTGGCGAGCAGCGCGCCGACGCCGAGCATCGACAGCGTCATGGCCGTGAAATCGCCGAGCGCGACGCCGACGGCGATCGGGAGCGCGGTGCGCCAGCCCTGGCCGAGTGCATAGGAGATGACGAGGAGGATGGTCGGTCCGGGGATCACAAGAAGGACCGCAGTGGCGGCGGTGAAGGCGATCCAGGCTTCGAAGGTCATGGTCGTGATGGCTCCGTTAAAGACGAGAGCCATCACCAGAAGCGGGTGTTTGTAAAGGGGCGAATTGCCCCCTTCGAGGCCAGTTCAGAGCGCGCCGCTGAGGAAGTCGCAGAGCGCCTTCCGAACGGCGGCTTCGGGAGCCATCTGGCCGGGCTGGACGGTGAAGGCGATGTCGATTCGCGTGCCGGTGGGCTGCTTGCGGGTCGTCACCTTCAGCAGCTGCGGACGGCCGGAACCCGTGACTTCCTGCACGGCCGTGATCGTGCCGCTCGCCTTGTCGGCGCGGATGTCCATGAAGTCGCCATCGGCCTGGATCGCCCGGGTGATGATCGGCAGCACGGCGGCAGGCGATTTCCTGGTCAGCTCCCAGGTCTTGTAGGTGATCTGCGAGACCATCGGGACGCCGGAGGAGGTGAAATTGGTGGCGCAGGGCTGGGCCTGGGCGCCGTTCAGGCCGGCGAAAGAGGCGGATGCGACAATGATGAAAGGAATAAAGGAACGAATGGACATCTGAACGCTCGCTGGGAGTGACGGATGTCGCTGGTTAGCGAGGCTGCGGCGGCCTGTCACCGTAACCCAGGGGCACGCGCGGCTCGGGGTCGGCCGCAATCACCAGCGCCCACCAGACGCGATACGTGGTGCGCGGATCCTTGGAGAGCGCGATGCCGTAGCGGGTGGCTTCCTTCATGCGCAGGTTGGTGTCGTGGCCCGGCGACTTGCGCCAGCCGTCGAAAGCCTCCTCGGTCGAGAAATAGCCGCCGCCGAGATTTTCCGCGGCACGGGCGCTGTCGATGCCGGCGGCGTGGATGCGGGCGGTGAAGTCGCCGCCGGCATCATGCGAGAGCGCATTGGCCTTGACCATCGCGTCGGCCTGGCGCTGTGCCATCGCCATCAGGCGCGGATCGGGCCGGACCGGGCCAAGGCCCTGGCTGGCGCGATAGGCGTTGAGGATGCGCCCGGCCTGGGCGGGGTCGAGCGTGACGGCCGCGACCTTCTCGACCATGCGCGGATCGAGCGGGCCTTCGCGCCTTGGATCGCCGGCGCAGGCGGCGAGCAGAAGGGCGAGAGCCAGCAGGGTCGAGGCGGTTTTCAGTTTCATGGGCCGGCATGTCTCGCGAATCGGGCGCGCAGCGATGCCGCCAGATCAGGGCCGTTCTGCGACCAAGGCTCACAAATTCGTGTAGAGCTTGAATCGAACGGCTCGGGCGAACCTGGCCGGAAGCTCCGTCATGGACCGAAGATGTCTTTCTGTCGTGGTGCGAAGGGCGCCTGCGCCAAGGAAAACCATCGCGAAACTTGACTTTCGCCACGGTCTTCCGCTTTAAGACCGCATCCGTTTCGCCGACATCGCCGAAACCACATCCGCCGACCGGGCCGCGCAAGCCGCTT
>NZ_CAMFKW010000014.1 GCF_945957345.1 uncultured Allobosea sp. | reverse complement strand
AGGTCGAGGCGCAATGGGCGAGCTTCGCCCGCGACAACTACGCCAAGGCCAAGGCCAAGGCGGAAGAGGCTCTGAAGGCGGCGAAGTAAGCGCGCGCCTCATCGTCGTCACGCGGGTCATCCCGTGCGCGCTGCAGCGTGAAACGCTGCGGCGCAGACACGGGACCGTGCGACCAGCAGGCGCCTCTTCCTGAAGCGCCACGAGTAAGCGCCTTTTCCTGACAACGGTCCCGTGTCTGCGCAGCGGCATTTGCATGCCGCAGCGCGCACGGGATGACAGCCCGGCACCCCATGACAGCCATTCCGACCTCGGCTCCCCGCCCCCGTCGCATCGCCGGCACGCCCGGCCAGATCGCGCTGGCGCTGGCGATCGCCGCCTTCCTCCTGATGTTCCTGGTGCTGCCGGTGGCGACGGTGATCTATGTCGCCTTCACCGAGAAGGGCACCTCGACCTTCACGCTGGTGAATTTCTACGATTTCGTCCGCACCGAGCTGTTCATGCGCTCCTTGTGGAACTCGTTCTATGTCTCTGCGATGTCTGTGGTCTGGGCCTCGGTCTTCGCTCTGCCGCTGGCCTATCTGACGACGCGCTTCGTCTTCCGCGGCGCGGCAATCGTCCAGACGCTGGGCTTCCTGCCGCTGATCATGCCGCCCTTCGTCGGTGCGGTGGCGATGCAGCTCTTCTTCGGCCGCAATGGCTCGATCAACCTGCTGCTCGACGACTGGTTCGGCTTTAAGATCGACTTCATGGAGGGGCTGAACGGCGTCATCTTCGTCCAGTCCGTCCATTATTTCCCGTTCATCCTGATCAATCTCTCGGCGGCGCTACGCAATGTCGACCGCGCCATGGAAGAGGCCGCGCAGAATCTCGGCTCGTCGGGCTTCCGACTGTTCCGGCGCATCGTCTTCCCGCTGGCGATGCCGGGCTACCTCGCCGGCGCCTCGCTGGTCTTCGTCAAGGTCTTCGACGATCTCGCAACGCCGCTCCTGCTCAACGTCAAGGACATGCTGGCGCCGCAGGCCTATCTCAGGGTGACCTCGATCGGCATCGCCGACCCGATGGGTTATGTCATCTCGGTCGTGCTGATCATCGCCTCCGTGCTGGCGATGTGGCTCTCGGCGCGAGCGCTAAAGGGCCGCGACTACGCCACGACGCAGCGCGGCGGCGGCGGCCTCGCCAAGCGGGTGATGACGCCGATGGAGGCCGTGTTCGGCTACGGCATCGTCATCCTGATCCTGGCGCTGGTGCTGGCGCCGCATCTGGGCCTGCTGCTGCTTTCCTTCGCCACGATCTGGTCGTTCTCGCCGCTGCCAGATGCCTACACGATCGCGCATTACGGCCGCGTCTTCGGCGAGAGCTCGGTCTACATCAAGAACACGCTGATCTACGCGACGATCGCCGGCGGCATCGACGTCGTGCTCGGCGTGGCCATCGCCTATCTCGTGCTGCGGACCAAACTCATCGGCCGCGAATGGCTCGACTGGATGGCGACCGCCGCGCTCGCCATCCCCGGCGTGGTGCTCGGTATCGGGTATCTCAGGACCTTCTACGGCATAACCCTGCCGGACGGGACGCCGCTCGCCGCGCTCTGGATCACCATCGTCATGGCGCTGGCGATCCGGCGCCTGCCCTATGCGCTGCGCGCCTGCTATGCGGCGCTCCAGCAGATCTCGGTCTCGCTGGAGGAAGCGGCCGAGAATCTGGGAGCCACCAAGGCGCGCACGGTCCGGCGCATCGTCGTGCCGCTGATGGCGGGAGGCATCCTCGCCGGCTTCGTCACCTCGTTCTCGACGGCCGCCGTCGAGCTATCGGCGACGCTGATGCTGGTGCAGTCGAACTCG
Organism: uncultured Allobosea sp.; assembly: GCF_945957345.1. Taxonomy (GTDB): domain Bacteria; phylum Pseudomonadota; class Alphaproteobacteria; order Rhizobiales; family Beijerinckiaceae; genus Allobosea. The sequence goes on along the minus strand of NZ_CAMFKW010000014.1, from coordinate 106,410 downwards.
GACGCGCCGTTGGCGTATGGGCTCTATGTCTTCATGCAGTCGGCGGCGGGGCGCGGCCCCGGTGCCGCCCTCGGCGTCGTCGCGGTGATCCTCGTCGCGGCCTGCACCTTCCTCTCCCACCTCATCATCGAACGCAGCCAGAAGGCCAAGGGAATGGGCCACTGATCATGAACGCGACCGTCTCCCTGACCACGCCCGCCGTCGCCGTCGACATCGAAGGCGTCAACCTGTCCTACGGCACCAACCATGTGCTCAAGGACGTCAACCTGGCGATCAAGCCGGGCGAATTCTTCGCCTTCCTCGGCCCCTCCGGCTGCGGCAAGACCACGCTGCTGCGCCTGATCGCCGGCTTCAACCATGCCGGTACCGGCGAGGTCCGGATCGGCGGCAAGCCGATCACCGACCTGCCGCCGTGGAAGCGCGATGTCGGCATGGTCTTCCAGTCCTATGCGCTGTGGCCGCATATGACGGTGCGCCGCAACGTCGCCTTCGGGCTGGAGGAGCGCGGCGTGAAGCGCGCCGAGGTGGAGCGGCGCGTCGAGGCGGCGCTGGGGCTGGTCGGCCTCGCCCATCTCGCCGAGCGGCGGCCCTCGCAGCTCTCGGGTGGGCAGCAGCAGCGCGTCGCGGTGGCGCGCACCGTCGCAGTCGAACCCAAGGTGCTGCTGCTCGACGAGCCGCTCTCCAATCTCGACGCGAAGATGCGCCTGCAGGTGCGCCGCGAATTGCGCGACCTGCAGCAGCGCCTCGGCCTGACCACGATCTTCGTCACCCATGACCAGGAGGAGGCGAACACGATCTGCGACCGGATCGCCGTGATGAACGACGGCATCGTCCAGCAGGTCGGCACGCCGATGGATCTCTATGAGCGGCCGGCGAACCTGTTCGTCGCCGGCTTCCTTGGCACTGCCAATATCCTCAGCGGCAAGCTCGCAGGCAGCGGCGGGACCCGAGTCTTCGAGATCGAGGGCGGGACGCGGGTGCCGGTGCCGAGCGAGGCGATCGTACCGGAGGGCGCGAAGCTGGTCTTCCGGCCGCAGCATGCCAGTCTGGGCGATGCAGGCCCGGCCGGCGATGAGATGCTGGCCCTGCCCTGCACCGTCGCCAATCGCGAGTTCCTCGGCGCGAGCGTGCGTTATGGCGTGCGGATCGGCACGACGGAAGTGGCGGTGGACGTGCCGTTCCAGTCCGGCAGCGGCTTGTTCGAGGTCGGGAGCGGGGCGACGCTCAGGCTGTCGCCACACGCGCTGCTGTGGTTGGCGGCTTAGGTAGCGCCGCGTTTGGACGTAACTCACCCGTCATTCCGGGGCTTCGCGTCAGCGAAGAGCCTGGAACCCATGAACACAACGTTGCTTCAGTTCGTCATGCTCGCCCTTGTGGCGAGCATCCACGTCTTGAACTCGGCCTGCGACCAGCGAAGACGTGGATGGTCGGGACAAGCCCGACCATGACGGAAAGGTCGTGTTCATGGGTTCCGGGCTCGAGCGCTACGCGCTCGCCCCGGAATGACGGCGTGGTTCTCCCAGAACAAGCAGGAAGTTGGGAGCTCCCAACTTCACCCCCGCTGCTCGGCCTTGTCGCGTGCCCGCGCCTCGGCGCTACGCTCCGCGGCCGGGCCGTAGCCCCCCGCTCCGGGCGTGATGATCTCGACGATCTGGCCCTTTTCCAGAGCGCCGTCGCCCTTGAAGAAGGGCACGACGCCCTCGCTGAAGGCGAAGGAGCCGCCCTGCCCCTCGCCGCCGCCGGCCAAGCCCCAGGGCCGCGAGGTCAGGCGCGAGTTGTCGACATTGAGCCGGCACGGCGCCTCCGCCCGGTAGACGCGGCGCAGGCCCATGCCGCCGCGCTGGCGACCGTCGCCGCCCGAGCCGTCGACCAGCTCGTAGCGCAGCAGGGTCAGCGGATATTCGAGCTCCAGCGCCTCGACCGGCAGGTTCGAGGTGTTGGTCATGTGGACATGGACGCCGTGGAGCCCGTCCTTGTTGATGCGGGCGCCGGAGCCGCCACCGATCGTCTCCAGATAGACCCAGAGCTCGCCGCTGCCCGGCTGCTCGCCAGCGAAGGTCGCGGAAGCGACTGCGCCCGAACAGGCGGCGATCACCCGATCCGGCACGGCCTGAGCAAGCGCGCCATGAATGAGGTCGACCACGCGCTGGCAGGCGGCGATACGGCCGTTGACGGCGGCCGGGTGCACGCAGTTCAACACCGTGCCTTCCGTCGCGGTGACCGTCAGCGGGCGCGCCAACCCGGCATTGGGCGGGATGGTCGGATCGGCCACGGTCTTGACCGCGTAATACACGGTCGAGAGCAGCGCGGTGTAGACCATGTTGAAGCCCGCCCGCATCTGCGGCGGCGAGTCGAAGGCCAGTGTCATCTCCTCGCCCGCGACGGTGATCGCGACCGAGAAGGTCAGGGCCTCGTCGATCTCGGGATTGTCGAAGGAATCCGAGAAGCGATAGGTGCCGTCGGGAATCGAGGCGATGCCGGCGCGCATCTTGCGCTCGGCATAGTCCTGCAAGGCCTTGCCGGCTGCGAGGACGGTGTCGCGGCCATATTTGTCGCAGAGCGCACGCAGCCGCTCGACGCCGAGACGGTTAGCCGCCATCTGGGCGCGGAGGTCGGACAGGCGCTCGCGCGGGACCTGGCAGTTCAGCAGGATCAGTTCCTGCACGTCCTTCATCAGCACGCCGCCGTCATAGAGGCGGATCGGCGGGATGCGCAGGCCCTCCTGGTAGATATGGGCGTGGCCGCGATCGGCGAAATCGGAATGGTGCGCGGTGTTGACCGCCCAGGCGATCATCACGCCCTCGTGGAAGACCGGCTCGGCCAGGACGATGTCGGGCAGGTGCGTACCGCCGCCCTCATAGGCGTCGTTGCCGATGAAGACGTCGCCCGGCTTCATATCCGCGACCGAATGGCGCTTCAGGATATGCGGAATGATGCCGATGAAGGAGCCGAGATGCATCGGGATATGTTCGGCCTGGCAGAGCGTCTGCCCCTCGACGTCGAAGAGCGCGGTCGAGCAGTCGCGGCGCTCCTTGATGTTGGTCGAATAGCTCGCCTTGACCAGGGCCTCGCCCATCTCCTCGGCGATCGAGGCAAAGGAGGAGCCGATGACCTCGACGGTGATCGGGTCGACGCTGACGGATGCGGTCGCGGTCATCACGGCATCTCCAGGATCAGGTTGAGATAGGGCTCGACCGTCGCGGTCATGCCCGGCAGCAGCACGGTGGTCGAATCCATCTGCTCGACGATGGCCGGGCCGGTGAAGCGGTTGCCGGATTTGAGCTTGTCGCGATCGTAGATCGGGCAGGCGACGAAGCCGCCTGCCTCGGGGAACCAGACCTCGCGGCTGCCGATAACGGCGTGGGAGGCGTCCCGTCCGCCATCGGGCTCCGGCCGGAAGGCGGCCTTCGGCACGAGACCGACCGCCTCGACGCGATAGGTCACGAGCTGGACCGCCTCGCCTTCCGCGACGAAGCCGTAGAGGCGCTTGTGGGCTGCGGCGAAGCCCTCGGCCAGCGCCGTGATGGTCGCCGGCGTGATCGGCCCGTCAGGCACGTCGATGGCGAGCTCGTAGTTCTGGCCGTGATAGCGCAGGTCGGCGGTGCGCTTCAGCCGGCGATCGGCCGCGGCGACGCCCTCCTCCGCGAACCAGTGATCCGCCTGTTCCTGCAAGGTGACGAAGATCTCCGCCATGTCGGGAACCAACGCTTCGGACAGCGTCGCGAGCCGCGTCGTGGCGAAATTGGCGCGCAGGTCCGTGAGCAGCAGGCCGAGCGCGCAGCCGATGCCGGGATTGCGGGGCACGACGATGCGCTTCATGTCGAGTTCGCGCGCGAGCCGCGCGGCGTGCAGCGGCCCGGCACCGCCGAATGCGACCAGCGCGTAGTCGCGCGGATCATGCCCGCGCTGGACACTGATGACCCGGATCGCCTTGGCCATGTTGGCGGTGACGACCGAGATGATGCCCTGCGCCGTCGCCATCAGGTCGAGGCCGAGCTCCTCGGCCAACCGGCCGATCGCCTGTTTCGACAGCGCCTGGTCGATCGGCATGCGGCCGCCGAGCAGATGCGTCGGGTTCAGGGTCTGGAGCACGACATTGGCGTCGGTGACGGCGGGCTCGGTCGCGCCGCGCCCATAGCAGACCGGGCCGGGATCGGCGCCGGCCGAACGCGGCCCGACCTTGAGCAAACCGCCGGAATCGATCGCGGCGAGCGAGCCACCGCCGGCGCCGACCGTGTGGATGTCGAGCATCGGCGCCTTGATCGGATAGCCGTGGACATTGGCCTCGGAGGCGAGCTTGGCCTCGCCGTCGTCGAGCAGGGCGACATCCGAGGAGGTGCCGCCCATGTCGAAGGTGATGAGGTTCGCGATGCCGATCATGGCACCGATCGCCTGCGCCGCGACGACGCCGGTCGAGGGACCGGAGAGCACCGTGCGCACCGGCAAACGCGCCGCCATGTCGAAGCCGATGACGCCGCCATTGGACTGCGTCAGATGCGGCACCGCCTTGAGGCCGAGTTCCGTCAGACGGTCGGCGAGGCGGCGGATATAGCCCTGCATGACCGGGCCGAGATAGGCGTTCACGACGGTGGTCGAGATGCGCTCGTATTCGCGGAACTCGGGCGCGACCTCGTGCGAGGCGCAGATGAAGGCCTCGGGAAATTCTTCGGTGACGATCCGCTTGGCGGCTTCCTCATGCTCCGGCCGGACGAAGCCGTAGAGGAAGCCGATGGCGACGGCCTTGACGCCTTCCGCCTTCAGCGCCCGCGCCGCCTGCCGGACGGCCTCCTCGTCGAGCGGGGTCTCGACCGAGCCGTCATGCCGGACGCGCTCGGCAACGCCGAAGCGCAGGTCGCGGGTGACCAGCGGCGGGGCCTTGTCGGCCTGGAGATCGTAGAGGTCCGGCCGCTTCTGCCGGCCGATCTCGATCAGGTCGCGGAAACCCTCGGTGGTGACAAGGCCGGTCTTGACGCCGCGATGCTGGATCAGCGCGTTGGTGCCGACCGTGGTGCCATGGCCGAAATAGGCGATGTCGGCGGGGCTGGCGCCGACGCGCTCGACGCCTTCCTGCGTGCCGCGCGCGATGGCGCGGGAGGGGTCGTCAGGCGTCGAGGGCACCTTCCAGACCGCGACCATGCCGGTTGCGTCCTCGAACAGGCAGACATCGGTGAATGTGCCCCCGGAATCGATCCCGATCCGCCACGCCATCTCTGTCTTCCTCCCTCAGATCACCGGCGCCTCGGCAGGCGCCCACGCGACACCATGGCCGAAGCCGCCCTGATAGCCGCAGACATCAGCCGCATGCTCGGCTCCCGCCGCCAGGGCGGCGGCGACACCGGCTCCGTCGAGTATGGCCAGCAGGCATGCGGCGATGAAACCGTCACCGGCGCCGAGCGTATCCACCACGGATGCAGGGCGGGCCGGCTGCTCGTGAAAGCTGCCGGCCGAGAGCGCCAGCGCCCCCTTCACGCCGCGCGTCGCCACGACCATTCCCGCGCCCCAGCCGATGCAACGCTCCAGCAGGACGCCGCATTCCGCGTCGGAGGCGGAAGGATGCGACAGGAAGGCGATATCGACCGCCGGCAGCGTCGCCGCGAGGTTCTCGTCCGTCCAGCGTTCGGAGAAATCGTAGGACAGGCGCCGGGCCGCGCCGCGAACGGCAGGCAAGGCCTCGCCGAGCTCGCTGTAGATGCTGGAATGGACGAGGTCGAAGCCGGCGATATAAGTGCGGTCTTCGGCGTCGAAGGAGCCCCATTCACCACGCACGCCACGCTCAGAGCGCAGGAATCGTCTGTCCTGCCCCTCATGGCCGATGAAGGCGCGAGCGTTGGGACCGGGCCTGATCCGGCAGCGCGCGATGTCAACGCCTTCCCGCCTCAGCGCGTCGCTCAGAAGCACGCCGGCCTCGTCCGAGCCCAGGCAGCCGAGATAACCCGTTTCCGCTGCGAGGCGCCTCGCCTGCACCGCGACATTGACCGCGTTGCCGCCAGGGAACTGGAGGCCGCGATCGACATAGGTGTCGACCGTGTTGTCGCCCAGCCCCAGCAGCCTCTGTACCATCGCGGCCACTCCCCCGGCTCAGTACGCCACCTTCCACATGTAGCGACGGGTGGTCAGGGGTTGATTGCGCAACACGGAGAGATGCGCCGAGAAGCGCTTGAGCGCCACCTGCAGGACATAGGGCGCCACGATCGCACGGATTTCGGGATCGATGCCCTTCATCGCGTAATCGCGGGAATCATAGTTCATCACGCGCCCGGCATAGGTGTCGCAGAACTTGATGACGCGCTCCATCAGGGGCTGGCTCGGGTCCTCGCCGGTGATCAGGATCATCGGCGTCTGCTTGTCGACGATTTCGAAGGGGCCGTGGAAGAATTCCGCGGCCTCGATCGGGTAGCTGTGCAGCCAGAGCATCTCCATGAGGATGCAGACGCCGAAGACATAGGCCGTGGTGAAGCCCGGCCCCGAGGCAACGTGATAGATGCGGTCATCGCCGGCATAGGTCTCGGCATCAGCCGCAGCGCGGGCCTCGTTCTGCTCGGCCGCGTCGCACATCGCCGCCGGGAGCGCGTCGAGCGAAGCAAGAAGCTTCTCGCCGAGCGACCAGCCTTCCTTGGCCGCCATCAGCCCCCCGATCAACGCCTGCATCAGCATGAACATGGCGGCGAAGGATTCGCTGGTGTCGCCGACGAGGAAATGCCGCGGCACCGCCTGCGCCAGCGGCTTCTCGCCATACTGGCTGAAGGCGATGACCCGGCACGGCTTGTCCTTGAGGAAATGCGCGGCGGCGACGGTCTCCGGCGTCGTGCCGGATTTCGAGGCGAGCAGGACCAAAGTCCGCTCGTTCAGCCGGGGCGGGTCGATCGCCATGAACTCGGCCGGAAAATAGCGGCGCACCTCGATGCCCGGCGAATAGCGCTCCAGCCAGTACTGGATGCCGAGCATCGCGCGGTTGGCCGAGCCGCAGGCGACGAGATAGACGCGGTCTATCCTGGGGGCCAGTTCCTGTCCCAGCGCATAGGCTTTCGGCAGCGCGGCGCGCGTCGGCTCCAGCCCGGACAGGACGGCGTCGCGGTCGAAGGCGATGGACATGAACGGGCTCCCGGACGGGCTTTCAATGGGGCGATGGAATTGGTATACACCAATTCCATATACCAATCACTGTCAAGCCTGTTCCCATGCCGTCCAAACGCCCCTCTCGACCAGTAGCGCTGCGCGACCGTTTCGCCTTAAAGACGAAAAAGGCGCCGCGGCTTGGATTCCGGCTGGGACGCGCGCCGAAAGGCACAGGAATCGAGACGCAAGGCATGTCCAACCCGCTGAAGGGGGTCAAACCGATCTATGTCGAGGTGCAGGACTATGTCCTCGACCTCATCGGTGGACCGGAATACGGCCCCGGCGACCGGATTCCTTCGGAGCGGACGCTAGCCGACGCGCTCGGCATCAATCGCATGACCGTGCGCAAGGCGATCGACCGGCTGGTCGATCGCAATGTGCTGGAACGCAACGGCACCAGCGGCACCCGGATTCCGCTGGTCCAGGTCTCGCGACCGATCGATGCGCCGGCCTCGCTCGGCATCACCCGCATCATCCGCAATGCCGGCGGCGAGCCCGGCAGCAAGCTCCTGCATTTCGGCGAGGAGGGCGCGAGCGAGAGCATCGCCCAGCGGCTCGAAGTGGCATCCGGCAGCACGCTGATCATGGCGCGCCGCCTGCGCAGCGTGAACGACGAAGCCTTCTGCATCGAGACGAGCTATCTGCCGGCCGGGAGCGTGCCCGGTCTCTCGGCCGAGGACCTGCTTTCCGGCCAGTCGCTCTACGAATTGCTGCGGCAGCGCTACGGCATCGAGATCAGCATCCGCGACCGCGAGATCAGCGTCGGCACGGCGACGGAGCGGGAGGCGCAATTGCTCGCGCTGGCGCCGGGCTCGCCGACATTGGTGCTGCGGATCGTGGCGCGCGACGGCGAAGGCCGGCCTGTCGAATACATGCGCTCGGTCAACCATCCCCACCACGTCGTCTTCCGCAGTTCCGCGCCCCCTACCCGCTCCTGAGCGACGTAAGCCGACTTCTCCACCTTCCATCCGCCGCCGGAGCCTTCCTGATGGGCATCACCATCGAAACCATCGAGCCGGACCCGTCCCTTCCGGCCGCAAGCGACGTGGTCGTCATCGGCGGGGGCATCATCGGCATCACCACCGCACTCTTCCTGGCACGCGAGGGCATCTCGGTCACCGTCTGCGAGAAGGGCGAAGTCGGGCATGAGCAGTCCGGGCGCAATTGGGGCTGGGTCCGCGTCATGGGTCGCGACCCGGGCGAGATCCCGCTCGGGCTCGAAAGCATGCGGCTCTGGGAGGATATGGACCGGCTCGTCGGCGGCGATACCGGCTTCACTCGCTCCGGCATCGTCTATGTCGCGGATACCCTGGCGAAGCTCGCCGAGCACGAGGCCTGGCTGGAGCACGCCAAGACCTACCAGCTCGATTCGCGGCTGCTCAGCTCGCGCGAGATCGACGACGTCATCCCGGGCGGAAAGCGCGCCTTCGCAGGGGCGATGTTCACGCCGAGCGATGCCCGCGCCGAACCGCAGAAGGCTGTGCCGGCCATGGCGCGAGCACTGCGCCGCCATGGCGGCACCGTGCTGACGCGCTGCGCGGTGCGCGGCATCGAGACGGCCGGCGGACGCGTCAGCGCCGTCGTCACCGAGCGCGGCCGCATCGCCTGCCAGCGCGTCGTGCTGGCGGGGGGCGCCTGGTCGCGGCTGTTCCTCGGCAATCTCGGCATCGACCTGCCGGCGCTCAAGGTGCTGGGCTCGGTGTTCCGGACCGAGCCGCTCGACGGGCCACCGACCCATGCAGTGGGCGCCTCCGACTTCGCCTTCCGCAAGCGACAGGACGGCGGCTACACGATCGCCCATCGCGGAGCCAGCGTCGCCGAGATCGTGCCGGACAGCTTTCGATTGCTGTTCGACTTCCTGCCGTCCTTTGCCCGGCAGCGCGATGAATTGCGGTTGCGGCTCGGCGAGCGCTTCATCGAGGAGGCACGCCGGAAGACCAGCTGGACGCTCGACGAGGAAACGCCGTTCGAGCGCGCGCGCATCCTCGACCCGAAGCCGTCAGCGCCCATCCTGGAAGAGGCGAAGCGCAACCTGATCGCCGCCTTCCCTGCCTTCGCCAATCTCACGATCAAGGAGAGCTGGGGCGGCCTGATCGACGCGACGCCCGATGCCGTGCCGATCATCGGCGAAGTACCGCGTCTGCCGGGCTTCTTCCTCGCCACCGGATTCTCGGGCCACGGCTTCGGCATCGGCCCCGGTGCCGGCCGGCTGATCGCCGACCTTGTCAGCGGCCGCACGCCGATGATCGATCCCAAGCCCTTCCGGCTGGAGCGCTTTTCGCGACTGGAGCGTACGACGCGCGCGGGGTGAACCAGAGGAAACGGCCCACTTCTCGCGCGAGAAGCGGGCCGTCTGCATTCAACCGCCAGCGCTGCTACGCCAGGGCCGCTTCGTCGAGCGAGTAAGCCGAGAAGAAGTTCGTTCCGCCCGGATAGCATTTGAAGCCGCTGAGGCCCTTCACCATCGCATAGCCTTGCGAACGCCAGGCGAGGCCGACGAGCGGCGCCTGCTCGAGCGCGTATTTCTCCAGCTCGGCATAGATCGCCTTGCGCTTGGCCGGGTCGAACTCAGCGCGGCCCTTGGCGAAGAGGGCGTGCATCTCGGGCGTCGGGATCTGCCAGCTCCGCGCCATGTTGGCGGGTAGATCGCCGTCGATCAGCGGCGCGAGGCCGTCGGGGTCGTTATTGTCGGCCGTGGTGCCCTGCACCATGAAATCGTAGCGCCCCTTGCCGGCCAGATCGACGCGCGCCGCCCAGTCCGGCAGGTTCAGCGTGACCTGGATACCGATCTCGGCGAGATTGGCCTGCACGACCTCGGCGGTCGATTTGTGCATGCCGTATTGCGCGGTCGAGAGCAGCGTGCAGGCGAAGCCGTTGGGCACGCCGGCTTCGGCCATCAGCTTCTTCGCTTTGGCCGGATCGTAGTTCCAGTATTCCGATCGGGCCTTGTCGAAATAGGGGCTGTTCGACGGGATCGGGATGCCCTCGAGCTTGCTGCCGCGTCCGAAGAAAGCGGCCTGCACAATCTCGTCGCGGCGGATGGCATGGGCCACCGCCTGGCGCAAACGCACGTCCTTGAAAGGCCCGGCGCCGCCGTTGAAGTTGAGCCCCATGAAGGGGCCGTCGACCGCGACGAGCCGCAGGCGCGGATCCTTCTCGATGGTGGCCATGGATTGCCAGGGCACATATTCGATCAGGTCGATATCGCCGGCCTGAAGCGCGGCGACGCGCAGGTTCTCGTCGGCATAGGCCACGATCTTGATGCCATCGAGCTTCGGCAGGCCCGGCTTATAGTACTTGTCGAACTTCACGACCTCGATCGAGGCGCCTCGCTCCTGCCCCTTGATCATGAACGGCCCGGCGCCGACGCCGAGCCCGGCCCGCCCCTCGATCGAATCCTTGGCGATGATCGGCATATGCGGGCTGGCGAGCCAGATCGGCAGCGTGACCGTCGGCTGCTTCATGACGATGCGGACCGTGCGGGCATCAGGTGTCTCGATGCGCTCGACGCCACCGAACTCGGCCTTCATGAAGGCGGTGGAACTGGGCGCGGCAACCTGCTCCAGCGTCCATTTCACGTCCTCGGACGTGACCGGCTTGCCGTTCTGGAAGGTGGCTTGGCGCAACTTGAAGACCCAGGCGGTTTCGCCCTCGCGTTGCCAGGACTCCGCTAGCTCCGGCCTGACCTCGCCGTTCTCGTCGAAGCTGGTCAGGCCGCGGAAGATCAGGAGCTTGACGGTCAGCGCCGCGGTGCCGGTATGGAGCCAGGGCTGGAGGCTCGGCGGAAAGCTCGACAGGCCGAAGCGGAGCACCTTGCCGGCGGCTTGCGCATGAGCCCGCAAGCCCAGGAGAGGCAGCGCTGCGCCGGCAGCGAGCACAGTGCGACGAGAGATCGGCTGCATCAAATACCCCTCTCCATTTTTGGCGACCTGAGCGGCCGAAAGGGCAGAATGGTTTGGTGTATACCAACTGTCAATGCTTCCTGCAGATCGTCGGGCGGACAATGTGACCAAACGGCAGCAGCACGCAGAGCGCTTCAGCCGTGTCGGGATTGCTGCCCCCACTATTGCAGCCCGAGAAGCTCAGGCATCACCGCTTCTCCAGCTCTCCTTGGCACCGCATCCGAGGCCTTGCCTTGGCAAGGTCGAGCCAATTTGATGGTGTATACCAAATAATCTGCTGCTGCAGCCGCACGCCGGAATGGGCGCGCCCAACGCTTGACTCCCAAGCGAAAGCCTCTCTAGCATCCCTTACTACAAGATATATTCTGCAATTACGGACTAATCTTGCAAAGAGGGGTACCGCCAATGAGCGAGACGGATGAAGGCAAGAGGCTTCTGCTGAAGGGTGGACTGGTCGGCGGCCTCGCATTGGCTGCCGCGGCCAGTACGGCTCGCGAGGCTGCGGCGCAGTCGGCGCCGAACAGCCTGCTGCGGACGGTGCTGGATCGTGGCAAGCTGATCGTCGGCACGGGCTCCACCAACGCGCCCTGGCATTTCGAGGACGAGAAGGGCCAGCTCGTCGGCATGGACATCACCATGGGCCGGATCCTGGCCAAGGGGCTGTTCGACGATGCCAGCAAGGTCGAGTTCGTCCGGCAGGACGCGGCCCAGCGCATCCCCAACATCAATACCGGCAAGGTCGACATCGTCATCCAGTTCATGACCATGTCGCCGGCCCGTGCACAGCTCATCGCGTTCTCGCGCCCCTATTATGTCGAGGGTATCGCGCTGCTGACCCGCCCGGACAGCGACAAGAAGGGCTTCGACGCGCTGCTCAAGGCCGGCTCCTCGGCCCGCGTCTCGATCCTGCAGAATGTCGATGCCGAGGATTCGGTGAAGAAGGTTCTGCCGCAGGCGACGGTGATGCAGCTCGACAGCCAGGCCAACGTCATCCTGGCGCTCGATTCCAAGCGGGCCGATGCGGCTGCGGTCGATCTCTCCACCGTCTGGTGGCTCGCCAAGCGCCATCCGGACAAATATGCCGATGCCGGCAAGTCCTGGAACACGATGCTCTATGGCGCCGGCATGAAGCAGGGCGACCCGGACTGGGTGCGTTTCGTCAACACCACCTTCGAGATCGCGATCTTCGGCCACCAGAACGAACTCTACGACGCGGCGGTGAAGGACTATTTCGGCGCCGAGCCGCCGCAGCGCCAGCCCGGCCTGCCGCGCTTCTGAGCGTTCCACATTTCGCACAAGGAAGGGCGTGCTCCACGCCCTTCCGTCCCCGATGCCCGGCTGATCCTCGGGACCATGGCGAACTATCATTTCAATTTCGCGATCGTCTGGCGCTATGCTGGCAAGCTGTTCGACGGGCTCTGGCTCAGTCTCGAACTGGCGGCGGCCAGCATCGCGATCGGCATGGCGATCGGCCTCGTACTGGCGCTGATCAGCCTCGATGGCCCCAAATGGGCGCGCCCGCTGATCGCGGCCTATGTCGAATTCGTCCGCAACGTGCCGCTGCTGCTGCTGGTCTATCTGGTGTTCTACGGCATCCCGAGCGCCGTCGACCTGCAATATGACGCGGTCACCTCCTTTGTCGCGACGCTCTCGATCTATTCCGGCGCCTATCTCGTCGAGGTGATGCGGGCCGGGCTGGAGGCCGTGCCGCGCGGGCTGATCGAGGCCGGCAAGGCGATCGGCCTCACCCCCATGAAGGTGCTCTGGCATGTGCGCCTGCCGACCGCGATGCGCATCGCCCTGCCCTCGCTGTCGAACACCTATGTCTCGCTGTTCAAGGACACCTCGATCGCCTCGGCCATCGCCGTGCCCGAGCTCGCCTATGGCATGCGCTGGATCGAGACCCAGACCTTCCGCACGGTCGAGGTCTATCTGCTGGCGACGCCGATCTACCTGATCACCAGCTACGCCATCCTGCTGCTGCTGCGCCTCGCCGAGCGGCGCTATTCCATCGCGCGGTGACGGCATGGCGACGCTGATCCAGACCCTGCCCTTCCTCGTCGACGGCCTGCTGACGACCCTGCTGGTCTCGGCCTGCGTGATCGCGCTGTCGCTGATCGTCGGTTTGCCGCTCGGCTGCGTGCTCGCCTTCGGGCCGCTCTGGGCGCGCGCACCGATCCGGCTCTATGCCGATTTCGTGCGCGGCGTGCCGATCCTCGTGCTGCTCTATTTCGTCTATTACGGCCTGCCGGCGATCAAGCTGAACCTGCCGAGCCTGCTTGCCGCGATCGTGGCGCTGACAGCGTTCAAATCGGCGCAGATCATCGAGATCACGCGCGGCTCGTTCCAGTCGATCCCGACCGGCCAGACCGAAGCCGCCAAGGCGATCGGGCTCACGCTGTTCGACCGCTTCACGCATGTGCTGGCGCCGCAGGCCGTGCGCCGTTTCCTGCCGCCCTTCGTCAACAGCGTCGTCGACACCGTGAAGGGCTCCTCGCTGGTCTCGCTGCTCGGGATCGTCGACCTGATGCTGTCGCTGCAGCAGGTGATCGGGCGCACCCATGTCGCGCTGCCGCTCTATCTCATCGGCGCGCTGATGTATTTCGCCATCAACTTCCCGCTCTCGGCGCTCAGCCGCCGGCTCGAGAAGCGCTTCGTCTGAAAGGAGGCATCCATGGCCGAGACGGATGCCCGTGCTGCCGCCGGGACGCCGGTGATCGCGATCGAGGGCCTGACAAAATCCTTCGGCGCCAATCAGGTGCTGAAGGGCGTCGATCTCAGCGTCGGCAAGGGCGAGGTCGTCGCGATCATCGGCCCCTCCGGCAGCGGCAAGACCACGCTGCTGCGCTGTATCAATTTCCTGGAAGAGTATGACGGCGGCTCGATCCGCATCGATGGCACCGAGGTCGGCTATCGCGACGGCGCGGGCGGCCGCAAGCGCCGCGGCGACCGGGAACTCGCGGCGATCCGCGTCGATGCTGCGATGGTGTTCCAGCAGTTCAATCTGTTCCCGCATCTCACCGCCGCTGAGAACATCATGCTCGGCCTGATGAAATCGCGCGGACGCTCCAAGGCCGAGGCGCGCGCCATCGCCGAGAAATGGCTCGCCCGCGTCGGGCTCGCGGCCAAGGTCGATGCCCTGCCCTCGCAGATGTCGGGCGGCCAGCAGCAGCGCGTCGGCATCGCCCGCGCCGTGGCGATGGAACCGAAGGTGCTGCTGCTCGACGAGATCACCTCCGCGCTCGATCCCGAGCTCGTCGGCGAAGTGCTGGCGGTAGTGCAGGAACTCGCCTCCGAGGGTCGCACCATGATCCTCGTCACCCATGAGATGGCCTTCGCGCAGGAGGTGGCGGATCGCGTCGTCTTCACCGACCAGGGCCGGATCGTCATCGATGCTCCGCCTGCAAAGGTCTTCGGCGAGCAGCCGCACGAACGGCTGCGCTCCTTCCTGTCACGTTTCGCCGGATTCCGTCCCGATCCGGCCTGAGGAACCCATGAACGCAGTCCTGTCCACCTTTCCCGACACCACGCCCTACCAAAGGCTGACGAAGCTCGGCCTCGCGTTGCCCGAATTGCCGCGGCCGATCGGGAATTTCGCCACTCATGTCCAGGAAGGCGGCCTGATCTATCTCTCCGGACAGGGGCCGACGCATGAGGACGGCCGGCTCCATACCGGCAAGGTCGGCCGCGACGTCACGGTCGCCGAGGCCTACGAGCATGCCCGGCTGACCGGGCTCAACCTGCTCGCCGTGCTGCACGAGGCGCTGGGCGATCTCGGCCGTGTCAGGCGCGTCGTCAAGCTGCTCGGCATGGTCAATGCCACCCCGGAATTCAACGACCATCCCGCCGTCATCAATGGCTGCTCCGACCTCTTCGTCGCCGTTTTCGGCGAGGCCGGAAAGCATGCCCGCTCGGCAGTCGGCTTCGGCTCGCTGCCGCGCCAGATCACCGTCGAGATCGAGGCGATCGTCGCCGTGTCCTAGAGCATCAGACTGATGCTCTCACCGGGGCAGATGCCCCGCCCCCCGCTTTCCAGGAGAATATCATGTCTGCTTCCGATATCCGCCCTTCGCTGGGCCTGCGCCCCGTCATCAACGTCTCCGGGACGATGACCTCGCTCGGTGCCTCGATCGTCGTGCCCGAGGCGATCGCGGCGATGACGGCAATCCTGCCGCAGTTTGTCGAGATCGATGATCTCCAGCGCAAGGCCAGCGCCGTGATCGCGCGGCTCTGCGGCAGCGAGGCCGGCTTCGTCACCGCCTCCTGCTCGGCCGGCATCACGCTGGCAATCGCGGGCGCCATGACCGGCGACGATCTCTACGCCGTCGAGCAGTTGCCGGATGCCAGCAACCTCCAGGACGAGGTGGTGATCATGATGGGCCATATGGTCGGCTATGGCGCGCCGGTCGACCAGGCGATCCGGCTCGCGGGGGCGACGCCGGTCGTCGTCGGACAGGCCACCAGCGCTCGTGCCTACCAGCTCGCCGGAGCGATCACGGAGCGGACGGCGGCGGCGCTCTATGTCGTCTCGCATCATACGGTGCAGTACGGGCTCATGCCGCTCGACGAGTTCGCGGCGGTCTGCCACGAGCACGGCGTGCCGGTCATCGTCGACGCGGCCTCCGAATACGACCTGCGCGGCTTTCTCGCGGCCGGTGCCGATATCGTGCTCTATTCCTCGCACAAGTTCCTGGGCGGGCCGACCGGCGGCATCGTCGCCGGGCGCAAGGACATGGTCCGGGCCGCCTATATCCAGAATGGCGGCATCGGCCGCGGCATGAAGATCGGCAAGGAAAGCGTGCTCGGCACGATGGCGGCGCTGGAGGCTTGGGAGAAGCGCGACCATGCCGGCATCAGGGCGCGCGAGCAGCGCGCGCTCGATCTCTGGCTCGCCCGCTTTGCAGAGCGGCCCGGCGTCACCGCCGTGATCGAGCCCGACCCGACCCATAACCCGCTCGACCGGATGAAGCTCTCCATCGATCCCGAGCAGGCGCATATCACCGCATGGGACCTCGCCGACGCGCTGGCGAGCGGCCCGCAGCCGGTGATCGTCCGGGACCATGAGGTCGAGCACGGCTATTTCTATCTCGACCCCTGCAACCTGCATCCGGGCCAGGAGGAAATCGTCGCCGAGCGCATCGTCGCCGAGCTGGAGACGGCGCGGCGCAGCAACACGATCATCGCGAGCCCGCTGATCGAGCGCCGCAACCGGCGTGCCGCCTCGCTGGCGAAATGGCCTGACTAAGCGCCAGCCGCGTTGGCATTGGCAGCGCGGCGACATTCTGTTATTAAGCACTCTAATACATAATAAAAGAATGTGAGGGACCATGAAACGCCTGTTTGGATGCCTGCTCGCCTGCAGCCTGCTCACCGCCCCGTCCCTCGTATCCGCACAGGAGACGGGCGGCATCGCCACGGTCGCGACCGTCGGCGAGCCGCCGACCCTGGACCCGATGGTCTCGACTGCCGACCTCGTCGGGACGATCACCCAGCATGTCTTCGAGACGCTCTACACCTTCGACAAGAGCTGGAAGGTGACGCCGCTGCTCGCGGATGCGCTGCCGACGATCAGCGCGGACGGGAAGCGCTACAGCATCGCGCTCAGGGCGGGCGTGAAATTCCATGACGGCTCAGACCTCACCGCCGAGGACGCCGTCGCCTCGCTGAGGCGTTGGATGAAGCTCGCCTCGCGCGGCAAGCAGGCGGCGGGTTTCATCGATAGCGTCGAGGCCTCCGGGCCGGCTTCGCTCGTCATCACGCTGAAGGAGCCCTACGCGCCGCTGCTTTCGCTGCTCGCCTTCAACAATTCCGCGGCGATCATCATCCCCGCCAAGAAGCAGGACGAGCCGATGAAGGAGTTCATCGGAACCGGCCCCTATATGCTCAAGGAGCGCAAGGCCGACCAGTATATCCAGCTCGTCCGCTTCGCCGGCTACAAGCCGCGCGACGGCGCAGCCGACGGCTATGGCGGGGCGCGGCGTCCGCTGCTGGACGAGGTTCGCTTCGTGCCGGTTCCGGATGCCAATACCCGCGTCGAGGCTTCCGTCTCCGGCCAGTATTCCTATGTCGACGCGATCCCCGTGGAGTCCTTCGACCGGCTCAAGGGCGCAACCTCCCAGCCTGTGGTGCTGAAGCCCTTCGGCTACCCCGTCTTCGTCATGAACACTGCCGAGGGCGCGGCCAAGAATCTCGGCGTCCGTAAGGCGATCCGCACGGCGCTGAGCATGGAGGACATGCTGGCGGCGGCGTTCGGAACCAAGGAGTTCTACGCGCTCGACGGCAATATCTATCCGTCGGAATACGCGTGGAGCACGGATGCCGGCGTCGCCGGGAACTACAATCTCGGCGATGCCGACAAGGCGAAGGCCGCCGCCAAGGCGGCCGGCTACAAGGGCGAGCCGATCCGCATCCTGACCAGCCGTCAGTACGAGTTCCACTACAAGATGGCGCAGGTCGCGGCCGAGTATCTGAAGGCTGCCGGCTTCACCGTCGACCTGCAGGTGGTCGACTGGGCGACGCTGACCCAGCGGCGCACCGACAAGGCGCTCTGGGACATCTACATCACCCATAGCCCGTTCCTGCCGGAGCCGGCGCTGATCGGCTCGCTCTCGACCAGCTCGCCCGGCTGGTGGGACACGCCCGCCCGCAAGGCCGCCGTCGACGCCTTCACCTCCGAGGCCGACCCGGCCAAGCGCGCCGCGCTTTGGGCCAACGTGCAGAAGGTGATCTACGACGAGGTACCCTTCATCAAGATCGGTGACTTCAACGCGCTCTCGGCGAAATCCGCCAAGCTCGACGGCATCGTGCCGGCGCCCTGGCCCTATTTCTGGAACGTCACGCTCAAGAAGTGATCCCCCTCGCTATCCGGCCGCTCGATTGCGGCCGGATAGCGAGCAACGAGAGGTCGCGCCATGCTCGGCTACATCCTGCAACGCCTGTCCGGCATGATCGCGGTCATGCTGCTCGTCGTCACGATCGTCTTCGTGATCGTGCGCGTGACGCCCGGCGACCCCGCCGCGGTGATGCTCGGCCCCGAGGCGACGGCGCATGACGTCGCCGAGCTGCGCACGCGGCTCGGGCTCGATCGCTCGATCCTGTCGCAATACGTGATCTATGTCGGGCAATTGCTGCGCGGCGATCTCGGCCAATCGATCTTCCTGAACATGCCGGTGACCTCGGCGCTGATGGAGCGGGCGGAGCCGACCTTCTTCCTGACGCTGCTCTCGCTCGCGATCGCGAGCGTCATCGCGCTGCCGGTCGGCATCTACGCCGCCTATCGGCGCGGCTCCTTCATCGACCAGGCCGCGACGACGCTCGCCATGCTCGGCGCCAGCATCCCGGGCTTCTGGCTCGGCCTGATCCTCATGCAGATCTTCGCGGTGCGCTTGGGCATCCTGCCTGTCTCCGGCTATGGCGGACCCGATACCAGCCTGCTCGAGCGCATCAAGCACCTGATCCTGCCGGCGGTCGCGCTCGGGCTCGTCTCCTCCGCGCTGGTCATGCGCTTCACCCGCGCCTCGATGCTCGACGTGCTCGGCGACGACTATATCCGCACCGCCCGCGCCAAGGGGCTGGGCGAGCAGAAGGTCGTCCTCAGGCACGCGCTGAAGAATGCGCTGATCCCGATCCTGACCGTGCTCGGCCTCACCGCCGCCGTGCTGATCTCCGGCGCGGTGGTGACCGAGACCGTGTTCGGCCTGCCCGGCGTCGGCAATCTCGTCGTCTCGGCCGTGCTCAGGCGCGACTATCCGGTGATCCAGGGCGCGCTGCTCGTCATCGCGGGCCTGTATGTCCTGATCAATTTCGCGATCGACATGCTCTATCTGCTGGTCGATCCCAGGGTGCGCTACTGATGACCGATCTCGCCCCCGACGCACCGGCGCCGAACCGCGGCCGGACCTTCCTGCGCCACCTGCTGAAGCGCCGCATGGTGGCGATCGGCCTCGCGATCCTGATCGTCTTCGTGCTGCTCGCCGCCTTCGCGCCGCTGCTCGCGCCCTATGCGCCGGGCAAGCTCTCGATCGTCAACCGATTGAAGCCGCCCTCGGCGATCTACTGGTTCGGTACGGACGAGTTCGGCCGGGACATCTTCTCGCGCATGCTCTATGCGGGCCGGCTGTCGCTCTCGGTCGGCGCCGCCGTCGTCGTGCTGTCCTCGCTGATCGGCGTGACGCTCGGGCTGCTCGCCGGCTTCTTCAAGCGGCTGGACACGCCGATCGCGCGCCTGATCGACGCGATGATGGCCTTCCCCGACATCCTGCTCGCGATCGCGCTGGTCGCGGCGCTCGGTCCCTCGCTGATGACGGTGATCATCGCGCTCTCGATCGTCTATGCGCCCAGGCTCGCGCGCATCGTGCGGGCCGCGACGCTGGTGATCCGCGAACTGCCCTATGTCGAGGCGGCGCGCGCCTTCGGCAACCCGACCTTCCGGATCATGGTCCGGCATGTCCTGCCCAACATCGTCTCGCCGATCACGGTGCAGGCCACCTTCATCTTCGCCAGCGCCATGCTGGCCGAGGCCGGGCTCTCCTTCCTCGGGCTCGGCGTCAGCCCGGATATCCCGACCTGGGGCACGATGATCTCGGCAGGGCGGCAATATATCGGCCAGGCCGACTGGATGACCTATTTCCCCGGCCTCGCGATCGTCCTCGCCGTGCTCTCCCTTCAGATGGTGGGCGACGGCCTGCGCGACCTGCTCGATCCGCGCCTGCGGAAGGATCTCTGACATGACATCTGCCACGCGGCAGCCACTGCTGATCGCCAATGTGAAGCCGGTCGCCTTCGGGCCGGCCATCCCCACCACAGCTACCGACATCCTCGTCGGCGGCGAGGGCAAGATCGCGGCGATCGGTGCGGGGCTGGCTGCCCCAGCCGATGCGGAGCGCGTCGACGGCAAGGGCGCCTTCGTCTCGCCGGGCTGGGTCGATCTCCATGTCCATGTCTGGCATGGCGGCACCGACATTTCGCTCCGGCCCAGCGATTGCGGAGCCGAGCGCGGCGTCACCACCATGGTCGATGCGGGCTCGGCCGGCGAAGCCAATTTCCACGGCTTCCGCGAGTATGTCATCGAGCCGGCGCGCGAGCGGATCAAGGCCTTCCTCAATCTCGGCTCGATCGGGCTGGTCGCCTGCAATCGGGTGCCGGAGCTGCGCGACATTGGGGATATCGATCTCGACCGCATCATCGAATGCTATGCCGAGAACAGCGAGCACATCGTCGGCCTCAAGGTGCGGGCGAGCCATGTCATCACCGGCTCCTGGGGCGTGACGCCGGTCAAGCTCGGCAAGAAGATCGCCAAGATCCTGAAGCTGCCGATGATGGTCCATGTCGGCGAGCCGCCTGCCCTCTATGACGAGGTGCTGGAGATCCTCGGACCGGGCGACGTCGTCACCCATTGCTTCAACGGCAAGGCCGGTTCGAGCATCCTGGAAGACGAGGACCTGTTCAAGCTGGCCGAACGCTGCGCGGCCGAGGGCGTGCGGCTCGATATCGGCCATGGCGGCGCCTCCTTCTCCTTCAAGGTGGCGGAGGCTGCGATCGAGCGCGGGCTGATGCCGTTCTCGATCTCGACCGATCTGCACAACCGCTGCATGAACTTCCCGGTCTGGGACCTGGCGACGACGATGTCGAAGCTGCTGTCGGTCGGCATGCCCTTCGACGCCATCATCCAGGCCGTGACCCACGCTCCGGCCTCGGTGATCAAGCTCGACATGACCGACCGGCTGACCGTCGGCCAGCGCGCCGATTTCACGATCTTCGACATCATCGACAGCGATCTGGAAGCGACCGATTCAAATGGCGACGTCTCGAAGCTGACCCGGCTGTTCGAGCCGCGCCATGCGGTGATCGGCGCGGAAGCAGTCACCGCCAGCCGCTATGTGCCGCGCCCACGCCGGCTCGTCCGGCACAGCCACGGCCTGTCGTGGCGTTGACTTGTGTCTTGGCGTTGACTTGGCGAGCCGTAGGTACGAAAGCGCAGGTATGAGCAAGGCCCCGACGACGCAGGATGGCGAAGGCGCACCGGAACCGACCGGACAGCGGCGCTCGCGCGTCAGCGGCATCGACCGAGCCGTGCAGATCCTCGACCATCTCCAGCAGGAGGGCCGGGCGCTGACCGCCTATGAGATCGCGCGCGCGATCGGCGCACCGCTCTCGACGGTCTATGCCATCGTCGAGGACCTGCTGGACAAGAGCCTGCTGGCACGTTCCGGCGACAGCGGCGTCTGGCTCGGACCGCGGCTCTATCACTACGGCCTCGCCTATGCCCGCGATCTGCAGGTCATCAATGTCGCGACGCATGAGATGCATGTGCTGGCGCGCGAGGTCGGCGAGACCGTGCAGATCTGTGGCCGCGACGGCGGCATGATGGTGGTCGAGGCCATGGCCGAGGGCCCCGGCCATTTCGTCATTACCTCGCGCGTCGGCACGCGCGTGCCGTTGAACTGGACGGCTTCAGGCCGGCTGCTGGTCGCCGGGCTCGACGAAGCCGAGCGGACAGCACTCTTCCGCAAGAGCGCCAAGGCGTCGCCGACCGGGCGCGCCGTCACCGATCTCGCCACCTTGCTTGCGCAGGCGCGCGACTCGCTTGCTGCAGGCGTCTCGATCCAGGCCGGGGAGTCGGATTACGCCGTCGCGTGTATCGCGGCACCTGTGCTGGACGAAGCCGGCGCCTGCCCGATCACGGTCTCGATCGTCCTGCCCGAGTTCCGCGTGAACGAGGAGCACGCGAATTTCGTCGAGGCGGTGAAGGCCGCGGCCCGTCGCATCGAGGAGAAGCTCGGCTGGCGCATGGGCTCCTTCGCCACCAGCCGCAAGCTCGGTTGAGACTTCGGGAATTCCCGCCTGAACCTCAAGCCAGTGCGGAAAGGAGGCCGGTATATCCGGCCTCCGTCGTCGTTCGTCAGCGGTTGAGGGCCGCCTCTACGCTCGCGGCGATCGCCAGCAGCGCGCGGTCCGCGCCGCGCCGGCCGATCAGCATCATGCCAACCGGGAGCGCGCCGGCCGGAACCGGCAGAGGCAGCGAGAGCGACGGCGTATCCAACAGGTTGCCAACGCGCGGATTGCGCAGCACGAGGCCATTGGCGTGGTGGAAGCCGGCATCATCGGCGACCGAGGACAGAAGCGGCGCGCGGATCGGCGTCGTCGGCAGCAAATAGACCGTATCTTCGGTCATCGAGGCTGCGAAGGCCGCGACCGCCGCTGCGCGGCGGCGCTGCATGCGGACATAATCGATGCCGAGGATGCCCGCACCGGCCTCGATGCGCACACGCGTCTTGGGATCGACCTCGTCGAGGCCGGCCACGCCGAGATCGCGCAAGGTCGCGCCCAGCTCGATCGAGGGAAAGCCACCGATCTTATCGAGCGCGGCCAGCGCATCGAGGCTCGGGTCGAGCGAGCCGTCCTCGATCTTCAGACCGGCACGCCGCAGCCGCTCCAGCCCGGCCTCGAAAGCCTCGGCGACTTCAGGCTCCATCGCATCGAACAGGCGGCCCCGCGCGACCACGAAGCGGGCTTGCGGCCGCAGTGAAAGCGGCTCCGGCGCCTCTCCGGCGAGGACGGCGTCGGTCATCGCGCAATCGGCGACGCTCAGGGCGATCGGGCCGACCGTGTCGAGTGTGCTGGAGAGGGAGAAGGCGCCGCTCGTCGGGACGCGGCCGGAGGTGGGCTTGAAGCCAACCGCGCCGGTCAGGGCCGAGGGGATGCGGATCGAGCCGCCGGTATCGCTGCCGATCGCGATCTCGGCCATGCCGTCCACCACCGAAACCACGGCGCCGGAGGAGGAACCGCCGGGCACGCGGTTGCGGTCATGCGGATTGCCGGCGACAGGGTCATGCGCGTTGGTGCCGAGCGCCGAGAAGGCGAATTCCGTCATCTGCGTCTTGCCGACAATGACGGCGCCGGCAGCGCGCAGGCGCTGCACGATCGGGGCATCGGCCATGGCAGCCGGCTGGCGGCGCAGCACGGCCGCACCGGCACGCGTCGTCTCGCCGGCCACGTCGAACAGATCCTTGATCGAGACGATGCGCCCGTCCAGCGGCCCCAGCGGCTTTCCGGCAGCGATCCGCGCGTCGGACGCCGCCGCCTCGCGCCGCGCCGACGCCTCATAGAGAACTGTGAACACCTTCCCGCCTTCGCGCCTGGGATCCCGGATCCGGGCGAGTGCCTGGTCGAGGCGCTCTGCAGCGGACGGGCGGGGGCTATCGGTCATCGGAGCACCTTTCTCACGCCTCGGAATCAATCGCGGCGCATGACGAGGACCATAGCCCGAGCGCCGCCGTCCGGAACAGCTTGCCGTCATGTCCCGACGGCAGCGGATCCCTGCGCAAGCCGAGGCGTCGGCTTGTTCCCATGACGCCGGCCGCCGACTAGAAAGGGCACATGAGGTCTCGTCAGAAGAGCCTCGGACGATGCGTGCCCCGCAATCTGCGAGGACACGCGGCCATGGTGCCCGCTTTTATGAAAGGCTGTCTCATGTCTCAGTGGAGCGATTTCAGGCGGGACGCGATCTTCGTCGGCGGGCGCTGGCTGGACCAGGCGTCGGGCGGGACGATCCCCGTGACCGATCCGGCCACCGGCCAGACGATCGGCTCGGTGCCCTCGGCCGGCGTGGAAGAGACGCGCGCCGCGATCGAGGCCGCGCATGCCGCCTTCCCGGCCTGGGCCGCCAAGACCGCGCAGGAGCGCGCGGTGCTGCTGCGCAGGCTCGCCGACGAGATCATGACGCACCAGGATGCGCTGGCCGAGCTCCTGACCCGCGAGCAGGGCAAGCCCCTGGCCGAGGCGAAGGGCGAGGTCGGCATGAGCGCGGCCTATGTGCTCTGGTTCGCGGAGGAAGCCCGGCGCGTCTACGGTGACGTCATCCCCTCGCCCTGGGCCGACCGGCGCATCATCGTGACCAAGCAGCCGCTCGGCGTGGTCGGCGCGATCACACCCTGGAACTTCCCCTCCTCGATGCTGGCCCGCAAGATCGGCCCGGCGCTGGCAGCCGGCTGCACCGTCGTCGCGAAGCCTGCATCGCAGACACCCTATTCGGCCCTGGCCTGGGGCATCCTTGCCGAAAAGGCCGGCATTCCGGCCGGCGTCGTCAATGTCGTGACGGGTGACGCCCGCGCGGTCGGCGGCGAGCTCACCGGCAATCCGCTGGTGCGCAAGATCACCTTCACCGGCTCCACCCCGGTCGGGAAAGTGCTGCTGAAGCAGGCGGCCGAGACGGTGAAGAAGGTCTCGATGGAGCTCGGGGGCAATGCGCCCTTCATCGTCTTCGACGATGCCGATCTCGACCGCGCGGTCGAAGGCGCGATGGCCGCCAAATTCCGCAACTCCGGCCAGACCTGCGTCTGCACCAACCGCTTCTACGCGCAGGCCGGCATCTACGACGCCTTCGTCGAGAAGCTCGCGGCCGCGACCCGCAAGCTCACGCTCGGCTCGGGGCTGGAGGCCGGCGTGACGCAGGGCCCGCTGATCGACGACAAGGCGCTTGCCAAGGTCGAGGAGATGGTCGCCGACGCCAAGGCCAAGGGCGGCACCGTCGCGACCGGCGGCAAGCGTTCGGATCTGGGCCTGAGCTTCTACGAGCCGACCGTGATCGCGGGCGCGACCAGCGCCATGCAGTTCGCGCGCGAGGAGATTTTCGGGCCGGTCGCACCAGTCTTCCGCTTCGAGACCGAGGACGAGGCGATCCGCCTCGCCAACGACACCGAGTACGGGCTCGCCTGCTATTTCTACACACGCGACCTCGGCCGCACCTTCCGGGTCTCGGAGGCGCTGCAATACGGCATCGTCGGCGTGAACGAGGGGCTGGTCACCACCGAGGTCGCGCCATTCGGCGGCGTCAAGGAATCGGGATTGGGCTCGGAAGGCTCGAAATACGGCCTGCAGGATTATCTCGACGTGAAATACACCTGCATCGGCGGCATCGGCGCAGGACGTTAGAATCTGCGCGGGCGCTTGCCCCAGCAGCCCCTGTCATTCCGGGGCGCGCCTGGGGCGCGAACCCGGAATGACTGGGGCGTTGCCTCTCAGGGATTGATCGTGAAGGAATAGGTCGCGCCCACGCCGACCGTGACCTGATCGCGCTGGCCGACCGTCTGCACCAGCGGCGAACGGGCTGCCTCATCGATCAGGCGATCATAGCGGGCAAACAGGGTGGTCGACCAAGCGTCCGACCACGCATATTCCACCGCCGCCGCTGCGCCGACGCTCTTGGCGCCAGCGGAGGGCCGGTACGGCGCCAGGAAGCCGTTTGCCAAGGACTCCCTGGGAGTTACGCCGAAATTGCGACGCATATAGGCCGCATTGCCGAGGGTGAACCTCGGCCCGCCGGACAGCGTGAAACGGCCGAACTTCTCAACCCAATCCGCGGAGAAATCCGCAACCATGCCGTGGTGGCCATGGAAACCCTGACGCACCTCCACACGCGTGCGCAGACGCTCCAGGATCGGCCAGAATTCGGCGAAGACGCCGCCCTCGACCGTCCACGGTATATCCCGCATGCCGAAAAGGCGGCGCTCCGAGGACGAGTAGCGCCCCGCCCGCCAGCTTGCGGCAAGGCCGAAACTGAAACGATCGCTCTCGTAGAGCGCATAGTCGAAGCTGTCGTCCGGCGCGCTGAAGCCCTCCGGCTCGCCGACGCGGCGCCAGGTGACCGAGGGCATAAAGGACGGACCTGCCCCATTGGCCCCGTCGTATTTGGGACCGAGCTGCAGCGAACCGCCGACCGAAATGACCCAGCCCTTCGCCGGAGTCGGGTCCGTCAGCGCCGGCGTAGCCTCTTCGGCAGCGGCTGTCGTGATCGAAAGCAGGACCAGCCCGCCGACCCATCCAAAGCGATGACGCAACACCCGCTCCTCACGCGCCCGGCGGGCGCCCGATGTCCTGATGATCGATGCTTGCGCCATGATTGTTGCAGCGACCTTAATCCGCGACGGTCCGATTCAACCGGATATCGAGTTTCTTGATGCGGTGCCAGAGGCTCCGCTCCGCGATACCCAACATCCGCGCGGCCTTGACCTGAACCCCGTCGCTGCGACGCAGGGCTTCGAGGATGAACTCGCGTTCGATCCGTTCGAGCTCGGCATCGAGATCCTGCGGCAGGCCATCGCGACCGGCGCGACGCTGCCCTTCGAACAGGTCCCTCGGCAAGTCCTGAACGTCGATCACGGCCGTCTTGGCGACGATCAGCGCGCGTTCGATGCAATTATGCAACTCGCGGATATTGCCCGGCCAGCCGTGCGACGCCATGGCGGCCAGCGCGGCGGGCGAGAAGCCCGAGACGCGCTTTCCGACGGCTTCGGAAAGCGCCGCGAGAAAATGCGCGGCCAGCAGCGGAATGTCCTCGGAACGCTCGCGCAGCGCCGGCAAGCGGATGGGGAAGACGTTCAGACGATAGAACAGGTCCTCGCGGAAATTCCCCTGCTCGACCGCCTGCCGGATATCCTTGTGGGTCGCGGCGACAAGCCGGACATCGACGGCCTGGCTGCGATTGGCGCCCACCGGCTCGAAGCTGCGCTCCTGCACGACGCGCAGAAGCTTTGCCTGGATGGCGAGCGGCATGTCACCGATCTCGTCGAGGAAGAGCGTGCCGCCATCGGCCGCCGCGAAACGGCCAATACGGTTGGAGACCGCTCCGGTGAAGGCGCCCTTGACGTGCCCGAACAGTTCGCTCTCGAGCAAGGTCTCGGGAATCGCGGCGCAATTGACCGCGATAAAGGGCCGCGTCCGCCGCGGGCTGTTGAAATGGATCGCGCGCGCGACGAGCTCCTTGCCGGTGCCGCTCTCGCCGTTGAGCATCACCGTCGCCCGGGTCTCGCAGACCTCGGTGACCTGCTCGATGACACGGCGGAACGAAGCACTGTTGCCGACGAGCGTATCGAAGCTATGGCGTCCCTCCAGCTCGGTGCGCAGGCGCTCGTTGTCGCGCACCACATCAGCCAGGCGCAGCGCCCGCCGGATCGTCGCTGCGACATCCTCAATCTCGAAGGGCTTGGCGATATAGTCGAACGCGCCTTCCTTGACGAGTTCCACCGCGTCGCGCACCGCGGCGAAGGCCGTCAGGATGATGACCGGCATGTCGGGCCAGCGGCTGCGTGCCTCACGCAACAGCCCACGCCCGTCCATCACCGGCATGCGCAGATCGGTCAGCACGAGATCGAAGCGCGACTGCTCCAGCGCCAGCAGCGCGGCCTTCGCGCTCGTCACCGCGGTCGCGCTGTAGCCGAGATCCTCCAGCGCAGCGGCCAGCACGTCACCCAGCCGCTCCTCGTCGTCGACCACCAGGATGGAATGGCTCATGGGGTCCCTCCCATCCCGGCGCGCGGCAGCGAGAGGACGAAGACCGCGCCTTGCCCTTCCTCGCCTTCGCAGCTTGCCGTTCCGCCATGCGCGACCGCCACGCCCTGCACCTTCGCCAGCCCCAAGCCCGTCCCCTTGACCTTGGTGGTGAAGAACGGATTGAAGATCTCCGTGCGGATCGCCTTCGGCACGCCCGGGCCTTCGTCGCTGATCGCCAGCGATACGTTCTTCGCGTCGGCAGTCAGATTCGCGAAGATCGTGCCACCTGCGGGCATGGCATCCATCGCGTTCAGGAC
Organism: uncultured Allobosea sp.; assembly: GCF_945957345.1. Lineage (GTDB taxonomy): Bacteria > Pseudomonadota > Alphaproteobacteria > Rhizobiales > Beijerinckiaceae > Allobosea. Next base: position 78,806 of record NZ_CAMFKW010000014.1, on the reverse strand, counting down.
CAAATTGAGGCAGGCCTGATGGAGCTGGTCGGCATCGCCCAGAATCGCGGCGCCACCGCTTCCATCCTCGACGCGCAGGACGATATTGCGCCGCGCCAGCTCCGGCTCGGCGATGGCCGCGACCCTGTCGATGACGTTGCGCAATGGAAAGCGGCTCTGGACCAGGGGGCGCGGCTGGGCGAAGTCGAGAAACTCACGCATCAGCGTCTCGATGCGGCGGACCTCGTCGATGACGTAGCCTAGCATCTTCGCCTCGGTATCGCCGAGCTTGGCGCGGTTGCGCACCACTTCGGTCGAGGTCTTGATGATACCGAGCGGGTTGCGGACCTCATGCGCGATGACCATCGCTGCCTGCCCCAGCGCCGAGAGCCGGTCGCTGCGCCGCAGCTCCATCTCCAGTTCGTGCAGCTTGCCCAGCTGCTCCGCCATGCCGTTGAAGCCATTGGCAAGCTCGGCGATCTCGCGCCCGCCGCCGACGCCGACGCGCTGACCGAAATCGCCTGCGGCAATCGCCCTGACGCCACGCGTCAGGGCGCGCAGCGGGCGCACCAGCACGTCGGACATCAGGCTGCCGACGAGCGCCGCGATGAAACAGCCGATCAGGAAGATGCCCAGGAACAGGCGCTCGCGGCCGAGCTGCTCGAAGAAGCCTGCCTCGCTGCGCATGCCGATGAAGCTGATCGCGGCGAGCTTGCCATCGATGCCGCGAAACCCGGCATAGACGGCCCGGTAGGCGCCCGAGCCGGCATCCGGGTCGAAGATCTCATCCTCGCCCGCATCGAGCCGCGCCCGGATTTCGCTGGGCACCGTGACCGGGTGGTCGGGATGCGTCTGCACCACCGGCTCCAGCTCTCCGTCGAAATCGGAGAACAGGCGCACATCGAGCGAGGTCACGACCTTGATGCCGCCGAGATAGCTGTCGTCGAGCCAGGAACCGACCAGGAGATTGGCCGGCTGGCCGTTGATCTGCACGGATTGCACCGCACCCGCCATGATCCAGCGCTTGTTGTCGGCCGAGATCTTGAACAGCCCGAGCCCCGTCTTCTCGGGCAGGGAGCCGATCGACGAAAAGCGGCGCGAGGAAAAGATCAATTCGCCGCCGGGCCGGTAGATCGCGATGAGATCGTAGCCGACCGAGTTCAGCACCGCGAACTCGCGCTCGACGGTACGCTGCATCCTGGCATCGTCGGCGCTGTGCTCGAGCCGATGCCCGATCACGCCGGCAACGCGCTGCGCCTCTTGCGCGGCTTCGGAGACCTCGAGCGCGAAGAAGCGCGAGGTTTCCCGCAGCCAATGCCCGACATTGTCCTCGAACGTGTCCGAGATCAGCTTCGCCGCGATGAAGGCAGAGGCCAGCATCGCCGGCACGCTGACCAGCATGAAGCCGATAACCAGCCGGAGCCTCAGCGACGTCATCCGCGCGCCCCCATGAGGCTGCAGCGGCGCCTCACGGCTGCCGCGTCCAGGTGTCGTCGTCACAGATCAGGCCGCCGAGCACGCAGCCGCGGACCACCAGCGCATCCGGCGCCGACAGCTCCAGCGTGGTCCGATACGTCTTCCCGTCCGCGGGATTATAGCCGTTGCCGGTCAAGATTCCATTCGCATCCGGGGCAAAGCCGCTGAGCACCTGCATTCCCATGAGCGAACGGGTGCGCAGCTCTTCCTTCGGATTGAACCGATCGATGCGCGGCTCCTTCAGCCAGACGATCTTGCCGCACAGCGCTGCCCCACAACGGGCGATAGCGATTTCCGACTCGCCGTCGGAATCGCGCCAGCGACCGACCACCTGCGTCATCGGATCGGCATGGGCGGGGATCGCTGCCGCTAGCGCCCCCGCCAAAACCAAGCTCCGCAAGCTACGCCACTTCATGTCCATCCTCCGAACCGAGCAGGATGACGCCGAAGATGATCAGGGCAATGCCGCCAGCGCGCAACAGGCTGATATGTTCACCGAAGGCGCCCCAGGCGAAAAGCGGCACCGTGATATAGACGAGGCCGGTCATCGGGAAGGCTCGGCTCAGCGGCATGTCGCGCAGGATCGCCATCCAGACCAGGAAGGTTCCGAGATAGCCGATCACGGCGAACCAGACGCCGGGGAGCGTCACCGAGCGCGCCAGCATCTCAAGGCCGAAATCCATGTCGCCGAGCCCATCAGCGCCCCATTTGAAGGCGATCTGGGTCCCGGTATCCAGCCCGATGAAGGCGAGCCAGATCAGAATCTGGCGCCAGCGGGCGGGCGCCTCGGACGGCGCGAGGGCACTCATGCGGCCTTCCTTTCAACATGCCGGACCAGATCGTGATCGAAACGGTCGAAGCCAAGCCAGGGGCTCAGGCGACGCAGCACCCATTGCAGCGGCGCGGCTCGATGGCGGACATAGATCGTCGACGGGACGAGGCGGCTGCCGAAGCGAAGCTTCGATGCATAGGCCGTTTGGCCACTCTGGAACAGCTTGATACCCCGGTCGAGGCAGAAGCGAATATTCGCCATCCAGCTGACCACATAGAGATTATGCTCGCGCGCCAGCGGATAGCGCATCCCCAGGAACTTATCGATCACGCGATCGGCCTCGACCAGCAGCAGGTTGAAGGCCGCGAGTTCCTGGCCAACCCAGTAGAGCGCGAAGACGGCCCGCTCCCCGAGCGCGCGGGAGATCGCAGCGAAATAGCCCGGCGGCAGAAGTTCCAGGTCGCCATAATCCAGGCCGCTCTGCGCACGCGTCTCTTCATAAAGAGAATCGATTTGATCAGCCAAAGTGCTGATATCGCTTCGGAACTCGATTCGAACGTTGTCGGCCTTGGCGAGCTTGCGCCTGATATCCTTGCGGGTCGGAGCCGAGAGCGAGGCCAGATAAGCAGCCTCATCCGCATAAGGCAGATCGAGCACGGCGACAGGCAGGCTCGTGATCTGGGCGAAGCCCAGTTCGGGCAGGAAACCGGCCTCGCGATCCTCGACCGGCGCCAGGTCCTTCCAGACCGAGAGATGAGCGCGTTCGAGCGTGACCTGGCGCTGGAGCGCATCGGCCACGCAAGCGAAGGCAGCGGCGCGGCCCGCCGCGTCGAGCCTTGCCGCGAAGCCGAGATGGCAGCGCTCGGCATAGGGCGAGCCGACGCAGAGCGCCTTCAGGGTGACGAGCCCCGGCAGATGGCGGAACAGCGCATCGCCCAGGCGGCGCATCCGGCCTTGCAGCGGCGTGTCGAGCCGGTAGTTCAGGCGGAAGAACGGGGCGACGGCCACGATCTCGCCTTCCGCTTCCACAACGATCGCGGCCATGCGCAAACCGATGCCGGAGGCCGCAGCCGCCGTTTCACAGGCGACGTAATAGGCATGGCACTCAGCCTCTCCCGGCAGGCAAGCATCCCAGGCAGCGGCATCGATATCCGCCACGCTGGCCACGATCCGGGCCGAAAACGGGCTCATTCCGCAGCAACGACGCGCAGCTCGACCGCCTTCTCGTGAGCGGCAGCCGCCTCCAGCCGCGCCGCCAGGGCGAGCGAACGCTCGATGACGATGTCCCGCTGCTGGTCGATCGTCACGAGATGGTAGCTGTCGTCCAGGATGACCGCGTCGACGAGCCCACCCAGATGGCGCTGGATGTAGAAGGCGTTGGACAGGCTCGCGATATCGTCCTCGCGCGCGTGAAGAAGCAGGGCCGGGCAGCGGATCGTCGGCATCTCGCGCCGCGTCTGCGCGATCAGCGCCCACATCTGCTGGAGCGCGCCCGAAGGCGTGCCGAGCAGGCCGGCCTCGGCGCTGTTGCCGCGCGTGATCGCGGCCGTGATCACCGAGCGGGCTCGCAGGTCCTTGACGCCATAAGGCTCGCGCTCGACGAAGCTGTAGCGACGGGCAAATGGCGTCTTGATCAGCCACTTGAGCAGGAACGAATAACGCGGGATCGACCAGCCGTCGTACCAGAGCGTCGGCGCGTAAAGCGCGAGGCCATCGACACCTTCGGGGCGCGCCGCGGCGACATGCATCGCCATCACCGCACCCATCGAGAGTCCGCCGACGATGACGCGGTCGCAGATGGCGCGCATGCGGTCGAGCTCGTCGAAGACGCTCCGGGCCCAGTCGCGCCAGCCGGTCGCCAGCAATTCGGCCTCACCGGCGCAATGCCCGGCGAGCTGGGGGCAGTGCACGGTATGGCCGGCGCGATGGAGCGCGCGCGCCACCACCCGCATCTCGACCGGCGTGCCGCCAAGGCCGTGGATCAGCAGGAAGCCGGTGCGGCCGCCAGGATAGCGCAGGCTGAAATCAGGCGTCGTCACGTCTTGTTCCATCAGACTGTTCCCGCGACGATGACCACGCCGCACGTAATGAAGCAGGCACCAAGCCATTGCCGCGAGCCGACACGCTCTCCAAGGAAGACGGCGCTGGCGAAGGTGATGGCAAGGAAGTTCAGGCTGGCGATCGGGAAAGCGATCGAGAGCGGCACCTCGGCGAGGATGCGCAGCCAGATGAAGAATTCGGCGACATAAGTCGCGATGCCGGCGAGCGCCCAGCCCGAGCGTCCGAGCGCAGTGGCCATCTCACGCCAATTGCCGCCATCAGGCAGCTTGTCGGCGCCAAGTTTCAGGCAAAGCTGGCCGACCACGTCGCAGACGATCGAGAGGATGAACCAGAGCACGATGGTCAGTGTCATGACAGCACCTGCGCGAAGCAGTCGATGAGTTTAGCATTCACCCGCGCGTTGACGGCAAGGTCTTTGGCCGAAGGGCGCAATCGCGGCGGATGGTCGAAATAGGCGAGCGTCGCCCGGAAGGGGTCGGCGAAGCGCGGCTCCGACCAGTCGCCGCAGACATCGACGCCCGCGATCCGGCGCTCGCCGGCAAGGCGCTCGATGGCTGCGATCAGATGGTCCAGCGGCAGGCTGCCCTGGTCCCAGTTGGTCAGGGCATCGGTGCGGCCGAGCACATCCTTGTCGATGGTCAGCCAGACGGCGCGGGTCGGGATCGCCTCGACGAGCTCGTCGAGGAAGTCCGTCCAGCTTTCATCCGCCAGATTGCGCCAGTGGAGATGGCCGCCCTCCTGCCGGTAGCAGCGCGTGCGGCCGTAACGCCCCCAGACGCGTGAGGGCGGGTGCCGCCAAGGATAGAGCACGATGCGCCCGTCACGAACCGCGTCGAGATTGGCGAATTGCAGTTCGGGCCGGACCAGATCGTCGCTGCAGGGGCCGATGGTCACGACCTTGCGGACATGCGGCAATTCCAGCGCCCGGTTGACCCAGGCGCCGCAATTGACCGTCGCCGGGAAGCGCACCCAGTCGGGATGGTTGTCGAAATGCACGATGGTCAGGGGCTCGTCCAGCGCCGCCACGAGACCCGCGGTCAGGTGATGGAAATCACCCGACCCGTAGAAGGTCACCGTGGTCTTGCCGCCGGCCGCGGATTGCAGCCGGGTGGCCAGATCCTGCAGCGCCGACCGGCTGGCGACGATGCGCAGTCGCTTGGCGAGATCGGCGGCATCGATGCGGTTCGCGGTGCCCGCATCGATACGTTGACGAAGCGGCTCCTGCGCCGCCAGGCTGCCGTCGAGATCGATGACCCGCAATCGCAACGTCGCCTCGGCCTGGTTCAGGCTGTCGCGACGCGGGCGAAGAGCTGGTCGAGCAGCGCGATCGCCAGGTCGATCTCGGCGTAGCTCATGGTCAGAGCCGGCGCGAGGGTGATGACGTTCTTGTAGTAGCCGCCGATGTCGAGCACGAGCCCGTAACGCTTGCCGGCGATCTCGAGATCGGCCTTCATGCCCTCGTCGCACATCAGGTCGACGAGGCGCTTCGACGGCGTGTAGCTGTCATGCGGCTCGCAGATCTCGATGCGCAGCGCCATGCCGAGGCCATCGACCTCGCCGACGATCTTGTGGCGGCGCTTGAGCTCCTGGAGGCCGGCAAGGAAATGCTTGCCCTTGGCCATGACCATGGTCTCGTAGTCTTCCTCCTCCATCATCTTCATCGCTTCCAGCGCGACGGCAGTGCCGAGCGGGTTGGCGTTGAAGGTCGAGTGGGTGGAGCCCGGCGGGAAGACGGTCGGGTTGATCAGCTCTTCCTTGGCCCAGACGCCGGAGAGCGGGTTCAGGCCGTTGGTGACGGCCTTGCCGAAGACGATCACGTCCGGCTGCACGCCGAAATGCTCGATCGACCAGAGCTTGCCCGTCCGGTAGAAGCCCATCTGGATCTCGTCGACGACCAGCAGGATGCCATGGTCGTCGAGGACCTTCTTCAGGCCGGTGAAGAAGTTCGGCGGCGGGATGACGTAGCCGCCCGTGCCCTGCAAGGGCTCGACATAGAAGGCGGCGTATTCGGCCTCGCCGACCTTGGGATCCCAGACACCGTTATATTCGCTCTCGAAGAGCCGGGCGAATTGCTGCACGCAATGCTCACCGTACTCCTCCTTGCTCATGCCCTTCGGCCCGCGGAAGTGGTAGGGGAACGGGATGAAATGGGCGCGCTCGCCGAAATGGCCGAAGCGGCGGCGATAGCGATAGGAGGAGGTGATCGCGGAGGCGCCGAGCGTGCGCCCGTGATAGCCGCCCTCGAAGGCGAACATCAGGCTCTTGCCGCCCTTGGCGTTGCGCACGAGCTTCAGCGAATCCTCGACCGCCTGCGCGCCGCCGACATTGAAATGGACGCGGCCCTTGGTGCCGAACTTGCGCTGGGCATCCTTGGCGATCATCGCCGCGAGCTCGATCTTCTCGCGATGGAGATACTGGCTGGCGACCTGCGGCAGCGTATCGATCTGGCGCTTCAGGGCGTTGTTGAGGCGCGGGTTGGCGTAGCCGAAATTGACCGCCGAATACCACATCTGCAGGTCGAGGAAGCGGTTGCCCGCCGCGTCGAGCATGAAGGAGCCCTCGCAGCCCGAGAAGATCTTCGGGAACTGCGTGTAGTGGACCGTGTCGCCATGCGAGCAGTACTCGGCCTCGAGCGCGAGCAGGCGCGCCTCCTCGGCCGCAAGGCCGGCGAGGTTCACCGAGGCAGCAGCCGCCAAGCGGTCCTGCTGAAGAACGCCGTCATCCATCGATCTTGTCCTTGAGGTGGTGGCTCGCCACGGCCGGGACGACGCCCGTCAGCATCTCTTCCAGGAGACGCGCCGCATCGGCGAGCTGGGAAAAGGCGTGGTGCTCCACGCCTGCCTGGACGCAATGCGCGACCAGGCCGTTCTTGGCGAAGACGAGATCAGCCCGCTCCGCGATGCAGAAATCCGAGCGGCCATCGCCGACCAGGATGGTCGCAGGCCGGCCGAGGCTGCGCGCCACACCGCATTTACAGGTGCCGCTGGCGCAGCTTCCGTCGCGGGCCGCATGCGGCGAGGTCAGGCGCCAGCGATCCCCGCCGATCGGCTCGATATGGTTGGCGATGACTGGAAGCTCGGTCAGGCCGGCGCGACGCAGCAGGGTGCGGATCGTGCGGTCGAGACCGTCCGAGACCACCGTGACCGGAACGCCGTGGCGCATGCAGGTGCGGACGAAGGCGACGAAGCCCCAGTCGATCTCGAAGCTTTCGACGAAGGTGTCGAGCACGTCGGGCGAGACATGGAGCAGCGCGATCTGGCGCTCCATGCATTCGCGCGAGCCGATCCGGCCCGCAACCCAGTCCTCCTCGATCGCCTCCCAGCCGGGCTCGGCGAAACGCGCGAGAATCCGGTCGGTCGTATCCGCCAGGGAGATCGTGCCGTCAAAATCGACAATCGCCTGCCACTGCATCTGCATCGAAAGCCTCGCTTTTTTCACGAGCCCCTCGGCAAAGCCCGTGCCAAGATCCAAGGCGTTGATTTATATAATATTATTTTGCCGGAGTTAAAACCCGCATCACCCGAATTTGAGGGCGGCTCCAAATTTTGTAGCATCAACCCGGAGGCGAGCATCGCTGACCGGGTGCAAGGGCAGCCTTCTACGAGCGGCCGAGTTCCAGCCGCACGCGCGTCATGCCTTCCTCCCGGGACACCGTCAGCTTTCCGCCATGGGCTTCAGCGACCTCCGTCGCGATCGAGAGACCGAGCCCGGAGCCGGAAGAGTCCGTCCCCTTGGCGAAGGGGCGCGCCAGCTCCGCGATCGGAGCGGCGAACCCTTCTCCGTCATCGGCGACCTCGATCCAGGCGCTCCCTGCCCCCTCGCCCACCGCTACGACGAGCCGGCTGCGGGCGCCGTGCTTCAGCGCGTTGTCGATGAGGTTCCCCAGGGCCTCGCGCAAGCTGACCGCATCGCCGTTTACCACCGGCGAGCCTTCTGCCGGCTCGAAAGCAATATCGACCTCACGCGAGAGCGAGAGCGGCACGGCCTTGGCCAGCACGGCCTTGGCCAGCTCGTTCAGGTCGACCGGCGCCGCCGTGGCCGCATCCTTCCGGTGGATCACCATCGCATGGTCGAGCAACTGCCCGGTCAGGCGGCCGAGCTCAGCCGTGCGCTCATGGATGCGCTTGACGGTATCGGCCTTGCGCCGGGAAGCGGGCGTGCCGACCAGAATCTCGACCTGGGCGTCGAGGGCGGCGAGCGGCGTGCGAATCTGATGCGCGGCATCGGCGATGAAGCGCTGCATGATCGCCATCCGTTCGGAAAGACGGCGCATGAAGTCGTCGATCGCCTCGACGAGATTGCGGATTTCCTTGGGCGGCTCGGCCTCGATCGGGCGCAGGTCGTCGGGCCGCCGGCTGGCGATCTCGCGCTCGATGCGGGTCAATGGCTTCAGCGCCAGCGTCACCGCATAGGCGGCTGCGAGCAACGCCAGCACGCTCATCACGGCGATGACGCCGAGTGCCTTGAGCGTCAGGTCGCGCGCCAGCGCGCGCCGGGCATCGGTCGTCTGGGCCACGACGATCGTCGACCAGTTGTTGGTTCCGGGCATGTCGATCTGCCGGGCGAGCGTCGCGATGCGCACCGGCTGGCCCTGATAGGTACCGTCTTCGAGAACGACGCCGGCACGGGTCTCCACCGGATCGGCGTCCGATACGAGGTCCTCATAGCCGGCGACGACGATGCCGCGCGGATCGACCACCTTGTAGAAGACGAGGTCGTAATCGGCGAGGGTCGCGATCGTGGAGACCGGCGGTTCGACAGTGACGACGCCGCCCTGGACATAGACATTCTCGGCGATCTGCACCGCACCGCCGCGCAGCAAGCGGTCATAGGCCTGCTGGGCCGCGAGCGAGGAGGAATGCCAGGCGGCAGCACCGAGCACGACGGCGCCGGCCGCCAGCACCGCCGCGAGCACCGCGATGATGCGGAAACGCAGCGACAGGCGCAGCTCAGACAACCGCAAGCTGATACCCCAATCCGCGCAGGGTCCTGATCTCGACCGAGGCATCGGCGAGCTTGCGACGCAAGCGTGCGACGAACTGCTCGACCGCGTTGGGGCTCGCTTCCTGATCGAAATTGAAGAGCTGCTCGACCAGTTCCTCCTTCGGCACGATACGGTCCGGACGCGCGGCGAGGATTTCGAGAACCGTCAATTCGCGTCGCGTCAGGTTGAGCGGCCGGTCATTGACGCTGGCGACGCGCCCCGCCCGATCGATGACCAGAGGCCCGACGCGCAACAGGTTGTCGGATTGGCCAACGCTGCGTCGCAACAGCGCCCGCGCGCGGGCCTCGAGCTCGCCATAGTCGAAGGGTTTGACCAGGTAATCGTCGGCGCCGAGATCGAGCGCGCCAATCCGCTCGTCCACGGCCGAGCGAGCCGTCAGCACCAGCACCGGCGTCTTCAGGCGCCGCGCCCGCATCTGCCGGAGCACCGCCAGGCCGTCCTGGCCGGGCAAGCTGAGATCGAGCACGACGAGGTCATAGGCCTGCACATGCAGGAGCTCGGCCGCCGTGATGCCGTCCTGCTCCCAGTCGACGGCGTGACCGATCTTCTCCAGCCGCATCACCACGGCCTCCGCGATATCGGCGGTGTCCTCGACGACCAGTACGCGCAAGCAGATCTCCCTTCCGGCTCCGAGTCAGGCTGGAGTCAGTCTCGCAGATTATCACCCTCGGCAAGCGCCCATAAGTGCGCAAGGAAACGAAACAAGGGAGGGTACATGCTGGCCCCATTCGACGCTGCAACTGCGACTCCGCTCCTCTCGGTGAAGGGCGTGACGCTGCAATACAAGACGCCCGACGTGGTGGTGACCGCGACGCGGCGCGTCTCCTTCGATGTCTATCCGTCCGACCGCTTCGTCCTCCTCGGCCCGTCCGGCTGCGGCAAGTCGACCCTGCTCAAGGCGATCGGCGGCTATCTCACGCCGGTCGAAGGCGAGATCAGCCTGAAGAGCCGCAAGGTCTCCGGCCCCGGACCGGACCGGATGATGGTGTTCCAGGAATTCGACCAGCTCCTGCCCTGGAAAACGGTGCGCGAGAACGTCGTCTTCGCGCTGACGGCCTCGGGCCGCGCCACGCAGGCCGAGGCCGAGGAGCGCGCCCGCTCCTATATCGACAAGGTCGGCCTCTCCAAGTTCATCGACAGCTATCCGCATATGCTGTCCGGCGGCATGAAGCAGCGCGTCGCGATCGCGCGCGGCATGGCAATGGAGCCGGACGTCCTGCTCATGGACGAGCCCTTTGCAGCGCTCGACGCCCTCACCCGCCGCAAGATGCAGGACGAATTGCTGCGGCTCTGGGACGACACCAAGTTCACCGTGCTCTTCGTCACCCATTCGATCGAGGAGGCGATCAAGATCGGTACCCGCATCCTGCTGCTCTCGCCGCATCCCGGCGAGGTCAAGGCCGAGCTCAACAGCGTGCCGCCCGAGGAGATGGGCACCGGCAAGCAGGCCGCGCTCGAAACGCGTATCAACGACATGCTGTTCGCGCATCATTGAACCGGAGGAGACCGACATGACCGACCTCGTCAGCTTCCGTCCGGAAATCATCCGCGACGTCAATTCCAGCGATGCTCCCGTCGTCGCCAAGACCATCGGCTGGGCCGAGCGGGTCTATCGCATCGGCTTCGTCCGCAAGGGCCTGATTCTCGCCGTGCTCGCCCTCGCTTGGGAGGCCTATGGCCGCTGGCTCGGCAATCCGCTGCTCTTCCCGACCTTCGGCCAGACGGTGCAGGCCTTCGTCGAGAACATCGCCAACGGCGTCATCCCGCAGCGCATGCTGGTTTCGCTGCAGACCCTCGTCATCGGCTACGGCATCGGCATCGTGCTCGCCGCCCTGCTGACGACGCTCGCCATCGGCTCGCGCATCGGCGCCGACCTCCTGGAAACCCTGACCTCCATGTTCAACCCGCTGCCGGCGATCGCGCTCCTGCCGCTGGCGCTGATCTGGTTCGGGCTCGGCACCGGCAGTGTGATCTTCGTGCTCGTCCATTCCGTGCTCTGGGCGATCGCGCTCAACACCCATGCCGGTTTCCGTTCGGTCTCGAACACACTGCGCATGGTCGGCCAGAACTATGGCCTTCGCGGCCTGAAGCTGGTGCGGCTCATCCTGATCCCGGCCGCCTTCCCGGCGATCCTGACCGGCCTCAAGGTCGGCTGGGCCTTCGCCTGGCGGACCCTGATCGCGGCCGAGCTCGTCTTCGGCGTCTCCTCGGGCTCGGGTGGCCTCGGCTGGTTCATCTTCGAGAACCGCAACCAGCTCGAAACGGCGAATGTCTTCGCCGGCCTGTTCACCGTGATCCTGATCGGCCTCTTCGTCGAGAACGTCATCTTCGCCGCGATCGAGCGCAAGACGATCCGCCGCTGGGGCATGCAGCACTAAAACGGGAACTTAGAAGGCCGAACGGCCACCAATCGGAGGAGAATACCCATGGCATTCAAGACATTCCTGCGTACCGCCTTCACGGTCGCTGCGCTCGGCGCGGCGCTCGCCACCGCCCCGGCCCGCGCCGAGGTCTCGGAAGTCCGCATTTCCAAGGGCTTCGGCATCCTCTACCTGCCGCTCTTCGTGATGCAGGACCAGCAGTTCCTCGAGAAGCGCGCCAAGGCCGCCGGTCTCGGCGACATCAAGGTGACCTGGCTGATGCTCGACGGCGGCAACGTCATCAACGACGCGATGATGGCCGGCACGCTCGATTTCGCCGGCACCGGCGCGCCGGGCTTCGTCACGCTCTGGGCCAAGGCCAAGGGCATTCCGGGCGTCGAGGTCGTCGGCGTCTCCGGCATGAGCTCGACCTCGCTCTGGCTGATGTCGAACAAGCCGGAGCTCAAGTCGCTGAAGGACTTCACGGCGACCGACAAGATCGCGCTGCCGGGCATCAAGACCTCGCTCGCCGCCGTCGTGCTGCAGATGATCGCCGCCAAGGAGTTCGGCGATGCCGGTTACGCCAAGATGGACCCGATGACCGTCAGCCTGCCGCATCCGGAGGCGCTGGCCGCGCTCGTCGGCGGCAAGACCGAGATCAAGGCGCATTTCACCTCGCCGCCCTTCCAGTACATCGAGGCCAAGAGCCCCGGCATCCACCGCGTGCTCAACTCGGTCGACTATCTCGGCAACCTGACGCTCGACGTCACCTTCGCGCCGAAGAAGTTCGTCGACGCCAATCCGAAGATGACCCAGGCCTTCATCGACGCGATGGACGACGCCAACGCGCTGATCGAGAAGGACAAGAAGCTCGCCGCCGAGATCTTCGCCAAGGCCTCGAAGGTGAAGATCGACGCCGCCGAGGTTCAGGAGATGATCGAGGACAAGGACGCCCGCTTCACGGCAACGCCCGAGGGCGTGATGAAGTTCGCCGAGTTCATGCACAAGGCCGGTTCGATCAAGGTGAAGCCCACAAAGTGGAGCGACATGTTCGTGCCGCAGCTCGCCGGCCGTTCGGGCAGCTAAACGCAGCGACATCCGGCCTCGGACGCTTTCGGGAAGGGCGCGGCTTCGAGGAGCCGCGCCCTTTTGCGTTGCGATTGCCAAGGCCCGAGCAAATTCATATGCCGGTGCCATGACACGCGACATCGCAGCGCGACGGCACCACGCCATCCTGGCGAAGCTCGACGAGACCGGCTCCGTCACCGTCGAGGAGCTGGCGCAGGCGCTCGACGTCTCGCGCGAGACGGTCAGGCGCGATCTCAAGGCTTTGTCGGCGGGCGGGTCGCTGGCCATCGTCCATGGCGGCGCGATCCGCAATGAGCGTTCGGAGGCCTCCTTCGCCAGCCGCCGCACCGTGAACCGCGCCGGCAAGGAGGCGATCGCCGATCTCGCGGTCTCGCTGATCGGCGATGGCATGACCATCCTGCTTGATTCCGGCACGACGACCGAGGCCTTGGCACGGGCGCTCGCACGCTCCGACCGCAAGCGCCTGATCGTGCACACGACCTCGCTGGAGAATGCCCGGCTCGTCAGCCGCCTTACGGGCACGCGCGTCTTTCTGATCGGCGGCGAGTTCGACCGCAACGAGGATGCGACCACCGGGTCGGAGACGCTCAGGGCGATCGCGCGGCTCTCCGCCGATTTTGCCTTCGTCAGCGTCGGCGGCGTCGGCCCGGACGGGCACCTCACCGACTATACCCGCGCCGGCGCCGCGACCCGAACCGCCCTGCTGAACGCCGCCGAGCAGGGCTACCTGATGGCTGATCACAGCAAGTTCGGGCTCGTCCTGCCCAGCCGCATCGGGGGCGACAAGCCTTGCGCCGGCCTGCTGGTCGACCAGGCTCCACCTGCCCCGCTCGCTGCGAAACTGTCGGAGCAAGGGGCCCGAATCCACGTTGGATGAATTGCCCGTTTTTGTGGTTTTTTGTTGTTTTATGAATTCGACTCGTTAAGCTGCCCTCCATCGCGGAGGCGCTCATGTCCATTCCTACCCAATCCCGTGTCGTCATCATCGGCGGTGGCATCATCGGCTGCTCGGTCGCCTATCACCTGACCAAGCTCGGCTGGCGCGACGTGCTGCTGCTCGAACAGGGGCGCCTCTCCTCGGGCACGACCTGGCATGCGGCCGGCCTCGTCGGGCAGCTCCGCAGCCAGTCGAGCATGACCCGGCTGATCCGCTATTCGACCGAGCTTTACGCCTCGCTGGAGAGCGAGACCGGGCTTGCCACCGGCTGGAAGCGCTGCGGTTCGGTCTCGGTCGCCCGCTCTGAGGAGCGGATGACGCAGTTGCGCCGGACGATCTCCGCGGCGCGCGCGCAGGGCGTCGAGATCGAGGAGTTGAGCCCGCAGGAGGCCGGCGAGAAATGGCCGGTGATGCGCACGGACGATCTCGGCGGCGGCGTCTGGTTGCCCGGCGACGGCAAGGCCAATCCCTCCGACATCACGCAGGCTTTGGCGCGCGGCGCCCGCAGCGGCGGCGCAACCGTGCGCGAGGGCATCCGCGTCACCGGCATCGAGACGGAGAAGGGCCGGATCAAGGCGGTCCAGACCGACCAGGGTCGGGTCGAATGCGAGGTGCTGGTCATCTGCGCCGGGCAGTGGTCGCGCACGATCGGCCAGATGTGCGGCGTCTCGGTGCCGCTGCATTCGGCCGAGCATATGTACATCGTCACCGGCAAGATCGCGGGTGTGTCGCCGGACCTGCCGGTGATGCGCGATCCCGACGGCTATATCTATTTCAAGGAGGAGGTCGGCGGCCTCGTCATGGGCGGCTTCGAGCCGGATGCGAAGCCCTGGGGCATGGACGGCATCCCCCATCCGTTCGAATTCCAGCTCTTGCCCGATGACTGGGACCAGTTCGGCATCCTGATGGAGAACGCGCTGCAGCGCGTGCCGGCGCTGGAGACCGCCGAGATCAAGACCTTCCTCAACGGCCCCGAGAGCTTCACGCCGGACAACAACTTCCTGCTTGGCGAGGCGCCGGAGGTGGCCGGCGTCTATGTCGGCGCCGGCTTCAACTCCATGGGCATCGCCTCCGCCGGCGGCGCCGGCCGGGCGCTGGCGGAATGGATCGTCGAGGGCGAGGCGACGAGCGATCTCTGGCCGGTCGATATCCGCCGCTTCGCCGATTTCAACAACAACCCGGCCTGGCTGAAGGACCGCATCAAGGAAACGCTCGGCCTGCATTACGCCATGCCCTGGCCGAACCGCGAGCTCGATACCGCCCGCCCCTTTCGGCGCTCGCCGCTCTACGACCGGCTCGCGGCCAAGGGCGCTGTCTTCGGCTCGAAGATGGGCTGGGAGCGAGCGAACTACTTCGCCCGGGCCGAGGACGAGCGCACGATCGGCTATTCCTTCGGTCCGCAGAACTGGTTCGAGACCGTCGCTGCCGAGCATCGCGCCTGCCGCGAGGCGGCCGGGCTCGTCGACATGTCGAGCTTCGCCAAGTTCCTGCTGCAGGGGCCGCAGGCCGAGGCCGCCTTGCAACGCCTCGCCGCCAACGACGTCGCCGTGCCGGTCGGCACCTCCGTCTACACGGCGCTGCTCAATGGCCGAGGTACGTTCGAGAGTGACCTCACCGCCGCCCGCATCGCACCCGATACCTATCTCCTGCTCACTGGCACGGCACAGGCGACGCGCGATGCGCACTGGATCAGGCGCCAGCTTCCGGAAGGCGTGACGCTGACGGACGTGACCTCGTCCTATGCCGTGCTCTCGCTCGCCGGGCCAAAGGTCCCCGAGATTCTGGCCCGCCTCTCGCCGACCTCCTTCGACCTCGCCGATTTCCCGGCCAACGCGATCCGCAAGATCACGATCGGCTATGCCACGACCTGGGCCTGCCGCCGCTCCTATCTCGGCGACGGGTTCGAGCTCTATGCCCCTGTCGAATTCACCGCCGCGATCTACGATGCGCTGCATGAGGCCGGGGCCGATCTCGGGCTGGTCGATGCCGGCTACTACGCCGTCGACTCGCTTCGCATCGAGAAGGGTTTTCGCGCCTGGGGCCGCGAATTGACGCCGGACGTGAATCCTTACGAGGCCGGGCTCGGGTTCGCAGTGAAGCTCGGCAAGGGCGATTTCCTCGGCCGCGAGGCGCTGGTCGCCGCAAAGGCCGCGCCGCGGACGAAACGGCTGATCGCTCTTGTCGGGCCGCGCCCGAACGGGCAAATGGCCTGGGGTGGCGAGGCGATCCTGGCGGATGGCAAGCCGGTCGGCGAGATCACCTCCGCGGCTTTCGGTGCGACCCTCGACGGCATCGTCGCGCTGGGCTGGGCCTCGAGCGACCAGCCGATCGACCAGGCCTGGCTCGATGCACGGAGCTGGACGATCGACCTCGCCGGCACCGCCATTCCGGTCAGCGCCAGCCTCGCTGCGCCGCTCGACCGCAAGGCGTAGCGGGGAAGCGAGACCATGACAGAGGCCCATCCCGCGCACGCCCCGGCTCCGGGGCGGGACTTCAAGGTGCAGAAGCCCGACCGCATCCTGACGCTATCCTGCGAGGACCGGCCGGGTATCGTCCATGCCGTCAGCGGCGTGCTCTACCGCCATGGCTGCAACATCCTGGAGAGTGCACAGTTCAGCGATCCGCGCGACGGCCGCTTCTTCATGCGCGTCGCCTTCGCGACCGGCGAGCGCTTCGACGAGGCCGCGTTCGAGCGCGAATTCGATGGCATCGCCGGCACCTTCCGCATGGATTGGGACGCGATCGACGCTGCCGCCCCGGCGCGCGTGCTCCTGATGGTTTCGCGCTTCGGCCATTGCCTGAACGACCTGCTGTTCCGGCAGGCGACCGGCAATCTCAACATCGAAATCCCGGCGATCGTCTCCAATCACCGTGATTTCGAGGCGCTGGCCAAGAGCTACGGCATCCCCTTCCACTACTTGCCGGTTACGCCAGCGACCAAGGCGGAACAGGAAGCGCGCCTGCTCGAGATCGTCGCGGAGACGAATTCATCGCTGGTCGTGCTCGCACGCTACATGCAGGTGCTGTCGAACGATCTCTGCCGGGCGCTGGACGGGCGGGCGATCAATATCCACCACTCGTTCCTGCCGAGCTTCAAGGGTGCCAAGCCCTATCACCAGGCCTACGATCGCGGCGTGAAGCTGATCGGCGCGACCGCCCATTACGTCACGCCCGATCTCGACGAAGGCCCGATCATCGACCAGGACGTCGGCCGCGCCGATCACTCGCTGGCGCCGGACGATCTGGTCGACGCCGGGCGCGATATCGAGGCGGTGGTGCTGGCGCGGGCGCTGAGGCTCCACATCGAGCGCCGGGTGATGCTGGCCGGGCGCCGAACGGTGATCTTCCGATAGGTTCAGGCGAAGATCACGTTCCGCGCCTGCGCCCGCAGGCGCGGGTCGTGGGAGCGGATCTGGACCGGCTTGCCGTCGAGGATTTCGAAGCAGCGCGCCAGCGTGTCGTCCGAAAGCCGCCGCATCGCCTCGACCGTGAAGAAGGTCAGGTGCGGGAACAGGATGACGTCGTCGCGGCCGAAGAGCGGGCTGAGCGGATGGCCCTGTCGGGCGAGCGGCTCCTGGCTATAGACATCGAGCCCGACGCCGCCGAGCTTGCCCGCCAGCACCGCCTCGACCAGCGCCGCCTCGTCGATCAGCGCGCCGCGCGAGACGTTGACGAGGATCGTATCCGGCCTGAGGCAGGCCAACTCGGCCCGGCCGATGATATGACGGGTCGCGTTGTTCAGCACGCTGTGCAGCGAGACCAGATCGCATTGCCTGAGCATCGCGTGGAGGTCGTCGACCTTCTCGATCCCGGCTGCCGCCATCGTCGCGGCATCGACATGCGGATCGTAGCCGAGGACGCGCGCCCGGAACCCCTGCCCCGCCATCCGCGCCATGCTGCGCCCGATCTTACCGGTGCCGACCAGCCCTAACGTCGCGCCAGAAATGTCACGGCCTAGCCAGCGTGCAGCCGGCCAAATCCAGCCCTCGCTCTGCATGGCGTCGCCGATCTCCGGCAGGCGCTTCGCCAGCGCGATCATCAGGGCGAAAGCGCCTTCGGCGACCGTCTCCTCGGCATATTCGGGCACGTTGACCACGGGGATGCCGCGCGCGATCGCAGCGGGGATATCGATCGCGTCGATGCCGACGCCGTATTTGACGATGCCCTTGAGCTTGGGCGCGGCGGCTATCACGCGCGCGGTGACCGGGGTGTAGCACATCAGCAGGAGGTCGGCGTCGGCGACCTCCCGCGTCAGCGCCTCCTCGGAAATCCCGTCGGGCAGCGTGACGAGTTCGACGCCCCGCGCACGCAAGCCGTCATCGATCTCCGGGCACTCCAGTTCCCGGTCGGTGCGGACAGCCTTCATCACCCCTCCCCTCAGCCGGCCAGGATCGCCTGCTCGACGATGCCGAGCGCGCGTTCGAGATCGGCCCGCGCGATCATCATCGGCGGCGACAGGGTCAGCACATTGCCCTGGCTGATCTTGAAGCTGAGCCCGGCTTCCAGGCAGCGGTAATAGACCCGCTCGGCCAAGGCGTTGTCCGGAGCCCAGGCATCGCGATCCGAGACCAGTTCAACACCGAAGAGCAGGCCACGTCCGCGCACGTCGCCGACGGCCGGGCAGCTCGCGCCGAAATTCCGCAGGCGCTCCATCGCATAGGCGCCGAGTTCGGCTGCGCGCTCGGTCAGCCCCTCCTCGCGGATGATGTTGATCGTGGTCAGCGCCGCGCGGGTCGTGACCGGGTTCTTCTCATGGGTGTAGTGGCCGATCGCGTAGCCGCCGGCGACATCGAGATCGCGCCGCGCGATAACCGCGGCGATCGGCAGGATGCCGCCGCCCAGCGCCTTGCCGAGCACGACCATGTCGGGCTGCACCTCGTCATGCTCATGGGCGAAGAAGCGTCCGGTCTTGCCGAGCCCGGTCGGTATCTCGTCGAAGATCAGCAACGTGCCATGCCGGTCGCAGGCCTCGCGCACGCTCTTCCAGAAGCCGGGCGCCGGCGGATAAGGCGTCGCCCGCATCGGCTCGGCGACAACAGCCGCGACATCACCCTCCCGCGCCAGCACATAGGAGATCATGCGGGCGCAGGCACGCGCCGAATCCTCCAGATTATCATGGCCATAGGCGCAGTTGCGGGTGCCCCAGGGCGCAACATGCTCGGCACCCGGCAGGAGCGGCCCGGCGATGCCGGAGCGGAAAGTCGCCTCACCGCCGACGCTGGAGGCGCCGAAGCCCGCGCCATGGAAGGCATCCCAGAATGAGAGCGTCTTGAAGCGGCCGGTCGCGGCGCGGGCGAGCCTGAGCGCCACCTCGATCGCGTCCGAACCGCCGGTGGTGAAAAGCACCTTGCCGAGATCGCCCGGCGCCAGCCGCCCGAGCGTCTCGGCGAGTTCGACGGCCGGCTCGCAGGTGAAGCGGCGTGGCGCGAAACAGAGATCGTCCAGCTGCGCCTTGATCGCCTCCTTCAGGCGCGGGTGGCCATAGCCGATATGGTGGACGCTGTTGCCATGGAAATCCATGTAGCGGCGCCCCATCGTATCCTCGATCCAGATGCCCTCCGCCTTGGCTATGGCGGTGAGACAGGGGCTCGACAGGCTCTGGTGCAGGAAGACTGCGGAGTCGCGCGCGAGCAATTCGCGGGTTCCGGCATCGCCGATCCCGGCCGACCAGTCGCTGCGGGCAGCGGATGTGTTGGATTCGCCTTCGGTATGGACGATGGCGGCGGTTTCGGCGCGCATGGAAGAGCCTCGGTTCGCGCCTGTCGGGCGCTGTCGAAGGTCACAATGCCTGCGCCGCATTGATCTGAAAAATCGCTATTTCATATCCAAGTATAAATTTCAGCGATATCGTTCTGCATCGTCTCTACGAGGCTTCGCCCACCATGCGCCATGTCCAGCTTCGTGCCTTCCATCAGGTCGCGCTGTCCGGTGGTTTCTCGAAGGCGGCGCTCGCGCTCAACCTCACCCAGCCGGCGATCTCGGACCAAGTCCGGAAGCTGGAGGAGGAATACGATGTCGCGCTGTTCAGCCGCCGCCATCGCCAGGTCGTCCTGACCCCGGCGGGGCAGAGGCTGCTCTCCGTCACGCATCGCCTGTTCGGGGCCGAAGGCGAGGCGCTGGAGCTTTTGCAAGAGGAGCGCTCGCTGCGGACAGGCGCACTCAGGATCGTCGCCGATTCCGTGCATCACGTGCTCGATGTGCTCACCGCCTTCCGCGCGCGCCATCCCGGCATCCAGATCTCGATCGCGCAGGGCAATACCGGCAGCATTGTCGAGACGCTGATCGGCTACGATGCCGAGATCGGCGTCCTCGGCGAACTCGCCGACGAGCGGCCCTTCGAAGTTCTGCCGCTCAACGTCTCCCCGATCATCGCCTTTGCCGCCAAAGGTCATCCGGCCGCGGCGCGCTCAGCGCTTTCGCTGCAAGAGCTGGCGAGTTGGCCACTGGTCATGCGCGAGCGCGGGTCGCGCACGCGGCAATTGCTCGAACAGCGCGCGTCGGAACGGGGCATCGCGCTGAGCTACGCGATCGAGGCCGAGGGGCGCGAGGCGGTGCGGGCCATCGTGGCGGCGGGCGGCGGGGTCGGCTTCGTCTCGGCAGCCGAGTTCGGCGAGGATGATCCAAGGCTCGTCCGCATCCCACTTGAGGGGCCGACGCTCCCGATGCACGAGAAGCTGATCTGCCTGCATGAGCGCCGCAACAGCAAGGCGATCCAGGCCTTCTTCGCGCTGGCGCAGTCCCTGCGCGGCTGACGGCGCTAGGGCAGCGCCCTTCCCGTCCGCAAGGCATAGGCCCAGTCAGCCCGCCCGTTATCCTCGGCACGCCGCGCCGCGCGTTCCCAATCATAGGCGACGAGGTGATGCTCGACCGCGATCTCAGCCCCGAGCGTCACCACGGCGAAGCGGGCGTGGGGCATGCCGCTTTCGGAGACATGGGCCGGGTTCGTGTCGCGATAAGCCGGATTGCCGACACTACCGGGATTGAGCACGATCACGCCGGAACTCAACCGCGCGGCACGCGGCAGATGGCTGTGCCCACAGAGCATCAATGGCGCCGTCCGCCCGGCGAGACGCTGCTCGATCGTGGCGATCGGTGACGGCGCAAGATGGCCGTTCTGAACCTCTTCCATCAGATAAGCGGAGTCGTTGCCGGGACAGGCGTGGAAGCAGAGCGCGCCTTCGACCGTGATCCCAGCCGGCAGGCCCGCGAGCCAGGCGCGAGCTTCCGGCGCGAGAGCCTGCCAGGCGTAGCTGTCGGAAGCGCCGAGCCCTTCCGGCGAGGCCGCGCCCATCGCCCGGTCGTGATTGCCCCGGATATGGCTCATCGTGCGCGATCTCAGCAGTGCTGTCGTCTCGACCGGCCAGAGCGGGCCGGAAGCGCAGTCGCCGAGATTGACGATGTGATCCGGCGCGAGGGCGTCGAGCCGCGCCAGCACCGCTTCGAGCGCGGGCAGGTTGCCGTGGATGTCGGCGATCACGCCCAGACGCACACTCGACATCCTAGCGCTGGCGCCATTGCTGCAGGCGCCCGAAGACCAGTTGGTCGAGGCCGACATGGAGCAGCTTCACGGCGATGGCGGTCGCCATGATGATGCTGGCCATGCCCGCGGCGGAGGCCATGGCGCCGGCCTCGTCCATATGGACGATGGCGATCGAGGCGAGCTTGGTGTCAGCCCCGTAGAGGAAGATCACCGCCGAGACCGTGGTCAGCGCGTTGACGAAGACATAGACGGCGATGTCGAGGATCGCCGGCAGGCAGATCGGTGCGGTCACCCGACGGAAGGTCGACCAGAACGGCACCTTGAGCGAGGCAGAAACCGACTCGAACTCGCCGTCGAGCTGCTTCAGGCTGGTCAGGGCCGTGATATGCCCGACCGTGTAGAAATGCGCGATCGTATTGATCACGAGGATCGTCAACGTCCCATAGAGGAAGCCGAGCGGGTTCCAGCCGGCATTGTAGAAGAAGACATAGCCGAGGCCGAGCACAAGGCCGGGCACCGCCATCGGCAGCATCGCGAGAAACTGGGCGAAGGCACGCAGGCGCGGGAAGAGCTTCACCTTCTCGATCAGATAGGCGCCGGTGAAGATCAACGCCGTGCCGATCACCGCCGTCAGCGAGGCCAGCATCAGCGAGTTGGCGTAAGTGCCCCAGCCGTCGGGCTCGACCTGCGCGAAGTCGTAATTGCTCAGTGTCAGCGACAGGTTGTAGGGCCAGTATTTGACGAAGGAGCCCCAGAAGGCGATCGCGTAAGGACCGACGATGGCGAGCGCGATCAGGCTGACGAAGCCGAGTAGCGCGAGGTCGCGGCGCTTGTCGGCGCGCGGGACGTAAGGCACGGCGCGGGCGGAGAGCATCGCGCTCTGGCGCCGCTGCACGACGCGGTCGACGAAGAAGGCGAGCACGGCCGGCACCAGCAGGATGATGCCAACGACGGCGCCCATCGGGAAATTCTGCTGGCCGACAACCTGCCGGTAGGCATCGGTCGCCAGCACGCTGAACTGCCCGCCGATCACCTTGGGAATACCGAAATCGGTGATGACCAGCGTGAAGACGACGAAGGTCGCGCTGATCACGCCATAGCGCGCGCCCGGCAGGGTGATCGTGTGGAAGATGCGCCAGCGCGAGGTGCCCATCGCATCCGCCGCCTCACGCAGGCGCCCGTCCGAGAGGGCTAGCGCCGTGACGAGGATCAGCATCGCATGGGGGAAGCAGTAGAGCACCTCGGCGGCGATGATGCCGATGGGGCCATAGAGCGAGGCGCCCATCATCCAGGATTTCAGGATGCCCTGGTTGCCGAAGAGATAGATCAGCGCGAGGCCAGACAGCAGCGAGGGCGCGAAGACGGGGATCATCGCCGCCGCATAGAAGGCGCCCTTGGCCGGGATGCAGCTGCGGCGCAGCGCATAGGCGTAGAGAAAGGCCAGCGGCACGACGATCACCGTCGTGACGCCAGCGACGAGCAGGCTGTTGAGCAGCGAGTAGAACAGCGAGGGCGTCGTCGCATAGCTGACGAAATTGGCGAGCCCGACGAATTTCCCGTCCGTGTTTTCCAGGCTCTTGGAGAGCAGTGCCCAGAGTGGCAGGGCGATGATCAGGACCAGTACCGCGCAGAGCGCCAGGATCAGCGCGCCGGCGACATGGCGCTCGCTGATCCGCGGCGCCGAGACTTTCACGGGCGCATCGGTCATCGTCAGGGGTCGCGCCAGATCGCTCATCGTCCCTCCCCGGCAAAGACGTGCAGGGCCTCCGGCGGAAAGGCGACGGCACGCACCTGCCCCGGCACGATGCCGAGGTCGCGCATCGCATTGGTCGAGAAATCGGCGGCGATCCGGGTCGCTCGCGAGCCGGTCGGCTCCAGATGCGCCCGACAGAAGGAGCCGAGGAAGGCAAGGTCCCCGATCGTCGCCTCGAAGCGGTTCGGCGTGTTCGCGCCGATACCGCGGGTGCGGACCTCCTCGGGCCGCATCGCCAGCCTCACCGGCGTGCCGACCGCGAAAGGCGCGGCATTGGCGACGACGAGGTCGAGTTCGTCGACGCGGACCTTGCCGGGACCGGTGACGATCGCGTCCATGAAGGTCATATGCCCGACGAAATCGGCGACGAAGGGCGTAGCCGGGCGGCGATAGATCTCCTCGGGCGAACCGACCTGCTCGACCGCGCCGTCGCGCATGACCACAATGCGGTCGGCCATGGCGAGTGCCTCCTCCTGATCATGCGTCACCATGATCGTGGTCACGCCCAGCCGCTGTTGCAGCGAGCGCATCTCGTCGCGCAGGCGGATGCGGACCTTGGCATCGAGTGCCGAAAGCGGCTCGTCGAGCAGCAGCAGCTCCGGCGAGGTGGCGAGCGCGCGGGCCAGTGCCACGCGCTGCTGCTGCCCGCCCGAGAGCTGGACCGGATATTTCTTGCCCTGGTCCGGCAGGCCGACGAGGGCGAGGAGCTCGTTGACGCGCTTGGTGATCTCGTCGCGGGAGCGCCGGCGATTGACCAATCCGTAGCCGACATTGTCGGCGACGGTGAGATTGGGAAAGAGCGCATAGGACTGGAAGACGATACCGAAATCGCGCTCGGAGGGGCTGGCATGCGAGACGTCGCGCCCGCCCATATGAATGGTGCCGCTGTCCTGCAGATCGAGCCCGGCAACCGCCCGCAGCAATGTGGTCTTGCCGCAGCCGGAGGGGCCGAGGAAGCAGACGAATTCGCCGCGATGGATGTCGAGGTCGATGTCGCGCAGCGCCCGGAACGCGCCGAAATTCTTGGCGACCTGGCGGATCGAGAGGAATGGAGTCTTTGACATCGTGGGCTGTGACATCGGCCGGCCTTCATCTGAACGGGCAGAGACCTGTCCCGCGGCAGCGGCGGGACTTCTCGTTACGTCTTGCACGGACCGTGCCGCCGGCCGTTCACACGAGCGGCGGCACGGCAGAGGCTCAGTTCTTCGGCGCCGCCTTGGACTCGTAGCGCTTCGACCATTCGGCGAGCACGCGGTCGCGGTTATCGGCCATCCAGCCGAGATCGTTCTTGATCATCCCAGCCTCGGCATTGGCGGGGTAGTTCGCCGGCTTGGTGCCGACGCCGGGTGCCGCGACGATCGCGTAGGTCTTCGAATAGAGCTCGTTGGCGTCCTTCGTGGTCGACCAGTCGGCGATCTTCTTGGCGAGCGCGAGGTTCTTGGAACCCTTGACGATGGCGCTGGCTTCCATCTCCCAGCCCACGCCCTCCTTCGGGATCACGACCTCGATCGGTGCGCCCTTGCTCTTCTCGGAGGCGCCGCGCATGTCGAGCGCCAGACCGATCGTGCGCTCGCCGCGCGCCGCCTGGACGCAGGGCGCCGAGCCCGAATGCAGGTAGGCGCCGATATTCTCGTGCAGCCCGTCCATGAACTTCCAGCCCTCGGCCTCGCCCATGCTCTGCAGCCAGCCGGCGACCATCAGGTAGCCGGTGCCGGAGGAAGCCGGATGCGGCATCACGATCTTGCCCTTGAAGGCCGGGTTGAGCAGGTCCTTCCAGGAGGTCGGAACGGGCACGCCCTTGGCCTCGGCCGTATTATAGCAGACGACACCGAGATAGGCGTCCATGCCGGTCCAGGTATAAGGGCTGTTGGGATCGCGGAAGACCGGCTTCAGCGCATCGGCGCCGGCGGGCTTGTAGGTTTCGAGCAGGCCCGCCTTCTCGAACATCAAGAGGCTCGACGCCGCCAGGCCCATCACCATGTCGGCGCGGGGATTGTCCTTCTCGGCGAGGAAGCGGGCGGTGATGACGCCGGTGGAGTCACGCACCCAGACGACCTCCGCTTCGGGCACGGCTTTCTCGATCGAGGATTTGAACGGTGCGAGCTGGTCGTTCTCCAGCGCGGTGTAGATCGTCACCTTCGTCTTCTGCGCATGAGCGATGCCCGGAAGCGCGAGCGCAAAGGCGCCGATGACGCAGGAAGCAAGCCAGTTCTTCATGATCTCATCCCCTCGTTATGATCAGTTTGAACGCTCTTTGGACGTTTTCTTCCCCTGACAGACAAAAACGCAGGCGGATCGCTCCGCCTGCGCTGGCCGTTTCTTGTTCACGCGGTCCAGGGCATTGACCACGTTTTGACGTTTGAGAAGGATTTCATGGCCTCGACGACGCCCTCCTTGTAGCCGAGGCCGGAATCCTTGATGCCACCGAAGGGGGACATCTCGATCCGGTAGCCCGGGACCTCCCAGAGGTTGACCGTGCCGACCTCCAGCTCCGCAATGAGCCGCTGGATGTAATCGTAGCGGTTGGTGCAGATGCCGGAAGAGAGACCATAGGCGGTGGAGTTCGAGATCGCGATCACCTCGGCGATGTCGTCGGGCACGCGGATGATCGGGATCACCGGACCAAACGTCTCCTCGTGCACCAGCTCGCAGGTATAGGGGATCTTATCGACCACGGTCGGGTGGAACAGCGCCCCTTCCGCCCGCTTGCCGTAGAGCACCTCGGCGCCCTTGCTCACGGCATCGTCGACCCGAGCCTGGAAGAGCGCGGCCGAGCGGGCATTGATGACGCAGCCGACATCGGTATTGGGATCCATCGGGTCGCCGCATTTCAGCTTCTTGGCCTTCTCGACGACGAGCCTGGAGAAGGCATCGGCGACGCTCTCGACCACCAGGATGCGCTTCACCGCCGTGCAGCGCTGGCCCGAGTTCTTGGTCGCGCCGGTGACGGCGAGCTCGGCCGCCTTGTCGAGATCGGCATCCTCCATGACGATCAGCGGATCGTTGCCGCCGAGTTCGAGCACGATGCGCTTGTAGCCCGCCGTATTGGCGATGTGCTTGCCGACTCGGACCGAGCCGGTGAAGGTCACCAGATCCGCATCGGGATCGGTGATCATCGCATCGCCCATGGTCGAGGGATTGCCGGTGACGACGGAAAGCATCTCCGGCGGCAGCCCGGCCTCGTAGAGCACGTCGGCCAGCGCCAGCGCGGTCAGCGGGGTCAGCTCGGTCGGCTTGAGCACGAGGCGGTTATTGGTCGCGATCGCCGGGGCCAGCTTGTGGCTGACCATGTTGAGCGGGTGGTTGAACGGGGTGATCGCCGAGATCACGCCGAGCAACGGCTGGCGCGTCGTGAAAATTTTGCGCGCCTTGCCGTTCGGCGAGATGTCGCAGGAGAACATCTCGCCATCGTCCTTGATGGTGAGTTGCGCCGCGAAGGACCAGACGTCATAGGCGCGGCTCGCTTCGTAGAGCGAATCCTTCCAGCACAGGCCGGCTTCCGCCGTGATCAGCTTGGCGAAGAGCTCCTTGCGGTCGCGCAGCAGCTCGGCGGTCTTCTGCAGGATCTGCTGGCGCTCGTAGCGCGAGAGCTTCGGCTTGAACGCCTTGGCCTGGGCGAAGGCCTCGCGGACATGCTCGGGCCGGGCCGCCGGGATCAGGCCGACGACGCTGTCATCATAGGGGTTCCTGACCTCGACCATGTCGTCGGTCGTGACCAGCTTGCCGGCGATGCGCATCGCCTCGCGCCGCACCGGCGGCTTCACCGTCGCGTTCATCTCAGTTCACCAGGTTCAGGGCGACGTCGAAGACGTCGAAATTGCGTAAGGTGCGGCCCTGCGGCACCGTGATCGGCCGGTTGGCGATCATCGGCACGCGCTGCTCGGTGATGCCGCCATGCGAGCGCAAGGGCTCGGTCAGGCCCGAGAGATCATGCCTGTCCGGCGAGGTGCCGATGACCTTCTGGCGGGTCGAGACGACCACGACATCGCCGATCCGGTCGGCCGGCAGTTCGAAGCGCTCGCAAGCTTCCGCCGAGGTCACCGCCAGCGCGATGCCTTCGATCCCGGAGATGCGGGCTGCGACCTCTTCCTGGCTGGCGCCACCGGGCAGATAGACCGTGGCGAAGGAGCCGAGCGCGCCGTGATGCACGACATAGGGGTCGGTGATCGGCAGGATCACGCGCATCGTGCCCCGGCCGTACCACTCGTCCATCAGGCTCTGGAGATAGACGACATCCGGCTCGCCATTGGCGAGATGCTTGTCGTTCATGCCGTGATCGGCGGTGATGACCAGCGTGCAACCGAGCGCGTCGAGCTTGCCGACATAAGCGTCGAACATGGCGTAGAACGAGTCCGCCATCTCCGAGCCGGGGCCGGCCTTGTGCTGCACATAGTCGGTGGTCGAGAGATACATCAGGTCCGGCTTGAAGGTCTCGAGCAGCTTGACGCCGGCGGCGAAGACGAACTCCGAGAGATCGGCCGAATAGACCGACGGCACGGGCATGCCGACGAAATCGAGCACGTTCTCGATGCCGTTCTCAGGCCTATTGGCCTTGTCGGCCTTCTCCGAGGAGAAGGCGATTGCCGAGCCGGAGGCGAAGTCGAGCCCCTTGCCGAGCAGGGTGCGCAGCTTGTCCTTGGCGGTGACCATCGCGACCTTGAAGCCGGCCTTCTGGAACTCGGCCAGGATGGTCGGCGCCCGCAGGAAGCGGGCATCGTTCATCATCACCTCTTCCCTGGCCTCGCGGTCGTAGAAGAAGTTGCCGGCGATGCCGTGCCAGGCCGGCGGGCGGCCGGTGATGATCGAGAGATTGTTCGGGTTGGTGAAGCTCGGGATCACCGAATAGGCATGGGTGCTGGCGCCGGTCTTCATGATCCGGTCGAGGTTGGGCGTCAGGCCCTTGGCGCTCGCCGCCTCGATATAGGCCGGCTCCGAGCCGTCCATGCAGATCACCACCGTCGGGCGAACCGGGCGGGAATAGGCGCGGCCGTTCGCAACGACGTCAGAGCCGATCTTCGTGTGCATTGTCATCTCAGGGTTCCTTACGCAGCCGACTTCAGGCCGACGCCCATTTCATCAAGGACGTCCGACACCGTGGCGACGAAGGCGCGCATGTCCTGTGCTCCAAGCGCGCCGATGCAGCCGATGCGGAAGCTGTCGGCGACCGTGAGCTTGCCGGGATAGATGACGTAGCCGGCATCCTTCAGCGCGTCGTAGAAGCGCTGGAAGACGAAGTTCTTATCCTCCGGCATGTGGAAGGTGACGATGATCGGCGCCTGCCTGGCCGCCGGCAGCAGCGTGCGGAAGCCGAGCCCTTCCATGCCCTCGATCAGGATGCGGGCGTTCTCGGCATAGCGCTCCCCGCGGCCCGCGACGCCACCCTCGGCCCAGAATTCCTGCAAGGCCGCGTGGAAGGCGACGATGACATGGATCGGTGGAGTGAAGCGGTACTGGCCGGTGCGCTCGAAGCCGGCGTTCTGGTCGTGGAGGTCGAGCACCAGCGTGGTGGCATTGCCCTTGGTCTCGGCCAGCGCGCTCTTGCGGGCGATGACGAAGCCAAGGCCTGGAACCCCCTGGATGCACTTGTTCGAGGAGGCTGCGACCGCGTCGAAATAAACCTCGCGGCTGTCGAGCGGCAGGGCGCCGAAAGCGCTCATCGAGTCGATCAGCAGGCGGCGGCCATGGCGCTTGGCGAGCGCGGCGATCGCCTCGACCGGGTTGCGGATGCCGCTGGTCGTCTCGCAATGGACGGTGAAGATATGGGTGATGGCGGTGTCGGCCACCAGCATGCGGTCGACCTCGGCGAGATCGGGCGGGGTGTCCTCGGCGGTCTCGTGCACGGCGACGGCGCGGCCGGCGATCTCCAGGATGCGCTTGGCGCGCTGGCCATAAGCGCCGTTGATCAGCACCAGGATCTTGCCGTCGCGGGGCACGAAGGTGGTCAGCATCGCCTCGACGGCGAAGGTGCCGGAGCCCTGCATCGGCACGGTGACGAAATCCTCGCCGCCATGGATGATCTTCGGCAGCTCTTCCAGAACGGCCTTGTTGATGCCGACGAAGGTCGCGTCGCGCGAGCCCCAGTCATGCACCATCGCCTCCTTGATGGCCTTGCTGGTCGTCAGCGGGCCGGGGGTCAGGAGGAGCGGATCACCGGTTTCGGAGGAGGCAGGGCGGCGGGCCTGGGCCATGATGGTCTCGCGATGTGTTGCAGCGGATGACCGAACGCTAGGACCGCGATTGACATAGGTCCAATACATCGTTTCCATATCTCTTATAGACAGGATCTATAGAAGATATGGCTATCAGCTATTCCGGCCTTGCGGCCTTCCATGCCGTCGCCGAGGCGCAGAGCTTCACCGGCGCCGCCAAGACGCGCCATGTCAGCCAGCCCACCCTCTCCGCCCAGGTGCGCGGGCTGGAGGACGCCTATGGCGTCCGCCTGTTCGACCGCGCCGGCCGGCAGGTGAAGCTGACGCCGCTGGGGCAGAGTCTCTTCGTCATCACGACCAAACTGTTCTCCGCCGAGGACGAGGCGGAATCGCTTCTCGCCGGCAGCCGCACGCTCCAGCGCGGCCATCTGCGCATCGCCGCCGACAGCGCCACCCATGTCATGGCGGCGCTCGCCCGCATGCGCGAGCGCTATCCGGGCCTGACCTTCTCGCTGACGATCGGCAACTCCTCGGAAGTCGTCGACCAGATCATGGATTTCGCCGCCGACGTGGCAATCACCGCCCGCGCCAATTCCGACCCGCGCATCCACAGCGTCCGGCTGCGTTCGGACGATCTCGTCGCCTTCGTCTCGGATCAGCATGAACTGGCCCGGCACGACCAGATACCGATCGAAGCCTTCGCCGGCCAGGATATCGTGCTGCGCGAGCGCGGCTCGATCACGCGGGAGGTCTTCGAGAACCGGCTGTCGTTCGCCGGGATCAAGCCGGCGAACCTGCTGGAGGTGCAATCGCGCGAAGCCGTGCGCGAGGCCGTCGCTTTCGGCTTCGGGATCGGCGTGGTCTTCGCGGCCGAATTCAAGCCGGAGGCCGGCCTGAAGCGCATCGTCATCACCGGCGCCGATTTCGACGTCGGCGAGTACATCGTCTGCCGGGCCGAGCGCCAGCGCCTGCCGCTGGTGCGCAGCTTCTTCGAGACGGTTCAGGACGTCATCAACGCACGCTGAAGCAGAGATATGCCGCCCTTGCCCTCGCGCAAATTGACAAGCCGGACAAAGATATTTCAAACTTAAAATATAAGACCTGAGGGGACGGGCAGATGCGGGTTATCATCGTCGGCGGCGGCATAGGTGGATTGACGCTCGCACTGATGCTCCACGCCCGCGGCATAGCCGCGACGGTCTACGAGCAGGCCAGCGAAATCCGCGAAGTCGGCGTTGGCATCAACACCCTGCCTCACGCCATCCGCGAGCTCGCCGATCTCGGCCTGCTGCCGGCGCTCGACGCGGTCGGCATCCGAACGCGCGAACTGCACTATATGAACCGCTTCGGACAGACCGTCTGGAGCGAGCCGCGCGGCCTGCATGCCGGCGCGCCGGTGCCGCAATTCTCGATCCATCGCGGCCGGTTGCAGAAGGTCATCCGCGACGCGGTCGCCGAGCGGCTGGGCGAGGACGCGATCCGCACCGGGCGCCGGCTGCAAGGCTTCATCCAGGACGAGGGCGGCGTCACCGCGCATTTCAGCGATACCCGCTTCGGCGAGGGGGGTGAGACCGCGCGCGGCGACATTCTGATCGGCGCCGACGGCATTCATTCCGCCGTGCGCGCCTTCTATTTCCCGAACCAGGGGCCGCCGCGCTGGCAGGGCGTGCAGATGTGGCGCGGCGCCTGCGACTGGCCGGTCTTCCTCGACGGCGAGAGCATGATCATCGCCGGCGGCATGGCCGGAAAGCTGGTGCTCTATCCGATCGGCCAAGGCGCGACGCCGCAGACGCGCCTGCTGAACTGGGTCGTCAATATCCGCACCGGCGATCCCGAGCGCCCGCCGCCGAAGGAGGCCTGGTCGAAGCCCGGCCGGCTCGAGGACGTGCTGCCCTTCGCGAAGCGCTTCAGCGTGCCCGAGGTCGATATCCTCGCGCTGATCCGCGCGACCGGGACGTTCTGGGAATATCCGATGTGCGACCGCGATCCTCTGCCGCGCTGGACCCATGGCCGCGTCACGCTGCTCGGCGATGCCGCCCATCCGATGTACCCGGTCGGATCGAACGGCGCCTCACAGGCGGTCCTCGACGCGCGCTGCCTCGCCGACTGGCTGGCCAAGGCCGAGCACCCGCGCCAGGCGTTGGCTGCCTACGAGGCACAGCGCCTGCCGGCGACGGCGGAGGTCGTGGCGATGAACCGTGTCGGTGGGCCGGAGCGCGTGATCGACGCCGTCGAGGCGCTGGCGCCGCAGGGCTTCGACGATGTCGAGAAGGTGCTCGACCACGCGTCGCGCGAGCAGATCGTCAAGGGATATGCCGGCAAGGCGGGGTTCTCGACTGAACAGTTGGCGCGGAAGGGATAAAGCCGGCATCGCGCCGTCGTTGAACCCTCCGCTTCGTCATGGTTGGCCTTGTGCCGACCATCCACGTCTTCCTTCATGCAATGCGGTGTTCAAGACGGAAATGCTCGCCACAAGGGCGAGCATGACGGTCTGGTTCCGCAAGCAGTCGTGGGAGCGCCTCGCCCTCACCCCGCGTCAGGCGGAGGCGGCAGGAAGTCGACCTCGTGCTTGGCCGAGAGCGCGACGACGTCGGCAGGCTTCTGCTCGGCCATGGAATGCAGGCCCCAGAACAGGTCGTAGAGCCGCGACGTCGGCGAGACCCAGAACAGGCATTTCACCGTGGAATCGCCCTTGTTGAACAGCCCGTGCGGGATATTGCGCGGCAGCTTGATCAGGTCGCCGGCGGTGGCGAAGCTCTCCTTGCCGTCGACCAGCAGGTCGAGGCGGCCTTCCAGCATGTAGATGAACTCGTCCTGCGTGGTGTGGATATGCGGCGGGACGAAGGTGCCGGGCGGCAGGGTCGCGTGCCAGGAGAAGCTTTCCTCGGTCAGCGTCTTCGGCACATAGGTCTGGCCGAGGATGTTCCAGGAAATACCGTCAAGGCCTTCATTGGCGCGCGTCACGCCGGCAGTCAGCGGGTTCATGGTCTTGGCTCTCCTCATCTGCCGGCGCGCGGGCCGGATGGCGGTGGCGTGATCGGCTAGAAATGCAGGAAGCGATCCTTCACGGCGCAGTCGCTGCGCAGTTCGGCGCTGGAGCCGCGCCAGACGACGCGGCCCTTCTCCAGCACGACATGGCGGTCGGCGATGCGGACCAGAGCGTCGACATTCTTGTCGATGACGAGGATCGATTCACCTTCCGCCTTCAGGGCCGTCAGGCAATTCCAGATTTCCTCGCGGATCAGGGGGGCGAGCCCCTCCGTCGCCTCGTCGAGGATGATCAGCTTGGGATTGGTCATCAGCGCCCGGCCTATCGCCAGCATCTGCTGCTCGCCGCCGGAAAGCTGATTGCCGCGGTTCTCCCGCCTTTCCTTGAGACGCGGGAAGAAGGCGTAGATCCGCCCGAGATCCCAGCGCTTCTTGCCGGAACGGTCGGCCGCGGTCGCGATCAGGTTTTCCTCGACCGAGAGCGTCGGGAAGATCTGGCGGCCTTCCGGAACAAGGCCGATGCCGGCCTGCGCGATGCGGAAGGGCGCGGCGCCGGTCAGGTCGCGCCCGCCGAAAGCGATCTTCCCGGCGCGGGCCGGCAGCAGGCCCATGATGCTGCGGACAGTGGTGGTCTTGCCCATGCCATTGCGGCCGAGCAGGGTCACGACCTCGCCTTCACCCACAGCGAGATCGACCCCGAACAGGATCTGCGCTTCGCCATAGCCGGCATCGAGCCCTTCGACGCTAAGCATCGCTAGCCCTCCTCGCCGAGATAGGCCTGCCGCACCGCCGGATCGGCCCTGACCGCCGACGGCTCGCCCGAGGCAATGACGCCGCCATAGACCAGCACGGTGACGCGGTCGGCCAGCGCGAAGACGGCACTCATGTCGTGCTCGACCAGCAGCATGGCGAAGCGGCCCTTGAGACTGTTCAGAAGCGCGATCAGGCGCTCACCCTCCTCGTGGCCGACGCCGGCCAAAGGCTCGTCGAGCAGGATGAGCTTGGGCTGCAAGGTCAACGCCATCGCGATTTCCAGCGCGCGCTTCTCGCCATGCGAGAGGCTGCCGGCCGGAGCATGAGCGCGTTCAGCGAGGCCGACCGCTTCGAGTGCTTCCCAGGCCGGTCCATTGAGCGCCCCGTCGCTGGCCGCGTCGCGGAAGAGCGAGAGCGGATGGGCGCTATGAGCCTGCACGCCGAACGCGACATTCTCCAGCGCCGAGAGCGAGGGAAGCGTCGAGGTGATCTGGAAGGTGCGGGCGAGCCCTGCGCGCGCCCGCGCCTGTGGCGGCAGGCGGGTGATGTCCTGCCCGCTGAACAGGATCGCGCCGGAATCCGGCTTCAGCGTTCCGGAAATCTGATGGACCAGCGTCGTCTTGCCGGCGCCGTTGGGGCCGATCAGGGCGTGGAGCTCACCGGGCGCGATGGTGAGATCGACCCCGTTGGTGACCTTGAGCGCGCCGAACGACTTGGCGAGGCCTTTGAGCGCGAGCGCCGGTTCAGACATCGCGGCGGCCCCTCAGCTTGTTGGCGAGCCCTGCGATGCCGCCACGGGTGAACAGCACGAAGAGCACGATCAGCGGGCCGAAGATGACCTTCCAGTTCTGCGTCAGGCTGGAGAGCACGTCCTCGGTGACGAGGAAGGCGAGCGCGCCGAGGATCGCGCCATAGAGCGAGCCGACGCCGCCGAGCACGACCATGAAGATCAGTTCGCCCGAGCGCGGCCAGGACATATAGGCCGGGCTGACGAAATCGGTCTGGTTGGCGAGCAGGAAGCCGGATAGGCCCCCCATCATGCCGCTGATCACATAGGCACCGAGCCGGACATGGTTGACGTCGTAGCCGGTGACGGTGACACGCACGGCATTTTCGCGGGCCGCCCTGAGCACGCGGCCAAAGCGCGAGGCGACGAGCCGCTGCGCCAGCCAGTAGCAGGCCGCCAGCGTGCCGAGCGCGATATAGTAGAATCCGGTGCGGTTGCCGAAGATCTCGCGCCCGAGCAGCGTGCTCTTCTCGTAGAGCGTCAGGCCGTCATCGCCGCCATAGGCCGAAAGCGCCTGGGCGAAATAGAAGGCCATCTGTCCAAAGGCCAGCGTGATCATGATGAAGGCGACGCCGCGGGTGCGCAGCGAGACGTAGCCGGTGATCGCGGCGAAGACGGCGCAGGCGAGCAGGATGACCGGCAGCGCCACCAGAAGTTCGGTCTGGCCCTCGGTGATCAGGATGCCGGCGCCATAGGCGCCGATGCCGATATAGGCGGCGTGGCCGAAGGAGATCAGCCCGCCGATGCCGAGGACGAGATCGAGCGAGAGTGCCGCGATCGCGAAGATCATCGCCCGCGTTACCAGCGTCAGCCAATGTCCTGGCAGGCCGAGCGTAGATGCCAGCGGCAGGAGGGCGAGCAGGGCGAAGATGGCGAGCGGGGCCAGCCGGCGCACCGTCGGGGCGACCGGTCGCGCCGCCGTCGTCGCGGAATTCGAGGAGATGCTCGCCATGCTCACGAGCGCCCCTTGGCCGGCAGCAGGCCTTCCGGCCGGACGAACAGCACCGCCGCCATGACGAGGTAGATCAGCATCGAGGAGAGCGCCGCGCCGGTCGCACGGGCCGAGGCCGGCGCCATGAACAGCCGGAGCAGGTCGTTCATCGAGGAGCGGCCGAGCGTATCGACAAGGCCGACGATCAGCGCGCCGACGAAGGCGCCGCGGATCGAGCCGATGCCGCCAACGACGATGACGACGAAGGCGAGGATCAGCACCGTGTCGCCCATGCCGGGCTCGACCGAGAGGATCGGCGCCGCCATCGCCCCGGCGAAGCCCGCGAGCATGGTGCCGAAGGCGAAGACGATCATGAACAGCTTGCGGATGTCGACGCCGAGCGCCGAGACCATCGGCGCGTTCGAGGCACCTGCCCGGAGCAGCATGCCGGTGCGGGTCTTCTCGACTACGAACCAGAGCAGCGCGCCGACGCTCAAGCCTGCCGCGATCAAGGCGAAGCGGTAGACCGGGTAGAGGATGCCGTCCATCAGCCGGACATTGCCGGAGAGGAATTCCGGCACCGGCACCGAAAGCGGTGCCGCGCCCCAGATCATCTTCACAGCCTGGTTGAGCAGCAGGATCAACCCGAAAGTTGCCAGCACCTGGTCGAGATGGTCGCGTTCGTAAAGATGCCGGAAGACCAGGAATTCGAGTGCGAGCCCCAGCAGCAGGGCGGCGGCCAGCGCGAGCACCAAGCCCAGCAGGAAGGAGCCGGTCAGACTGACGAAGGTCACGGCGAGATAGGCGCCCAGCATGTACTGGACGCCATGGGCGAGGTTGATGAAGTCCATCACACCGAAGACCAGCGTCAGCCCGGCCGCGACCAGGAACAGCAGGACGCCGAACTGGAGGCCGTTCAGAAGCTGGACGATCAGGAGGCTGAGGGTCATGGAAGGTGCTGTCGCCTGTTCACTCAGGGCACGGGGCCATTGCCGTCTCTACGAAGGGCAATCGCTTAAACCCGTCATGCTCGCCCTTGTGGCGAGCATCCACGTCTTGAACACGGCCTTCGACCAGCGAAGACGTGGATGGCCGGGACAGGCCCGACCATGACGGCGGGATGGCTGGCGTCAGAGACGCCTGACACTTTACCTCACTTCAGCGCGCAATCCTTGGCGTGCGGATCGGCGTAGTCCGAAAACACCTTCTGGGCGATCTCGGTCTGGAACTTGCCGTCGGCGCGCTTCGCGACCTTGACCAGATAGAAGTCCTGAATCGGATAGCCGTTGGTGTTGAACTTGAACTTGCCGCGCAGCGAGGTGAAATCGGCCTTCTTGATCGCCTCGCGCAGCTTGTCGGGATTGCCGGCGCCGCCCGCCGCCTTCACGGCGGAATCGATCAGCATGGCCGCGTCATAGGACTGCTGGGCATAGGAGCCGGGCACGATCTTGTAGGCCGCCTCATAGGCTTTGACGAAGTCCTTCGTCTGCGGGTTGTCCATGTTGGGCGCCCAGGTCATGCCGCCATAGAGGCCGACCGCGGCGTCCTGCTGCGCCGGCAGGGTCGATTCATCGACCGTGAAGGCGGAGAGAAACGGGATCTTGCCCTGCAGGCCAGCCTGCGACCACTGCTTGACGAAGTTGACGCCGAGCCCGCCCGGCAGGAAGGCGAAGACGACATCGGGCTTGGAAGAGGCGATCTTGGCGAGATCCGCCGAGAAATCCATCGCGTTCAGCGGCGCATAGACCTCGTCGACGATCTCGCCCTTGAAGTAGCGCTTGAAGCCGGCGAGCGAGTCCTTACCCGCCTGGTAGTTCGGCGCGATGATATAGGCGCGTTTGTAGTTCTGGTCTTGCGCGTATTTGCCGAGGACCTCGTGCACCTGATCGTTCTGGTAGGAGGTGACGAAGAAGTTCTTGTTGCAAGCCTTGCCGGCCATGGTCGAAGGGCCGGCATTCGGGCTGATCAGGAAGGCGCCGGAATCGAGCACCGGCTTGGCGATGGCGCCGAGAATGTTCGAGAAGACCGGACCGACGACGAAGGTCGGCTTCTCGCTCTCGACGAACGAGCGCACGCGCTCGACCGCAACGTCGGGCTTCAGTTCGTCGTCGATCACCGTGATCTTGACCGGCACGCCGCCGAGCTTGCCGCCGTTCTTGTCGACCGCGAGCTGGAAGCCGTCGCGGACCTGCTGGCCGAGCGAGGCAGCCGGGCCAGTCAGCACGCTGACCACGCCGATCTTGATCGGCTCCTGCGCCTGCGCGGAGGCGATGGACAGAGCCAGCGCGCCGCAACCGAGTGCCAGACCGAACCTGAATGCCGTCATCGATGCTCTCCCGGACGAATGTGAAGCGCGGCCCCGTTCCCTTGGATTCTTACGGCTCGCGCAGATCATAATGTTTCAAGCTTAAAATATCTGCAAGTGCGGCAGGCACTAAATTTTGCCTGCCGCCCATGATCGGCATTCTTGGGCCATTCCGGCGCGTTCGGGAAGGGTGGCCTCGCAGCGAGCCCGCCGTCGCAGCGTTCCGCCTCCCCTCACCCCGCCAGGAACGCGGCGAGCCGGGGGCAGACGAAGTCGAGGAAGAGCCTGACCCGGTGCGGCAGGCGCGGCCCGCCGAGATAGACGGCGTGAACATCCTCCCGGTCGCTCTCGACGACATCCGACAACACCTCGACCAGACGGCCAGCGGCGATGTCCTCGCGAGCATGATAGTCGCCGAGGCGAGCAAGCCCGATGCCGGCGACGGCCATGCGGCGCACGGTCTCGCCGTTATTGGCGAGCAGCGAGCCATGGACCGCGCGGTCGACGATGCGGCCGCTCTCCCTGAATGGCCAGACCGGCGCGGAGCGGCGGAAGTTGAAGCCCAGGCAGTTATGCGCCGCGAGATCGTCGACCGTCTTCGGCACGCCGTGCCGTTCAAGATAGGCCGGGGCTGCGACGATCTTGCGCCGGGCCACGCCGATCCGGCGCGCCATCATGCTGGAATCCGGCAAAGGCCCGACACGGAACGCGACATCGGTCCGGTCGAGATAGAGATCGACGATCTCGTCGGAGAGCGAGAGATCCACCACGATCCGCGGATGCTCCGCCCAGAACGCCGGCAGCAGGGGCTCCAGCGCCAGGGTGCCGATCGGGACGGAGGCGTTGACGCGGATCGTGCCGTCCGCGCTCGCCGCGCCTTGCGACAAGCCCCGCTCGATCTCGTCGAGCTCCACCAGCAAGGCGAGGCTGCGTTCGTAGAAGACCTGCCCCTCCGCCGTCAGCGAGAGCCGCCGCGTCGAGCGTTCGAGCAGGCGCACGCCAAGGCGGGCCTCGATCCGGCCAATCAGCTTGCTCACCGTCGAGGGCGTCATCAGGAGAAGGCGCGCGGCTTCCGAGAAGCTGCCGCTCTCGACCACGCGCTGGAACACCTGCATCTCGCCGACCCGGTTGTCCATGCGCCACCCCACTCGTGAAATTGTTTCACAGATAAAGTGGATGGCGGGCCAATTATCAAGCCGGGGCCTGCGGCCTATTTCCCGACACATCGAACCGAAAGCCGTATCGGACAGGTCGCCGATGCACCGGAGAACCGGCCATGCCGTTCACCGGAGACCGCAGGAGAGCAGGATGCAGACGATCAAGGCCCATGGCGCAGAGATTCCCGCCCTCGGCTTCGGCGTGTTCCGGATGACGGAGGCCGAGGTCGAGCGCGTCGTTCCCGCCGCTCTCGAAGCGGGCCTGCGCCATTTCGATACCGCCCAGATCTACGGCAACGAGGCCGCGCTCGGACGCGCCCTGCAGAAGGCAGGAGCCCGCCGCAACGACCTGTTCCTGACCACCAAGGTCTGGGTCGACAATTACAACCCCGGAAAGTTCGCCGCCTCCGTCGATGAGAGCCTCGAAAAGCTGAAGGTCGACCAGGTCGATCTGCTCCTGCTGCACTGGCCGGCCGACAAGGTCGCGATCGCCGAGCAGATCGCGATGCTGAATGCCGTGAAAGACGCCGGCAAGACGCGCTTCATCGGCGTGAGCAACCAGAACATCGCGCAGATGAGGGAATCGATCGCGCTGAGCCCGGCCCCGATCGTCACCAACCAGATCGAGGTCCACCCTTATCTCGACCAGCGCGCCGTCGCCGCTGCCGCCAAGGCGGCTGGCGTCGCGATCACCGCCTATTACGGCATGGCCGACGGCGCGGTGCCGGGCGATCCCGTCCTGAAGAAGATCGGCGCGCCCTATGGCAAGAGCGCCGCGCAGGTCGCGCTGCGCTGGCTGGTCCAGCAGGGTTTTGTCGCACTGTCGAAGACGGCCAAGCCCGAACGCGTGGCCGAGAACGCCGCGATCTTCGATTTCACGCTGAGCGACACCGATATGGCGGCGATCGGCACGCTCGCCCGTCCCGACGGGCGCCTCGTCAATCCTCCCGGTCTCGCCCCCGCCTGGGACGCCTGAGATATCCGGAAGCCTAGATCATCGCGCGCCCGACCGGACGCACGATGATCTATCCCATTGGTATCGCATCGGATTCTTCCGAAAAGTGGATTCCACTTTTCGGTCCGATGCTAAAAGGACAACGTCGTCATGAACACCAAGGCTTTGACGGCCGGGACGGCCGAAACCTCCTCCCATGCCCGCTGGGCGCTGCTGGCGCTCGCCATCGGCGCCTTCGGCATCGGCACGACCGAATTCTCCCCGATGGGGCTCCTCCCCGTCATCGCCGACGGCGTCGGCGTATCGATCCCGACCGCCGGCCTGCTGGTCAGCGCCTATGCGATCGGCGTCATGGTCGGCGCGCCGATCATGACGCTGGCCTTCAGCCGCTTCGGCAAGCGCACAGCGCTGATACTGCTGATGGCGATCTTCACAATCGGCAACCTGCTCTCGGCGCTCTCGCCCGGCTATACGACGCTGCTGCTGGCACGCCTCGTCACCAGCCTCAATCACGGCGCCTTCTTCGGCCTCGGCTCCATCGTTGCCGCCAGCGTCGTGCCGCGCGACAAGCAGGCGAGCGCGGTCGCTGCGATGTTCATGGGGCTGACGATCGCCAATATCGGCGGCGTGCCGGCCGCAACCTGGATCGGCCAGCAGATCGGCTGGCGCATGGCCTTCGCCGGCACCGCGATGCTCGGGCTTGCCGCCATCGCCGCCCTCTGGCTGGCGCTGCCCAAGGGCAAACCCGGCAAGATGCCGGACGTGAAGCGCGAGCTCGGCGTTCTCACGCATCCGGCCGTGCTGCTCGCCATGGCGACGACGGTGATGGGCGCCGGCGCCATGTTCACGCTCTACACCTATGTCGCCCCGGCCCTGGCGGAGATCACCGGTGGCTCGGATGGTTTCGTCACGCTCGCGCTCGTCCTGATCGGCGTCGGCTTTACGCTGGGCAACGGGCTTGGCGGCCGGCTGGCCGACTGGTCGCTCGACGGTGCGACGAAGATCTTCCTGGCCGCGCTCGCCGTGATCATGCTGGCGCTGCCGCTGCTGCTGACCAGCCATCTCGGCGCCGCGATCGGCCTGCTCGCCTGGGGCGCTGCCGCCTTCGCGATCGTGCCGCCGGTGCAGATGCGGGTGATGGAAGCGGCCAGCGAGGCGCCGGGCCTTGCCTCCTCGATCAATGTCGGCGCCTTCAATCTCGGCAATGCGCTCGGCGCGGCCGTCGGCGGCGGCGTGATCAGCCTCGGCCTCGGCTATGCCGCGGTGCCAGTAGCCGGCGGCCTGCTCGCCGCGGCAGGCCTCGGACTGGTCTGGCTCGGCAAGAGCCGCAGCCCCATCCCCTGCGAGGCCTAAGCTCAGTCTTACGATCCTTCCCGGACGAAGCGAAACCCGCTTCGTCCGGGAGCATGACTTGCGAAGCGCGTCCCGCCCCTGCCCGGCTCAGGCCGCGTTATCCGCCTTGGGCTGATAGGTCATCGTCCTGACGACGCCCTGCGCAGGGCGCTTCTCACCGGCCAGCACCTCGAAATCGAGATGGTTCTCGGGCGGCACCAGCGGGCAGGTGACGAAATTGGTGAAGGCGCAGGGCAGCGCCACCGCATAGTTGAAATCGATCCAGTCGATGCGGGTGCAGGCTTCATCGGCGAACTGCAACTCGATGACGCGACCGGCGCCGTAGGTGACGGGACCGCTGGTCAGGTCGCGGACATGGGCGACCGGCTGCACACCCTTCGGCGTATCCTTGCCGATGAGCACGACGGTGTAGCTCTTGCCGTTGTGGGCGAAGGTGAAGGTGCCCATGCGCGGCGTGTTCTCGCGAACGCCGGCCTCCACCGTCTCGGCCTCGAAGGCGACGCGCTCGGCCGGCGTGTAATGGCCGCGGATGCGCCAGGCGGGATCGTAGTCGAAGGCGGTGACGCCGGCATCCTCCAGGCGGGTCGCCTGGCGCGGATCACGCACGCGGACGCCGAAGAGCTTGAGCCCGTCATGCTTTGTGCGCTCGATGGCCTCGACCTCGTTCTCCCCGAAATAGACCGGCACGCTGTTGCCGTGGCCATAAGTCTGGTTGCGGCCCGGAATGATCTCGACCGGCCCCGTGGGATATTCGCCGTTTACCGACAGGGTCGGCCCCGAGGCCGGCGGGGTGAAGATGACCCGGCCGTTCTCGACCGACCAGGAGCCGGGCAGCAGGTCGAACGTGACGTTCGTGTCACTCTCCTCCAGCCAGTACTGCGCGACGAGCGCGGTCCAGCCATAGGGACGGAACATCGTGGCGACATGGGCATAGCGCCATTCGCGCCACTGGCCCGCCAGGTGCTCGTTCGTGGGCATGTCCGTCTTCCTTTCAAAAGCGGTTGTCTGCTTGCGCATCAGGGCATGGGCGGGCCGGATCAGTGCCGGGTGATCTCGGCCAGGAAGGCGAGGACGCCGCGCCAGGAACCGTCATCGGCCCCGGCATTGCCGGAGGGCGTGCCGCCGCTGGTGTAGGGCACCTTCGAGACCGGGTGCTCGCGGCTCAACTGCGTCGTCGGCACGAA
This sequence comes from uncultured Allobosea sp., assembly GCF_945957345.1. Taxonomy (GTDB): domain Bacteria; phylum Pseudomonadota; class Alphaproteobacteria; order Rhizobiales; family Beijerinckiaceae; genus Allobosea. The sequence continues at coordinate 37,332 of NZ_CAMFKW010000014.1, read as the reverse complement.
GGGCAGGTTGATGGCGTGGCCGGCATCGTCGAAATCGAGATGGCGGACGAGATGCGGATGGCCGTGCCGGGCCAATGTCGAGACCACCATCCGGGAATAGAGGCTGGAGGGCCAGGCGCGGTCGTCGCGACCGGAGACCAGCAGCACCGGGCCAGCGATCTGCTCGACCGGGATGCGCGCCTGCGCCACCAGGGCCCGATCCTTCAGCCCTTCGAAGAAGACGGAATGGTGCCGAGTGGGCGGGGCATCGCCGGCCCAGGGGTGCCAATGCACCGCTTGGTTCTGCTGCCAGAGATGCGGCAGCGGGGCACCGTCCTTCGTCCAGGTCACGCCCTGCCAGCCGCCGCGCGCGGGATCGCCCGCGCCCTGCGCGCCATGGACCATGGCGCCGGGCACATAGGCGATCACGGCCGAGACCAGATCGGGATAGGTCGCGCCCAGCAGCAGCGAGAGCTCGCCGCCACGCGACTGGCCGGCGACGGCGACGAAGCCGTCGCGCGGCTGAAGCTCCCGGTGCGCCCAGCGCAGACCCGTCTCCAGATATTCGAGCGGGGTTTCGGTGATGAAGGACGAGAGGCCCGGCGCCTTGAAATAGCCGAGCGCGAAGGCCTGATAGCCATGGGAGGCATAGAGCGCGCCGCGCGGCTCATTGATGCCGCCGCCCGAGCCGTTGAGCACCACCACGACCGGATGCGGGCCCGGCCCGGCCGGCGTGAACAGCGTGCCGACCAACCCCTCCTCCCGGATCTCCCGGCGCGTCACACCCGGCGCGGCGAAGTGCTGGAGGAGCTCCGTCTCGACGCGGATGCCGTCGGCGGTCTCCGCCACCAGCGCCGTCACGAGCGGTTGCATGACGTCGTCGGCGAAGAGTTCCTGGCTCGTCCCGCCAGCCGGATGCTGACTCCAAAGCAGACCCATGGCCGAGACCTCGGCATAATCGCCGCCGACCGGTGCATCGCGCGTCAGGTCGACCACGCCTTGCGCGTCGGCCATGTAGGTCGCCTGACTGTCCCAGAGGACGCCGCGCGAGCGTAGCGTCCGGGCAGAGATGGCGACGAGCTCGTCGGGCGCGAGGCCGGTGACGGTGATGCGGCGCGGCTCGTCGATCAGGCCGTCGGACGGCGTGACCGAAAGAACGGGACTTGTCGTTATCATCAATCTCCTCGGCCCGTCATGCGGGCGAGATAGGCGTCGAGGCGCTCAGCAAATGCGGCATCCAGCACGGCTTCGGCCGGCAAGCCGCCGCCGCGCGGCCAGTGACCGCCGCCGGTCGTCCAATCATTCTTCAGGCCGGCCAGCTTGCCTTGCCAGTCGACGCGCTCTCCGGCCGCGGCCGGATCGAAGGCGAGGAGGAAGACGCCGCGCCCTTTCGGATCGCCACGGCCACCGCCGGCGATTCCGGCCAAGAGCTCGACGACGAGCCCCAGCAGCGAGCCGATCTGGCCGTCGCGCGGCAGCAGCGCCGCGACTTCGGCGGCGATGCTGGTGGGCTGTCCGTCAGCATCCAGAGCGATCCCGTCCGGCAACGCCTTCCCCGTGGCGCGAGCGGTACGGATATCGGCCATGGTGGCGCTACTGCTGGCGACATCGATGACCACGCGCTCGCTGCCCTGCCCCATTGCGATGGCGAGGGGATTGGTGCCGATGACGGCCTGCGTGCCACCATGCGGCGCGACGAAGGGCGGCCCTTCGGCGCCGGCGAGGCCGACGAGCCCGGCATCGGCGAGATGGCGAACGAAGGGCGCCAGCCGGCCGAAGCCCCTGACGCCGCGCAGGAAGATGGCGGCCACGCCGCATTGCCGGGCGGCTGCCGCCAGATCGAGCGTGGCGGCAGCAACGGCGAGCGGCGCGAACGAGGAGGAGCAATCGAGCCAGCGGACGGCCTGCGGCTCTCCCATTGCGGGTTGCACCGCGTCGGCGGCCCATTCGTCGAGCATGGCGATGCCGAAGCGCGGCAGGCCGAGCGCATCGGCCTCGACCAGGGCTGCTGCCGCAAGCTGCGCGGCCTTGCTGCCGCCAAGCGCGGCCGAAAGCCGCGCGACTGCTTCAGGGACAGCGATCATGCCAGCATGCTCCGCTTGGGGCTGCCGAGCCGGATCTCGCTCTCCGAGAGATAGCCCAGCGTCATCAACCGCTCGATCAGGAACTCGCGGGCGTGCCGGATATGGGCGGTCTCGATCGCGGCGGCGCGCTCGCCGTCGCCGGCCTCGATCGCATCGACCAGCGCGGTATGCTCGTCGGAATGCTCGCCGGCCTTCACGGAGAAGTCGATGGCGAAGCGCAGCAGGCGTTCGAGCTCGTCGAACAGGTTTTCCGAGAGGGCGATGACGCGCTTGTTGCGGCTGCAGCGGGCAATGGCGACATGGAAGCGCCGCGCCACCTGCTGCATGGCGCCGACATCGAGCGGCGCGGCATATTCCCTGACGATCGCCCGCAATTCGGCGATATCGGCCGGCGTGGCGTAGCGGGCGGCCTGCCGGGCGGCGTGCGGGCCGATCGCGGCGCGCAGGTCGAGGATTTCGTGCACCGCCTGAAAGGTGATCGGGGCGACGCGATAGCCGCTGCGCGGCAGGATCGCGATCAGCCCGTCGGCGGCGAGCTTCTGCATGGCGTCACGCACAGGCGTCTTCGAGACGTCATAGCGGCGGGCGATGGCGGCCGCGTCGAGCGTCGTCCCCGGTGCGATCTCGCAGCGCATGATCTCCTGCCGGAGCGCGGCATAGATGCGCTCGGAAACCGGGGCCTGTGCGGCGGCGGCCGGGCTGTTGTCAAGGCTCATGCGGTTTGCGCCTCCGCCGCCGTCAGTGCTTCGCCCAGGGCACGAAGCGCCGCTCCAGTGCCTCCAGCGCGAGGATGGTGAGGTAGCCCATGGCCGAGATCACGACGATGCCGACGAACATCCGCGAGACCGCGAAGGTCTGCCAGGACGCCCAGATGAAGAAGCCGACGCCGCTGCGCGCGCCCAAAAACTCGGCCGCCGCGATGATGATATAAGAGGAGCCGGCGGCGAGCTTCAGACCCGTGAAGATGCTCGGCAAAGCGGCCGGAAAGGCGATGCGCCGGAAGGTCTGGAAGCGGCTCGCGCCGGCATTCTTGGCGACGTCCATGTAGATCTGCGGCGTCTGCATCACCCCGCTCATGGTGTTGTAGAGCATGAGGAAGAACACGCCGATCGCGATGACCACGAATTTCGAGGCGTCGCCCACGCCGAAGATCAGCAGGATCAGCGGCAGGATGGCGATCTTCGGCACGGGATAGAGCGCCGAGAAGATCGGCCCGAGCACCCGGCGCGTTGGCCGCGACAGGCCGAGGATGAGCCCCATGACGATGCCGGGCACGGCGCCCATGGCGTAGCCGACCCCGACGCGGCGCAGTGTCGCGCCGATATGGTCGAACAATTCGAAGCTCAGCACCATGCGCCAGGCGGTCTCAGCGATCGCGCTCGGCGCCGGGAAGAAGCGCCGGTCGATGAGGTTGAGCTGGCTCGACAATTCCCAGAGTAGCAACAGCAAGAGTGGGCTGAAATAGGAGGCGAGCCGGACCAGCCGCTCGCGCCGGGCCGGCGCCTTGAGCCGGCGCAGTTCGTCTTCCGTCAAGGTCACGGGGGCGACGCTCATCTCATGCCCTCCCCGGTGCGGCCAGCAGGCGCCAGACCTCGTAGGTCAGGTCCCAGAAGCGCTTGTCGCGCCGCATCTCGACGACGTCCCGCGGCCGCTCGAACGGCACGTCGAGATCGGCGACGAGCGTGCCCGGGCGCGGCGACATGACCAGCACGCGGTCGGCCAGGGTCAGCGCCTCGTCGACGCTATGGGTGATGAAGACGACGGTCTTGCCGGTCCTCTCCCAGATGCGGAGCAATTCCTGCTGCAGGACGAGACGGGTCTGCTCGTCGAGCGCGCCGAAGGGCTCGTCCATCAGGAGGATATCGCGGTCGTCGACGAGCGCGCGCGCCACCGAGACGCGCTGCTTCATGCCGCCGGAAAGCTGATGCGGCCGGGCCTTGGCGAAATCGGTGAGGCCGGTCAGCGCCAGCAATTCGCCGACCCGCTTGTCTTGCTCGGCGCGGGACACGCCCTTCAGGCTCAGCGGAAAGGCGATATTCTCCGACACGGTGAGCCAGGGCAGGACGGAGGCTTCCTGGAAGACCATGGCCGGCGGGGTCTTGCTGTGCAGCGTCACCGTGCCGCTGAGCTTCCGTTCGAGATCGGCCAGGATGCGCAGCACCGTGGTCTTGCCGCAGCCGCTCGGGCCGACGATGCAGACGAACTCGCCGCGCTTCACCGAGAAGCTGACATCGGAGACGGCGACGGTCACACGGTCGCCTTCGGCGTCGTAGAACGCCTTGGTCAGGTGGCTGACCTCGATGGCGGGCTGCGCCGCTTCCGCCGAGGCGGGCCGCGCGAATTCGATCACCGCCGCCATCACGGCTTGCTCGCGACGAGCTCGTTCGCGCGCTTCAGCAGATCGCGGCGATAGACCGCGTCGATCTTGGCCTGGCCCTTGTATTCGAGTGCGCCGCGCTTGCGGAAGAACTCCTCCTGCTCGCGCACCGAGGCCATGTCGATGGCCCCGTCCTCGGAGCGGACGGTATAGGGGATCCCACGCAGGGAATCGCGCTCGGTTCCGGTGTATTTCGCGACGATGTCGAGGATCTTGTCGTCCTTCCAGCCGCCCTTGTCGAGCAGGCGGGCGGCCTTGAGATAGCCCGCCATGAAGCGCACCACCGCGTCCTCGTTCTTGGCGACGAAATCCTGGTTGAAGGCGATCAGGCCGAGCTCGGTGCCGAAGGTGTGATCCTCGACCAGCCGGCGGCCGAGGCCCTGCTTCTCGAGCTGTCCGGCGAAGGGTTCGATGCTCCAGCCGGCCTCGAGTCCGCCATTGGCGAAGGCCGCGGCGGTCGCCGGCGGCGGGAGATAGACCGCCTCGACATCCTCGACGGTCAGGCCGCCCTTCTCCAGCGCCTTGGCGACGGAGAACATGCCGAAGCCGCTCGGTCCGGGGATGCCGACGCGCTTGCCCTTGAGGGCAGCGACGCTGCGGATGCCGGCGTCCCAGGCCTTCTGCGAGACCATGAAGGGCGACGGCGAGGGAACCGTCGACGGCATCCGGGCCGAGGTCGCGATGATCGCGACGGTCGCGCCGCGGTCGAGCGCGTTGAAGAGCCCCGCGCCCCAGGTCGCGGCGCCGGCCTCGACATTGCCGGAGGCGAGCAACTGGATGGTCTCGGCTGTGCCGCCCTTGGGTGAGAGCGTGACCTCGACGCCGTAATCCCTGAAGAAGCCGAGCTCCTTGGCGACGAAGAACGGCGCGTAATCGGCGAAGGGCGAATACAGGAAATCCACCTTGGGCAGCTTCTGCGCCCAGACGACGGGAGCCGCCACAGGGATCAGGGCGGCGACGACCGTGGCTGTCATGAGATCACGGCGACTGACAAAAGACATGCGCGAAGCTCCTCATGCGCCCGCTTTCCGGCGCCGACACCAGACGCCTCCCGCTGCGGCGAAGGATGTGCCGGCCGCGAGCAAGTCGTCCGGCCGCACTATCGCGACTAACAACTGATGTATCAACCCTTCAATCTGATGTTTCCAATCTCCGAGACGTCTTCGGCTCAGGCGAGGACAGCTGTGCCTCCGGTGGACCTGCCGACGTCGCAGGCGCGTTACCAGCAGGGGCTCGCGCGCTTCGCCGCCGGCGCTGAGACCGCGCAGCCCGGTGGCCCTCAGTTGTGGATCATCCCCGCCATCCGCGGCAGCCAGAGTGCCAGGTCGGGGAAGAAGGTCACGGCCAGCACGATGCCCAGCATCGCGACGATGAAGGGCGGTACCTCGCGGAAGATCTCCGAGAGCGGCGTGCCGGTCAGGCCCGCCATCACGAACAGCAGCAGCCCGTGCGGCGGCAAGGTCAGCCCGACCATCATGTTCAGCACCACGACGATGCCGAAATGCACGAGGTCGATGCCGAGCCCTTGGGCGACGGGTACGATCAGCGGGACGATCACCAAGAGGATCGTGACCTCGTCGAGCACGACCGCCAAAAACAGCATCAGCAGGTCGACGATGAGCAGGAACTGCGTAGGCGTCAGCTTCCAGGACAGGAGCGTCGCCTGGATCAGATGTGGCACGCCTTCGTTGGCGACGGCATAGTTGAAGACGAAGGCGCCGCTCATGATCAGCGTGATCATCGCCGTCGCCTTCACGGTCTCGCCCATCACGTCGAGCAGTTGCGCTGGCTTCAGCGTGCGGTAGACGACGAAGGCGAGGACCAGCGCATAGCTCGCCGCGATCGCTGCCGCTTCGGTCGGCGTGGTCACCCCGGAATAGATCAGCCCGAGCAGGATGACCGGCAGGGCCAGCGGCGCCAGCGCCCGGCCGAAGATCGCCGGCATGGCCGACCATGGCACGCGGGCCTCGCGCGGGAAGCCGCGGCGGCGCGCGATGATCGCGATCACGCTCATCAGCGCCAGCGCCATCAGGGCCGCCGGCACGAGCCCGCCCAGGAACATCGCGCCGACCGAGGCATTGGCGATCAGCGCATAGAAGATCATCGGGATCGAGGTCGGCATCAGCGGCCCGAGCGTCGCCGAGACCACCGAGGTCGCGGCTGCGAAGCCGCGCGGATAACGGCCCTCCCGCGTCATCATCCGCGCCACCACGAGACCGGGTCCTGAGGCATCGGCGACGGCCGAACCGCTCATCCCCGAGAAGATCAGGTTGGAGACGACGTTGACCTGCGCCAGACCGCCCGGCAGATGCCCGACCATCGCCGAGCCGAAGTTGAGCAAGCGCTCGATCACCCCGCTCGCATGCATGACATTGGCAACGAAGATGAACAGCGGCACCGCGATCAGCAGATAGGAATTGTAGAGCCCGTTCATCGTCTGGTCGACGACAAGCCCGACATCCTGATGCGTCGCGACCATATAGGCGAAGCCCGCCGCCAGCATCGACAGGCCGAGCGGCGCGCCGAGCACGGCGACGAGCGTGAAGACGCCGAGAAGGATCCAAAGCCCGTCGGACATGAGCCGTCGTCTCCGTCAGAGATAAGAGCGCCAGCGCGGGCCGAGGAGCCGCCACGCCAGCCACGCGGAGCGCACCACCACCGCGACCAGGAACAGGCCGAAGCAGGAATAGATGATGTCGAGCCTGAGGTTCAGCACGGGCGTCCGCTCGCGCCAGAGAAAGGCGATGTAGTCGAGCGAGCCCGGCAGCGCGGCGGCGAAGATGCCGCCGACGATGACAAGCCGGGCCAGCGCCACCACCCGTTTCCAGCGATCAGGGAGCGGACGGTAGGCGAGATCGAAGGTGATCTGCTCGCGGTCTCGCACCACGAAGGCGTTGGCCCAGAAGATGATCCAGATGAACAGGATCACCGAAATCTCGTCGGCCCAGGCCGCCTCGTCATGCTCCAGATAGCGCGTGATGATCTTGTAGTTGAAGATCAGGAAGACCAGCGCGAAGAGCAGGGCCGGGACCAGGGCCGCGAAGCGCCGCAGCCGCATGGTCCAGGTTCCGGCTTCCTCGGTCTTGGCAGGGGCCGTCTGCATGGCGGCCTCAGGCCTCGGCGACGCGCTTGAGCCAAGCCATGTCCCAGGCCTTCACCGCATCACCGACATAAGCCTTGTCGGCCGCCGCGCGGAACGGTGCCAGATCGATCGTATCGACGCTGAGCCCGCGCTGCTTGATCGCGCCGATGATGCTGGCCTCGTCGGCAAGGCGCCCGTCGTCGCCGGCCTTCGCCGCCTTGCGGGCCGCGTTCTGCAGCAAGGTCTGCTGCGCGGCGGAGAGCTTCGCCCAGGCGGGCTTGGCGATGGCGAAGAACACCGGCTGAAGCATATGCGAGGTCAGGACGACCTGCTCGCTGACCTCGTAGAGCTTGGCGGCATTGAAGATCGAGAGCGGGTTCTCCTGCCCGTCGACCGTGCCGGTCTTGAGCGCGAGATACAGCTCGGGCATGCCGAGCGGCAGCGGGCTCACGCCCAAAGTGCGGCCGAGCAACAGCCATTCCGGCCCCGCCGGCATGCGCAGCTTGACCCCGGCGAGATCGGCCGGCCCCTTCACGGCCCGCTTCGTGCGCAGCGAGACCTGCCGCGTGCCGAGATAATGCGTCGCCAGGATCTCGATCCCCATCTTCTCGGCGACGGCCTTGCGGTAGTCCTCGCCGAGCGGCCCGTCGAAGACGCGGCGCAGATGGGCATGGTCCTTGAACAGATAGCCTCGGTTGAAGAAGCCGAGCTCGGGCATCTGCTGCGCCACCTCGAAGGTGGTCATCGTGCTCATTTCGAGATTGCCGCGCTGCAGGGCCTGAACCTCCGTGCCCTGCTTGAACAGGGTCGAGGCCGTATGCACGCTCATGGCAATGCCGGCCGAGGCGCCGTCGATGTCGGCCTTGAACGCATCGAGCGCCTTGGCAAGGAAATCGGTCGGCGGCGCCGCCGTCGAGACCCGGATCTGGACCGGCGCCTGCGCCAGAACCTGTCCGGCCGACCCCAGCATGGCCCCGGCCCATGCGCCCTTGATGATATCGCGGCGTGTCGTCATCGCCATTCCCCTTTTTCTTGGCTCGGTCGACTGATGCAGTGCTTACAATCCCAATCCGCCCAATGACTTACCGCCATCGACGAACAGGGTCTGGCCGGTGATGAAGCGCGTCGCAGGCGAGGCCAGGAAGGCGATCGCCCCGGCGATGTCGGCCGGATCGGCGGCTTGGCCGCTCGGCTCCAATTCCTGCGCCCTGGCATATTGGTCAGCGGGCATGGCGCGGGTCATCGGCGTGTCGGTGAATCCGGGCGCGACGGAGTTCACCGCGATCTGGCGCGGCCGGAGTTCCATGGCCATCGCTCGCGTCAGCCCGACAACGCCTGCCTTCGAGGCGACGTAATGCGCGAAATTCGTGCCGCCGATCGCCGCGCGCGACGAAACCGTGACGATCCGCGCGCCGGCCGTCATGCGGCGGGCGGCCTCCTGCGCGGCGATGAAGACGCCGATGAGATTCACGTCGAGCATCTCGCGGAAATCCGCGTCGCTGATCGCGTCGAAGGCGCGCGGCTGATAGATGCCCGCCACGCAGACCAGAGCGTCGAGCCGGTCCGGCGCCGCGATCGCCGCCGCCACCGCCGGCCGATCGCAGACGTCGAGTACGCAGGTCTCGACGCTGCCTGCCGTTGCGTCATGAGCCAGCGCATTCAACTTACCGGCGTCGCGGTCGGCCGCGATGACCCTAAACCCGTCGCCAACGAGCCGCAGAACGGTCGCGCGCCCGATGCCGGACGCGCCACCGGTCACTAAGGCGACGGGCGCGCCCATCTCAGGCGGCTTCCTGGATGACGACGCTGAGCGTGCCGATGCCCTCGATCGCGGCATCGACCTTGTCGCCGACGGCGAGGAAGGTGCCCTTCGGCACGCCGACGCCGGCCGGCGTCCCCGTCAGCAGGACATCGCCCGGATCGAGCGTCATGATGCGTGAGGCAGTCGCGATCTGCTCGGCGATCGAGAAAATCATGTCGGTCGAACGGCCATCCTGCTTGAGGGCGCCGTTGACCGAGAGCTTCAGCCCGACATCCTGCGGGTTCGCGATGGCGGAAGCCGGCACGAAGCGCGGGCCGAGCGGGCAGCAGGTGTCGTTCGCCTTACCGGCCACCCAGTCGAGCTTGTAGAAGGTTTCCGGCGCGCGGTTATGGTCGCGGGCGGAGAAGTCGATCGCGACCGTATAGCCGGCGACATGCTCCAGCGCGCGCTCGACCGGGACATTGCGCGCCGTCCTGCCGATCACGACGGCGAGCTCGATCTCCCAGTCGAATTTCTCCGTTCCGATCGGCATGCGCACGGTCGCGCCCTCTCCCACCACGGCATTGCGCGGCGGCTTCATGAAGAAGAACAGCCGCTGCTCCTCCTTCTTGGCGCCGGGCATGCCCATCTCGGCGAGATGGTCGAAATAATTGGCGCCGGCGCAGAGAATCTTGCCGGGATAGAGGATCGGAGCCAGCCGCCGCGAGGCCGTGACGCGGTCGCTCGGCTCGACCTTGCCGGCAGCCTCCGCCAGCAGGGACCTAGCTCGCTCCCAATTGGAGAACAGCGTCGCGACATCGCCCTGCCCGGCCCAGCCGACGCGCGCCAATGACGGCTCCAGCCGATAGAGAGCCTTGCCGACCTCGAGACAGGCGATCGCCGCGCCATCGGCCTCGACCGTCGCCAGCGCCCAATGGATTTGACCGGGTTGCGCCATCACGTCGCCTTCTCTGAGAAACGCCTTGCTATAAGGCAAGGGTGATTTTATAAAATCTATCTGTCAACATAAAATATGGACATCCAGATGAGAGCAGGTGCCGAGGCCGAGGTTCTCGCGGAAAGCCGGTCGCAGGCCGAGCGCGCCTATCAGCTGCTGCGCGGCGAGATCCTGCATGGCGACCTGATGCCGGGCGAGCGCTTAAGGGCGAACGATCTGCAGGACCGTTACAGCCTGGGCCTGACGCCGATCCGCGAAGCGCTGATGCGTCTGTCCTCGGAGGGCTTCGTCGCGGCCGAGACGCATCGCGGCTCGCGCGTCAGCGAGCTCTCGCCACATGAATTCGCCGACCTGATGGCGACGCGCCGGGAGATCGAACGCCTCTGCCTCGCCAAGGCGATCGCACGGGGGGATGCCGCATGGGAAGCCGAGATCGTCGCAGCGATGCATAGGCTGTCACGTGCGCCCCTGCCCGCCTCGCCAGAAGATCGCGAGGCGGCTGCCTTCTGGGAGGCGCAACACCGCCGCTTCCACCAGGCGCTGGTCAGCGCCTGCGGTTCGGACTGGCTGCTGCGCTTCTGGTCGGTGCTGGCCGACCATTCCGAGCGCTATCGAAAGCTGCGCCTGCTCCGCCGCCATGAGGCCGGCGCCGAGGTCCGCGACGTCAACAGCGAGCATGTCGCGATCATGGATGCGGTTCTCGCCCGCGATGCCGACAAGGCCTGCCGCCTCATGGACGCGCATCTGGCCGCGACAGAGACCAGCGTGCTCCGCCTGCTGCGCGCCGAAACCGAGAAAAAGGACAAACCGCGATGATCATCCGCACTGCCGTGCTCGAAGGCGAAGTTCCGGTCGCCGACAAGGCGCATTTCGACCGCGAAATGACCGAGACCGTGCTGCCGGCGATCCGCCGCTATCCCGGTATCCGCGACGTCAAGCTGCGCTGGCAGGCCGAGCAGGAGGCAGGCGCGCCGCCGGTCTACCTGACCTTCGACCTGTATTTCGACAGCCTGGAGGCGATGCATGCCGCCCTCGCCAGCAATATCCGGCAGGAGGTCCGCCGCGAACTCGGCACGATCATGCCGCTGTTCAAGGGCCGGGTTTATCACCTGATCCTGCGGCAGGACGACTGAGCGGGACACATCCGCGTCAGTCCGTGTCTCGTGGCCCGGCCAACGCCGAAAGCCTCCCGGTTCAACGGCTGATGGAGTTGCCCGCCGGCAGCGCCATCAGCCGTCGGAATATGCTGCCTTCAGACGGCGACCGGCTCCCGCGCGATCTTGTCGAGCGAGGGGACGAGCGAGAGCAGCTCCCGCGTATAGGGATGGCTCGGAGCGGCGAACAGCTCCTCGGTCGGCGCCTGCTCGACGATCTCGCCGCTCTTCATCACGGCGATGCGGTCGCACATCTGCCTGACCACGGCGAGGTCGTGGCTGATGAAGAGGATCGACAGGCCCGCGAGATCGCGCAAGTCCTTGAGCAGGTTGAGGATCTGTGCCTGCACGGAGACGTCGAGCGAGGAGGTCGGCTCGTCGCAGACGAGGAAGCGCGGCCGCGGCGCCAGAGCACGCGCAATGGCGATACGCTGGCGCTGGCCGCCCGAGAAGGCATGCGGGAAGCGTGCCCCGGCCTCGCGGTCCAGCCCGACCGATTCCAGCAGGAGCGCCGCATCCTCCACAGCTTCAGCCTTGGTGGCGGCGAGGTGATAGAAGGCGATCGGCTCGGCGATGGCGGTGGTCACACGCAGGCGCGGGTTGAGCGCCGAATACGGATCCTGGAACACCATCTGGAGGGCCTTGCGCGCCACGCCGCCGCGCTTGGCACCGATCGGCAAACCGCCGAGCGTGACCGAGCCGGAGGTCGGCTTGGCGAGACCGGCGATGGTGTTGGCGACGGTCGTCTTGCCGCAGCCGGATTCGCCGACGAGGCCGAAGATCTCGCCGGGCTCGACCGTGAAGGAGACACCCTTCACCGCGCGGAAGACGCGCGAGCCTCCGAAGAATCCGCCCCGCGCACCATATTCGACCACGAGATTGTCGACCGAAAGCACGCCTGCCTTGGCCTCCTCGCCGCCGCCCATGCGGGCGCGGACCTGCTCCCGCGCCGCGGCGGTGCCGGGGCTCTCCTGCGCCGGCACGGGCAGGCGCGGCAGCTTGACGTCTACGCGCGGGACGGCCCCGATCAGCGCCTTGGCGTAAGCGTGCTGCGGCGCGCCGAGCACCTCAGCCACCGGCCCGCTCTCGACCACCTGCCCCTTCAGCATGATGGTGACGCGGTCCGCGACCTCGGCGACGACGCCCATATTATGCGTAACCAGCAGGATGCCGACGCCGCGCTCGTCGGCGAGACCGCGGATCAGCTTGAGGATCTGCGCCTGCACGGAGACGTCGAGCGCGGTGGTCGGCTCGTCGGCGATGATCAGCTTGGGGCCGCAGCACAGGGCCGCGGCGATCACCACGCGCTGGCGCTGCCCGCCCGAGAGCTGGTGCGGGTAGGATTTCAGCCGCCGCTCGGGCTCGGGGATGCCGACGGCACGCAGCAATTCCAGCGAACGCCGGCGCGCCTCGGCGCGGCTCAGGCCGAGATGGTGCCGCATCGTCTCGCCGAGCTGGCTCTCCACCGTGAAGAGCGGGTTTAGCGAGGTCATCGGATCCTGGAAGATCGCCCCGACATCCTTGCCCTGCACGATGCCGTCGGTTCGGCCCGTGCGGATGTCGACCGGCTTGCCACCGATCTCGATTCGGCCCTTGGCGACGCGGCCGGGCGCCTGGAGCAGGCCCATCAGCGCATTGCCGATCGTGGTCTTGCCGGCGCCGGATTCGCCGACCAGCGCATGGATCTCGCCGGGCGCGACCGTGAGGTTCACGCCGCTGACGGCGGTGACGACCGAGCCGTCCGCGAGCGGATAATCGACGGTGAGGTCGGTGATGGAGAGGGCGGCGGGTTTCATCAGCGCCCCTTCAGCTTCGGGTTGAAGCGGTCGCGCAGCCAGTCGCCGACCACGTTGACCGCCAGCACCAGGATGACCAGCGTGACGGCCGGGAAGACCGCGATCCACCAGATGCCCGAGAAGACGAATTCGTTGCCGATGCGGATCAGCGTGCCCAGCGAGGGATAGGTCGGCGGCATGCCGACGCCGAGGAAGGACAGGGTCGCCTCGGTCAAAACGGCGGCGGCGAGGTTGATCGTCGCGATCACCATCACCGGGCTCATCACGTTCGGCAGGATGTGGCGAACCATGATGTGCAGCGACGGCAGGCCGATGACGCGCGCGGCGCGGACATAGTCCTTCGAGGCCTCGACCATGGTCGCTGCGCGCACGGTGCGGGCATATTGCACCCATTCATGGATGGCGATGGCGCCGATCAGGATCACCGGCGCCCATTGCGCCGTTCCCGCCTCCGGGAAGATCGCGCGGGCAATGCCGCTGACGAGCAGCGCCAGCAGGATGGTGGGCAGGCTGAGGATGACGTCGCCGACGCGCATGATGACGATGTCGACCCAGCCGCCGAAATAGCCGGCGAGCAGGCCGAGCACGACGCCGATGCTCGCGGCGACCAGCACCGCGCCGCCGCCGATCGCGATCGAGACACGCATGCCGTAGAGGATCGCCGAGAACAGGTCGCGGCCCTGGTTGTCGGTGCCGAGCCAGTGCGCGGGATCGCCATCGGGCATGAAGGCCGGCGGCAGCTCCGCGCTCATCAGGTCGAAGCTCGCGACATTGGTCGGGTCGGTCGGTGCGATCCAGGGCGCGAGCAGCGCGATGGCGAGCATCAGCACGACCACGGCGAGCCCGATCATCACCGAGACCGGCATCTGCAGGCGGCGCCGGCGCTTGGCCGGCCGGTTGGGGGCGGCGAGGCTCATGCGCGGCGCGTCCTCAGGCGCGGATCGATCAGGGTGTAGGTGAGGTCGACGATCATGTTGATGACGACGAAGAGAAAGCCGACGAAGAGCAGATAGGCGGCCATCACCGGCACGTCGGCGAAGCTGACGGCCTGGATGAAGAGCAGGCCCATGCCGGGCCACTGGAACACCGTCTCGGTCACGATGGCGAAAGCGATCAGCGAACCGATCTGCAGGCCCGTCACGGTCACCACCGGCATCAGCGCATTGCGCAGGGCCAGGCGGAAATTGATGTAGCGCGACGGCAGGCCCCGCGCCTTGGCGAAGCGGATATAGTCGGAGGAGAGCACGTCGATCATCTCGGCGCGGACCAGCCGCATGATCAGCGTGAGCTGGTAAAGCGCCAGCGTGATCGAGGGCAGGATGAGCGAGGCCCAGCCCGAGCGGGTCAGGAAGCCGGTCGACCAACCGCCGATCTGCACGACGTCGCCGCGCCCGAAGGACGGCAGCCAGCGTAATGTCACTGCGAAGATCAGGATCAGCCCGATGCCGGTGACGAAGGTCGGCATCGAGATGCCGACCAGCGAAATCGTCTGGATGGCGCGCGTCAGCGCCCCGTCCGGTTTGAGCGCACAATAGACCCCGATGGGGATTCCGACCGAAAGCGACAGCAGCGTCGCCACGATCACCAGCTCCAGCGTCGCCGGCAGGCGCTCGGCGAGCAGATCGACCACCGGGCGCTGGTTGCGGAAGGAGATGCCGAGATCGCCCTTGAGCGTGCGGCCGAGGAAGTCGCCGTACTGGACGATCGCAGGCCGGTCGAGCCCGAGCGAGGCGCGCAACTCCGCCTTCTCGGCGGGGCTTGCATCCTCGCGCGACATCATCGCGACGGGATCGCCGACATAGCGGAACATCACGAAGGCGATGGCCGTCACGGCGAGCATGACGAGGACGGCCTGTCCGAGGCGAGAACCGATGGAGGCGATCACGGCGCGACCTCCTCAGTTCACTTTGGCGAACCAGGGACGAACATATTCGTCCGGGAACTGCGGCATATCCACATTGCTCCGCATCGCCCAGGCCAGCGGCTGCTGGTGCAGCGGGATGAAGAGGGCCTGGTCCTTGGCGATCCTGAAGGCCTCGCCCATCAGGGCGCGGCGCTTGCCCTCGTCGAGCTCGACCGCGGTCTTGCGGGCGAGATCGTCGAGCGCGGGGATGACCATCCCGCCGGCATTGGAGCCGCCATAACCGTCCTTGCGCGAGGCGAAGATGCCCGAGAGTACGCTGAAGCCGTCCATCTGCGGCAGCGTCGCCCAGCCCAGCATCCAGACATCGAGCTCGCCACGGTCCTGGCGCGGGAAATAGGTTGCCTTGCTCTCGGTCTTCACGTCGACCTGGATGCCGGCCTTGGTCCACATGCCGGCGATGGCGAGGCAGAGCTGCTCGTCGGCGATGTAGCGGTCATTGGTGCAGGTCAGGCCGGTCTTGAAGCCGTTCGGATAGCCGGCCTCGGTCAGGAGCTTCTTCGACAGGGCCGGATCGTAGGCCAGCGGCTTGTCGATATCGGCGACATAGCCCGGCACCGGCGGCGCCACCATCGTGCCGGTATTGCGCGACTTGCCGCGCATGATGCGCTTCTGGATGGCGTCGAGATCGACGGCATGCCAGAGCGCCTGGCGCACCTTGACGTCGAGCAGCGGGTTCTTCTTGCCGGGATCGGCATAGAGCTCCGGCTTCCAGTTGAAGCCGAGGAAGATCAGGCGCAGCGACGGGTCCTCGACCACCTTGAAGCCCTGCGTGCCGGAAACGCGCGGCACGTCCTGCAGCGGCAGCGAGGAGATCATGTCGATCTCGCCGGACAGCAGCGCGGCGACACGGGTCGCGTCGGACTTGATCGGGCGGAACTCGAGGCGCTTGATATTGTGCTCCGGCTTGTCCCACCAGCCTTCGTTGGCCGTCATCACGGTCTTGGAATCCGGGGCGTAGCTCTCGAGCTTGAACGGGCCGGTGCCATTGGCATGGGTCGAGGCGAAGGTGGTGACGCCGGTCGAGGTGTTGCCCGGCTTCATGGCATTGTTCTTCTCGAGCCAGGACTTGCTCATCACGAAGATGCCGGTGAGGTCGTTGAGCAGCAGCGGATAGGGGCCGCTCAGCACGATGTCGACGGTCAGGTCGTCGACCTTCTCGGCCTTCACGACGGTGGCGAGATTGCCCTTGTTGCGGGAATCCGGATCGATCGTGCGCATCACCGTGGTGACGACGTCGTCGGCGGTGAAGGGCTCGCCGTCATGGAACTTGACGCCCGGGCGCAGCTTGAAGCGCCAGCGCGTCGGCTCGACGATCTGCCAGGAGGTCGCCAGCCCCGGCTCGATCTCGAGCTTGCGGTTGCGGCGCACCAGCGTGTCGTAGACCATGAGCTGGATATTCTGGGTGAAGCTGTCGAGCTGGGCGTTCGGGTCGAAGGAGACTGCGTCTCCCGGAGCCGACCAGCGCAGCGTCTGCGCACCGGCGGATTGCGTCATCAGGATCGCAAGGGCGCCAGCGAGCGCCATCAGACCGCGTTTCATTGTTGTCCCCTCACTTTGCGTGAACGCCGCATGCATACAGAAACGTAGCAATATTGTATACGATAAATTGCTGAACATGTCATCACCGCTGCCTGAATGATCGCCAGGCGGTTCGATCGGCGCGGGATAAGCAGAAACATCACGCGACACCTTGGCGGGAAGCCAGCGAGATCGCATACTACACGAGCAAATTTTTGTATGCGATTTTAACGCGAACAAAGAAGGCGAAGGCCATGCCCGGGTGGTTGACGATCGAGAATGGAACCGTGCTCCCGATGACGCAACGGGAGATCATCGCAAACGGCCATGTCCTGATTAAGGACGAGCGCATCGTCGCGGTCGGGCCCGGCCTTGCGCCGGAGCGGGATGGCCTCACCCGCCTGGATGCGCGCGGCGGCCTGATCCTGCCGGGGCTCGTCGACGCCCATGCCCATGCCGGCCATGGCCTGACCAAGGGGCTCGGCTCGGCATCGGGCGAGTGGATGGGCATCGCCGGGCGGATCTATGCACGAGCAACCGACGCAGCATTCTGGCATGCCGAGGCCCGGCTCTCGGCTCTGGAGCGGCTGATGTGCGGCACGACGACGGCCGCGCTGCTGATGGGCGGCGGCCCCGACATCATGCGCACGGAAACGCCGGAGGCAGCGGACGCCCATCTCGACGGCGTGCGCTCGGTCGGCGTTGCCGAGGTTCTGGCCGTCGGCCCGAACCGGCCCGATGGACCGGCGCAGTACCTCTCGTGGAACGGCGCCGAGAGTCGTGAGATTCCGGTCTTGCCGCGCGAGCAAATTGCTGTCGCCCGCAGGCTGATCCAGGCCCATAACGGGGATGCCGGCGCGACGCTGCGGATCGCCGTCTCCCTGCCGGTGTTTTCCGCCGTCGATCTCGCCATCGCGGGCGAGAACGCGCCGGCGGCACTCAGCCGCGCCGCGCTGCAGCTGGCTGAGGAGACGGGCGCCCTGCTGGTGCAGGACGGCCATCGCGACGGCAGCATGGCAGCCGCCGCCGCGACCGTGGGGCTCGGCCCCCGCCATTCGGTCTTCGCCCATTCGATCGACCTGACCGAGGCCGATCGCGCGGCGCTGCGCGCCTCAGGTGCGGCCATCGCCCATAATCCCAGCGCGCTCATGTCGGTGTTCGGCCGCTGCCCTGCGCCGGAGCTGGCAGCGGAGGGCGTCATCGTCGCGATCGGCTCGGATGCTCCGGCGCCGGACCGGCCCTTCGACCTGTTCCGGTGCATGTTCCACATGCACCGCTATCACGCGACGCATTTCCACGACGATTCGGTGCTGCCGCCCTGGCAGGTGCTGGAAATGGCGACGATCGAGGGCGCGAAGGCGCTGAATCTCGCCGACCAGATCGGCTCGCTCGAACCGGGCAAGCGCGCCGACGTCATCGTCGTGGACTGGGCGAAGCCGCATCTGTGGCCGCCCGTCGAGCCGGTCCAGCGATTGACGCGCTTCGCCAACGGCGCCGATGTCGCGAGCGTCGTCGTCGCCGGGCGGGTGCTGATGCAGGACCGCCGCGTCCTGAGCGTCGATCCCGCCGCCGTGCTGCGGGAAGCCGGCGACGCCTACACGACGATGATCGACCGCGCCGGCCTCGCCGACCACTTCCCCCTCCTCCGCGAAGGCCTGCCGCAATGAGCGCCCTGCTCCTGAAGAACGTCCGCCCGATGGGCGCCGCTGCCACCGACATCCTGATCCTGGATGGGCGCTTCGCCGATGCCCGCCAACCGATCCCGGCCGGCATCGAGACGTTCGATGGCGGTGGCCTGTTGGTGCTGTCCGGCCTGGTCGAAGCCCATACCCATCTCGACAAGAACCTGATCGGCATGCCGTGGTGGCGCAACCAGAACGGCCCGCGCCGCAGCGATCGCATCGAGACGGACCGCCGCGAGAAGAAGCGCCTCGGCATCGATCCCGCTCGCCAATCGGCACGCCAGGCCGTGCAGACGCTGGCGCTCGGCGTCACCGCGATCCGCAGCCATGTCGATGTCGATACCGAAATCGGCACGGCCAATATCGCCGGCGTCATGGCGACCCGCGAAGCCTATCGCGACCTTGTCGATATCCAGATCGTCGCCTTCCCGCAGAGCGGCATGCTGATCCGCGAGGGAACGGTCGCACTGATGGAGGAGGCGCTCCGGATGGGCGCCGACATCGTCGGCGGTCTCGATCCGGCCGAGATCGACCGCGATCCCGTGCGGCATCTCGATGTAATCTTCGGCATGGCCGACCGCTTCGGCAAGCCGATCGACATCCATCTGCATGAGCTCGGCGAGCTCGGCGCCTTCTCGATGGAGCTGATCATCGAGCGCACCCGCGCGCTCGGCCTGCAGGGGCGCGTGCTGATCAGCCATGCCTATTGCCTCGGCATGATCGAGCCGGCTCGGCAGGACGCGCTCGCCGCCGGTCTCGCCGAAGCCGGCATCGCCGTGATGACGGCGGGCCCCGCCGGTTTCCCCGCACCGCGGATCAAGCGGCTGCACGAGCTCGGCGTCCTCGTCTGCGGCGGCTGCGACGGGCCGCGCGGGACCTGGAGCCCCTATGGCCGGGGCGATATGCTGGAGCGCGCCGCGCTGATCGGACAGCGCAACGGCTTCTCACGCGACGAGGATCTGGAATTCGCGCTCGAAGCCTGCACCACGCTCGGCGCGAAGGCGCTCGGCCTTCCGGATTACGGCCTTGCCGCCGGCTGCAAGGCCGATCTCGTGCTGGTCGATGCCGAGACCGTTGCCGAGGCGGTCGCAGACCTGCCAACGCGGCATCTCGTGGTCAAAGGCGGCAGGATCGTCGCCCGCGATGGCGTCCCGGCCGGCGTCTCGGCGCCCTGAGCGCCACAGGTCGAGAAAGGCCACTCACCGGCGGGGTGTCATCGACCCGTTCGCCATCTACTCCCCGCCACCATCGCGGAGAAGGCCATCAAGGACATGCGGTATCAATCCGCCCGCCCTTAGCAAGGTGATCTCCAGAGATGTCTCGATCGCCGCGCGCAGCACCAGTCGAAGCGTTCTGCC
Organism: uncultured Allobosea sp.; assembly: GCF_945957345.1. Lineage (GTDB taxonomy): Bacteria > Pseudomonadota > Alphaproteobacteria > Rhizobiales > Beijerinckiaceae > Allobosea. The sequence goes on along the minus strand of NZ_CAMFKW010000014.1, from coordinate 17,679 downwards.
GTGAGGTCGAAGAACCGCCAGAGGGACCTCGCATCGCGGCGCCAGACGTTCAGGATCGAGGTCGATCTCGAAGAGATCGCTCGAACGAATGTCCAACCTGTCCGGATGGGCTCCCGCCGGGAGCAGCAGCGGCAGGATGCCCATCCCGATCAGGTTCGTCCGATGGATGCGCTCGATGCTCGCCGCAATCACGGCGCGCACGCCGAGCAACGCAACGGTCTTGGCCGCCCAGTCGCGCGACGAGCCCATGCCGTAGCGCTCGCCGGCCACGAGCACCAGCGGCGTCTTTTCACTGGCATAGCGCGAGGCGGCTTCGGTCAGGGGCACGATATCGCCCGAAGGCTCGTGGCGCGTGAAGCCAGCCGGCGCCTTTGGCGCCAGCAGGCGGTTGACCGCCATCCGATTGGTGAAGGCGCCGCGGATCATCACCTCGAAGTTGCCGCGCCGCGAGGCGAAGACGTTGAGGTCGGCCGGATCGCCTCCCTCGGCGATGATATGCCGGCCGGCTGCGCTGTCGGGGCGGATCTGGTTCGCCGGTGAGATATGGTCGGTGGTGACGTCGTCGCCGAGCACCAGCAGCGACCGGGCATGCCCTTTCGCCGGAAGCAACCCTTGCGGGCGCACGAAAGGCGGCTTGCGCAGATAGGTCGAGGCCAGGTCCCAGGGAAAGCGCGGCCCGGCCGGTGCATCGAGATCGACCCAGAGCGGGCGGGTAGCAGCCTCCTGATAAGCGGCATCGAAATCGGCCACGTCCCAGCCGGCTGTCACCGCCTCTTCGATCTCGGCGCTTGTCGGCCAGATCTCGCTGAGCATGACGGGCTCGCCTGCTGCGTCGAAGCCGAGCGGTTCACGCGTGATATCGATATCGACGGTGCCCACCAGCGCGAAGGCGATGACCAGCGGTGGCGAGGCCAGGAACCCGTTTTCGAGATCGGGATGGACGCGGCCAGGGAAGTTGCGGTTGCCGGAGAGAACCGCCACGGGGCGAAAGCTCTCACGGCCGAGCTCGCTCCTGACGGCGTCGAGCAGAGCCCCGGAATTGCCGATGCAGGTCGTGCAGCCATAGCCCACGATGCCGAAGCCGAGCCCTTCCAGGTCATCGAGCAGACCGGCCCGGCGCAGGAAGCGTTCGGCGGTCGGCGATCCCGGCGCCAGTGAGGTCTTGACGTAGTCTGGCGGCTGCAAGCCACGGGCGCGGGCTTTGCGGGCGAGGATGCCGGCGGCGGCCAGCATGCTGGCATCAGAGGTGTTGGTGCAGCTCGTGATCGCCGCGATCACGACGGCACCGTCGGGGATGACGCCCCCGCCCTTCCCCCCAAGCGGCGGCGCGAAAGCCGAGCGGGTGCTGCCGGCGGCGAGCCGGTCCTGCGGGCGGCGCGGCCCCGCGACGCTGGCCTCGATCGCATCAAGATCGACCGAGATCGCGCGCGTGAAGCGCGGCTCGGCCTCAGGATCGAACCAGAGCCCGCTCGCCCGGGCATAAGTTTCGACCAGGGCACAATCCGCGGGCGGCCGGCCGATCCGCGCGAGATAGGCCAGCGCCTTGTCGTCGATCGGAAAATGCCCGGTCGACGCCCCGTATTCCGGTGCCATGTTGGCGATCGCGGCGCGCTCGCCGACCGAGAGCGTCGACACCCCGGGACCGAAGAATTCGACGAAATCGCCGGTGACGCCGATGGCGCGCAGCGCGCGGGTCACCTCCAGCGCGATATCGGTCGCGAGCACGCCGTCGCGCAACCGGCCTGTGAGCTTCACACCGATCACATCGGGAATGCGCAGCACGACGGGTACACCGAATAGCGCTCCCTCCGCCTCCAGACCGCCGACGCCCCAGCCGAGCACGCCGAGCCCGTTGACCATCGGCGTATGGCTATCGGTTCCCAGCAGCGCGTCCGGGAAGGCCCAGCGTTCGCCCTGATGCATCTCGCTGACGACGACGCGCGACAGCCGCTCAAGGTTGATCGTGTGCATGATGCCCGACCCCGGCGGATGCACCCGGATGCCCGGCATCGCCGCGGCCGCCCATTTCATCAGGCGGTAGCGCTCGGCATTGCGCGCGAATTCCTTCTCCAGATTGCGCTGGAAGGCGTCCGGCCGACCAAAGACATCGACGCCGGAGGAATGGTCCGTCGAGACGTCGACGGGAATGCGCGGCATCAGCAGGTCGGGGTCGCGGCCGTTCTCGGCCAGCACGTCGCGCATCGCGGCGATATCGACCAGCGCCGGGCCGCAGGTCGTATCATGCATCATGATCCGGTTCGGCAGGAACGGGATCTCGACAAGGCTGGAGCCCTCCTCAAGCCAGTCGCGAAACGCCTGCGGCAAATGCGCCGTCTCGTCCGCCGGCGCCGAGCGCATCGCGTTCTCGAGCAGGATCCGCAGCACATGCGGCAGACGCGTAAAATCGGCCCCGAGCAGCGACGCCACATCGAGGCGATGGAAGCGCTGGCCAGCCGCCTCAAAGGAGGTCCATTCGGCCTTCTTGTTCACCGTCACGATCTCAATCAAGCAGGCGCCGCAATTTCCGGACGGCGGCATCGGGCGAAGAGAGCACCGGCTGCATGATCAGTTCAGGGCAGGCCGTGCCCGCCCGCGAGGTCGGGAAATGCGCGAGAGGGACCCCATCGCGCTCGCCGAGCGCCTTGGTCGCATCGGGGGCAAGCCGGGAGGTCAATCGCGCTCCAGATTTCGCGTGCTCGCCAGAGCGTCGACGCTGGCGGCCGAAACCAGCATGAAATGCTGCCGCTCGATCATGTCACGTCTTCCTGCTGCTTATCGTCACGACAAGAAGCTAACAACATCAATTGGCTTTATCAATCTATAAAACCAATACTGACAGCATACAGATTTGGGCATCGCAGGATACGATGTTGCTGAGCTTATCGAACGCGCCTAGGCGGCGTGCCCAGCATCGTCGTTTCGTAGATGGATGACCGGCGATTTGGAGGCAAGCGCCCCGCTGAGATGCCGGCGCATCAGATGCGCCGCCTCCAGATTATCGCCCTTGGCGAGCAGATCGAGGATCTGCAGATGCTCGGAACTCTGCACCGCGATGCGCAGCGGGTTCACCTTGAGCCGGTATTCCACCAACCGCCGCAACTGGTTGGCGCGCTCCAACGCGTGGAAGAACATCGGATTGCCGGACATCCTGATGATTCCTTCGTGGAACTCCGCGCCCGCAGCCGTCATCGCTGCCGGCGCCAGCCCGTTGAGATCGCCCGAGGCCAGGCGTTCCTGCGTCCGGCGTAGCGCTGCCGCAACCGCCCGATCGAACCGGAAGCTCGGTTCGAGCAAGGCCGCGGGCTCGATAACCGCACGGAACCGATAGATTTCCTCGAAGGCTTCGGCGGTCTTGGCGACCTGCCGCAACTTCCAGCCATAGCCCGGCTTCGGCTCGGCCCAGCCCTCGCGAGCAGCGCGCGACAGAAGATCCTGTGCCTGCGAGCGTGTGAGGTTGTAGCGATCCCGGATCGCCTGCTCGGTCTGGTCGGCGCCGATCCGGTCCTTGAGCCAATCTTCCGCCAGCTCGTAATAGAGGTCGCTTTCATCTGCCCCAGTGGGCTCCAGCGCCGTCTCACCCGGCTTGCGCTCCGCGCTTGGCAACACGAAGAAGCCGCGATTGCGCCGGTTCTCGATGACGCCCTGCTCGCAGAGAATGGCCAGCGCTTCCCGCACCGGCGAACGCGAAACCTCGAAGCGCTTGGCAAGGACTTCCGTCGCCAGATGCAAGCCCGTGCCGAACTCTCCCATGCCGATCCGCGCGGCGATGTCGTTGGCGATGCGAAGAGCGAGAGGGCTATGGGGCATGTCTGGAGCCGTTGGTCCGCGCGAGTGATCGCAGGTCTGCGACAGGATGGCAAATCGCGGCAGGCCACTCCCACCATTACTGGCTTTATAAAATCAAATAGCCAATTCAAAAAACATCTGGGACCGGAGCAAGACCAATACGAGAATCCTCGTCCTTCCCCGCGATGTATCGGCCCCGAGATCATCTCCGCCGTGATGGCGGTGCTGGAACGCGCACGCGACCGCTTCGACCTCGGACTCCGCTTCGACTTCGGACCTCGCCAGCAAATTGTCCGGCGGCTGCGGCCTCGCCGGCTCGATGCCCCTGTCCTGCGGGATGCTGTTGCAGTGCCTCGGCGAAAAGCGGAAACTGCCCGCCTTCGAGCAGGCTTCTCATGCAATCGACAAGGCTACCGACACCGTGCTGACCGATCCCGCCTCGCGCACGCCCGATCTCGGCGGCAAGACCGGCACGAAGCGCTTCGGCGCGCTCGTGGCCGAACCCCTGCGGACGGCCTGACGATGATAAGCGAGGAAGCCCGTCAGATCGGCGCGATCATCGGCACGCCACCCGAATCGGTTCGCCGAACGCTCTCGCGCCATGGCGCGCTGCGGGCCGGCATCAACCTTTCGAACTTCCTGTTGGTCTCCAGCCGGACGGCCGATGGTGGCCCAGCCGGCGTCTCCCCGGACATGGCGGCGATCCTGGCCGCATGCCTCGGGCTGCAGCTCCGATACATCCCCTATGAATCGCCCGGCCCGCTTGCGGATGCGGCCGAGCGCGACGAATGGGATGTCGCTCTTGTCGGCGCCGAGCCGCAACGCGCCGCGATCATAGACTTCACCCCAGCGTATACCGAGATCGAGGCGACCTATCTGGTGCCGGCAGGTTCGTCCCTCCAATCGATGGCGGACGTCGACCAGAAGGGACGACGCATCGCCGTTGCTGCGCGCACGGCTTATGGTCTCTGGCTGGAACGGAACATCCAGGCGGCCGGACTAGTGACCGGCGAAGGCTTCGACGGCGCCTACCGGCACTTCGTCGACCAGAAGCTCGATGCGCTCGCGGGTCTGCGGCCCAAGCTGATCGAGGATGAGAAGACGCTGCCGGGCTCGCGGATGCTGCCGGGCCGCTTCATGGCGGTCCAGCAGGCGCTCGGCACGCCCAAGGCCTCCGGCATCGCGATCGATTACCTGAAGAGCTTCGTTGCCGCGGCGGTCCGGACCGGGCTCGTCGGTCGGCTGATCGCCAAGCATCAAGTGGTCGGTCTCTCGGTCGCGGCCGCGCACTGAAGCCTTGCGACGCGGCTCGCCCCCACAAGCAGGCAAAAGCGCGACAAGGACCGGGAAAGCCGCGATGACTGGCTGCGCACCTGGACATGCGTCGAGCCTGCTTTCGGCGGCATCGACCGGCCATCATCCAGTCGGGGCATTTTCCGGGCCCTGATCATTGCCGCGCGCCGTGATGGCTGGCATGTACTAGGCCAATACAATCCGCTGCCGGAAGAACATCGCTTCGACTCGTCACGAGCCCGCCACCTTTATCGCGTCATCCCATATCCTGAAGCCACGGGCCTGGCGGTCTAGCGTCAGCAACGCCACGCCCTCTCTAAGAGGCGCGCCAGTCATGAAACAGCTTCTTGCCGCAGCATGCTGCCTCCTTCTCACAGGATGTGGCGGGTTGGTGTTTCCTGGCCCAGAGGATGGCGCACGGATGCAAGGCACCGGCCAGAACTACACCCCCGAAGAGGCTGGCGGCTATGAGCCGCCGCTCACCCACGAGCGGATGACCTCGACCTGCACGATGAAGGGACAGGGAGCTGTCTGCCGGTAATGCCCTTGCTTGAGCTCGCGGCCATAGCTGCGGGGAGACCTGGAGCGCCGTGCTGTAAGCCCCGCGGCAACAGGATGACCGGCGAGCTTGTCGTCATCATACGGTGGCGGGCAGCTGAGTTTAGCTTGCTCCGCTCGGCGGGGAACCCTCATCTGGCTGGTTAACACCCAGGCCCGAGGCGCAACGACGAAGCCGCTGCCGCCGCGAGACACTGGCGGCTTTGGCAATTCCCAGAGTATCCGCTCGTGACCTACGCGTGATGCGCTTGCCGTCCCCACAACCATCCCGGACCTCCATTACCCTCAGGTGGAGCGGGTCCCCTCGCCCTCCTTGCAAGACGATCACCGTGGCGATCTTCGACAGGGCGGTCAATGGTTTGTGCCGGCCGAGGCCTTACCGCGTGACAGGAACGGGCCTGTACAGGACTTGTCGGCGTCCAGCGAACTCTCAGCGAGGGCCATCAACGTCCTCCGTTTCGGCACAGGCGATCGTTCAGACGGCTAACGAATATCCGAGATCGCGCAACGGCAGGCGGCGCACCCTCTCTCCGGTGGCGGAGAAGATGGCGTTGCCCAGCGCGGGTGCCAGCGCCGGGAAGGCCGGCTCTCCCATGCCCGTCGGGGAATGGTCCGATTGGATGAAATGGGCCTCGATCGTCGTAGGCGCGAACGGCATTCGCAGGATCGGATAGGCATTGTAGTTCCGCTCCAATATCCGGCCGTTTTCGATGTTGATCTTGAGCCCCATGGCGGTGGAAAGGGCATCGGTCGATGCGCCCTGGGCCTGGGCTTCCGAACCCGCCATGTCGATGATGGGGCCGACATCGAGCACCACCACGATGCGGTCGATCCTGATCTGCTTGTCGGCATCCACGCTGAGTTCGACCGATTGCGCGACATGGCCGGCGTGGGAATAGCACCACGCCAAACCCAGCCCGCTCCCCTTGGGCAATGCCCTGCCCCAGCCCGCTTTCTCGGCGCATAGCCGGATCACGTCCGCGGCCCGCCTGGGGCTGAAATTGACGCTCTGGTCCTTCGGCGCCAGCTCCGGCACATCGCGATTGACGGCGTCGAGAAGGAACTCGACATGGTCCCGGCCCGCGGCGAACGACAATTCGTGCATGAAGCTCTGTGCGGCGAAGACCTGGGCGTTGTCACCAGGCGCGCGCCACGCCCCCGTCGGAATCCTGAGCGGGAACATGGTCTTGCCCCGGCGCAGATTGGGCGCCTTGATCGAATATCTGAGATTGTCGGTCAGGTTGGCGCCCGAGGCTTCCTTCTTGCCGTCGGCGGTGAAGGTGATGAAATGCTCCTGCCAGGCATCGAGCCTGCCGCCCTTGTCGACCGCGCCCTTGAACTGGTGATAGCCGGCCGGCCGGTAGAAATCATGGCCGAAATCGTCTTCCCGGGTCCATTGCAGCTTGACCGGCGCAGCGACCTTGCGGGCGATGGCCGCAGCTTCGCAGGCATAGTCGTTGACGAGCCGACGTCCGAACCCGCCGCCGACGCGTGTCTGGTGCATGACGATCTGATCCTGTGAGATGCCGGCCGCCTTCGCGACCAGCGGCAGCCCGCGATCGGGCTGCTGCGTCGGCACCCACATTTCCATCACCCCGTCATGCCAGTGCGCCGTCGCGTTCATCGGCTCCAGCGGGGCATGGGCGGCGAAGGGATATTCGTAATAGGCCTCGATGACCTTGGCGGCCTCGCCGAAGGACTTGTCGACATCGCCGATATTGACATCGGCGCGCGCCGGAAAATCGGTCGCCAGCTGCCTGGCCCGGGCCGAGAACCGCGAGGAGGAATCCCGCGATGCCTCGCTCAGGTCCCATTCGACCTTGAGCTTCCTCTTCGCCTGCAACGCACTCCAGGTGTCCTTGGCGATGATGGCCACGCCCGGCATCACCTCGACCATCACACCGGTGCCGTCGATGGCGAAGGCGTCGAGCACGCCAGGCTGCCCCTTGATCTCGTCCAGGTTGAAGGACGCGACCTTGCCGCCTGCGGCCGGACATTTCGTATAGCTGGCATAGACCATGCCGGGCAGCTGAACGTCGATGCCGAACAGCGGCTGGCCGGTGACGACCTTGGGGTCGTCGACACCGCGATAGCGCTTGCCGATCAGGCGGTATTCGGAGCGGTTCTTGAGCTTCAGAGCTTTTGGATCGGGCACGGGCATTGTCGCCGCTGTGGCCGCGAGCGCGCCGTAGGTTGCGCTCCTGCCGCTCGCGGCATGGCTCAGGATCGAATCCCGGGCGGTGATCTCTGACGGGTCGACGTCCCATTGCCGTGCTGCGGCGGCGACCAGCATCGCCTTGGCGCCGGCGCCTGCCTGGCGCAACTGATTCCAGGCGCGCGGGATGGAGGTCGATCCTCCGGCGCCCTGACTGCCATAGACCTTGGGGTTGATCTCGGCCTGCTCCATCGCAACGTGGCTCCAGTCGGCATCAAGCTCCTCGGCGATGATCACGCCGAAGGAGGTCTTGATGCCCTGCCCGATCTCGGGGCATTTGGAATAGATCGTGATCGTGTTGTCGGGCGCGATGCGGATGAAGGCGTTCATCACCCGGTTTTCTTCGCCCGCCGCGCCGCGGCTGCCGGCATCGACATTCGGCGTCTCGGCCGCGCGTGCCTCGTTCCCGAGGTAGAAGCCCAGCACCAGCCCCGCGGCACCCGCGCCGGTGAGCTTGAAGAAGGTGCGCCGGTGCATCGTCACAGGCGGTTTGGGCGCCGTCGGCGACGAACGGAGCTCGTCGATCAAGGCTGAGAGATAGGCGTCGGATTGGGAAAAACCGGACTGGATGTCAGTCATTGGATCCCTCCTTAGGCTCCTGAGCCGTCTGCATCCGCAGATGGGCCACATCCTGGCCCGTCAACCGGGCGCCTTTGGCTCCGAAACGGGCCGTGACGTAATTGGCCACGGCTGCGATGTCGTCGTCTGAATAGCCCTGACCGAAGGCCGGCATCGCGATACCCCTGCCCGTCTTTCGATCGACGCCGTTGATCACCGTCTGGGCCACATTGGTCGCGCTAGGGTCGTTCACCGCGCGCACGCCGGTCAGTGTGGCATAGCCGCTGACCGGGCTCACCCCGGTCCAGTCATGGCAGCTGGCGCAAGCGCCGGCGAAGACCTTCTCGCCGCGCGCATTGGCGTCCGCGACCGCCACGCCCTCCCTGTAGGAGGCCGGTGCCGGCGTGGTGACGGTGCGCGGGAGGTCCGTCGCCTGGGCGGGTATGCTGCGCAAATACGTCACCAGGGCATTCACGTCCTCCGGCACCAGATAGCTCAGGCTATTGTCGGTAGCCTCGCCCATCGGCCCGCCCGCGCCGCCATGCCCTTCGGCATGGCCGGTGGAGAGGTAGGAATAGAGGTCGCGGTCGCTCCAGTCGCCGAGGCCCGAATCCTTGCTGGCGGTGATGTTGTAGGCGCGCCAGCCGGCGGTCAGCGCGCCCGCGAACTTGCGGTGATTGTCGAGCGCGAAGGCAAGGTTGCGCGGCGTATGGCATTCGCCGCAATGGCCCATGGCCTCGGCAAGATAGGCGCCGCGATTCCATTGCGGGCTCTGCCCGGCATTGGGGCGGAAGCGTTCGCCGGGATTGAACATCGCGTTCCAGACCGCCAGCAGGCCGCGCTGGCTGAAGGGCCAGGAGAGCTTGTTCTGTCTGGCGGGAGCGCTGACCGGCGCCAGCGCGAACAGATAGGCCTTGATCGCCAGCGCGTCGGCGTCCGTGATGTAGCCATAGGAGGTGTAGGGCATGGCGGGATAAAGCCGCTCGCCGTCGGCGCGAATGCCCCTGTGAACCGCCGCCAGGAATTGGGCGTCCGTGTAATTGCCGATGCCGGTTTGCTTGTCCGGCGTGATGTTGGTCGAATAGATCGTGCCGAACGGCATATTGAAAGCAAATCCGCCGGCAAAGGGCGTGCCGCCCGGTGCAGTGTGACAGGCCTGGCAGTCGGCGGCATGGGCGAGGTATTCGCCGCGCTTCACCAAATCGGCATCGGCAAGCTGGGCTGGTACGCCGGTGACGTTGCCGCCCGCATATTTGGCCAGTTCCACGGTCGCGCCACCGGCGAAGGACATCTGATCGCGGCCAAGGAACAGCCAGCCTGCGAAACCAAGCGCGACGACGACGATGACCGCGACGACGACACCAACGGCTTTTTTCATGATCAGGCCGGTTTGGCGGCGGCGTTCTTGATCGCCCGGCGGATGCGAATATAGGTGCCGCAACGGCAGAGATTGCCCGCCATGGCCGCATCGATATCGGCATCGTTCGGCTGCGGAATTCTGTCCAGCAGGGCCGCCGCTGACATGATCTGGCCGGCCTGGCAATAGCCACATTGCGGCACGGCCTCTTCCAGCCAGGCCTGCTGGACCCTGGCGCCGTGGGTCGTATTGCCAACCCCTTCGATGGTGACGACGGCACGGGTGCCGACATCGCCTACCGCGAGCTGGCAGGAACGCACCGGCTTGCCACCCACATGCACGGTGCAGACCCCGCATTGAGCGACGCCGCAGCCATATTTGGTGCCGACCAGATTAAGGTGGTCGCGCAGCACCCACAGAAGCGGCGTATCCGCGGGCGCGTCGACTTCGCGTGGTTGTCCATTGATCGTAAGGGTGAGCATATCTCCATCCCTTCCTGGTCGTAAGCTTCGCACATCGGCGCCACGACATGCCCGAACCATAGGAAAACGAAGCCACTTCGATAGGGTCTGCTCGTACACATTTTCGATACTCCAGCATTCGACCGATCCGGCTCCAGGAGCAGGGGCCGCGACCGGTTCCTTGCAGCGCGGAAGCCCAGGCGCGGCGAATGGCGCAAGCGGAGACCGCTTATCCGTCTTCAGCTTGGCCGGCCTCCCCCCTGGCGCACCGTCCGGCCAGCGCGGCCTTGGAAATCCGAACAGCCGCCGGGGGAGTTTTTCCGTGCCGTTCGCAGTCCTGCTCAAATCCTATGCGACGCTCACGCTTCGGGGCACGAGCAACCGGAGCATGATCGTGTTGAGACCTGTCTCGCTTCTCCTTCTCATCCCTCTCGCATTTTGCCCCTCGCTGGCGGGCGCCCGCGGCGGCGGCCATGTCGGCGGAGGGTTCGGTGGTGGCTACGGCCGCCATGGCTTGCATATCCACGGCGAACGCCGCGCCAATCGCTCCGACATCAGCACCTATGCGGCGGTTGAGATGACGTCTGCGACGGACGCCGCGGCGACGCTTGCCATGACGGCCAAATTGACCGAGAGCCTGTCCGCCTTCAACGGTCGGCTCGTCTCCCAGGATACCGCCCCAAGCGCCCTGGACGGCGCACCGCCGGCCGCATTCTTTCTGATTGCCTTCGACACCTCCCAGGAAGCCGATGGCTGGCGCATCTCCCAGCCGCTCAAGGATTTCGAAGTCGATGCGCAAAAGGCGGGTGTTCGTATCTTCACCGTGAATGCCTCGCCCGCAATGCAGCGATCGGAACGACGCAATGCGGCACGCGACGCAGAGGAACGCGCCTATCAAAAATTGATCGAGAACGGCGACAACACACTTAAACAGCTGCATGACATTTGCCGCGGTTGCTAGCGTGACTTTGCCCGTCTCATTGGGAGTCCCACGTCCCTATAATTGAACGAGCTCGTTGATGCGGAAGAGATGCGAGCTCCGTGACGGGAGCCTGCTGTCGGGAAGATTGGGGAGAAGCAAAACTACCGGCTTGCTCGAGCAATTGGCAGCAACCTCGGAAGGTTGCTGGCTCAGCCCATCAGGTCCGCTCATCGTCACAAGATTGAGAGCGACCCGATTGGATCGAGGACCGGCGACGCGCCGGAAGGAGGCATTTCCGCGCCGTTTCCGCCGCCGAAATCGCTGTTTTCGGCTTCGCTTGCTCGAATGCGGGCTACCGGCGGAAGCGATCCACCTGCAGATTGCCGGCTTCGAACCTGAAACTCGTGGCCGATGAGCGCGTTGTTCTCGCGCAGCCGCGATGGAGGCCGTCGCTGCGAAGCAGGGTGACGCTCTTGTCTTTCGGCGGATGCGAGCATGACCAAGAACGGCGAAGACGGGTGGAGGGGAACCGGCCGCTGGTTGGTGCTCGCTGCCGTATTGGCCGTCGCGACAGCGGGCTATCTCGGATGGCGTGGATTTCACGGCCGCTCCCCTGCGGCTGGCGCTGATGCGGCCACGCCACAGCGGGTCCCGGTGACCTTCGCGGAGGTCCAAAAAGCGGATTATCCCGTTTATCTCCACAGCCTCGGCACGGTCTCGGCCTTCAAGACAGTGACTGTGAAAAGTCGCGTCGACGGCGCGATCAACAAGGTGCTGTTCAAGCAGGGCCAGATCGTCCATGAGGGCGACCAACTGGTCGAGATCGACAAGCGGCCCTATCAGGCCGCACTCGACCAGGCCGTCGCCAAGAAGGCCCAGGACGAAGCCAATCTGAAGAACAACCAGATCATCCTGCAGCGATACCAGGATCTCGCCCAAAGAAGTTTCCAGTCGCGCGAGAACCTCGATTCGCAGCAGGCGCTGGTCGACCAGCTCAAGGCACAGATCCAGGGCGACCAGGCTGCGGTCGACAGCGCGCAGGTCAATCTGGATTACACGACGATCAGCTCCCCGATCACCGGGCGGGCCGGGTTTCGGCAGATCGATCCCGGCAACATCGTCCACACCACCGACGCCAATGGCATCGTCACCATCACGCAATTGCAGCCGATCGCGGTCCAGTTCACCGCGCCGCAGGACCGGCTCCCGACCATCGCCAAGGCCTATGACGGGGGCTCGATCCCTGTCGATGCGATCTCCTCGGACGGCACGCGAACCCTGGCGCAGGGCCAGCTCGTCGCCATCAACAACACCGTCGATGTCGCCAGCGGCACGATCGGCCTGAAAGCTCGGTTCGCCAATCAGGATAACGCACTCTGGCCAGGGCTTTCGGTCAATACGCGGATGCGGGTCGACACGCTCAAGCAGGTCATCGTCATTCCCGAGAGCGGTGTGATGCACGGTCCTTCCGGCCTGTTCACCTATGTCATCGGCGATGGCGGCAAGGTGATGGCCCAGCCGATCGAGGTCGGGCCCAGCGACGACGACCGTGCAGTGATCCTGTCCGGGCTCACCGCCGGACAGAAGATCGTGATCGCCGGCCAAGCTCGCCTGCAGAACGGGGCCGTCGTCGACGCCAAACCGATCGCTGCCGCCCCTCCCGCTCCGGCAAAGGCGGCAGAATGAGCCATGGCCAGCGGCATCTCCACCCCCTTCATCCGCTTCCCCATCGCCACCTCGCTCCTGATGGCGGGCCTCCTGCTCGTCGGCATCGTCGCCTATCCGCAATTGCCGGTTGCGCCCCTGCCGGAGGTGGATTTCCCGACGATCCAGGTCTCCGCCAGCCTGCCCGGGGCCGACCCCGCCACCATGGCTGCGACAGTGGCGCAACCGCTCGAATCCCAGTTCGCCCTGATCCCCGGCGTTGCGGAAATGACCTCGTCGAGCCAAGCCAACTCGACCCAGGTCGTTCTCCAGTTTGATCTCGGCCGCAACATCGACGGTGCGGCGGCAGACGTGCTCGCCGCCATCAACGCCGCCTCCGGACAATTGCCCAAGAACCTGCCGAGCCCGCCGACCTATCGCAAGGTCAACCCGGCCGACTCGCCGATTCTGCTGCTCGGTGCGACGTCCGACACCTTGCCGCTCACCCAGGTTTCCGACGAAGCCCTGACCAAACTCGCCCAGGCGATCAGCCAGATCGGCGGCGTCGGCCAGGTCAATGTCGGCGGCCAGCAGACGCCATCGATCCGCGTCCAGCTCGACCCGGCGAAGCTCGCCGCGCGCGGGCTGTCCCTTGAAGATGTGCGCACGCCACTCTCCGTGACCACCGTCAACAGCCCCAAAGGGACCATCAATAGCGAGACGCGCGCCTACACGATCTACGCCAACGACCAGCTTACCGATGCGAAGGCGTGGAACGACGTCATCATCGCCTATCGCGATGGCAACCCCGTGCGCGTGCGCGACATCGGCCAGGCGGTCAGCGCACCGCTCGACAACACGCAGGCCGGCTGGGCAGACGGCAAACGCGGCGTGTTCCTGGTCATCTTCAAGCAGCCCGGGGCCAATGTCATCGCAACGGTCGACAAGGTGATGCAGGCCCTGCCCCACCTGACAGCCGGCATCTCGCCTGCCATCAAGGTCGCCGTGCTGTCCGACCGAACGCAGACGATCCGCGCGGCGGTCAAGGACGTGCAGTTTACCCTGCTGCTGACGATCACGCTCGTGGTGATGGTGATCTTCGTCTTCCTGCGCAGCCTGTGGGCCACCATCATCCCATCACTGACCGTGCCGCTCGCCCTGCTCGGCGCCTGCGCCCTGATGTGGTTCGCCGGCTACAGCCTCGACAACCTCTCCCTGATGGCGCTGACCATCGCCGTCGGCTTTGTCGTCGACGACGCCATCGTCATGCTGGAAAACATCACGCGCCATATCGAGGACGGCGAGGAGCCCATGGCCGCGGCGATCAAGGGCGCCAGCGAGATCGGCTTCACCATCGTGTCGATCTCGATCTCGCTCGTTGCGGTGCTGATCCCGCTGCTGCTGATGAGCGGGATCATCGGCCGCCTGTTCCGCGAATTCGCGGTCACGCTCGCAATGGCCATCCTGGCGTCCGCGGTCATCGCGCTGACCCTGACGCCGATGATGGCCTCGCGCTTCATGAAACCGATCCGTGAGGTGCATCATGGCCGGGTCTATCAAGCCAGCGAGAAGCTCTTCCGGACACTCGCAAATGCCTACGAGCGCAGCCTCGATGTCGCGCTGCGCTTCCGCTTCACCACGTTGATGGTGTTCTTCGCCACGCTCGCGCTCACCATCTATCTGTTCGTCATCATTCCGAAGGGCTTCTTTCCGCAGCAGGATACCGGCCTGATCACCGGCGTGATCGAGACCGCGCAGGACTCCTCCATCCAGGCCATGGCCAGGCACATGGAGGCAGTCGGCGCCATCGTTCTCAAGGATCCCGCCGTCGACCACATGGCGATGCGCATGGGCGGGAACGGCAGCACCCTCAACGACGGCATGATGTACATCACGCTGAAACCGCGGGAGGAGCGCACAGCTTCGGCCGACGCTGTGATCCGCCGATTGCGTGAACAGACCGGCCGGCTCGAAGGCGTCAGCCTCTATCTCCAGTCGGCGCAGGACGTGCGCGTCGGTGGCCGCCCCTCCCGCACCCAGTACCAGTTCACCCTGCAGGGAACCGACATCGCCCAACTGAACGAATGGGCCCCCAAGCTGCTCGACAAAATGAAGGCGATGCCGGAATTGCGCGACCTCGCCTCCGACCAGCAGGCATCCGGCTCCACCCTGACGCTGACGATCGACCGCGATCAGGCGGCCCATTACGGGCTGACGCCGGACATCATCGATGCCACGCTCTACGACGCTTTCGGGCAGCGCCAGATCGCCAGTTACGCGACGCAGCTTTCGACCTACTACGTCGTGCTGGAAGTGCTGCCAGCCCTGCAGAAGAAGACCGCGACGCTGGAGCAGATCTATCTGCGCTCTGCGACGACGGGGGGCAGCGTGCCGCTCTCGGCCATCGCCAAATGGAGCACGGCCCCGGCGCAGCCGCTGGTCATCAACCACCAGGGCCAGTTCCCGGCGGTGACGATCTCTTTCAATCTGGCGTCCGGCGTCGCGCTGGGACAGGCAACCGACGCGATCGCCGCGCTGGAACGGGCGATGAACCTGCCGGCAACGATCACCACATCCTTCCAGGGCACGGCCCAAGCCTTCCAGGCCTCGCTCTCCTCGGTGCCGATGCTGATCCTGGCCGCGCTGGTCGTCGTCTACCTGATCCTCGGCATCCTCTACGAGAGCTATATTCACCCGCTCACCATCCTCTCCACCTTGCCCTCGGCGGGTGTCGGAGCGCTGGCTATCCTCCTGCTCTTCGGCTTCGATTTCAGCCTGATCGCGCTGATCGGCCTGATCCTGCTGATCGGCATCGTGAAGAAGAACGGCATCATGATGATCGACTTCGCGATCGCGGCCGAGCGCGACCAGGGGCTCTCTTCCCTGGAGGCCATCCGTCGCGCCTGCCTGCTGCGCTTCCGTCCGATCCTCATGACCACCATGGCAGCTCTCCTCGGGGGCGTCCCGCTGATGCTGGGCCATGGGACGAGCTCGGAAATCCGGCAGCCGCTTGGATACGCCATGGTCGGCGGCTTGTTCGTCAGCCAGTTGCTGACGTTATTCACGACACCCGTGATCTATCTCTATCTCGACGCCTTTTCGAACTGGCTGGCGCCGCGGCATGAATCGAAGAGTGCCGGGGTCGAGGACCGAGATAGGATGGCGGTCGATACCGATGGTGGCTAGGGTTGGAGCGCGCCCCTCGAGGCGGACAGCATGGCGACCGGAATTTGATCGGCAAACCGAGCTTGCCAAAGCTGAAAGTCCGACAACCCGGCCAACCCAGCGACGGAGCGGAACGCGGACGCGATCGGGCCACGCCTCGGCGGACAAAACACGATGGAACGTCTGCGATGCCGGGCGGGGATTTGTAAGAGGAGCAGGGGGCTTGCCGATAACCCCTTGATTTAAATGGCGCGGGCGACGGGGCTCGAACCCGCGACCTCCGGCGTGACAGGCCGGCACTCTAACCAACTGAGCTACGCCCGCGCTGGGCGGCTGAGGCATTCGCCGTCAGCGACGTGGTGAGTATTGCCCCCGGCCGAAAGTGTCAAGCGAGTGACGCCGGCAAAATCGCATCTGGGGAAAATTATCCTCGCCCTCGCCTATCGCTCGGCGCCGTCGCCCCCGGTCCACGGCGATGCCAGGCAGGGATCGAGCAGGACATGGCGCTTGTCCTGGCGATTATATCCGCCGCGCAGGACCGCCATATCGCCCAATTTCAGATCGCCGGCGCCATAGGTCACACAGAGAACCCGAACGCCCGGCTCGGCGCAGACCGCGACATACCAGAGCGCTCCATCCGTCCGGAGGAGACTCACCGTTCCCGCAATCGCCATGTCGACTCGCGAATCGGGCGGCATCGAATCGGGAAGCTGGGTTGCTATGGTCTCGCAGCTGGCGGGCGTCCCGGCCTGTTCCGGCTGAGAGAAGGCCGGACGATCGGCGAAGAAGGAATCGGGCAGGAGCGATTGCGCCCCGGCTTGGCCGGCGGCGAGGAAGAGCCCCAGGCATGAGCCAGCAAAAGCAAGGCGTGGAAAACGACGATCACGGGTCAAGCAGGCCACCTCCAGCGGCTCCGACAAGGTGACGATGAACATGGCGGAATTCGGCCGCCTGAGTACCTTTGCGGGCAGCGCGTCGACAGCGCTTGCGATGCGGCGGCCAAGGCCTTAAACGCGACCGCAGGGGCGGTTAGCTCAGTTGGTAGAGCATCTCGTTTACACCGAGAGGGTCGGCGGTTCGAGCCCGTCACCGCCCACCATTATCCAAGCTTCTGATATTCCCTCGTCATTCTGAGCCCGCGTGGCGCCGGCATCCTTGCCATGCCATTGCTGTGCGCTGTTGGCGGGCGTGGAACGCTCGGTCAAGCCGGCCGTTGCAGCGGCTATCGCGTAGCCCATGGACGCGGATGGCCAAGCCACCCCCGCCTGCGATTGGCCGGCCGATCGCCAAACCTATCCCCGCCGCCTCGCAGCGTCGTCCAATCGCGCAACCCTGCGGACCGCGTCCTCGACATCGGCGACACCGACCAGCTTGAGCGGATCCAGGGGACGATCCGCCTCCGCCAGCGCTTGTCGTACCGGCGCCGGCAGACCATCGAACGCGGCCCAGCGGTCCGGTTTCGATTTTGGTCGTGGAGGGCGTCGCAACTTCATCGGCCTGCCTTCGGGCGGTGGCGGAGCCAGTTCAAGGTGGTCATGGGCAAGCCTTGCCGCAATGGCTTGACCGCTCGCCCAAACAAAAACCGCCGGCGCTTGCGCGCCAGCGGTTCGTTCCTTCAAGACCTGAGGTCAGTGGGCGACGACGCCCGCTCCATCCTCGTCCCCACCCTTGGGCAGCGGGGCCTTGAGATCCTCTTCCCAGACGATCGGAACCGGCTGGC
>NZ_CAMFKW010000013.1 GCF_945957345.1 uncultured Allobosea sp. | reverse complement strand
TCGAAGGCGAAGGCGAGCATGCCGGAACGGGCCTTGTCGGTGTCGCGCCAGATCTCGGAGCGCATCGACTGGAAGCCGTTGAGCTTGCGCTCAAGGAAAGGCGAGGACGCGAACAGGGCCGTGGAGAGCGGCTGCAACGCCAGCGAGACCCGGAGCTTGCGGACCATGTCCGCCTCGCTGGCGAAGTCGAGATTGACCTGCACGGTCGAGGTCCGGAACATCATGTCGAGGCCCATCGTGCCGACCTTCGGCATGTAGTTCGCCATGATCTTGTAGCGGCCCTTCGGCATCACCGGCGTCTCGGCGCGGGTCCAGAGCGGCGAGGCGCCCAGCGCGACGAAGCCGATATCGTGCGGGGCAGCCACCGCCTTCACGTCGGCGAGATGGGCCTGCAACTCGGCCTCCGTCTCGTGCAGCGTCGCCAGCGGCGCGCCCGACAACTCGAACTGCCCGCCCGGCTCCAGCGAGATTGCGCCGCCGCCATCCGGCCCAGCCAGGCCGATGATATGGCCGGCATCCACGATCGGCTCCCAGCCGAGCCGCTGCTGCATGCCTTCGAGCAGGGCGCGGATGCCGCCGGCACCGCCACGACCTTCATAGGGAACGGGAGCGAGATCGCTTCGGTAGAACGGGAATTTCTCGTGCTCGGTGCCGATGCGGAAGGACGAGACCGGTTTCTCGCCGGCGGCGATCCACGCAATCAGTTCGGCCTTGGAACCGATCGGGGTCGAATCGGACACGTCGCGAGCCATGGGCGCTCCGGCAGATGAGTCAGGACAACCGGCCCCCGGCACTGAGCGCGCGGAGGAAGCCGGAAGAGGATGCACAGACATAGGCGAGCGCCGGGCGCTCGACAACGACCGGGATCGTGCATTCGCGCAAAGGCGACCGGCGCTGGCGGCAGGCCTGCCGGTCCCCGCTCAAGCTCTCGGCCAGTCCCCGAGAACCGCCTGGACCAGAGCCAGCGCCGCGACCGCCGCGGTATCCGCCCGCAGGATGCGCGGGCCGAGCGAGATCGGCAGCGTGTTGGGTCGCGCACGGATCAGCATCCGCTCGGCCTCGTCGAAGCCACCTTCCGGGCCGATCAGGACAGCGAGCGGTACGGACCTATGCGCTGCCAATGCCGCGACCGGGCTCGCTTCCGCCATGCCCTCGTCGCAGAAGATCAGCAGCCGCTCCGGTGCCAGGCCCGAAAGCGCGGCTTCGAGCGGTCGCTCGGCCTCGATCGCCGGCAGGCTCAGGATGCCGCATTGCTCGGCCGCCTCGACGGCGTTGGCGCGCAGGCGATCGAGATTGAGTCGCGAAACCTGGGTGCGACGCGTCAGGACGGGCTGAAGCAGGCCCGCTCCCATCTCGACCGCTTTTTGCACCATATAGTCCAGGCGCGCGTGCTTCAGCGGAGCGAACAGGTAATGCAGGTCGGAAGCCGGCGGCTGCGGCTTCGTCTGGCGAAACAGTTCCAGGCTCGCCTGCTTGCGCCCTTCCGGCACGAGGCGCGCGAGCCATTCGCCGTCGCGGCCGTTGAAGACGAGCACCGTGCCGTCGACCCGCAAGCGCAGGACGTTCAGGAGATAATTGGCCTGCTCGCGCTCCAGCGGGAGAATCGCTGCCGGAGCGAAAGGCAAGTCGATGAAGAGCCGGTGCCGGGCGAAATCAGGGACGGACATGGGCGCAGGCGCCTCCAGAAAACGATGACAGCGTCGAGTGCGCCGTGAAAAACGCCACAATCCTCATTTAGCAGCGAGCGCTTCCCAAAAGGCCACCCATAGACTCGCAAGGGTCGTTGGCGTTAACAGCGCCTGCTGTTAAGGACGTATTTATCGATCGGCCAAGTGGGCCGGCAATCCGGAGTAAGGAAACCATGCGGCGCTGGATGGCTTCAGGTGCAATCGCGATGCTCGGTCTTGCCGTGGCTCCGTTCCTGGCGGCTGCTCCCGCAAACGCCCAGGCCTCGGGCTGCGAGCAGCTCCAGAAGCTGATCACCGAGCGCCAGTCGATCGTCTCGCGGCTTGCCGCCGCCCAGAAGGCCAAGAAGAAGATGACGCCGCAGGACGCCTGCAGCACCTTCGGCCGTCTCTCCAACAACGGCGACGCCGCGATCAAGTTTGCCAGCGCCAATCAGGACTGGTGCCAGATTCCGGCATCCTTCATCGAAGGCATGCAGGCCGACAACAAGAAGGTGGCCGGCTTCCGCACGCAGGCCTGCAATGCCGTGAAGCAGCAGGCAGCCATGCAGCGCCGCGCCCAACAGCAGCAGGCGCGCGGCGGCAGCCCGTTCGGCGGCGCCGATTCCATCACCAGCGGCGCCGGCGGCGGGATGCGCGTCCCGCAGGGCGCGCTCTGATCGACGCCCGGCGCCATGCCCGGCCCAACGCCTCCGGGGACGCTGCCGGGGCCTGACGCCCCTCTCCCCGACGCGCTCAAGGGCCATTGGGTCGACACGCGGGCGCCCCTTGCCACCCGGCCATTCCTGAAGCTCGCCCGCATCGAGCGGCCGATCGGCTGGTGGCTTCTGCTCATGCCGTGCTGGTGGGCAGCGGGGCTCGCCGCCATCGCAGCCGGCCAGCCCTACCCCAATCCCTGGCATTGCCTGCTCTTCTTCGTCGGCGCGGTGCTGATGCGCGGGGCAGGCTGCACATTCAACGACATCATCGACCGCAAACTCGATGCGGAGGTGGCCCGCACCCGCGGGCGGCCGCTGCCATCCGGGCAGGTGACGGCGAAGGCGGCCGCACTGTTCATGGTCGCGCAGGCGCTCGCCGGCCTCGTCGTGCTACTGCAATTCAACCGTTTCACGATCATCCTCGGCATCGCCTCTCTGGCGATCGTCGCGGTCTATCCGTTCATGAAGCGGATCACGAACATGCCTCAGTTCGTGCTCGGACTGGCTTTTTCCTGGGGCGGGCTGATGGGCTGGAGCGCCGTGTTCGGCCGCCTCGATCCGCCGGCCTACCTGATCTACGCCGCTTCCATCGCCTGGACGGTCGGCTACGACACGATCTACGCAATGCAGGATCTGGAAGACGACGTCATCGCCGGCATCCGGTCGAGCGCGCGCTATTTCGGCGATCACACACGCGAGGCGGTGGCCCTCTGCTTCGCGCTGGCGGCGGTCCTTACCGGAATTGCGATCTGGCTGGTCCATGGTGGGCCCGTCGCCTGGCTCGGCTTCGCGGCCTTCGCCCTGCATCTCGGGCGGCAAGTCACGCGCATCAACGGCGCGACCGCCCCCGAAGCGCTCAGGATCTTCCGGTCGAACCGCGATGCCGGCCTGCTTCTGGCAGCCGGGCTCGCGCTCGATGCGATGAGCCGCGGCTGGCTTTAGAGGATCAGTCCGTCATCCGCTCGCCGCTGACGATCACCGGCAGTTCGGCGAGGCGGCCGGTCTTGCGGCGGGTCAGGAAGCGCGGGCGGCGGCCATTGAGCAGGCCGTGGCGGCGGCGGATACGAACCGCGCCGAGCGCGACCCGGCCGATCTGCGGATAGGGCTCGCTGACCACGCCGTCGGCAGCCTCGAGCAGGAGCGGCAATCCGCTGCTCCGGCCGAAATCCCGCCAGAGCGCGACAGCGTCTTCCTGATCGACTGAGGCGACCACGATGGAGCGCCCGTCGCCGGCCGTCAAAGCCAGCTCGAAACGTTCGTCGTCGCCGGCCGGATTGGCCAGACGCAGCGCGACGCCGCGCCATTTGGCGGTACCGCGCAGGATCCGCACGGAACCGACGCGCTCAATCGCCGGAGCGACCGGCCGGGCCGGCATCGGGTTGCGGGAAACGATCGCTGTGGTTGTCGGACCGCCGGAGAGAACAGGCACAAAACCGCTCTCTCCGGCGGCCGGCGTGACGCTGGCCATCGGTTGTAACGCCTCTCTGTAATCCCTGCTGCAACGGAGCCCTCTGTCGATGCCGGGGCTCTCGTGCTTGCCTTGCGAGGATGGCCGCCAGCCGTGTCCGAGCGCTTAAGGGGTTGGGTTAAAGGAAGATGATTCCGCCCCAATCCGACCCGAAATGGCCGGTTTCCGGCCGGATGCTTGACGGAATCTTTCGATCCGTGGCCGCATTTTCGGCTTGAAACAGCGACTTTCGCGGCCGATAGGAAAGCCATGAACGCCACCACGCTACCGATCGCGGCCGAGCTGCTGAAGACCGTCGGCGAAAGCTGTCTCGAAGCCGGCACGATCGCGCTCGACCTGTTCCGGCCCGGTGCGGCGACCGCAGCACGGACCTGGTCGAAGAGCGGCGGCTCGCCCGTCACCGAAGCCGATATCGGCGTCGACACCTTCCTGCGCATCCGCCTGTCCGAACTGCTGCCGGAAGCCGCCTGGCTTTCCGAAGAGACGGTCGACGACGCCCAGCGGCTGTCGCACCGCTATGTCTGGGTCGTCGACCCGATCGACGGCACGCGCGCCTTCATGCAGGGCTCGCCGGACTGGGCCGTCTGCGTCGCGCTGCTCGACCAGGGCCTACCCGTCCTGGGCATCGTCCATGCGCCGGCCTGCAACGCTACCTATCGCGCGCTCGCCGGCAGCGGCGCGACGCTCAATGGCGAGGCCATCCGGACCTCTCCCGCAACGAGCCTCACTGGCGCGCGCATCGCCGGCCCCAAGCCGATGCTCGACGCGCTCGCGCAGTTCGAAAACTTCGAGGCGGTCGGCCGGATACCGTCGCTGGCGCTGCGGCTGACGCGCATCGCCGACGGCACGATCGATGCCGGACTGATCTCGCCGGATGCCCGCGACTGGGACCTGGCGGCCGCCGATCTCGTGCTGAGCGAAGCCGGCGGACGGCTGACGGATGGTGAGGGCCGCCCCGTCATCTATAATCGCGAAGTGCCGGTCCATGGCATGCTTGCGGCGAGCAACGGCAAGCTCGCAGCACCGTTGCAGGCTGCGATCGAGCGGCTGCGCGACGGACGGACGCAGCCCGCCTGACGATTTTTTTCATCGCTTCCGGCGCGGCCCGCTCGCTTGGGCCGCCGGGATGGCTTATGGGGGCGCCACGTCCCTCGCAGGAGAGTTCTATGAGCAACGAGCCGGAACAGAAGCAGCTTCTTCACCTCGTGCTGGGCGGCGAACTCGCCTCGCTCGACGGCATCACCTTCAAGGACCTGTCGAAGCTGGATATCGTTGGCGTCTTCCCGAACTACGCCACCGCCCACACGGCCTGGAAGGCCAAGGCCCAGCAGACCGTCGACCAGGCGCAGACGCGCTATTTCATCGTCCATCTTCACCGGTTGCTCGATCCCGAGACCGCCAAGGCCTGAGCCGGGACGAGCTTAGAACGACAGGACTCGACGACAGGACCCATGGGTTTTTCGATCCTCAAGACGCGCGTGGCGCAGGAAACGCTCGGCCGCCTGCTTGCCGGCTACCTGCGCCTCGTCCAGCGCACGAACCGGATCGTCTTCGAACCCGCCGACATCTACGACCATGTCCGGCCTGAACTGCCGGTCATCTTCGCGATGTGGCACGGCCAGCACATCATGATCCCCTTCGCGAGGCCTGACTGGATGCCGGCCTGCTCGCTGGTCTCGCGCCATGGCGATGGCGGTTTCAATGCGGTCGCGCTGCGCGAGCTCGGCATCGGAGCGATCCGGGGCTCGGGCGCGCTCGGCAAGAAGATCCGAGAGAAGGGCGGCGCCAGCGCCTTCCTCGCCATGGTCCGGCGCCTTGCAGCCGGCGATACCATGGTGCTGACCGCAGATGTGCCGAAGCGGGCCCGTGTCGTCGGCCCCGGCATCATTTCGCTGGCGCGGGCGTCAGGCCGGCCCATCCGCGCGGTCGCGGTGGTGACGAGCCGCCGCATCGATTTCAATAGCTGGGACCGCGCGTCGATCGGTCTGCCCTTCGGGCGCTGCGCCATCGTGGTCGGCGAGCCGATCCTGGTGGCGCGCGATGCCGATGAGGCGACCCAGGAAGCCGCGCGCCTCGCGCTCCAGGCCAGTCTCGACGATGTCCATGCCCGCGGCTATGCGCTCGTCGGCAGCCGCGACCCGGGCGCCGGCCTACGCGACAAGCAGCAAGCTGCCGCCGGAGCGCCGGCATGAGCGGCAAGGGCGCGATCCTCCGCAGCTATCGCTATGCGACATCCCTGCTGGAGCCGGCAGCTGCCGGGCTCCTGCTGTGGCGCAAGCGGCGCGGCAAGGAAGATCCCGAGCGCCTTGCCGAGCGGCGCGGCCACGCCAGCATCAAACGACCGAACAAGCCGCTGATCTGGCTGCACGGCGCCAGCGTCGGCGAGACTGTGACCCTGCTGCCTCTGATCGCCAGGTTGCAGAAGCGCGGCTTCGCCGTGCTGGTGACCTCGGGCACGGTCACCTCGGCCAAGCTGATGGCGGCGCGGCTGCCGGGCGGCGTGATCCACCAATATATTCCGCTCGACGTGCCGCGCTACATGCGCCGCTTCATGGATCACTGGCAGCCGGATCTGTGCCTGATCTGCGAGTCTGAAATCTGGCCGAACCTGCTGATCGAGGCACAGCGCCGCGATATCCCCGTCGTGATGGTCAACGGCCGGATGTCGGAGCGCTCCTTCGCGCGCTGGTACAAGACGCCGAAGACCTCGCGCTTTCTGCTCTCCTGCTTCGAGGCCTGCCTCGCGCAGTCGCAAGGCGATGCCGAGCGGCTGGCCCAGCTCGGTGCGCCGCGCGTCAGCGTCGCCGGCAATCTGAAATTCGACGTGCCCGCCCCGCCCGCCGATTCCGATACGCTCGCGATCCTCGACGGTCAGACGACCGGCCGCCCGGTCTGGATCGCCGCAAGCACGCATCCGGGCGAGGACGAGTTGGTGCTCGCCGCCCATCTCGCGATCAAGCCCTATCTGCCGAAGCTGCTCACCATCATCGCGCCACGCCACCCGCAGCGCGGCCCGGAGATCGAGGCGCTGGTGGAGGCAAACGACGTCCCGGTCTCGCGCCGGGCGGCGGGGGGAAGCCCGGACCGGGCCGTGGACCTCTACATCGCCGATACCGTCAACGAGCTCGGGTTGTTCTACCGTCTGTCGCAGGTCGCCTTCCTCGGCGGCTCGCTGGTCGAGGGGATCGGCGGGCACAACCCGATCGAGCCGGCCAAACTCGGCTGCGCCCTCCTGCACGGGCCGCATGTCCATAACGCCACCGAGATCTTCGCCGCGTTCGATCGCGACGGCGGCTCGCGCGAGGTCGCCGATGCGCAGGCGCTGGCCGGCGCGGTCCATCGCTGGCTGAACAACCCGGCCGAAGCCCGGCAGGCGGCGCGCGCCGCCGCACAGACCGCGGCCGAGCTCGGCGGCGCGCTGCACCGCACGTTGCACGCCATCGAGCCCCTGCTGATGCGGGTCGCGATCGGCCAACGCGACAGCGCGTCCTGATGCCACGCGCCCCGCGCTTCTGGTGGCGGGAGACACCCACGCTGCTCGCCCGGCTGCTCCAGCCGCTCGGCTTCCTCTATGGCCGGATCACCTTGCGGCGGATGCGCCAGCCTGGAACCGATGCCGGCCTGCCGGTGATCTGCGTCGGCAATTTCATCGCCGGTGGCGCCGGCAAGACACCGACGGCGATCGCAATCACCCGCCTGCTCGCGGAACGGGGCGAGAAGCCCTTCGTGCTGATGCGCGGCTATGGCGGCCGGCTCGCTGGCCCCGTCGAGGTCGATCCCGACCGGCATCGCGCCGCCGATGTCGGCGACGAGCCGCTCTTGATGGCGCGCCATGCCCGCACCGTCATCGCCCGTGACCGGGTGGCCGGCGCAAGGCTCGCGCGCGGCCTCGGCGCCAGTGTCGTCGTGATGGATGACGGGCTGCAGAACCCGTCGCTGCTTAAGCAGCTCAAGCTCGCGGTGGTCGACGGCTCAAGCGGCGCCGGCAACGGGCTGTGCCTGCCGGCCGGCCCCTTGCGCGCGCCGCTCGTCGATCAGATGGGGGAAGTTGACGCCATCGTCTTGATCGGCCGGGGAGATGCGGGCGAACGCGTTGCCGCCGTTGCCAGGGCGCTGAAGAAGCCCGTTCTTACAGCCATCCTGAAGCCTGCGGACGCCGCCGCCGCACAGTTGCGCGGACAGAAGGTCGTGGCGCTGTCAGGAATCGGCCGCCCGGAGAAGTTCAAGGAGACACTGCGCGGCATTGGAGCAGCCGTCATCGCCGAACAGGCTCATGGCGATCACCACGCCTATGGGCAGGATAATGTCGCCGCTGCACTCGCAGCAGCACGCGAGCATGGGGCGCTGGTCGTGACGACGGAGAAGGACTGGACCAAGCTCGCGCCGCTCTGGCCCGAGGATGCACGCGGGTCTCTGGTCGTGGTGCCGGTGTCGCTGGTCTTCACGGAGCCTGCCGCGATCAACCGGCTGCTTTCAGCCCTCACCAACGCCGGCTGAGAGCGGCCTTCCGTCAGGCGCGGCCGGCCCGGCGTAGCCTCAGCAGCGCGGCTTCCGACGAGGCATAGGCCTCCTGCCATTCGATCGACCAGTAGCGGAGATCGTCGAGGCGGATCGGCGCACCGGTCACCGCGCAGCGCACGAAGGCACCGGGCTTGACGACGCGGAACTCCCCGGGGCCGTAATCGACGACGGCTTCAGGGCCATGAGGCGGAAGGCGCTCGCTGATATTCATCAAAATTGCATCAAATCATTGATCGGGAAACGGAAAGCCGGGATAGTCCGAGGTTTGTGATAACCTTCTGGTCGGCGATGTCCAGTCTTCAGCGCCTCGTGGCGTTTCTGATGAGCCTTGCGCTGCTCGCAGCGCCAGCCGCCCATGCTGGCGGCTACGAGCGTGTCGTCATTCCCAGCGAGCAGGGACCGCTGACCGGCGTCTTCTATCTGCCGGCCGGCCAAGGGCCTTTCCCGGCCGTGATCGCCCTGCATGGTTGCGGGGGCTTGTGGCGCGAGCAAGGCCAACTTTCGATGCGACATGCCGATTGGGGAGAGCGGCTCGCCGGCGCCGGCTTCGCAGTGCTGATGCCGGACAGCTATGGCTCGCGCGGGCTCGGCTCGCAATGCGGCGTGAAGGACCTGACCGTGCGGGCCGGGCGCGAGCGCGTCGCCGATGCTGTGGCGGCGCGGATCTGGCTGCAGCAGCGCAACAATATCAAGCGCGATTCAATCTCCCTGCTCGGCTGGTCGAGCGGCGGCCTGACCGTGCTGACCGCGATCCGCAAGGAACAGGCCCCGACCGACGGCAAGCCGGATTTCAAGCGCGCTGCTGCCTTCTATCCCGCCTGCCGCAGCCAATCCGAATCGCCGAGCTTCTCCGCCCGCATTCCGCTGTTGATCCTGATGGGCGAGGCGGACGATTGGACGCCGGCAGCCCCCTGCAGCCACCTCGCCAAGGCCGCGCAGGCACGCGGCGAGCAGGTCGGGCTCGTGCTCTATCCCGGCGCACTGCATGATTTCGACCATCCGCGCTTGGAGGTGAAGGAGCGCGACAACATCGCATATTCTGCCAGCGGCACCGGCAAGGTCACGGTCGGCACCAATATGGCAGCGCGCGAGGACGCGCTGAAACGGATCAAGGCCTTCCTGACCGCACCCTAGATCACCGCGCGTCCGATAGGACGCGATAACGGTGATCGATCTATTTGTTATCGCATCGGACCGAAAAGTGGATTTCACTTTTCGGTCCGATGCTGTGAACCTTCAGAACAGATCGCCCTGCGTTCCCGGCGTCGGCGTCTTGCGGACGGGACGCGGCGCAGGCGTTTTCGCCCCGCCAGCCTCGCCGCCCGAGACCGTGACGCCGAAGCTGCCATCGGCGAGCTGGACCGAGAGCGCCCTACCCGGCTGAGCCGCCTCGACGCTGCGCACCAGAGCGCCGGCCTCGTCGCGGATCAGGGCATAACCGCGGGAGAGTACGGCCTCCGGCCCGAGCGAGCGGATCAATGCCCAGAGCGAGGCGAGCCGGTCGGCGCGGCGATGCAGCGCCTGACCGAAGGCGCGCTCGGCACGCTCGGCCAGTACCGTACCGCGCTCCCGGCGCAGGACCAGGCTCTGGCCGAAGGCATTGCGCGCCCGCGTCTCCAGCGTCGCGAGGCGGTCGCGGGCATTGGCGATCCGGGTGCGCTCGCCGGCAACGGCATTGCCTCTGGCGGCTGCGAGCGCGCGCCCGAAACCGTCGAGCTGCGTGCGTAGACGAACAAGCGCGAGTCGCGGCGAACGGGCGTCCAGCCGACGCGAGAGAGCCTGCAAGGCCTGCTCATGGGCACGCGCATTACGAGCCAGAGCAGGCGCCAGCCGCGTCGCCGCAAGATCGAGCCGCTGACGCGGGCCGGAGAGCACCGCCTCCGGTCCCGGCAAGGCGCGGGCGAGAGCGCGCAGATCGCTACGGCGCCGGTCCGAGAGGCGAAGCATCGCACCGGCATGGCGACGCGCGAGATCGGCGACGAAGCCCATCAGTTCCGCGCGCACCGGCACGACCTTCTCGGCCGCGCCGGTCGGCGTTGGCGCGCGCAGGTCGGCGGCGTGATCGATCAAGGTCCAGTCGGTCTCGTGGCCGACGGCGGAGACCAGCGGTATCTCCGAGGCCGCTGCGGCACGGACCACGATCTCCTCGTTGAAGCTCATCAGATCTTCGAGCGAGCCGCCGCCGCGCGCAACGATGATGACGTCCGGCCGCGGGATGCGCCCGCCCTGAGGCAAGGCGTTGAAGCCTGCTATGGCGTTGGCGACCTCGGCCGCGCTGGTCTCGCCCTGCACACGCACCGGCCAGACGAGGACATGACGGGGAAAGCGGTCCTCAAGGCGATGCAGGATGTCGCGGATGACAGCGCCGGTCGGCGAGGTCACGACACCGATGACCGAGGGCAGATAGGGGATGAGCTGCTTGCGTTCCTCGGCGAAGAGCCCCTCGGCTGCGAGACGCTTGCGGCGCTCCTCCAGCAGCGCCATCAGCGCGCCGGCCCCGGCCAGCTCCAGCGAATCGATGACGATCTGGTAGCTCGACTTGCCCGCGAAGGTGGTGATCTTGCCGGTCGCGACGACCTCCAGCCCTTCCTGCGGACGCGTCTTCAGGCGACCGAAGACGCCCTTCCAGATCACCGCGTCGATCTTGGCGTTGGTGTCCTTCAGCGAGAAATAGACATGGCCGGAGGCGACCGGGCCGCGATAGCCGGAAATCTCGCCGCGCACGCGCACGAAGCCGAAATTATCCTCGATCGTGCGCTTCAGCGCGCCGGAAAGGTCAGAGACGCTCCACTCGGGCGCATTGCCGGTCGACTGCTGCGATTCGCTGGTCATCGGCGGACCATAGCCGGCCGGACGATACAGCAGAAGCGTTGCCCGCCGGGCGCTGTGCCGCTATTGCGCCCGTGACGGAGCGGAGAGCGCAATGAAAATTCTTCTGATCGGTTCGGGCGGCCGCGAGCATGCGCTCGCCTGGGCGATTTCGGCCTCGCCGCTCTGCGACACACTGTTCATCGCGCCGGGCAATCCCGGCACGGCCCATTGCGGCGAGAATGTCGTGGTCGATATCGCCGACCATGCCGCGGTCGTGGCGTTCTGCCGGCTGCAGGGCATCCACCTCGTCGTCGTCGGGCCGGAGGGGCCGCTCGTCGCCGGCATCGCCGACGATCTCCGGGCGGCAGGGATCAAGGTGTTCGGACCGTCGAAGGCGGCGGCCCAGCTTGAGGGCTCGAAGGGCTTCACCAAGGAACTCTGCGCCGAGTTCGGCATCCCGACAGCCGGCTTCGGCCGCTTCAGTGATGCCGCTTCCGCCAAGGCCTATGTGGCGAGCCAAGGCGCGCCGATCGTGATCAAGGCCGACGGGCTCGCCGCCGGCAAGGGCGTGATCATGGCGCAGACGCTGGACGAGGCGAACGAGGCCATCGACATGATGTTCTCGGGTAGCTTCGGCGCCGCCGGGGCCGAAGTCGTGGTCGAGGAATGGATGGTCGGCGAGGAAGCCAGCTTCTTCGCGCTCTGCGACGGCACGCATGCGCTGGCGCTCGCCTCGGCGCAGGACCACAAGCGCGTCGGCGACGGCGATACCGGCCCGAATACCGGCGGCATGGGCGCCTATTCGCCAGCCCCCGTGATGACGCCCACGCTGACCGAGCGCGTCATGGCCGAGATCATCCGGCCGACGCTCGCCGGCATGGCCAAGCGCGGCACACCGTTCCAGGGCGTGCTCTTCGCCGGATTGATGATCACGGCGCAGGGGCCGAAGCTGATCGAATACAACACCCGCTTCGGCGATCCCGAATGCGAAGTGCTGATGCCGCGCCTCAAGAGCGACATCGTGCCGGCTCTGCTTGCCGCCTGCGACGGCGTGCTCGACCGGGTCGACCTGCGCTGGCGCGACGAGGCAGCTCTGACCGTCGTGCTCGCAGCGAAGGGCTATCCCGCCAAGCCGGAGACCGGCAGCGTCATCCAGGGCGTCGAGAAGGCGGAGGCACTGGATGAAGTGCTCGTCTTCCATGCCGGCACGAAGCTCTCGAACGGCGATCTCGTGGCTAATGGCGGGCGCGTGCTCAATGTCGTCGCACTCGGCAAGAGCGTCGGCGAGGCACAGGCGCGCGCCTATGAGGCGGTCGACAAGATCGACTGGCCCGGGGGCTTCTGCCGCCGCGATATCGGCTGGCAGGCGGTGAAGCGCGAGCAAGGCTGACAGGATCGTCGGCGCGGGGCACAACACCAACCGAATGCAATATTCGTTCGGTGTTGTGATTTCTCTCGCATCGACTTCAGCCGAAAACCGGTTCCCACTTTTCGGGTCGATGCCTATGCTGCCGCGCATGGCGAACATCGACAGTCTCTTCCCCGGCTTCAAGGCGCACTGGATCGACGGACCGGTCGGCAAGATCTTCGCGCGCGTCGGCGGCGAAGGCCCGCCGCTGGTGCTGATCCACGGCTTCCCGCAGACCCATGCCGAATGGCACCGGCTGGCGCCGGAACTGGCCAAGACGCACACCGTCGTCTGCCCTGACCTCCGCGGCTATGGCTGGTCGGCGGCACCGCATGGCGATGGCGGCCAAGAGACCTACACCAAGCGCGGCATGGGCGAGGATATCGTCGCGGTGATGCAGGCGCTCGGCCATATCCGCTTCGGCGTGATCGGCCATGATCGCGGTGCGCGCGTCGCCTATCGCCTTGCACTCGACCATCCCGGCCGCGTCGAGCGGCTCGTCCTGCTCGACATTCTGCCGACCGTCTCGATGTGGGAGGGCATGAACGCCGCCCGCGCCATGCAGGTCTATCACTGGACCTTTCTGGCACAGCCCGAGCCGACCCCGGAAAACCTGCTCAAGGCCGACCCGGTCGGCTGGCTCGACCGCACCATCGCAAGCTGGAGCCTGGCGAAGACTCTCGACCTGTTCGACCCGCTTGCGATGCAGTCCTATGCGGAATCCTTCAGCGATCCCTCGCGCACCCATGCGGCCTGCGAGGATTATCGCGCCGGTGCCACCACCGATATCGAGTACGACAAGGCCGATCTCGCCGCGAACAAGCGCATCCTCTGCCCGACGTTGGTGCTCTGGGGCGAGGCCGGCATTCCGGCCAAGGGCGCAAGCCCGCTCGAGATTTGGCGCGAGACCTTCGCACCGCAAGCCGAAGGGCAAGCGATCGACAGCGGCCACTTCCTCCCGGAAGAGAACCCGCAGGCGACGCTCGCCGCGCTGAAGCCGTTTCTGGCTCGGGCTGTGGCCTGAGCCAGAAACGAGACCAAAGGCATGCCGGGTTCCCGCACCGCCAAATCCGACCAAACCAGCGCGCCCGAAATCGCGCTCGTGCTCGGCGCGGGCGGAGCGCGCGGTTTAAGCCACATCGCCGTTCTGGAGGCTTTCGACGAGCTTGGGCTGAAGCCCACGCGCATCTCCGGCTGCTCGATCGGCGCTATCATTGCTGCGGCCTATGCCGCCGGGCTCTCCGGCCGGGAGCTACGTGAGCATGTGCTGGCAATATTTCGCGACCGGGCGCGGGTGATCGCACGCTTGCTCGATTGCCGCGTCGGCAAGCTCGCCGATCTCGTGCGCGGGCTCGGCAATCCCGTGCTGATCGACGGCGAAAGGCTACTCGACCTGTTCTGGCCGGAAGCCGTGCCAGACCGGTTCGAGGAGCTGGCGATCCCGTTCACAGCGGTTGCCGCGGACTACCACCGCCACGTCGCGGTCGCGCTGCATGATGGACCGCTGACGCCGGCCGTCGCTGCCTCGCTCGCCATTCCCGGCCTTGTGCGCCCGGTCGCACTCGGCGGGCGCGTGCTGATCGATGGCGGCGCGATCGATCCCCTGCCCTATCGGGATTGGCTGGCGCCGGGCCGCATCGTCCTCGCGGTCGATGTCAGCGCGCCGATGACCGAGCCTGGCGAGGCGCGCATTCCCGGCGCGATGGAGGCGCTGGTCGGTGCCTCGCAGATCCTGACGCGGACACTGGTCCAGCGCCTGATCGAGCAGGAGCCGCCGGACATCCTGATCCGGGCCGGCGCCGACGGCATCGGCGGGCTCGACTTCTTCAAGGCCAAGGCGATCCTCGCAGCAGCCGAGCCGATCAAGGACGAGGTCAAGCGAGCGCTGGAGCGCGCTCTCGAACAGCAGGACTGACCGGCTCCGGCGTATCGCAGCGGAAGCCGGGGAGCGCGGCTTCCAGCATCCCTCGCCCCTCCTCGGTCAGGATCACGGCGCGGCTGTCCTTGCGGCGGCGCACCCAATCCATTTCGAAGCAGCGGCAGGCGAGCGACGCCGCGAGATGGCCCGCCAGATGTGGCCGGCGCTCGCTCCAGTCGAGACAGGGCCGCAAGGCGGCACGGCGGCTCCTGGCGGTAGCGTCGGGATCGAGGCCCAGCGCCCCGAAGATCGCCTTGCCCGAGGCAGTCAGCGCATAGCCGCCCTCGCTCGCAGCAAGATGGCCACCGGCCATCAAGGCGTCGTGGATGCCGATACCGAGCCGGCCGGCGAAATGGTCGTAGCAGGTGCGGGCCTGGCTCAGTTCCGCGCCGACGCGGGACGGCAGGCGCCGGCTGGTGCCCTCAAGATTAGCCAGCACCATCAGGCCTTCGAGCGCGGTCGCGACCTCCGGCCCGGCCAGCCGGTAATAGCGGTGGCGCCCTTGCACGGCGACATCGATCAGGTTGCCCTGCATCAGCTTGGCGAGGTGGCCGCTCGCCGTCTGCGGCGCGACGCCGGCGATCCAGGCGAGTTCCTTGGCCGTCAGCGCGCGGCCATCCATCAGCGCGTGCAGCATGTTGGCGCGGGCCGGATCCCCCATCAGATGGGCGATCTCCGCGAGATAGGGACCTTGCGTGCTCATGCCGACATGATGCTCCATCCCGCCATCGCCGCAAGCGGGAACGCTACGGCGACCGCCGTAGCATCGGGTCGCGACAGCCGCCGTCAGCGATGCCACAAGCGAGGCATGGACAACACGACTCTCCTCCTCTTCATCACCGCGACCTTCGTGCTCGCCGGCTTCGTCAAGGGTGTGATCGGGCTGGGATTGCCGACCATCGCGGTCGGCATCCTCGGCGTGGTCATGGCCCCGGCGCAGGCGGCGGCGCTCCTGGTCGTACCCAACCTCGTCACCAATGGCTGGCAGATCGCGACCGGGCCGAAACTGCTGTCTACCTTGCACCGGCTCTGGCCAATGCTCGCCACGATCTGCCTGGGCACCTGGGCCGGAGCCGGGCTATTGCAGCAGCAGAAGGGTGGCAGCGCCACGCTCTGGCTGGGCGCGGCACTCATCCTCTATGCGCTGGTCGGACTCAAGGCGGCGAAGCTGCGCGTGCCCGCGCGTTGGGAAGGCTGGCTCGGCCCCGTCGTCGGTTTCACCACCGGTGTGGTCACGGCTGCGACCGGCGTGTTCGTGCTGCCGGCCGTGCCCTATCTGCAGGCGCTCGGCTTCGACAAGGACGAGCTGGTGCAGGCGCTCGGCATCTCCTTCATCGTCTCGACGCTGGCGCTCTCCTTCGGCCTGATCGGGGCCGGCGCTCTCAACGGCACCGTCGCCTGGCAGTCGCTGCTCGCTCTGGTACCGGCCCTGATCGGCATGGGCGGTGGGCAGTTCATCCGCAGCCGCATCTCGCCCGCGACCTTCAAGATCTGCTTCTTCGCCGGGCTGCTGGCTTTGGGCGCCTATCTCTGCTGGCGCAGCCTCGGCTGATGGTCCGGCCCTTGCTTGGGCAAGCGGGGCGGCATCGCCGGGCTTAACCAAGCGTTCACCATACGGGCGCAGCCTCGACGGGCAGCAACAGGAGCGCCTCGCATGGATGCCTTCACCATGGTCGTCATGGCCTGCGTCGCTGGCGAGGCGCATTGCGCGACCAGCCGCATCAGCGAAATGGATTTCACCACCGTGCAGGCCTGCGAAGCACGGGTCGACGACACCATCCGTTCGATGACGAAAGAATTCGGCAAGCGACCTGAGTTCAAGGGCCGGCAAGTGACCTACGACGTCTCCTGCATGGACCGCGCGCAGCTCGCGGCGAAGTTCGGTATCGCCTCGTCGGATACCTGAGCCTCAGCGCCGCTCGCGGAAGAAATCCCGGAGCAGGGCCGCGGCTTCCGTCTCGCGCAACCCGCCATAAATCTCCGGCACATGGTGGCAAGTCGGGCTCTCATAGAGCCTGACGCCGTTCTCGACCGCGCCGCCCTTCGGATCGCCTGCACCGAAATAGAGCCGCCTGATCCGCGAAAACGAGATCGCCGCCGCGCACATCGGGCAGGGTTCGAGCGTGACGTAGAGGTCGCAGCCGATCAGGCGCTCGCTGCCGATCGCGTTGCAGGCGAGTCGGAGCGCCAGCATCTCGGCATGGGCGGTCGGGTCCTTCAGTTCCAGCGTGCGGTTGCCGGCGCTGGCGAGAAGCGTTCCGTCACGCACCACGACCGCGCCGACCGGCACCTCGCCGCGCAAAGCAGCGGCCTTCGCCTCGTCGAAGGCGAGCGCCATGGCGTCGATCGTGGATGAGTGTTGCGGCGGCGACATCGAAAACCCCGGTTTTGGCGCTCGCAGCAAGGGAAAGCCTCTGCTACAAGCGCCGGTCATAGCGAATAAGCGAGCCAGGCCTTTCCCGCAAAGCGGTTGTGCTCGGCCGGCTCAGGAGCAACCATGAAAGACGACGACA
This sequence comes from uncultured Allobosea sp., assembly GCF_945957345.1. Taxonomy (GTDB): domain Bacteria; phylum Pseudomonadota; class Alphaproteobacteria; order Rhizobiales; family Beijerinckiaceae; genus Allobosea. The sequence continues at coordinate 91,326 of NZ_CAMFKW010000013.1, read as the reverse complement.
ACAACAGAGGCCGCGGCCCGCGCAAGGGTGGCGGCGCCGGCGGCCGTGGCCCCGGCGGCAAAGGCTTCGGTGGCAAGAGTTTCGGCGGTCGCTCCGGCGGCGAGGGCCGCGGCCCTGCGCGCGATGGCGAACGCAAGCCCTTCCGCGGCCATTCGGCCGGCGACGAACGTCCGGCCCGCCGTTTCGAGCGCCCTGCAGGCGCCGAGGGTGACGCTCCGCGCCCGCGCCGCTTCGATGGCGACCGCCCGGTCCGCACCAGGGCCGAGGGCGAAGGCCGCGGCTTCCGCGAGCGTTCGGGTGAAGAGCGTCCGCGCCGCCCGGCCCGCACGGGCGATCGCCCCTTCGCCGGCCGTGATCGGCCGCAAGGCGACCGGCCGCCGCGTGGCGAGGGCCGCGATGGCGAGAAGCGCTTTTCGCGTCCGCGCGGGCCACGCTTCGAGGGCCAGGATGACCGTCCGCGCCGCCCGCGCGAGGCTCAGCCCGAGCGCAAGCTGATCACGGCGGAGGAGCCGGAGCGCATTGCCAAGGTGATGGCGCGGGCCGGCGTCGCCTCGCGCCGCGACAGCGAGGCGATGATCGCGGAAGGCCGCGTCAGCGTGAACGGCACTGTGCTGGAAAGCCCGGCCTTCGACGTGAAGCCGACCGATATCGTGCTGATCGACGGCGAGCCCTTGCCGGCCCGCGAGCGCACGCGGCTGTGGCTCTACCACAAGCCCCGCGGCGTGGTGACGACCAATTTCGACCCGGAAGGCCGCCCGACCGTCTTCGACGTGCTGCCGGAAGACCTGCCGCGCGTGCTGACCATCGGCCGGCTCGACATCAACACCGAAGGCCTGCTGCTGCTGACTAACGATGGCGGGCTGGCGCGCGTGCTGGAACTGCCGGAGACCGGCTGGCTGCGCCGCTACCGCGTGCGCGCCTTTGGCGAGGTCACGCAGGACGTGCTCGACACGGTCAAGGACGGCGTCACCATCGACGGCATCCAGTACGGGCCGGTGACCGCCCGCTTCGAGCGCCAGCAGGGCTTCAACACCTGGCTGACGGTCGATCTGCGCGAGGGCAAGAACCGCGAGGTCAAGACCGTGCTCGAGCATCTCGGGCTGACGGTGAACCGGCTGATCCGCATCTCCTTCGGCCCGTTCCAACTCGGCGAGCTTGAAGAGGGCGAGGTCGACGAGATCCGTTCGCGCGTGCTGCAGGACCAGCTCGGCACCGAACTCGCGGCCAAGGCCGGCGCCGATTTCGAATCGCCGCGACGCGACGCTCTGCCCGCCGCGCCGCGTCCGGCCCCGGCTGGCGACGACCGCCCGCGCCGCCGCCGCGAAGTCGACGAGGATGAACACGAGGCGCGCCGCGATGCCGTGCGCGAATTGCGCGGCGACAAGCCCTGGACCCGCACGACCTGGCGCGATGCCGAGGCCGAGCCGCAGCGCGCCCGCAAGGCGCCGCCGCGCCGCGGCGCCGATCCGAAGCTGGAACGGCAGGAGCGCGAGGCGACCGGCGAGGTGAAGCGTCGCCGCGATACGCCGATCGCCGACCCCAAGGGTCGGCGCGTGCTGGTCGAGCGCGTCAGCGCCCCGGTGGCCGAGGAACGCGACGCGCCCGCCCGCGAGAGCAAGCGCAGGCCGGACCGCATGCCGCGCCAGCAGCGCGGTGCCCAAGAGCGCGGGGGCGACGAGATGCGCACGTCGCGTCCCCTCTCGCGCACCGGCGGTGACGAACGGCCGGCCCGGCGCCCGCGCAGCGAGGCCGGCGGACGCGATCGCGGCGGTGATCATCCCTGGGAAGATCGCGCCCCGCGTGGCGACCGTCCCGACCGCCCCCCACGCGACGGCGCCGAGCGCCCTGCCCGCGCCTTCCGCGAGCGCTCGGCTGAAGATCGGCCGCGCGGCCGCAGCTTCGGCGACAAGCCGGGCGGCAAGGGCTTCGGGCCGCGCTCCTCGGATCGTCCCACCGGCGGCGGGCGGCCCTTCGGCGGCAAGCCGGGCGGTGGCCGCGGGCCGCGCCCCGGTGGCGGCGGCAAGGGACCGCGTCCATCCGGCGGCGGCAAGCGCGACTAAGCGATGCGGATCGTCGGCGGACGCTTGGGCGGCCGGCCTCTGGCCGGCCCGAAACCGGGGATCGGCAGCATCCGGCCGACCTCGGACCGTTTGCGCGAATCCCTGTTCAACGTGCTCGTCCATGCTTATGGCGACACGGTCGAGGGCGCACGCGTGCTCGACCTCTTCGCCGGCACGGGCGCGCTCGGCTTCGAGGCCTTGTCGCGCGGCGCAGGCTTCGCGCTGCTGGTCGATGACGGCACGGAGGCACGCGGCATCATCCGCGAGAACCAGATGACGCTCGGTCTCGCCGGCTTCAGCCGGATCTTCCGCCGCGACGCCACAAAGCTCGGCCCGATCACCGGCATGGCGCCGTTCGGCCTCGTCTTCTGCGACCCGCCCTATCGCAAGGGTCTGGGCGAGAAGGCGTTGGTCTCAGCCCGTGAAGGCGGCTGGCTCGCGCCGGAGGCGCTGATCGTGCTGGAAGAGGCAGCCGATGCCGAGATCGGCCTGCCCGACGGCTTCGGGGAGCTGGAGCGGCGGGCTTATGGCGAGACGCAGGTTCTGCTGCTGCGGGTCGCGTAGGCGAGCGCCGCGAGACCTTATCCCCGGCTGCATTTCCGCGCTTAATCTCCGCATCCGCCGCGGAGACCTAGCGCCGGATGCCAATCCTCCAATCAACTGAACCTTGCGGGCCCGTGCTGATGGCTCGCCGCCGCGCGTTCGCGTGCCATGCCGCGGGCGAGCGCATGATGCGGGCCCTCGCCCGCCTGCGAGCGCTCGTCGAGAAAGGCGGTTTCAACCCTGACCAGCCGCGCGTACCAGCGGGCAGCCCCGAGGGCGGGTAATGGGCCGGCAGCGAAGGCTCCGGCGAGAGCCGACAGCCCGGTATCGGGCACAATCGCGGTCCGGCGCTCAACCTGCCTCAAGCGAGCCCCTCGAAAACACAGGCTGCGAAGGCGCTGGCCCGTGCGATCGCGCTCCAAGCGCTACGACGCGCTGGCCCGGTCGGCGCAATCCTCACCACGATCGGAGTCGGGCATTGGCTTTACTCGGAATACCAAGCCATTCGATCCTATCAGGACGAGCCGAAATCCCTTGGTGAGCTTCAGGAGCATGTCGGCAAGAAGCGGGCTGGCTACGACGACCATCACATCGTCGAACAGGGCGCCGGATCTCGCGAAGGTTTCGCGCGCTCGGATATCGATGGCCTGGACAACGTGGTCAGCATCCCCCGATACAAGCACCATGACATCACGGGATGGTATGCAAAGAAAAACCCCGAATACGGCAATCTAGCACCTCGGGACTATCTTCGAAACCGGAGTTGGGCGGAGCACGTGGAAATCGGACATCGAGCCCTCAGGCGTTTCAAGGTCTTAAAATGACTCCGTCAAAGCTAAAATTACTTACAAATGAAGAGCTTAAAAACCTCTTCGAACAACTTTGCGTCAAACAATACGACGACTTGGAGGGCAATGCGATCGCCAGTTACAACAGGCGATACGATAAAATCCTAGCCATCCAGAGCGAGCTCAAATCCCGCCCAGGAGACCAACGGCGAATCCTTATGAGCTTGTTTGGACACCCCAACATGCAAGTCCGCCTGACGGCCGCGCATGCCAATTTGGCAGTCGATTACATCGCCGCAAGGCGCGAGCTGCAGGCCATCGTTGATTCACAATGGTTTCCACAAGCCGGCGACGCCGGTATGACGCTCGAAAATCTTGATTCCGGCTTCTACCGGCCGACTTGAGCTTCAGCCAGACTGGGAGCGGCACTACGTACGGCAAGCCTTCCTATCCCCCGCCCGGCTCATATCGGAGCATCCCCGCGATCCTCGGCTTTGAACCCGCGGGCATATCGCTAGTATGATTGATGCCGTCCTTGACTTGCAGCTCCCGGAAATCGAAGGGGCTGGCGCCGTCGATGCAGGCGACGTTGACCCCAAGCTCGCCGGGGCTCGAACGCCGCTGGTGATGGGTGTAGATGCCGCAGCCCAGGCAGAAATAGTGCTTCGCCGTCCGGGTGTTGAACTGGTACTCGCCGAGCTTGTCCTCGCCCGCGACGATCCGGACCTCGCTCGCCGAAACGACCACCGCGCCGCGCATGCGGCAGAACGAGCAATCGCAGCGCCGCGCAGTGTTCATGCCGTCGGTTAAGGTCGCTTCGAAGCGGACGCTTTTGCAGTGACAGGCTGCCTGAACGATCGTCTCGCCTGCCATCGCCGTCTCCTCGCTTGCTATTCCGGCGCCTTATACGCGCTCAGCGCCGCCCGAACAGCTTCTCGATATCCGAGAGCTTCAGTTCGACATAGGTCGGCCGGCCGTGGTTGCATTGGCCGGAATTGGGCGTGATCTCCATCTCGCGCAAAAGCGCGTCCATCTCCTCGGGGCGCATGCGGCGGCCGGCGCGGACCGAATTGTGGCAGGCCATCGTCGCCAGCACATGGTCGAGCCGGCGCTCCAATGAGCCGGCCGTGCCGTGCTCGGCCAGCGCGTCGGCGACATCGCGGACGAGACGCTGGAGATTGCCGCCGGCGAGCTGGCTCGGCGCCTCGCGCACCAGAACCGCGCCGGGTCCGAAGGATTCGAGGACAAGGCCGAGGCTTTCGAGCTCGCCGCCCGCCGCGATCAGGCGGTCGGCATCGACTGGGTCGAGCTCGACCACTTCGGGCAGCAGCAGAGGCTGGCGGGCGATGCCGTTGCGGGCGCGCTCGGCCTTGAGGCGCTCATAGACCAGCCGCTCATGGGCGGCGTGCTGGTCGACGATGACGACGCCCTCGCGGGTCTGGGCGACGATATAGGTTTCGTGGACCTGGGCGCGGGCCGCGCCAAGCGGCCGGTCGAGCGCGTCGGGCGAAGGCTCAGCGAGATGCGCGCGGGCATCGGCTGAGGGCGCGGCGAAATCCGAGAAGCCGGATTGCGGGGCGCTCATCGGGAGCGGGGCTGGCGCATTCCAGCTTGACGCCTGGGAAAAGGAAGGACGCGGGATCGCATTGCCGCTGCCGCCCATCGAGAGCACGGCGCGGAAGGCATCGAGCGTGCGGGCGCCGCCCGTGGTGGTGGCGCGATGGCCGGCGGCGGCGAGCGCCGCCTTCAGTCCGGAGACGACGAGGCCGCGCACCAGGGCGGGATCGCGGAAACGCACCTCGCTCTTGGCGGGGTGGACGTTGACGTCGACCGAGCGCGGGTCGCAACCGATATCGAGGAAGAGCACCGGATGCCGGTCCGAGGGCACGACATCGGCATAGGCGCCGCGCACCGCCGAGAGCAGCAGCTTGTCGCGCACCGGCCGGCCATTGACGGAAAGATGCACGCCGGCCGAGGTGCCTCGATGGAATGTCGGCAGGCCGGCGAAGCCGGAGATGCCGAAGCCTTCGCGCTCGGCTTCGATGCGCAATGCGTTCTCGGGGAAGTCACGGCCGAGCGCCCGGCCGAGACGGCGCAGCAACCCCTCCTCGCCGATCGGCTCGGCCGGCCAGTCGAAGGCGCTGATATGCTCGCCTTCGAGCGAGAAGCGGATTTCGGGATGGGCGATGGCGAGGCGCCGGAGCATCTCGGAGACGGCCTGCGCCTCGGCGCGGTCGCTCTTGAGGAATTTCAGGCGGGCCGGGGTGAAGATGAAGAGGTCCGAGACCTCGATGCGCGTACCGGGCGCCGCAGCGACGGGGCGGACGACGCCCTTCTCGCCGGCCTCGACGACGAGGCTGGAGCCCTGCGCGGCATCGCGCCGTCGCGTCGCGATCGAGAGCCGGGCGACCGAGCCGATCGAAGGCAAGGCCTCGCCGCGGAAGCCCAGCGTGTCGATGGCGAAGAGGTCGCCGTCGGGGAGCTTCGAGGTGGCATGCCGGTCGACCGCGAGCTCGAGGTCATCGGGCGTCATACCGGCGCCGTCATCTACGACGCGGATCAGTTCGCGCCCGCCGCCCTGGATGGTGACGGCGATCGAACGCGCGCCGGCATCGATCGCGTTCTCGACGAGTTCCTTCACGGCCGCAGCCGGCCGCTCGATTACCTCGCCGGCGGCGATGCGATCGACCAGAACAGGATCGAGGCGGCGGACGGTCATGGGATCTTCGTCGTTACGGGGCTTCGCGTCAGCGAAGAGCCCGGGATCCATGAACACCGGAGCCCGCCAAGAAGGGCTGCTGCGGTCGAGAGAACCATGCTGGACCTGCGGTTATGGGTTCCGGGCTCAAGCCTGCGGCTTGCCCCGGAATGACGGCGAGGCAGGCCGAACCGACTCAGGCCCGCCCTTCGGCAAGATAGCGCTTGGCGAGGAGCTTCGCCTCCTCCACAGCCGGCTGGTCGAACGGGTCCACGCCCATGGCGTAACCGGTCAGGATCGTCTCCAGCATGAAATGCATCAGCATCTCGCCATGGCTAGTCTCGTCGATGCGCTCGACATGGAAGCGGCGGACCGCGCAGCCATTCTTGGCGAAGGTATCGATCATGGCGATGCCTTGCGCCGCCACCATGTCGCCGATCGTCTTGCCGGCGAAATCGGCCTGGCCGATCTTCTCGGCGAGAGCGGCGTCGATCTGCGGCCCCTTGCCCTTCACACCGGTCGTCACAACCGTAAAGAACTTGTCCTTGGGCCCGGCGAGATAGAGCTGCTGCTGCGAATGCTGGTCGACCGGGCCGAGCGCGCCGACGGGCTGCGTGCCCTGCCCGTCCTTGCCGAGGCTCTCGGCCCAGAGCTGCATCCACCAGCGGGTGAGCAAGGCAAGCTTGTCGGCATAGGGCATGAGCACGGCGATGTTCTTGCCCGAGCGCATGGCGGCGAGATGCAGGGCGGCACCAATTGCAGCCGGCGTCTCGCGAACGTCCTTGCCGGCGAAGAGCGGGGCGACCGCCCGGCTGGCACCGAGCCGAAGCGCTTCGATATCGAGGCCGAGTACGGCAGCCGGCAGAAGGCCGCAATTGGTCAGCACCGAGTAACGCCCGCCGACATCGGTATGATGCTCGAGGAAAGGCGTGCCGAAGGGTTCGAGCAACGCGCGCAGCGGATGCAGCTTGCCGGGCTTGGCCGGTTCGGACAGGCCCTCGAAATGCTGGCCGATCTGCTGGTCGCTGAGATGCGCGCCGCGCAAGGCCTCGATCGCCGCGATCGACTGCAGCAGGGTCTCGCCGGTGCCACCCGATTTCGAGATGGCGACGAATTTGGTGGTCTTGAGCGGCAGCTTGGCGAGCAGGGCCGCGTAGGTCGCCGGGTCGAGATTGTCGATGAAATGGACATGCGGGCCGGGCGTGAACTGCGAGAGGCCAGCAATGCCGTAGCCGGTGAGCTGTGCCAGGGTCTGACCGCCGAGGCTGGAGCCGCCAGTGCCGAGCACCAGGACATCGGTCGTGCCGCCGGATTTCAACCGATTGGCTGCAGCCTTCACGGGGCCGAGATCGGCCGTGTCGCTCGGCAGCTTCAGCAGTGGCAGCGTGCCGTCCTTGGCCTGCCCCTGCAATTTCGCCAGCGCGGGCTTGAGATCGGCCAGCGCAGCCTCGAAGGCCGCGTCGGGAATGCCTCCCTTGCCGACCTTGGATTCGAGCGCGAGATCGAAGCTTTGCTGGAGCATGAACCTATCCGTAGCGACGAGAAGACGAAGTCTATTTCAGACCAGCCCGACGGGCTTGCCAACCGCCTGCACGAGCAGGTCGGGGTTGCCGAAGAGGCGCTGCGCGACGCGCTTGACGTCGGCGAGCGTCACCGCGGCGAAAAGACCGTTGCGGCGGGCGAGGAAATCCGGCGTGTCGCCGCGCAAAGCGAGCGCCAGCAACTCCCCGGCGATCTTCGGCGAGGTGTCGAAGCGCAGCGGGTAGGAGCCGATGATATAGCGCTTGGCCTCCTCGACCTCGTGCTCGGTCGGGCCTTCCTCGGCGAGCTTCAGCATCTCCTCGCGGATCACCTTCATGGACTCAGCCGCGCGGTCGTTGCGAGTGGCGGTGCCGCCGACCAGCATGGCGCTCTCGCGCAACGGCATCAGGCTGGAGGAGACGCCATAGGCGAGGCCGCGCTTCTCGCGCACTTCCATGAAGAGGCGCGAGGTGAAGGCCGAGCCGCCGAGGATATGGTTCAGCACGCTGGCAGTGATGAAATCCGGATCGTCCCACATCAGGCCGGGACCGACGAAGCGCAGCACGGTCTGCGGAACGTCGAGATCGATGACATGGGTCTGGCCGAGCCCCTGGATCGGCAGGGGCTGCGCCGGGCGCTGGCGCGCCTCGCCCTTGGGCAGGCCGCCGAAGAGCGCATCGAGCCGGCCGGCGAGCTCGGCAGCGGTGATGTCGCCGACCACGACGATCCTGAGCCCGGCGCGGTCGAGCAGCACCGGCCGCAGCGCCTTGAGCGCAGGCGCTTCCAGCCGGGAGACGCTGTCGATATCGCCCTTCTCGGGCCGGCCATAGGCATGGCCCGGGAAGGCCGCAGCATAGAGGGCGTTGCGGCACATCACCTCGGGATTCTTCGCCTGGCGCTGCAAGCCGGCGATGATCTGCGCTCGGACGCGGGCGACGGCATCGGCATCGAAGCGCGGCTGGTTGAGCGCCAGCCCGAGGAGCTCGAAGGCGGTGTCGCGATGCGTCGAGAGCGTCTGAAGATAGCCGTGGAAATCGTCACGGCGGGCATCGAAGCCGAGGCTGATGGCATGGTCGGCCATCCGGCCCTGGAAGGCCTCGGCATCGAGATCGCCTGCACCCTCGTCGAGCAGGCCGGAGATCAGATAGGCGCTGCCGGCAGCATTGTCGGGATCGCGGCTGGCACCGCCATCGAAGGCGAAATCGACGGCGATCAGCGGCAGGCTGTGCTCCTCGACCAGCCAGGCCTCGACGCCGCCGGGCGAGCGGACGGTCTGGACGGCGATGGCGGGGCCGGCGGTATTGAGCTTGGGCGTCGGAATCGGGGCGTTCATGTCACTTCCTGTCGGCGGGACGCGAGGCCTCGCCCATTCAACCAAGGGACGGCGGCGTCAGGCCGGGAGCAGCAGGCCGGTGACGCTGCGGTCAGGCTTGAGATAGCGGCGGGCCGCCTCGACCACGGCCTCGCGGCCGACCGCCTCGATGCGCTCAGGCCAGGCGAGCACGTCCGCGACGGTTTCGCCGACCGCCAGCGCCGAGCCGAAGATGCGGGCGAGCGAGGACTGGTTATCGCGGGCGAAGACCGTCTCGGCGACCAGCCGGGTGCGGGCGCGGGCCAATTCGAGCTCGCTCGGCCCATCCGCCAGGAAGGCGGCGAGCGCCGCATCGAGCCCAGCCTCCATCGCCGCCATCTCGACGCCGGGGCGCGGGCTGGCGGAAAGCTGGAAGGCGGCGCGATCGACCATCGAGCCCATGAAATAGGCGCTGGCGCCAGCGGCCAGCTCGTCCTCGACGCAAAGCTTGCGATAAAGCCGCGAGGTGGTGCCGCCGCCGAGGATTTCGGCAACGAGCTCCAGCGCGAGAACGTCCTCACGTTCGCCGGTCGTATAGGTCGGCGTCAGCCAGCCGCGACGCAGCGAGGGCTGCTGCACGCGCGCGTCGTTGAGCTGCACGCGGCGCGAGGCCCGCGGCTCCGGCTCGATCGGGCGGGAACGGACGGGGGCCGCGCCGCGGGCCGCGATCTTGCCGTAAGTCTCTTCGGCGAGGCGGCGGACCTCGGCGGAATCTGTGTCGCCGGCGACGACGAGGATTGCGTTTTCCGGCGTGTAGAACCGTTGGTAATAAGCGAAAGCATCATCGCGGTTCAGCCGCTCGATCTCGTGCTCCCAGCCGATGATCGGCGTGCCGTAGGGGTGATGAAAGAACAGCGAAGCGGAAAATTCCTCGCCGAGCTGGGCCGCGGGGTCGGAATCGACACGCATGCGCCGCTCCTCCAGCACCACGTCACGCTCCGGTCCAACGACGGTCTCGTCGAAGGAGAGGCCGGTCATCCGGTCAGCCTCGTAATCCATCATCGCGCGCAGATGCTCTTTCGGTACCCGCTGGAAATAGGCGGTGTAGTCGAAGGAGGTGAAGGCGTTCTCCTGGCCGCCATAGCCAGCGACGATCTTGGAGAATTCGCCTGCCGGCCAGCGCGCGGTGCCCTTGAACATCAGGTGTTCGAGGAAATGCGCGATGCCGGACTTTCCGGCCGGATCATCGGCCGAACCGTTGCGATACCAGACCATGTGGGTGACGACCGGCGCACGCCGATCCCTTACAACGACGACATCGAGGCCATTGGCCAACCGAAACGTTTCGACCGGATCCGCCAGATCGGTCCGGTGCGCATGACTGTTCACCTCAGGTCGTCTCCACGCTCAAACAAGAAAGGGCGGGCACGATGCGCCCGCCCCTATAGCCAACTTGGTCAAGCCATCGCGTTTCGGCAAGAGGCGGCATCGCCGCCATGCGGCCGTCTCAACGGTTTATCATGGGCTTCTGACCCGTCACGAACGCGCGCTCGCCGGAGGACTGCGTGTCCTCGACCGGGCCGCCCGCGCCGGGGCCGAGCGCGGCGGTACCAGCCGGGCGGCGATAGCCGGTCGGCGGCTCGGTCAGCGTGCGGCGCGGCGGCTCGGAGCCGTAGGAGAGCTGTTTCTCAGCCTCCTCGTTGTAATGCGCGGCCTGTTCCTTGCCGATGCGGATCGGCTGGATGACGTTGCTGTAGACGTCGTTCTCCCGATAGGGAGCGGCGGTCTGCTGCGACGCGGTGGTGCTGCGGCCGCGGCGGATTTCCTCGGCGGACAATAGCGGGTTGTCCTTCACGCCGTCGGCGGGAACGTAGCGGCGGTTCTTGTCTTCCTTGCGGCGCTGCACGTCCGGATCCTTCGGCCAGGCGGCGTTGCGCGTGCTCGCGGGTTGCTGCGGCGGCGGCAGGTTCGAATTCGGCGGAACGACCAGCGGAGCGCGCTCACGATAGTCGATATCGGCCCCGTCGCCCTTGCCGAAGGTGCCTTCCATCAGGTTCTTGAACAGCATGCCGTCCTGCGCAAAGGCGGGCGACGCCCCGAGCATCAGCCCGCCGGCGATGAGCAGATGAGCCACGCGAATGCGTTCGGCCATGTCAAATCTCCCTTCGGACGATCTCGTCCGGTGATTTCGCATCGGCTTCGCCCGAAAACCGCGCCCCACTTTTCGAGCCGATGCTCTAGAACCCAGACGAACGGCAAAACAATGGCGAGGCCGTCGTTAAGCTGTGTTTTCCGCGCTCGGGCGAAAGGACTCATATAGCAGGCCGAGCACCCCGACAACGATCGCGACGTCAGCGATGTTGAAGATATACCAGCTAAAGCTGCCCCAATGGAAATGAACGAAGTCGACGACCGCGCCATAGACGGCACGATCGAGCCCGTTGCCGAGCGCCCCGCCGATGATCAGCGCGAGGCTGAACACCGTGAAGCGCCGCTGCTCGCGCCACATCCAGCGCCACAGCCAGATGGCAGCGACAAAGGAGATGATCACGAGGAACCAGCGGCCGATATCCGTGCCCTGCTGGAACAGGCCGTAGGAGATGCCCCGGTTCCAGGCGAGGACGATCGTCAGGAAGGATGCGAGGTCGAACGGCCCGTTCTGCGCCAACCCGACGCTGTAGAGCAGCCAGCATTTCAAGAGCTGATCGGCGATGAAGACGATCAGCACCGTGGCAAGGCCGAAACGACGGGCAGGCGTCATCAGGCGCGCACTCCCAGCTCCTTCAGAGCCTTGGCGTCGCGCGGCGTCACCTGGGGATAAGCCTTGTCGGCCGTCGCCGGATCGAAATACTTCCAGGAGCGAGCGCATTTGATGCCCCCCGCGCGATGCGGCACGACCGCGACGCCGGGCACATCGGCAAGACGGAAAGCGTCGGCCGGCCCCTCCCCGCTCTCGACGCGGATGCCGGAGGTGATGCTGATCTCGGCGAGATCGGCGCCCGACAAGGCGGCATAGAGATCGCTGTCGGAGACGAAGACCTGCGGCGCCGCTTCAAGCGAGGAGCCGATCCGCTTGGCTGCGCGCTCAAGCTCCAGCGCGCCGGTGACGACGCGGCGCACGCGGCGGATCTTGGCCCAGCGTTCGGCGAGCTCCGGATCGAGCCAGCTCGCCTTCGCTTCGACGAAGCGTTCGAGATGGACCGAGCCCTCGCCCGCCTTCTTCTCGGGATAGCGATCGAGCCAGGCTTCCTCGGCCGTGAAGACCAGGATCGGCGCGAGCCAGGTCGTGAGACACCGGAAGAGATGGTCGACGACGGTCAACGCGCTCTTGCGGACATGGCTGGAGAGCGGATCGCAATAGAGCGCGTCCTTGCGCACGTCGAAATAGAAGGCCGAGAGCTCGGTGTTCATGAACTGCGAGAGCAGGAACACGACCTTCTTGTAGTCGTAGGTGCGATAGGCTTCCTCGACCTGCGGGCCGAGCTCGGCGAGCCGGTGCAGCATCAGCCGCTCCAGTTCCGGCATGGACTGCACCTCGGAAACGCGGATGTCCTCGTTGAAATGGGCGAGCGTGCCGAGCATCCAGCGCATGGTGTTGCGCAGCTTGCGATAGGTCTCGACGAAGGTCTTGAGGATCTCCTTGCCGATGCGCAGGTCGTCCGAATAATCGGCCGCCGCGACCCAGAGGCGCAGGATATCGGCGCCGGAATCCTGGATGACGGTCTGGGGGGCAGTGACGTTGCCCTTCGACTTCGACATCTTCTCGCCCTTCTCGTCCAGGCAGAAGCCGTGGGTGAGGACGACGTCGAACGGCGCGCGGCCGCGCGTGCCGCAGCTTTCCAAGAGGCTCGAATGGAACCAGCCGCGATGCTGGTCCGAGCCTTCGAGATACATCACCTTGTCCTTGCCGCCATCGACGATGCGGTGCGTCTTCAGGTCGGCGCGCTTCTCCAGCGTGAAGGCATGGGTGGAGCCGGAATCGAACCAGACGTCGAGCACGTCGGTGACGCGCTCGTACCGCGTCGGATCATAGCCGAAGGGCTTCAGAAAGCGGGCGCCGTCCATATCGGTGAACCAGGCATCCGCGCCCTCGGCCTCGAAGGCTTCCGCGATCGCGGCGTTGACCTTGGCGTCAACCAGGATCTCCTTCGTCTCCTTCTCGACGAAAACGGTGATCGGCACGCCCCAGGCGCGCTGGCGCGAGACGACCCAGTCCGGACGGTTGGCGATCATGCCGTTGATGCGATTCTCGCCGGCGGCGGGAACCCACTCCGTCTCCTTGATCGCCTTCAGCGCGCGGTTGCGCAACGTATCGGCATTGCCGCCCGCGACCGGCTGCGGATCGGCCGCATTCGACGCGCCGGCCTCGCCGATCGGCTTGTCCATGGCGATGAACCATTGCGGCGTGTTGCGGAAGATCACCGGCTTCTTCGAGCGCCAGCTATGCGGATACTGATGTTTCAGGCGGCCGCGCGCGATGATGTTGCCGGCCTCGACCAGCGCCTTGATGACGACGTCGTTGGCGTTGCCCTTGTCGCCCTTGTCGGTGATGACCTGCGCGCCCTCGAAGCCCGGCGCCTCCGTGGTGAAGCGGCCATCGGCATCGACGGTGTAAGGGATGCGGGTCTCGATGCCGCGCTCGGTGAGTTGGCGGCCATTGGCCATCCAGACGTCGAAGTCCTCGCGGCCATGGCTTGGCGCGGTGTGGACGAAGCCCGTACCGGCCTCGTCGGTGACATGGTCGCCGTCGAGCAGCGGGACGACGAAGTCGTAGCCACGGCCGCGCAGCGGGTGGGCGGTGGTCAGCGCCGCGAGATCATCGGCGGAGACATCCGCGACGAGCTCGAAAGCCTCGACCTTCGCCGCTTTGAATACGCTCTCGGCGAGGTTCTTGGCGAGGATATAGGTCGCGCCGGTCTTGGCCCAGTTGTTCTCGGGCGCAGCCGTGACCTTGTAGAGGCCATAAGCGACCTTGTTGCTGTAGGAGATCGCGCGGTTGCCCGGGATCGTCCAGGGCGTAGTCGTCCAGATGACAATGGAGGCGCCGGCAAGCGCGGCCGGGCCGTTCAGCACCGGGAACGGCACGAAGATCGTATCGCTCGTGTGCTCCTCGTACTCGACCTCGGCCTCGGCCAGCGCAGTCTTCTCGACCACCGACCACATCACCGGCTTGGAGCCGCGATAGAGCTGGCCGGTCTCGGCGAATTTCATGATCTCGCGGGCGATCTGCGCCTCTGCGGGATAGGCCATGGTCAGATAGGGATTGGCCCAGTCGCCCTCGACGCCGAGGCGCTTGAACTCCTCGCGCTGGACATCGACCCAGTGCTCGGCGAAGGAGCGACACTCCTTGCGGAACTCGACGACGGGGACGTCGTCCTTGTTCAGGCCCTTGGCGCGATACTGCTCCTCGATCTTCCACTCGATCGGCAGGCCGTGGCAGTCCCAACCCGGCACGTAGTTGGAATCGTAGCCGAGCATCTGCTGCGAGCGCGTGACGAGGTCCTTGAGGACCTTGTTCAGCGCGTGGCCGATATGGATGTTGCCGTTGGCATAGGGAGGGCCGTCATGCAGGACGAAACGGTCCCTGCCCTGCCCAGCCTCGCGCAGCTTGCGGTAGAGATCCATCTTCGCCCAGCGGGCCAGCAATTCCGGCTCGCGCTGCGGCAGGCCGGCGCGCATCGGGAATTCGGTCTGGGGCAGGAAGAGCGTCTGCGAATAATCGACGCCGTCGGCAGCGGTCTCGGCGGCTTTGGCAGTGTTGGTCTTGTCGGTCATCATCCGGCTCGGACAGTCGGGACGGCGAGCCGGTCAGGGGCTTCGGGCGTCCACGCGTAAAACGGGAAAAGCGGTCTTCAACCCGGACTGCGCAAGCGCCCGCGCTTGTCTAGCGCGAGGCGGCAGCCGGGCCCGTAATTCGCCGGGAAAGATCGATCAGCATGGCGCGTTCTGCGGGCATGCAGGGCTTCTAGCAGGCGCGGCTCAAGGAAGGAAGGCCGGCGTCTTCGCCAGAATGTCGCGTGCGCGGGCGCTGTCGGCATCCATCTGGACGATCAGGGCCTCCAGCGAATCGAATTTCTCCTCGCCGCGCAGCCAGTCGACGAAGGCGACATCGACGCGCTGGCCATAGAGATCCCCAGAGAAGTCGAAGACGAAGGTTTCGAGCCGTGGCGCACCGTCATCGAAGGTCGGGCGGCGGCCGAAGCTCGCGACGCCGTCATGCCAGACCCCGTCGATCTTCATGCGGACGGCATAGATGCCGTGGCGCAGCTTGCAGTCGCGCGCGAGCTGCATATTGGCGGTGGGGTAGCCGAGCTCGCGGCCACGCTTGTCGCCATGGGCAATGAGGCCGCGCACCAGCCAGGGCCGCCCCAGGAAGGTCGCAGCGCGCGCGACATCGCCGGCTTCCAGCGCGGAGCGGATCAGGGTCGAGGAGACCGGCTCGCCCTGCCAGGAATAGGGCGCCACGACAGACACGGGCACGCCGGCAGCGAGGCCATGGGCCTGGAGCATCTCCGGCGATCCGGTGCGCCCCTTGCCGAAATGGAAATCGTAGCCGCAGACGAGACCGACGGCGCCGAGCCTGCCGATCAGCAGGTCATCGACGAATTGCTCCGCGGGAAGCGCTGCGATCTCGCGATCGAAAGGTAGGACGAAGACCTGCGGCAGGCCGGCATCGGCCAGCAGTTCCAGCTTGAGCTGCGGCGAGGTCAGGCGGAAAATCGGTTCCTCGGGCCGAAAGATACTGCGCGGGTGCGGCTCGAAGGTGAAGGCGGCGGGCCTGCTTCCAAGTTCGGTAGCAAGAGCCGCAGCGCGGTGCGCCAGCTCGGCATGGCCGCGATGGACGCCGTCGAAATTGCCCAGCGCCAGCACGGCACCGCGCAAGGCATCCGGAAGGGACTTGTCGAGGTCGAGGACCACGGCCGTCGGCTCGGGGCGCGCGGGCGCATCGGCTTGGGATGGCATCAATCGGAAACGTCCACCTGCCCCAGCAAACGGAGCGATGACCGTCTTTGCGGCGAAGGCCGGCGGGGCGTCAAGGCCGCGAGCCGGCGGGAAGCGTCATCCGCGCGGCTTCGGCGGCATCGCGACCCAGGCCTCGCCCTCCATCACGGCCTTGCCGTCGACGAGGCATTCGCAGAAGAAACGGGCCCTACGGCGCTCGGCCACGAGCTCGACAACCTCGACGCGGGCGGTGACCACATCGCCGATCTTGACCGGCGCGAGAAAGGTCAAGGTCTGGGAGAGATAGACCGCGCCCGGCCCCGGCAGGCGCGTACCGAGCAGGGCGGAGACCAGGCTCGCCGTCAGCATGCCATGGGCGATCCGCTGCCCGAATTTGGTGGTGGCAGCGAAATCGTCGCTGAGATGGATCGGATTGGCGTCGCCGGAGAGTTCGGCGAAGAGCGCGATGTCCCGCTCCATCACGGTCCGCATCAGGCTTTCGCTGCGGCCGACGACCAGATCCTCGAAGGCATGGACAGTGTAGAGCCCGCCGGGCATCGGCTGAACGGTCATGGATTTCGCGCGGCCCGTGGGCCTGTGCCCTCCTGTCTGCGATCCGGTTAAGCATCTCGCAACCGCAACATCGGCGCAATTGGACTTTGGTGCGGCGCACGCATCTCTCCTTGCGTCAGTTCGCAATCAGATTAACCGGTTCGCAAGGCGGGCCGGCTATCTACTCAGCAAGCGGCACGGCGCTGGTATCTCCCAGCACCGCGACCGTCATGCCTGGAGCATCAGAATGGCTCTCGACCCGTCCATGCCGATCCTCGTCGTCGACGATTACCAGACGATGGTCCGCATCATCCGGAACCTGCTGAAGCAGCTCGGCTTCGAGAATGTCGACGATGCCTCGGACGGCTCGGCTGCGATCTCGAAGATGCGCGACAAGAAATACGGTCTCGTGATCTCCGACTGGAACATGGAGCCGATGAGCGGCTTCGAGCTGCTCCAGAAGGTCCGCGAGGAGACGGCGCTGTCGGAAACGCCGTTCATCATCGTCACCGCCGAGTCGAAGACCGAGAACGTCGTCGCGGCGAAGAAGGCCGGCGTCAGCAACTATATCGTCAAGCCGTTCAACGCGCAGACGCTGAAGACCAAGATCGAATCGGTCTGCGCCGCGGCCTGACCCGCTTCACCAGACCAGATGCGGCATCGCGTAGGCCGGGCGATGCGTCTGCCGGCCGAACCAGCCGTGACGCTCCTCCCATGACGCTTCCATCAGATCCTGAGCGTGGATGCCGGCCAGCACCATGATGCCGGCCGCACCGAAGGCATCGGCACCGGCGATGTCGGTACGGATGGCATCGCCGACCGCGCAGATCCTATCGCGGGCGATCGGGGCGCCGCGCGCCTTCTCGGCCGCCGCCACCGCCGCCTCGTAGATCGGCCGATGCGGCTTGCCGGCATAGATCACCCGGCCGCCGATCTCCTCATAGGCCAGGGCGATCGAGCCCGCGCAGGGGATGATGCGCCCGCCACGCTCGACGACGAGATCGGGATTGGCGCAGATCAGAGGCAAATCGCGCTTGGCGAAGCCGGCGAGCAGATCGGCATAGCTCGCCGCGGTGTCCTTCTCGTCGTCGAACAGGCCCGTGCAGAGCACATAGGCCGCCTCGTAGGGGGAGGTCTCGCGCACGTCGAGCCCGGCGATCAACGGGAGGTCGCGATCGGGGCCGAGCCGATACATCGGTTGGCCGGCGCGCTCGCGGATCAGCGAGCGGCAGACATCACCCGATGTCACGATCGCGTCCCAGGCCTCGCGCGGCACGGCGAAACCGTCGAGCTGGCCGATGATCACGTCCGCCGGACGCGGCGCGTTGGTGACAAGCACCACGCTGATGCCATGCTGGCGCATCCGCATCAGCGCGGCGACGGCGTCGCGATAGGCGGCAACGCCGTTATGGACGACGCCCCAGACATCGCACAGGCAGAGATCGAAGCGATCCGCGACCTCGGAGAAGCCCGCAAGCGGAAGGGTGGAAGCGATCCCCGATGACGACACTGTCTCGATCTCCGGCAACTGGAGCACGATGCCCCCTATGAGCGAAGGGCAAGCTTCGCCTCTCGAAGGCCTGATCTAGACGGGATTCGCCGGGAGCGGAACCGGAGAGTGCGGGAGAGTGTCGCGCGTCAGGCGCTGGCGCGACGCAGGACAGCCCGGAAAGGCAGCCGCTCGGGACGCGCTTCCTGCGGCGCAACTTCCGGAGGCGCGGGCGGGGCCGGCACACGCCTGTCCTGGCCAAGCAGCCGGTCGACGATATTCAGCGGCGGACGCGCAGCTTCGGCCGGCACAGGCGGCGGTAACGGCGCGGCAGCGGCTACAGCAGCGGTGGCAGGCTCCGGCTCGGCGAAGACCTCGGGCTTGACCGGGCGCGGCGGCGAGAAGGCCAGCCCCTGCCCCATCGTGGCACCGAGCTCGATCATGTCGGCTGCGGCCGGATTGTCCTCGACCTGATCGGCGACGAGCGTGATCGACATCCGAGCCAACAAGGCCGCGAGGTCACCGGCATCGATATCGCTCTGGACCCGCCCCTCGACATGAGCCTGGAGCAAGGCGGCCGGCGCCTTCACAAAGCGGATGCCGCGATCGAACAGGGCGCGCGGATCGAGACGCAAATCCACCAGCTGGTCGAGCGCGAAACGCACGCCATTTGCCGACATGGCGCCAAGCAGGCCGAGGCTGGTCGGATCGAGCTCGCGGAAGACGGCTTGCGGCATCTCGATGACCAGATGGGCGGTATGGTCGCGATATTTGTCGAGGATGCGGGTCAAAGTCGCCAGCGCCCGCGACGAGCTCCAGGTCGCACGGCTGAAATTGCAGGAGACGAAGATGCCGCCATCCTTCGAACCGAGATGGCGCGCGATCGCCAGGGCGCGTGTCAGGACGAGCGCATCCAGCGTCGGCCCGAAGCCGCGCGTCTCGACGGTCTCGATGAATTCATGCGGCAGGAGGAGCGTGCTCTCGTCCAGCCGCAGGCGCGCCAGCGCCTCATAGCCGCTGGTCCGGCGCTGCGGCAGCGAGACGATCGGCTGGAGATGGACCTCGAGACGCCCCTCACTCAGAGCCTTGCCGATCAGGGCAGCCCGCTCGGCCTCGGCCTCCTCTCGCGCGGCAGCGGCGGCAGCGGCGCGCTCGGCAGAGAGCTTCTCGGCCCTTGCCCGGCGCGCGGCTTCAGGGTCGAGCACGACCTCGGGCGCCGCTGTCGGAGCCGGAAGCGCGACGGGGGCAGGCTCCGGCAAGCGCGCCAGAACGTTCTCATGGTCGGCCAGCGTCGTCGCGACCTGATGGATCAGGTCTCCGAGCAGGCCGACTTCCGCTGTCAACTCATGGATGGCAGCGCGCGCCGGCGCAGCATCGGCGTCCCGCATCGGCATCTGCTCGACGCGCTGCGACAGGGCGTCGAGGCGAATGGCATTGGTGGCGAGCCGGACCTTGACCTCGCCGAGGCCCGCCATAGCCTGCTCGTGGCGCGCCAAGCCGCGCCGCTCGAAGGCTCGCATCGCCAGCATGCAGCCGGCGCCGCCGGCCAGAAGACCGAGGCCTGCGCCAAGACCGCCGGGAAGCAGGATCGCGACTGCAGCACCGGCCGACAGGCCGGTCACGGCGCCAGCGAGAGGATGCAGAGCTTTGAGGCGGGCAGGTGCCACGGCAGCGTTCGCGCTACGTCAAGGAATCGGAATGGGGAAACGAATCACGGTCTTACGCCGTAGATTAACCTTGCCGGCGCGGTTATGCGAGCGATCCGCCTCAGTTCCGCCACATCCGGCGCTGCCGCCGCGGCTTACGGCTTGTTCAGCCCGAGCTTAGTCAGGATCCGGTCGACCACCGACACGGCAAATCCGCGCCTCTCCAGAAAGGCGCGCGGGTCCCGCGCGAAGAGCGGGGATGCCTCGTTCAATAGCGCGAGAGCCTTTGCCCGTCTGTCGGCATCGGCATCGGCCGCAGCATCGAGCGCCTGGCCGAGGAGGCTGAGCGGGCTCGAATCCACAGCCAGCATCGCGGCATAATTTTCCGAGGCCTTGCCCGCGCCGACCAGATATCCGCCGAGATACGCATAGAAATCATAGCGTGCCGGGCGAGCGACGCTGAGCGAGATCGCGCGCTCCAGCAGCGGCAAGCCTTCGGGCGCGCGATCGAGCCGGACATATAAAGAGCCGACATCCGCCAGGATATCCGGATCATAGGGGTTCCGGGCCTGTGCCTCGCGGGCCATCTGGATCGCGTCGTCGGTCGCGCCGCGCAGCACCAGCACCTTCATCAATGCCTGATAGGCCCGCGCGCCGGACGGCGCGAGTCGGATCGCCGTCAACGCGGCGGCGAGCGCGCGGTCGAGCGGCCGCCGTTGATGATCCGCATCGTCCGGCTGGGCATTGTCCTGCTGAGCCGGACCGGCGTGCTCGCCCAGCGTCATGATCGCGAGGTGAGCCCAGGCCGGGTAGAAGCCCGGATCCTGCTCGACCAGCTGCGACAGGCAGAGCCGCGCCGCCAGATGCATCTCGGGCACCATGGAACGGCGGGCATCGAAGGCCTTCAAGATGCAGCGGGTGGCGGGAGACGATACGAACTGGCGCGCATCCGCGGGAATGATGCCGAAGGGCTCGGCCAACCGCGTCGCCAGCCGCCGCGCCATATCGGCGAGATCACTTTCCTGCAGCGTTGCGAGCGAGGAACGGCTCGATGATGTCGTCCAGACAATTCTCCCGTCCCGAACGAAGCGCAGGCGGGCAAGCCCTACCGCTCCGCTGTCGAGCCCCTGCGCGTCGATCTCGATGACGTAATCGACCTCATCGGCAAGGATCGCGCCGGGGAGCGGTGCCTTGATCGTCACGATGTCGTCAAACCGCGCCATCGCATCGACGAGCAGCGCAGAGAAACGCTGAAGCACCGCGGAGAGCTTTGGATCGGAAGGCGGGCTGGGAATGGTGATGGCGACCTGCACGAGGCGAAGCCCCGCCGCCTCGGGCCGCGCACCCGCGGCCTGCTCCACCACGGCGGGCTTCGGCGCCTGCGACATCATTGGCCCGCGCGTCGGCGCCAGATACCACCAGCCGAGTGCGAGCAGACCTAGCGCCAGAGCGACAACGGTCAACCCGGTCCAGCGGCGCGCGGCGCGCCGATCCGGCTCTGGCGCCTCGTCCGTGGCCTCGAGGATGCCCCGGTTCCCCTCCCCGCCGAACCATGTGAAGACCGGGACATAGCCGCCGACCGGCATCGAAATCTGCACGGGGTCGTCGCGGCCTTCGCTGGCGTAATATTGCGCCAATGCCCGTCTCAACCGCCCGGCCTCGACGCGGACGATGGGGTCGAGCTGGGGGTTGAAATCGGCGGGACGTCCGAGCCCCTCGACCGCGATCGTGTAGCCCTTGAGTTCGGCCGCACGGCCATCGACCGTGCGTTCGACGACGAAGCTCAGGAATGCGGAGAGCTGCGGGGCGGCACGAAAGGCATCCGAGACAAGGACGCGATCGAGCCCTGCGCGGATGATCGCCGCCGCCCGTACGTCCAGCCGTCCAGGATCGTCTGCGCTTTCCGCCATCGGGGTCCGTTCGATCTGCGCCCCTCGGGGGGAGTTTACGCCATTGGCGACCTAAGGTCATCTGCAGGCGGCTACGAGCCGCCATCCACCGAACGCAGCCTTGGGGCGCCATGATGGCGATTTACAGGCCCGTGGCTCCTGCTAGCTTCCACCAAGGTTAATCCACAGGGGCCTTCGCATGACGTCAGCATCCTCCGCCATCGCCACGCCGAACGACCTCGAAGCCTACTGGATGCCGTTCACGGCGAACCGGTCGTTCAAGAAGAACCCGCGCATGGTCGCCCGGGCCGAGGGCATGTTCTACTACACGCCGGACAACAAGCCGGTCATGGATGGCACCGCGGGCCTCTGGTGCTGCAATGCCGGCCATGCCCGCGAGCCGATCATCCAGGCGATCCAGGCGCAGGCGCGCGACCTCGATTACGCCCCGTCCTTCCAGTACGGCCATCCCAAGGTCTTCGCCGCCGCGGCGCGGATCGCGGCGCTGGCGCCGGGCGACCTCGACCATGTCTTCTTCGCGGGCTCGGGCTCGGAAGCGGCCGACTCGGCGCTCAAGATCGCGCTCGCCTACTGGAACGTCTCGGGAAAGGCCGCCAAGACCCGCCTGATCGGCCGCGAGCGCGGCTATCATGGCGTCGGTTTCGGCGGCATCTCGGTTGGCGGCATGTCGAACAACCGCAAGTTCTTCGGCTCGCTGCTCACCGGCGTCGACCATCTCGCCCATACCTATGATCGCGAGAAGCAGGCCTTCAGCAAGGGCGAGCCGGAATACGGCGCGCATTTCGCCGATGACCTCGAACGCATCGTCGCGCTGCACGACGCCTCCACCATCGCCGCCGTGATCGTGGAGCCGATGGCGGGCTCGACCGGCGCGCTGCCGCCGCCGAAGGGCTATCTCAAGCGCCTGCGCGAGATCTGCGACAAGCACGGCATCCTCTTGATCTTCGACGAGGTCATCACCGGGTTCGGGCGGCTGGGCTTCGCCTTCGCCGCCGAGCGCTACGGCGTGATCCCCGACATGATCACCTTCGCCAAGGGCGTGACCTCAGGCACCGTGCCGATGGGCGGCGTGATCGTGCGCAAGCATATCTACGACGCCTTCATGGGCGGCCCGGACAACGTCATCGAGCTGTTCCACGGCTATACCTATTCGGGCCATCCGCTGGCGGCTGCCGCCGCGCTCGCCTCGCTCGACATCTATCGCGACGAAGGCCTGTTCGAGCGGGCGCGCGCGATGGAAGGCGCCTGGGCCGACGCCGTGATGAGCCTGAAGGGGGAGCCGAACGTCGTCGACATCCGCACGCTCGGCATGGTTGGCGCCGTCGACCTCGCCCCACGCGCGGAAGGCCCCGGCAAGCGCGGCTACGAGGTGATCGAGCGTGCCTTCCACGAGGAAGGGCTGATGATCCGCACCGCGGCCGACACGATCGCCTTCTCGCCGCCGCTGATCATCACGGAGTCGCAGCTGGACGAACTGATCGGCAAGCTGCGCCGGGTGATCCGGTCTGTGGCGCACTAGCCGTATAAAGGCGCTGGTGCCCTCAGCAACCCAAGGCCGAAGGGCTGCCTCCGTTGGGGAGGCGGCCCTTCGTGCATGTGTCAGCGCGCGACGCGCCAGGCGATCAGCAGAGCGAGCAAGGCCGGCACGGCGAAGACCAGAACGAGGATCGGCAATTCCTCGCGCACGGAGTAGCCTGCCTTGGTGACCCGACCCACATGTTGACCAAGGTGACTGCAAGCCAAGCCGGCACGAAAAGCTTGGCCGCGAGACCGTAATCCGGCTGAGCTCCGCCCCACAGCTTGCCGAAGAGCAGGAACAGACCGAGCAACACGACGCCACCGCCGATCACCATCGCCATATGCATCTGCCTGCTCCTCACCGTCGAACCATCGGAAACAGATACCGCGAGCCCCAGACGCCCGGACGATATCCGGGCGAAGGCAGCAGAAGCTTGCCAGCGCTCAACCGCGCCGCAGCTTGTTATACCGCGCGATCAGCCTGTCGCGTTTGAGCCGCGACAGGCGATCGATCCAGAAGATGCCGTCCAGCTGGTCGATCTCGTGCTGGTGGCAGACGGCGAGCAGGCCGTTCGCCTCCTCGACCTGCTCCACGCCGTCGAGATCGTGATAGCGCACGCGGACATGGGCGTGCCGTTCCAGCTCGTCGGTGGCGCCGGGCATCGAGACGCTGCCCTCGACATGACGGATGGTCTCTCGCGAGACGCCGTCCAGTACCGGATTGGCGTAGGTCCGGACGTCGCCCGGTGTCAGCTCCAGCACGACCAACCGCAGCGACACGCCGATATGCGGCGCGGTGATGCCGATGCCTGGCGCCGCCCGCATCGTGTCGAGCAAATCGGCGGCAAGCTCGCGCAGATCGGCATCGAAGCGCGTGACCGCGGTGGCGGCCACGCGCAGGCGCGGGTCGGGAAAGCGCAGGATCGGCCGGAGGGCCATGACGGCCCGCCCGCTCAGGCCGCCTTCTTCTCCGCCGGGCCGTAGAAGCTCTCGCCGGTCTTGGCCATGCGCTTCAGCAGGCGGTTCGGCTTGAAGCGCTCGCCATGAGCCTTGGCCAGCTTCTCGCAGAGCTTCACGAAGGCAGCCGCGCCCATATTGTCGATATAGGAGAGCGTGCCGCCCGAGTAAGGCGCGAAACCGAAGCCGATGATCGAGCCGACATCGGCCTCGCGCGGATCGGTGACGACGCCTTCCTCATAGGTCTTCGCGGCTTCCAGAGCCTGCGTCACCAGGAGGCGGTGCTTCAGCTCCTCCATATCGACGCTGTCGGGATCGAGCCGCTTGCCGACCAGATCGGCAAGGCCCGGCCAGAGCCGCTTCGGCCCGGCTTCCGGATAGTCGTAGAAGCCCTTGCGGTTCTTGCGGCCGAGGCGGCCATGCTTCTCGACCATGTCGGCGAGCAGCTTCTCCTGCGCCGGATCGACGGCGCCCTCGCCGAGCTGAGCCTTGGTCGCCTTCAGCACCTTGTAGGCGAGATCGACCGCGACCTCGTCATTGAGCGAGAGCGGCCCAACCGGCATGCCGGCCTGCTTGCCCGCAGCCTCGATCATCGCCGGCGGCACGCCTTCCATCAGCATCAGATGGCCTTCGCGGATGTAGTTGCCGACGCAGCGATTAGCATAGAAGCCCCGCGTGTCATTCACGACGATCGGCGTCTTTTTGATGGCGCGGACGAAGTCCAGCGCCATGGCGAGCGCCTTCTTGCCGGTCTTCCTGGCCATGATGACCTCGACCAGCAGCATCTTCTCGACCGGCGAGAAGAAATGGATGCCTATGAAGTTCTTCGGCCGCTGGCTGGTTTGGGCAAGGCCGGTGATCGGCAGCGTCGAGGTGTTGGAGCCGAAGATCGTGCGCGGGCCGACCACGGCCTCGACCTTGGCGATGACCTCGGCCTTGACCTTCGGGTCCTCGAAGACGGCCTCGACGATCAGGTCGCAACCCTTGAGATCGGCATAATCGGCCGAGGCCTTGATGCGGCCGAGCAGCGCGTCGCGGTCGGCGGTCTTGGCGCGGCCCTTCATAATCTGGTCGGAGACCAGCTTGTGCGAATAGGCCTTGCCCTTCTCGGCAGCCTCGATGTCCCTGTCGACCAGCACGACCTCAAGGCCGGCATTGGCCGTGACATAGGCGATGCCGGCGCCCATGAAGCCGGCGCCGATAACGCCGACCTTCTTGAGCTTCGAAGGCGGCACGTCAGCCGGGCGACGGGCGCCCTTGTTCAATTCCTGCATCGAGACGAAGAGCGAGCGGATCATCGAGGCCGCCTCCTTCGTCCGGAGGATCTTGGCGAAGTAGCGGCTCTCGACCTTGAGGCCGAGATCGATCGGGAGCTGCAGCCCCTCATAGACCGCCGAGAGGATGGCGCGGGCGGCCGGATAGTTGTCGTTGGTCTCGCGGCGATAGATCGCGTTGGCCGGCGGCCAGATCTGCATGCCAGCCGGCGAGTGCACTTTGTTGGAGGGCAGCTTGAAGCCCTTCTGGTCCCAGGGCTGCGTCGCCTGCGGATTGGCCTTGAGCCAGTCCTTGGCGTTCTGGACGATGTCGGCGCGCGGGGCGACAGCATGGACGAGGCCCATATTGCGCGCCGGCAGGGGCTTCACCTGCTCGCCCTTGAACATCATCTGGAGCGCGTCGCCGGTCTGCATCAGGCGGGCCACGCGCTGGGTGCCGCCGGCGCCGGGGAAGAGACCGACCTTGATCTCGGGCAGGCCGACGCGGGTCGAAGCATCGTCCGAGACGACGCGGTACTGGCAGGAGAGCGAGAGCTCGAAGGCGCCGCCGAGGCAGACGCCGTGGATCGCGGCAGCGAAGGGTTTTCCGCAGGTTTCGAGCTTGCGATAGAGCAGCGAGAGCTTGCGACTCTCGTCGAAGAAGCTCTGCATCGCGACCGCCTCGCCCTTCTCCTTGGCGAGCTTCACATAGAGGTCGCGCAGGCCCTGGAGCATGGTCAGGTCGGCGCCGCCGGAGAAGCTCTCCTTGCCGGAGGTGATGACGCAGCCCTTGATGGCTTCATCGCCCGCGACCTTGTCGACGATCTGGTTGAGCTCTTCCATCACCTCGGGGGTGATGACGTTCATCGAGCGGCCGGGCATGTCCCAGGTCGCGACGGCGATGCCGTCGGCGTCGGCCTCGAAGCGGAAATTGGTGAGGTTCATGGACGGTCCCTCCGGTGGGTCGGGTCATCCCGGACGCCGCATCGCGGCGATCCGGGATCGTCATCAGGAAAAGGCGGTGTTCGGGCGTTCTCTCGTCACGCGGTCCCGTGTCTGCGCAGCGGCACTGCGTGCCGCAGCGCGCACGGGATGACGCCTGTCACACCCGCTCGATGATGGTGGCGACGCCCATGCCGACGGCGACGCAGAGCGTCACCAGCGCGGTCTGCTTGTCCTGACGCTCCAATTCGTCGAGCACGGTGCCGAGCACCATTGCGCCGGTCGCGCCGAGCGGATGGCCCATGGCGATGGCGCCGCCGTTGACGTTGAGAATGGCGTCGTCGATATCGAGCGCCTGCTGGTAGCGCAGCACGACCGAGGAAAAGGCTTCGTTCAATTCGAAGAGGTCGATATCCCCAATCGACATGCCGGCCTTCTTCAGCACGCGCTCGGTGACGTCGACCGGGCCGGTCAGCATCAGCGCGAGATCGGAGCCGACCGTGGCGAAGGCCTTGATGCGGGCGCGCGGCTTCAGGCCGGCGACCTTGCCAGCCTTCTTCGAGCCGACAAGCACGGCGGCCGCGCCATCGACGATGCCCGAGGAATTGCCGGCATGGTGGACGTGGTTGACGAACTCGACATCCGGGTGCGCCGCTGTCGCGACCGCATCGAAGCCGCCCATCTCGCCCATCTGGACGAAGGAAGCCTTGAGCGCGGCCAGTGCCTGCATGTCGGTGCTCGGGCGGATCGTCTCGTCATGGTCGAGGATGACGAGGCCGTTGACGTCGGTGACGGGGATCACCGAGTTCTTGAAGCGGCCCTCCGTCCAGGCTCGGGCGGCGCGCTGGTGCGAGCGCACGGCGAAGCCATCGACATCGTCACGCGAGAAGCCGTACTTGGTCGCGATCAGGTCGGCCGCGACGCCCTGCGGCATGAAATAGGTGTCGATCGCGACGCTTGGGTCGACCGCGATGCCGAAGCCGGACGCGCCCATGCCGACGCGCGACATCGACTCGACGCCGCCGCCGATCGCCATCTCCTTCTGGCCGGACATGACCTGCGCCGCGGCGAGGTTCACCGCATCGAGACCCGAGGCGCAGAAGCGGTTGATCTGCACGCCCGGCACTTCCTTGCCGTAGCCGGCCTTGAGCGCGACGGTGCGGGCGATGTCGGCGCCGGCCTCGCCGACCGGGTCGACGCAGCCCATCACCACGTCCTCGACGAGGAGCGGATCGAGATCGTTGCGGTCCTTGATCGCGCGCAGAGCCTGGGTGCCGAGCTCGATCGCGGTTACTTCGTGAAGCGAGCCGTCGGCCTTGCCCTTGCCGCGCGGCGTCCGGACGTGGTCGTAGATGAATGCGTCTGCCATCGAGGGATCTCCCTGGCCTGCCGCGACCGGCGGCTTGTTGTCGTGCCGGACGTCGTGGCCGGGCTTGAACCGACCATCTTCCTATCCAGCGAACTCATCAAGAGATGCCCGGGGCGAGCCCGGACATGACGGTTACTCGATCAGAACTGCTCGACGCTGAGCGCCATGGTCGTGTCGGCGCCGGAGGTGATGCGCGCCAGATGGGCGGCGGTTTCCGGCAAGGTGCGCTCCATGAAGAAGCGGGCCGTAACCAGCTTGCCGCTCATCCGCTCGTCGGCGCCGGCCTTGAGCTTCTCCTGCGCGGCCTTGGCCATCTTCACCCACATGTAACCGAGGGAGACGAGACCAAGCAGGTGCATGAAGTCGCTGGCGCCGGCACCGGCATTGTCCGGCTTGGCGAGCGCGTTGTTCATGAACCACATCGCCGCTTGCTGGAGATGGCCGAGCGAGACCTGGAGCGGCCCGAGCAGCGGCTTCAGCGCCTCGTCCTCAGCGTTCTCCTTCAGGAAGCCGCCGACCTCGTTGAAGAAGGCCATGATGCCGCGGCCACCGTCGCGGCCGAGCTTGCGGCCGACGAGATCCATCGCCTGCACGCCGTTGGCGCCTTCATAGATCATGGCGATGCGGGCATCGCGGACGAACTGCTCGACGCCGGTCTCGGCGATATAGCCATGGCCGCCGAACATCTGCTGCGC
Source organism: uncultured Allobosea sp. (assembly GCF_945957345.1). Classification (GTDB taxonomy): domain Bacteria; phylum Pseudomonadota; class Alphaproteobacteria; order Rhizobiales; family Beijerinckiaceae; genus Allobosea. Next base: position 63,152 of record NZ_CAMFKW010000013.1, on the reverse strand, counting down.
CTTCACGGCGTTGTCGAAGCCGATATCGGTGAGCACGCCCTTGAGCACCGGCGTCATCAAACCGAGCTGGTCGTCGGCCGCCTGGCGCTCGGCCGCATCGCCGGAGCGATGGGCGATGTCGGATTTCAGAGCGTTCCAGAGCACGAAGGCGCGGGCGGCCTCGTTGAAGGCCTTGATCGACATCAGCGTGCGGCGCACGTCGGGATGGACGATGATCGGATCGGCCGGCTTGGCCGGCTCCTTGGCGCCGGTCAGCGCGCGGCCTTGCAGACGCTCCTTCGCATAGGCGACGGCGTTCTGGTAGGCGACCTCGGACTGGGCCAGGCCCTGGATCGCGACGCCGAGTCGGGCCTCGTTCATCATCACGAACATGGCGTTGAGGCCCTTGTTCTCGGCCCCGACCAGCCAGCCCTGCGCGCCGTCATAGTTCATGACGCAGGTCGCGTTGCCGTGGATGCCCATCTTGTGCTCGATCGAGCCGCAGGAGACGCCGTTATTGGCGCCGACCGAGCCGTCTTCGCCCAGCTTGTTGCGCGGCACGACGAAGAGCGAAATGCCCTTCACACCGGCCGGCGCGCCCTCGATGCGGGCGAGCACGAGATGGATGATGTTCCCGGTGATGTCCTGCTCGCCGGCCGAGATGAAGATCTTGGTGCCGGAGATGGCATAGGAGCCGTCGCCATTCGGCACGGCCTTGGTCTTGAGCAGGCCGAGATCGGTGCCGCAATGCGGCTCGGTCAGGTTCATCGTGCCCGACCAGGTGCCGTCGATCATCTTCGGCAGATAGGTCTGCTTGATCTCGTCGGAGCCATGGACATAGAGCGCGGCGATCGCGCCCATGGTCAGGCCCGGATACATCGCGAAGGCCATGTTCGCGGCCGAGGCATATTCGTTCATCACGGCGCCGAGCGTGTAGGGCAGGCCCTGGCCGCCATATTCCGGATCCATGGCAAGGCCGATCCAGCCGCCTCCGGCATAAGCCCGATAGGCTTCCTTGAAGCCCTTCGGCGTGGTGACGCGGCCGTCCGCGTGGCGAGTGCAGCCTTCCTGGTCGCCGGAATAGTTGATCGGCTGAAGGACCTCCTCGCAGAGCTTGGCGCCCTCACCGAGCACGGCTTCAATCACGTCCGCGGACGCGTCGGCGAAACCCGGCAGATTGTTGTAGCGCTCGATATTGAAGACGTCGTTGAGCAGGAAAAGCGTGTCGTCGACGGGTGCCTTGTAGACCGGCATCGGATCCTCCCTCTCGTCGCAAAGGCGGCGCCTGATCGCTATCGCCGCATCAAGATAGTTCACATATAAACAATCTTGATGAAGTTGCAACTGTGGCGATGCGATTTTGTCGGCCATGCGACAGAGAGATGTGGCGCAGCGCATGAAAAAAACCCCGGCGGAGCCGGGGCTTTATGGAGATGTCGCTGTCATCCCGTGCGCGCAGCGGCATAGAATGCCGCTGCGCGCACGGGATGACAGCCTTGAGTTCGCGCCGCTCAGGCCTTGCCGAGGCGGGAGAGCGAGGCTTCGAGCTCGGCGATCGCGCTTTCGATCTCCGCGCGCTGGCTGCGCAGCAGATCGAGCTGCTCGACGATCTGCTCGCGACTGAGCTGGAGACCACCGACGGAAGCGGCCGCGTCGCCGCTGCCACCCTTCTTGTCCTCGTTGGCGAGCATCGCGCGGATTTCGACGAGCGTGAAACCGAGCTGCTTGCCCTTGAGGATCAGGGCGAGACGGGCGCGATCACGTGCCGAATAGATGCGCGTCATGCCGGAACGGCTCGGCGCGATAAGGCCCCGCGACTCGTAGAAGCGGAGCGTGCGCAGCGTCACGCCGAAATCGCGGGCGAGATCGCTGATGGTGAAATCGCCGGGCTGATCGGCGTCTGCGGAGCGGGTTTCATGAATCGGAGAACCCGCCATAGCCAAGCTTTGGCGTGACATGAAAGCTGCAATCCTTGCGATTGGATCGAATCGCCGGCCCATATGGCGGCCTCGATCGGTGCCGTAGTGATAGGGAAGGAGCTCTCGCTGCGTCAGGTAATACGGCGCCGCAGTGGGGTAAGTTACCGTTACATGGCCCAAACGAGGCGCTGCCCATACGGCATTCGGACAAAATTAACGATCCGCGCCCGGCTTATTAACCTGCTGTTTACCATGCCGGCCAATTGTCGGGAACGCGCAGCGGCGTCGTGGCTTCGACAACGGTTATTTCACGATCTGCCAAAGGTTCGCGCGGAAGGCGACGGCATCAGGGGGCCTCGCCTGCCGCTGACAAGGTTCCCCTTAGGCGAGCGAGATCATGGCCAATAGCTTGCCCTGGAGCGTGAAGGGCGTCGATCCCCGGACACGCGATGCGGCCAAGTCGGCGGCCCGCCGGGCAGGCATGACGCTGGGCGAATGGCTGGACCACAAGATTCGCGACGAAAGCGACGAGGCCCCTGCCCCGCCGGCCTCGCCGGCACCGGAACAGCTCGACATCACCGCTCTGTCGGAGCGGCTGGCACGCCTTTCCCAGGGCCAGACGGAGACCGCCCCGCGGCGCCCCGCCCCGAATCCCTCGCGCGAGGCGATCGACGGCCTCGTCAGCCAGGCTGCGGCGCTTGAAAGCCTGACGCGTGAAGCCAATGCCCGGACCGCCGGTGCGCTGGATTCGATCACCCGCTGGATCGAGAAGACCGAGGATCGCCTGTCGTCGAGCGAGCGCGGCTCCGCCGAGCGCCAGGAACGTGCGACCAACGTCATCGCAGACGCGATCAAGACGATGGGCGAGCGCATCGCCGAAATCGAGCGCCGCAACCTCGAGACTCATCAGCCCCGTGCGGAGCAGGCACCCCGCCTCGCCTTCAGCCGCGAGGGCCTCGCCGCCGCCGTCACCGATATCCGCACGCGCCAGCGCTTCCTCGACACGGACGAGGCGGTCGCCCCGCGGCAGCCCGCGGTCGCGCCCGAGCGCATCTCTGCCCTGCGGGAGGACCTGCGCGAGATCGGGTCCCGGCTTTCCCATGAGACCCGCCGGCCCGCCCAGACGCAGCGTCCGACTGCCCCGTTCCGAACCGCCGATACCAGCGCCATCGAAGCCAAGATCGGCATGCTGGCGGATCGTCTGGACCGGTTCGACCGCCGCGACCAGTTCGAGCCCCTGCTCAAGCCGCTGACCCGTATCGAGGCGGAAGTGTCGCGCCTGTCGCAGGACCGGGCCGGCGAAAGCTACCAGCGCTTCCAGCTGGAGATCGCGCATCTGGCCGCCAAGGTCGATGCACTGGCAACCCGCGGCGGCCAGGTCACCAATCTGGATCCCGTGCGGCGCGATATCGCGGAGCTGAGGGATCTCCTGGGCGCCAGTGGACAGGACCACAAGCTGGAGAACCTCTCCGAGCAGGTCGCCACGCTCGGCTTCGAGATCGGTCGACTGCGCGAGGTCCAGCCCGATATGGGCGAGATGCGCAGCCTGGCGAACGCGATCGACGACGTGCGCGGTGCGGTTCTGTCGCATCGTGGAGAGTTTCCTGGCGCGGGCCTGCTCGCATCGCTGGCCACGCAGGTCGAAGCCCTGTCGCGGAAATTCGACGAAGTCGTCTCCCAGAAGCTCGACGAAGCCAATGCGACGCGGCAGAGCGACTATCTCGCCAGCCGCATCGACATGCTGCAGCAGCATATCGAAACGCTTGCCGAACAGGGACCGTCCGCCGTCACGCGCCAGATCGAGGCACTTTCCGGCCGGATCGAGAGCCTGGCGGCATCGAGCCAGCTGACGCGCATGGTCGGCGAGGGCGGGGCCGCAGTCGACCTCAACCCGATCGAGCAGATGCTGCGCCATCTCGCCGAGAAGATCGACGAGGCCGGCGCGCCCGGCGCGAACGCCGAATCCTTCGATGCTCTGGAGCGGCAGATTTCCGGCATCGCCAGTCGCCTCGACGAGGCCTCCGCGACGCGCTCGGCCGAGAACGGCATGGAGCGCACGCTGCAGGATCTCGTCGTCCACCTGCGCTCGATGCGCGAGGAAACGGCTGCCGAGCGCGCCGCTCTCGTCCAGGCCGCCAACACCGCGGTCTCCGGCAAGGGCATTGCCGAATTGTCGAGCCTGGTCACCGGCCTGCGCGACAACCACGTCTCTTCCGACAGCCAGACGCGGGACGCGCTCGGCGCCGTACATGTCTCGCTCGAGACGATCATGTCGCGGCTCGCGAGCCTCGAAGCCGAATTGCAGGGCGAGCGCCGCCCGCCCGCCGGCACCCTGGCAGCTGCGATGCGCGGTGACGATGCTGCGGTCCGGGCCAAGTCTGTGCCCTCTCGCGATGGCGCGAGCCTGTCCGTCGGCGCTGCCGCGCAGGACCGCTTCGCCGCGCCGGGCAAGGAGCCTGCGCGCAGCGAGCCGACCCTGCCCGCGAGCACCGCCTTCGACATCCCGCTCGAGCCCGGCTCCGGGCGCCCGCGCCCCGAGGCCGCAGCTGGCACTGGCCAGGATGCGCAATCGGTCCGCCAGAGCCTGATCGCCGCTGCGCGCCGCTCCGCCAAGGCCGCCAGCGAGGCTGCCGCCGCCTCTCCCTCCCCCACGGCGGAGCCAGCGGCCAAGAACCCTGGCCGCCTCAAGGAGATCCTGGAGAAGCGCAAGCGCCCGCTGCTGCTCGGCCTCGCTGCGCTGATCCTCGCCATGGGCACTGCGCATCTGGTGACGAACTCGCTGCGCGGCGACGGCAACAAGACCGCCAACAACGAAGCCCGCAGCCTGGTCACCCCGCCCGCCGCACAGCCGGAAGCGCCGGCCACGGCCCCTGCGCAGACTCCCGCCAAGGACCAGTCCTCGGCGCTGCCCGCTACCCCGCAGGATGCTTCCGCTCAGGCGGCCACCGGCAATGCCAATGCCATGCCCGAGCGTTCCGTGACCGCTGCGGCCGCTCCCACCCTCCCGCCTGCGGCAGAAACCGCGCCTGCGGCAGCGCCCGCTGCTCCAGCCGAACAGCAAACCCAAGTCGTGACCGGCATCGGCGACCTGCCGGCCGGCTTCGGCAGCGCTGGCCTGCGCAAGGCGGCGCAGGATGGCGATGCGCGCGCGGTCTACGAACTCGCGAGCAAGGCCGCCGACGGCCCGGCCAACCAGCGCGATCCCAAGCTGGCGCTGCGCCTGTTCGAGCGCGCCGCGGTGGCAGGCCTGGCTCCGGCTCAATTCCGCGTCGGCAACATGTTCGAGAAAGGCATCGGAACGCAGCGGGACCTCGGCCTCGCTCGGATCTGGTACCAGCGCGCCGCCGAGCGCGGCAATGCCAAGGCGATGCACAACCTCGCCGTGCTCCATGCCGAGGGCGCCGCCGGCAAGCCGGACTATGCCATGGCGACCGAGTGGTTCCGCCGCGCAGCCGAGCTCGGCGTCCGCGACAGCCAGTACAATCTTGCCGTGCTGCTCGGGCGTGGCCTCGGCGCGCCGACCGATCTCGCCCAGTCCTTCGTCTGGTTCTCGGTCGCCGCCAGCCAGGGCGACGAGGATGCCGGCCGCAAGCGCGACGAGGTGGCCCAGCGCCTGAAAGCGGAAGACCTGGCCGCGGCCAAGGCGCTCGCGGCAAGCTGGAAGCCCAAGACGCTCGACGCCACCGCCAACGAGGTGACGCCGCCAGCCAAGGGCTGGGATCCTCAGCCGACCGCAGCGGTTGCGAAACCGGCCAAGCAGTCCCGGATCTGAGCCGCGTAGCGCAACGTCATGCTTTCGACGTGTTGACGCGGCACGAAGAACGATAGTTTCCTAGGGGCGGGCCGGAAGCGGCCCGCCTTTCCATTTCAAGAACCTGCCTTTTCAGGACCTTGTCTTAACCCGGACAGCCTAGTCTGGGACCCATCAGGCGCAGGCTATCGGCCAAGCGCCAGCCTTGCGAGGGGTAAGCGTGCAGATCTACCTGCCGATCGCCGAGCTGCCGATCAGCGTGCTGATGGTTCTCGGCCTGAGTGGTGCGGTGGGCTTCATCTCCGGCCTGTTCGGCGTCGGCGGCGGCTTCCTGCTGACCCCGCTCCTGATCTTCCTCGACATCCCGCCGGCGGTGGCGGTCGCGACCGTCGCAGCACAGGTCGCAGGGTCCTCGATGACCGGCGTCCTCACCTATCTTCGGCGCAAGGCGCTCGATCTCAAGCTCGGCGGCGTGCTGGTCAGCGGCGGCATTGTCGGCACGGTCCTCGGCGTGTTGTTCTTCAACACGATGAAACGGCTCGGCCAGCTCGAGCTCGTGATCACGCTGTCCTATGTCACGCTGTTCTCGATCATCGGCGGACTGATGCTCTACGACGCGCTGCGCGCCATGCTGCGCGTCCGGGCCGGCAAGCCGGCGCGGCTGAAACGGCGCGGCGGCATGCATCCCTGGTGGATGGGCCTGCCGTTTCGTGTGCGCTTCTACCGCTCCGGCCTTTATTGCAGCGTCGTTCCCATCGCACTGCTCGCGGTGATCATCGGCTTCATTGGCGCCGTGCTCGGCGTCGGCGGCGGCTTCATCCTGGTGCCCGGCCTGATCTATTTCTTCCGGATTCCGCCTGCCGTCGTCGTCGGCACCTCGCTGTTCCAGATCCTGGTGACGATGACAGGCGCCACGCTTCTGCATGCCGTGACCAACCAGTCGGTCGACATCGTGCTCGCCGTCCTGCTGCTTCTTGGCGGCGTGATCGGCGCGCAATTCGGCGGCCGCGCGGCGCGCAACCTCAATGTCGAATCCTTCCGCCTGCTGCTGGCGCTGCTGATCCTGTCGGTCGGCCTGCGCTTCGCCATCGAACTCTTCATCCCACCGAGCGAGCCCTTCTCGGTCGTCGTGCCGGAGAGCGCGCGATGAGGTGGCTTATCGCAACACTCGCTGCTGTCTTGGTCGGGCTCACGGCAGGCGCCGTCCGCGCCGAGACGCTGATCGCGGCGATGTCGAGCCACCAGATCCAGATCACCTCGAACTATACCGGTAGCCAGCTCACCGTGTTCGGGCTGGTCGAACGCGACGGCCGGACGGTCGCGCGCGGCGATCCCTATGACATCATCGTCACGGTGCGTGGGCCGCGGCGCATGCTGCTGGTGCGCGAGAAGGAACGGCTCGGCCCGATCTGGATCAACCGGACGCAGCGGCGCTTCGCCGACAATCCGGTCTTCCTGCATGTCGCCACCAACCGGCCGATCGCGGAAATGATGAGCAACGAGACGGCGCGGCGCGACCGGATCGGCCTCGTCAATGCCGAGCGCCCGTCGGGCGACTGGGTCGATCTCGACCCCGGCGCGCGGCGCTTTCGCGAAAGCCTCGTCCGGATCATGCAGGGCAAGGGTCTCTACGACTACGAGGAGCGTGGCGTCACCTTCCTGTCGAGCGCCATGTTCAGTTCACCGGTCGACATCCCCGCAACGGCCCCGACCGGCTCCTACACCGTCGACATCGTGCTCTATTCCGGCGGCGTGCCGCTGGCGCGGCAGCAGACCAATTTCGAGGTGATCAAGACCGGCATCGAACAGCGACTGGCCTCGGGGGCCTATGACTGGGCCGTTCTCTACGGCCTCGCCACGATCCTCCTGGCACTTTTCCTCGGCTGGGGTGCGAGCGTGATCTTCCGGCGCGACTAGAGCAGCTCGACATAGGGCAGGAAGGGCGCGGTATCGCCCGCCGCCAACTGCGCAACATCCTCGGCCAGCACGACGAGCCCATCGGACTGTGCCAACGAAGCGAGCGAGCCTGCTCCTTCGCCGGGATGCCTGCGGGCGATCGCGATGCCGTCGGTGTCCTGCTCCAGCGACACACGCAGGAACTCGCGGCGGCCCGGCTTCCTGGCATGGGCAAAGCCCAGCCTGACCGGCCTGGCCTGCGGAGGGGCATAGGCTTCGCCCGCCAGCCGGGCAAGCAGCGGACGCGTGACGAAGGCGAAGCCGACGAAGACCGCGACCGGATTGCCGGGCAGCCCGATGAAAGGGGTGCCGGAGACGCTGCCGATCGCGATCGGCTTGCCCGGCTTGATCGCCACCCGCCAGAGATCGAGCGTGCCGCAGGCCAGCACAGCATCCTTGACGTGATCGGCCTCGCCCACCGAGACGCCGCCAGAGGTGAGGACAAGATCGCAATCGGCCGCCGCCTCGCGCAGCCGGCGTTCCAGGTCCTTGGCTTCGTCGCGGAGGATGCCGAGATCGACGACTTCCGCGCCGGCACGCAGCAGCATGGCGCGCAGCATCGCCCGGTTGGCGTCGTAGATCGCGCCCGGACCGAGCGGCCGGCCGGGTTCGGTGAGCTCATCGCCGGTCGAGAACAGCGCGACGCGCGGGCGGCGACGCACGATGACCTCTGCCAATCCCAGCGCGGCCAGCAGGCCGAGATCCTGTGGGCGCAGGCGCCGCCCGGCCGGCAGCACCTGCTGCCCGCACGCGACATCCTCGCCGGCCAGCCTCAGATTGGCACCGCGATTGATGCCAGCCGGCAAGGTGACCGTCCCCGCGCCCCCGACGACGTCTTCCTGCATCACGATGGTATCGGCACCATCGGGGACCGGCGCGCCGGTGAAGATGCGCCAGGCGCCTTGTCCCAGCACTGCGGGAGCTTCCCCGGCCATCGTCCGGCCAAGGATCGGCAAGCTGGTCGAAGCGCCTGTCGCAAGATCGGCGAAGCGGATGGCATATCCATCGACCGCGGAGTTGGCGAAAGGCGGCAGGTCACGCGGCGCGGTCACTGCTTGCGCCAGCACATGGCCGTCTGCTTCGCCAAGAGGCAGTTCCAACGTCCCGGCAACCGGATGCACGCGCGAGACGGCATCGGCGGCCGCCTCGTCCAGCGTGACCAGATCGGAATCGGTTCTGCCGCCGCCCAATCGCGCCGTCACGGTGCTCGCCTGCTTCGGCTGCCTGAGCGCATCGCCGCCCGCTTCCTCCCGATCGATCGCTTCTTCTTCGTCGCCGTGGCAGGCGGGGTCAAGCGCCTGCGGCAAGGCGGCGGTTGCCCGCCCCCGAACTGACGTCCTATGAAGCAGCATGAGGACGATGGCCCCGACAGGCGCGACCAAGGACATCATTGCGCTGGACCTGCGTGGCCTGAAATGCCCGCTTCCCGTGCTGCGCGTCCGCAAGGCTCTGATCGCCGCACAGGCCGGCAGCCTTATCGTCGTGCAATGCACCGACCCGATGGCGGCGATCGACCTGCCGAACCTTACGCGGGAAACCGGCGACACCATCGAGCGGCTGGGGGATGCGGATGGCGCCCTCGTCTTCCATATCCTCAAGGCGGCGTGAGCCGCGACGGACCAACCAACGGAGTCCAACGACGTGACCGTCTCCCAAGCCGATGTCCTGCGGGCGCTCGAACTGGTGAAGCTGCCGGCGAGCGGGCAGTCGCTCGCCGGCTCCGGGCGCATCGGCGATATCCTCGTCGATGGCGGCAAGGTGATCTTCGCGATCGGCATCGACGCGACCGAGGCCGCCGCGATGGAGCCGGTGCGCAAGGCGGCCGAAAGCGCCGTCGGCGGCCTGCCCGGCGTGACGCAGGTTCTCGTCGGACTGACCGCCGACAAGCCCGGCCCCTCGGCCGGAATGCAGGCGCGCCAGCAGGCACAGCGCCCCGGTCCGGGGGCTGCGCCAAAGCCGGCCGGCGTGCCCGGCGTGAAGCAGATCATCGCCGTCGCCAGCGGCAAGGGCGGCGTCGGCAAGTCGACGACCGCGGCCAATCTCGCTGTGGCGCTCTCGACGCTCGGCCTCAAGGTCGGCGTGCTCGATTCCGACATCTACGGGCCGTCCATGCCGAAGATCTTCGGCATCAAGGGCAAGCCGCAGATCGTCTCGGGCCGGACGCTGGCGCCGATGGAAGCCTACGGGCTCAAGGTCATGTCGATCGGCTTCCTCGTCGACGAGGAGACGCCGATGATCTGGCGCGGCCCAATGGTGATCTCGGCGATCACCCAGATGCTGCGCGAGGTCGCCTGGGGCGAGCTCGATGTGCTCGTCGTCGACATGCCGCCCGGCACCGGCGATGCGCAACTCACCATGGCGCAGCAGGTACCCCTCGCCGGGGCGGTCATCGTCTCGACGCCGCAGGATCTCGCCCTGCTCGATGCGCGCCGCGGCGTCGCGATGTTCAGGAAGGTCGCGGTGCCGATCCTCGGCCTCATTGAGAACATGAGCTATTTCACCTGCCCCGCCTGCGGGCATCGCTCCGATATCTTCGCCCATGGCGGCGCCCGGCATGAAGCGGAGCGGCTCGGCATCCCGTTCCTCGGCGAAATCCCGCTGGCCATGCCGATCCGCGAGACTTCGGACGGCGGCCGGCCGATCGTCGCCAGCGATCCGTCGGGTGCTCATGCCAAGGCCTATATCGCCCTGGCCAGACAGGTTCAGGCCGGCCTCGGCGGCGCCACACGGGCAGCGCCGCGCATCGTCATCGAATAAGGGGGCAAGGCACCGGCTGCTTGACACGCCCAAGGTTTTGTTCTTCTTTTGTTCTATATAGAGAAGGATACAGCCATGCCCGTCCATCGCGCCCGTCATATCGGGATCGGCATCGAGCGTCCGGTGGAAGAGGTCTATGCCTTCCTCGCCGAGCCCGCGAATTTTCCGCGCTGGGCCGAGGGCCTGGGCCATAGCTTCGTGCAGGTCGAAGGCATGACCTGGCGTGCCGAGACACCGATGGGGCCGATGCGCATCCTGTTCAGCGAGCCCAACAACCATGGCGTGCTCGACCATGCCGTCATTCCCGAACACGGCCCTGCCATGCACAATCCGATGCGCGTCGTTGCCAATGGTGACGGAGCGGAACTCGTCTTCACGCTGTACCAGCGCGACGACATGTCCGACGATGAAATGGCGCGTGATGCGGCCATGGTCAGCCGCGACCTTGCAGTACTGAAGGCCCTGCTGGAAGGATAAGTGCCGGTCAGGCCCTATCGGCGGCCAGCCGTTCCGCTTCGGCGAGGTCCTCGGGGGTGTTGACGTTGAAGAAGGGATCGATCGGCTCGGACAGCCACTCGGCGACGGCAACGCCATGGGTTTGCGTCCAGCGGCCGAGCTTGCGCTCTCCCGCAGCCAGCGCCCGACGCAAATCCTCGCGCAGCCCGACCGACCAGAGGCCAATGGCGTGATGCTGCTGCCCAGCGGAAGCCGCGCAGGCGAGCTGTGTTCCGGCAACAGCGCGTGCCCGATGGAGGCGGAGGGCAAGATCATTTGGAATGAAGGGCGTATCGGCGGCGACGCTGAGCAACCACTCGGTTTGCGGCCGGTGATCGGCGATCCAGTCGAGCCCGGCGAGGATGCCTGCGAGCGGGCCGGCGAAATCCGGCACGCTATCTGCCACGACCGGCAGGCCGAAGGCGGACAGGCGGGCGGGATCGCCATTGGCATTGAGCAGGAGATCGCTGCACTGGCCACGCAGGCGGTCGATGACATGGGCGAGAATCGACCGGCCGGTGAGCGGCTTCAAGGCCTTGTCGCCGCCACCCATGCGCCTTGCGAGGCCGCCAGCGAGGATCAGACCGATGGTCGGCAGCTGCGCCATCTTTCGCGATCAGCCTCAGGCGGCGACGGCGGTCACGGCCAGCGCCCAGCGCTCCACCGCTTCCTCGTCCGGCGGCAATTCGAGCCAGTCATCGCCTGCGAATTCGCGCCAAGCCGGCATGAAGTCGCGGCGCACGGCTATCAGCAACGGCAGCCCCGCCAGCAGCGCACCCGCGATCTCCTGGCGCAACCCCTCGCCGATCGCCTCCTGCTTGCCGAAGCGGTTGACGATCACAAGATCGGCGCATCCGGCCAGGGCATCGGAGAAGGCGGCGGCCGCGGCGGCAAGACCGGCGGCATCGAGATGGCAGCCCGAAGCACCGGCGCCGAGATCCTGGCTGATCGGGAAACGCCGGCCGCTCGCGACATCCTCCAGCGACATCGCCATGCAGCGATCGTCGCAGGCCGGGTCGTTATGCTGGACCACCCCGCCGAGACGCAGGCCTCGCCGCTTCAGCCGGTCGACAAGTCCGTGCATGAAGGCATCGATCGCGAAGCCGCTCGTAAAGGGGATGGCTGCCAGCATGGTCATGCCGATTTTTCTCACGAACGCAGTCTTTTCACCAGAGCCGGCGATGCCGCGCCCCTGCAATCCTGCCGCAGAGATGCGGCGCGAGTGTTGCGCCGCACCTACAGTCGGCCGCGTCTGCGCCCGCTAGGGTGGCAAGCTGAGGCCCGTGACTCCCGCCGGAACGCATGATCCGAAACAACGCCAAAGCCCCGCTCGACCCGGCCACCGACGCCGCGCTGCTGTTGCGGCGCATCGGCTTCGGCACGCTGGCGCTCGTCCTGCCGCTGGCCGCGCTAGTGTCGCGCCGGGCCGCTGTCGTTCTGGTGCCGATCGGCATCGCCCTGCTGATCATCGCGACCCTGGTCGAAGAACCCCGCAAATTCGCGGCGACGCTGCGGGCGCTTCTCGTGAGCCGCCCCGGCCTGATCCTGATCGGGCTGATCGCCTGGGCCTATCTGTCGCTGGTCTGGAGCCCCTACCCGGCAGCGGCCGTCGAGAAAGCCAGCAACCTGATGCTCGCCGCCGTGCTCGGCTTCGTCGGGCTCTCCGCCCTGCCGGAACGGATGCGCTCCTCTAACCTCAACCTCGTCGCGCTCGGCACCGGCAGCGCCGGCATCTTCGCGCTCGGGCTGATCGCCGTCGCCGCTTTGCGCCATGCCGAGACGCCGCCCGGCGCGGTCGAACGCGGCGTCTCGATCATCCTGATCATGGCCTGGCCCGCGCTGGCCTGGCTGCTCTCGCGCGAGCGCGGCCTGAGCGCGCTCGGGCTGGCGCTTGTCGTGACGCTGCTGGCGCTCACCCGCTTCGAGGATGGCGAGACGATCGCGATGATCTTCGGCGCCGTCGCCTTCGGCGCGGTCACGGCCAATCCCGAGCGTGCGGCAAAGATCATCGCCGCGATCGTCGCCGGGCTGATGCTGTTCGCCCCTGTCCTGCCCTTCCTGATGGCACCACTCGTCGCGATCCTGCCCGACAGTGCCGACGACTTCGCGCAGATGCTCTCGATCTGGGCCGACGTGATCCGGCAATCGCCGATCGAGCTGATCACCGGGCATGGGCTCGATACCGTGCTGCGCGGCCAGATGAACGGCATGCTGCCCCAACCCGCCCCGGCAACGCTGCTGTTCGAGACCTGGTACGAGCTCGGGCTGGTCGGGGCTGCGGCCGGTGCGGCCTGCCTCTATTTCGCGATCCGCGCCGCCGGGCGCATGACCGGCGCGCTCGCCGCCGGCGGCGTCGCCGCCTTCACCACGGCCTTCGCGCTCAGCGTCTTCGGCTTCGCGCCGCTACTGCCCTGGTGGTTGATGACCCTGACCGCCGTGATGCTGCTCTTCGGCGCTATCGCCCGCGGCCAGTACAGGACGGATCGGCCCGCCGTGCCGCTGCCGACGCGCGCGCCCAACCATACGCGCCCCAAGGCCGGCCAACCGCCCGCTCCCTAGAGCCTGATCGCGGAATGCCGACGCTTGACGGGTCGGCATCTCGCGCGCTCTCGTGCCGCGGATCGGAATCGCCGCGGTAGAGGATTAGAGCGCCATGTCATTTGACGTCACCGCATTCGACGTCACCCTTGCCGATGTCCAGGCCGCTGCGGCGCGCATCGCCGGCAAGGTCCGCCGCACGCCGACCTATTACAGCGCGGGACTGTCCGCGCGGCTCGGCGTCGAGACCTGGGTGAAGGTCGAGAGCCTGCAGCTCGGCGGCTCTTTCAAGGTCCGCGGCTGCTACAACAAGCTGATGGGGCTGAGCGAAGCCGAGCTGAAGCGCGGCGTCGTCACCGTATCCGGCGGGAACCATGCGATCGCCGTTTCCCTCGTTGCGCGCGCGGTCGGCACGCGGGCGCTGGTACTGATGCCGAAGGCGACGCCGGCCCTGAACATTCAGTTGACCGAGCAGGCCGGCGGGCAGGTCGAGCTCTGCGAGGATTCCGTCGCAGCCTTCGCCAAAGCCGAGGACTACGCCGCTCAGGGCATGACCCCCATCCACGCCTATGACGACCCGGCGATCATCGCCGGCCACGGAACGCTCGGCCTCGAAATGGCGGCCGATGCCGGTGGGCGGCTCGACCATGTCTTCATCTCGGTCGGCGGGGGCGGCTTTTCGGCCGGGGTTGGCGCTGCCCTGAAAGGGCTCGATCCGGCCGTGCGCTTGCACGGTGTCGAGACCGAAGGTGCGACGACGATGACGCAGGCGCTGGCCGCCGGCGAGCCGGTCGCGATCCGCCCGACTTCGATCGCGCGCACGCTCGGCGCCCCCTTCGCGACGGAACGCACCATGGCGGCGGCGCGGCAGTTCCTCGAGGACATCATCGTGGTGCCCGACGCGGAAGCCGTCCGCGAACTCGTCTGGGTGCTCCAGAACGGGAGGGTGCTGCTGGAACCGGCAGCGGCTTGCGTCGTCGCCGCGGCCTTGGCGCGCAAGGACAGCTTTCGGCCCGACGAGAGGATCTGTCTCGTGCTCTGCGGCTCGAATGTCGCGCTCGAGGATATCGAGAGCTGGCGCAAGAGCTTCGGCGTCTGAGCCGACCCGGACAGCATTCGGAAACCGGCGATGAACGACCGCTCGATCCCGACGCTGCAGACGCAGCGCCTCGTGCTGCGCCCCATGGCGGAGGCCGATTTCCCAGCCTATGCCGATTTCCTAGCCTCGCCGCGTGCAGCTGGGCTCGGCGGTCCTTTGTCGCTGCGACAGGCCTGGGGCCTGTTCTGCCACGACATCGCTTGCTGGAACCTGTTCGGTCATGGTGCGCTGATTATCGACCGACGCGCGGACGGCACCTGCGTCGGCCAGGTCGGCATCAGCCATGGCCCGCTCTTTCCGGAGAAGGAGCTAGGCTGGCTGCTCTACGAGGGCCACGAAGGACAGGGCTACGCGACCGAAGCCGCCCGCTCCTTGCGCGACTGGGCCGCGCAAGCCCTGGGACTGAGGGAGCTGGTCAGCTATATCGCGCCGAACAACGCAAGCTCGGCTGCCCTGGCGGAACGGCTCGGCGCGGTTCGCGACCTTGTCGCCGACAGGCCCGATCCGAACGATCTGGTCTATCGGCATAAGCTCACTACCGCGCGTCGCTAGGTCATCGAAGCCGGATCAGTTGCTGTTGCGCGCCAGTCTGGCGTAGTGGCCACGCTTATGCGCGGAAGCGTAACGGCTGCGCTTGTAGCCGTACCAGGAAGCCTCGCGCACGCCGACATCGGCATGGACCAGGCCGTTCGAGTAGGAACCGACGCCACCGACGCTGGCGAGCGAGCGGGCAGCCGCCGCCGCCTTGCGCGGCGAGGTCGCCATCGGCCGGAAGTCGATCGCCTTGCCGCTGTAGTGCTGCGAGTGGCGGGCATGGCGGCCGCCGCAGGTCGAAGTGATCTGGATCGGGCCGATCTTGGCGACGAGTTCGGCAATCATCGCCTTCGTCTCGGGCTTGAGGCAGCCCAGTCCTTTGACCTGCGGCTGAAAGGAGATTTTCTCGGGGGTTACATCAGCCAGGGCGGCCATAGGCAAGAAACCGCACACAAACGCAAGCAACGACAAGCGACGCATCATCTACCAAACATGTCAGGGGAAACGGAAAAGATCAGGCCAGATAATCTCGATGGCCCGAGTGGATGCCGCCTCCGCTAATCGTCAAGCAAGGCCAAATCATGGCTACAGGTTTTCCAGGATATTTCATGACCGCCACCCTGATCGCTGATGGCCCTTGGTCACACCGCTTATGACCTAGTGATGAGCGATGGCGGGAACCGCGCCGAAGAAGCCGTGATCGAGCGCTGTCATCCCGCGCGCGCTGCGGCGCGAAATGCTGCTGCGCAGATGCGGGGCCGCGTGACGAGAAGGCGCCCCTACCCGCGCGCGACTGAGAAGGCGCCCTTTCCTGAAACGGCCCCGTGCCTGCGCAGGGGCATTCCATGCCGCAGCACGCACGGGATGACGCGGTGGATAGCGCCCGCCATTCCGGCAAGGCCCATCCCCTGCGCGTCACCGGCTTGGACAGGCGGGGCGCCGCTGGGCTAGCCTGCGCGACGGCACCCGCTTTCTGCGCGGTCGCCCCATACCATCTCAGAGGATACGATGCCCAAGACCGACATCATCGCGGCGCTGACCCCGGAAATCACCGCGATCCGCCGCGACATCCATCGCCACCCCGAGCTGATGTACGACGTCCACCGGACTGCCGGCCTCGTCGCCGATAAGCTCAAGGAATGGGGCGTCGACGAAGTCGCCACCGGCGTCGGCCAGACCGGCGTGGTCGGCGTGATCAAGGGCAAGGGCCAGGATTCCGGCCGCGTCATCGCCATGCGCGCCGACATGGACGCGCTGCCGATCCATGAGGAGACCAACCTCCCGCACCGCTCGACCGTGCCCGGCAAGATGCATGCCTGCGGCCATGACGGCCATACCGCGATGCTGCTCGGCGCCGCCAAGTACCTGACCGAGACCCGCGATTTCGACGGCACCGCCGTGCTGATCTTCCAGCCGGCCGAAGAAGGCGGCGCCGGCGCCAAGGCGATGATCGACGACGGCCTGATCACCCGCTTCGGCATCCAGGAAGTCTACGGCATGCACAACAAGCCGGGCGTGCCGGTCGGCAAGTTCGAGATCCGCAAGGGTCCCGCGATGGCAGCGGCCGACCAGCTCCACATCAAGATCGAGGGCCTCGGCGGCCATGCGGCCGCGCCGCATCGCGTCAACGACCCGATCGTGGCTTCCTGCGCGCTGGTAACCGCTCTTCAGACGGTCGCCTCGCGCAATGCCGATCCGCTCGACTCGATCGTCGTCTCGGTGACCGCGCTGAATGCCGGCGAGGCCTTCAACGTCATTCCGCAGACCGCGGAGATCAAGGGCTCGGTCCGCACGCTGACGCCGGAAACCCGCGATCTCGCGGAGAAGCGCATCGGCGAGATCGTCGAGGGCGTGATGAAGGCCTTCGGCATGAAGTACCAGCTCAACTATCGCCGCGGCTATCCGGTGACCTTCAACCATGCCGGCCAGACCGATTTCGCCACCAGCGTGACGAAGGAGGCCTTCGGCTCCGACGCAATCAACACCGAGGTGCCGCCGACCATGGGCTCGGAGGACTTCTCCTACATGCTGGAAGAACGCCCCGGCGCCTTCATCAATATCGGCAACGGTGACTCGGCGGGCCTGCACAACCCGGCCTACGAGTTCAACGATGCGGCGATCCCGGTGGGCGTGAACTACTGGGCGAGCCTCATCGAGATCGCCATGCCGCAGCGTGGCTGACGGCTAGGCGATGAGCGACATCGATTGTCTGGTGATCGGGGCCGGCGTCGTCGGCCTCGCTGTTGCCCGCGAGCTGGCGCTGGCCGGGCGCGAGGTCGTCATCGCCGAAGCTGCCGAGGGGATCGGCACTCAGACCTCGGCACGCAATTCCGAGGTCATCCATGCCGGAATCTATTATCCGCCCGGCTCGCTGAAGGCCCGCGTCTGCGTCGCGGGCCGCAGCAAACTCTACCGCTATCTCGCGGAGCGCGGCTTGCCGCACAAGGCTTGCGGCAAGCTGATCGTCGCCACCTCCGAGGCCCAGAAGCCGGCGCTGGAGACGATCATGGCCCGCGCCAAGGCATCCGGCGTGGACTCGCTGCGCTGGCTCTCCGGCGCCGAGGCGAAAGCTATGGAACCCGAGGTGCGCTGCGAGATCGCCCTGCTCTCCCCTGAGACCGGCGTGGTCGACAGCCATGCGCTGATGCTCTCGCTGCTCGGCGAATGCGAGGCGGCCGGCGGCTCGCTTGCGCTCAACACGCCGATCACCGGCTGGCGACGTGAGGCGGATGGCTTCAGCGTCGATTTCGGCGGCCAGGATCCGGCGACCTATAGCGTGCGGACCGTGGTCAATTCGGCTGGCCATGGTGCGCCGAAGCTGCTCGGCCTGCTCGATGAGTTTCCGGCCGCGCATGTGCCGGTGCAGCACTATGCCAAAGGCAACTACTTCGCTCTGACCGGCAAGCAGCCTTTCAGCCATCTCGTCTATCCGGTGCCGGAAGCGGCAGGCCTCGGCATCCACGCCACGATCGACATGGGCGGGCGGGTGAAATTCGGACCCGATGTCGAATGGGTCGAGAGCGATCAGGATCTGGTGGTCGATCCGGCGCGGGCGGAGAAATTCTACGCGGCGATCCGGACCTATTGGCCGGGCTTGGCGGATGGGGCGCTGGTCGCGGATTACGCGGGTATCCGACCGAAGCTGCACGGGCCGACCGAGCCGATGCCGGATTTCCGCATCGATGGGCCGGAGGTGCATGGGGGGGCGGGTCTGGTCAACCTGCTGGGTATCGAGAGCCCGGGGCTGACGAGTTCGCTGGCGATCGCGGAAATGGTGCGCGAGAAGCTCGCGGCGTGAAGGGTGTCTTCCCGCACGCGCTGCGGCACGAAGTGCTGCTGCGCAGATGCGGGACCGTCCTCAGGAAAAGGCGCCTTCTCGTCACGCGATCCCGTGTCTGCGCAGCAGCGTTACACGCCGCAGCGCGCACGGGATGACGCGTTTCCTTTCTCGCTGCCCTTAACTCCGCGCCTTCCCAAACGCGTCCTTCGCCTCGCGCGCCAAGGTCTCGATCCGCTTCCATTCACCCGCCGCGATCGCATCGGCCGGAACCAGCCAGGATCCACCGACGCAGATAACCTGCGGCAAAGCGAGATAGTCGCCGAGGTTCTTAAGCCCCACACCGCCTGTCGGGCAGAAGGTCATTTGCGGGAACGGGCCGGAGAGCGCCTTCAAGGCCGGCGGGCCGCCGGCCTGCTCGGCGGGGAAGAACTTCGCGGTGGTGCGGCCAGCGGCGACGGCACGCATGCAGTCAGAAGCCGTGGCAACGCCCGGCAACCAGGGCAGACCAGCCTTGCGCAGGGCCTCGTCGACGCTTTCACTGAAGCCAGGGCTGACCACGGCCTGCGCGCCGGCATCCTTGACTTGCTGGGCCTGGGCCGGCGTTACCACCGTACCAGCTACCGCCAAGGCCTTCGGCACCGATTTCGCGATGGCCGCGAGCGCTTCCATCGCAGCCGGGCGGCGCAGCGTGACCTCGACGACATCGATGCCGCCGGCGACCAGCGCATGGGCAAGATCGACGGCGCGCGAGGCATCCTCGATCACCACGACGGGGATCACGCCGCAGCTCTTCAACCGGGCAATCGCGGCAGTCTCGTCCATGGTCTCGTCTTTCAATCGATTTGAGCAGGAAATCCGGCTCTACTCCTTCGCCCAGTAGACGTCGAGCCCTCGCGCGCTGCCGAGCAGAAGGTCGACCGGCAGCGGCTTCTGCGTACGCTCTGGGGCGGCCTTGAGCACCGCTTCCTTGGCGGCGCCGGAGACGAGCAGGCTCGCCCAGCCAGCGCCGAGCAGGCGGGCTGGCGAAAGCGAGAGCCGCGGCGGCAGGCCCGGCGGGCGGGCGACGACGATGCCGCTATCGGGCACCGCGTTGAAGGTCGCCTCCGCCCCCGGGAAGAGCGAGGCGATATGGCCGTCCGCGCCCATGCCGCTGACGAGCAGGTCGATCTCAGGCAATTCGGCAAGCTTCGCACAGAGCAGCGCGGCAGCAGCCTCGATATCGCTACCGTGCTCGTGGAATGACAGGAAAGCGGCGCGCCCTGCCGCCAACGGCGCGAACTGCGCGCGGATCATGCGCTCGTTCGAAGCCGCGTCATCTGCCGCGACGAAACGCTCGTCGGTCGGCAGCAGCGTGACCTGCTCCCAGGCCAGATCGTGCCGCCCGAGCGCGGCGAGGAAGCCGGCCGGGGTCGTGCCGCCGGGCACGGCGAGAAGCGCCCTGCCCTGCCCGGCGAGCAAGTCCTTCAACCGGACTGCGACCGCTTCCGCCAGCGCCTCGGAGGCGTCGGCCAGCGTGGCGAAGCGGTGCCAGGCGAGCGGGCCGGCCATCAGACCAGATCCGGATCGGCCCAGGAGCGGCCGTCGCGCTCGATCAGACCGATCGCCTGCGACGGGCCCCAGGAGCCGGCGGCGTAGCGATGCGGATGCGGATAGTAATCCTGCCAGCCGGCGATGATCGGGTCGACCCAGGTCCAGGCCTGCTCGACCTCGTCGCGATGCATGAACAGCGTCTGGTCGCCGCGGATCACGTCTGTCAGGAGACGCTCATAGGCGTCCGGCGTGCGTTCGTCGAAGGCAGTGGAATAGCGCAGATCGAGCTGGCGCGGCACGATCTTGAGCCGGCCGGAGCCCGGGACCTTCATCATCAGCTGGAGTTGCACGCCATCGTTCGGCTGCAGGCGGATGAAGAGGCGGTTGGCGTCCAGCCTGTCGCCGCCGCCATTGCCGAAGATCGAGTGCGGCACCGGCTTGAAGGTGACGGCGATCTCGGAATAGCGCTGCGCCATGCGCTTGCCGGTGCGCAGGTAGATCGGCACGCCGGCCCAGCGCCAGTTGTCGACCTCGCAGCGGATGGCGACGAAGGTCTCGGTGTTCGAGCCGTGGCCGAGTTCCTCGGCATAACCGCGCACACGCTGACCATCGATCTGCCCCGGTCCGTACTGGCCGCGAACCGTATAGCGCTGGACATCCGGCCCGACGATGGGCCTGAGCGCCTTCAGCACCTTGATCTTCTCTTCACGGACGGCGCCGGCCTCCAGCATGTTCGGCGGCTCGATGGCGAAGAGGGTGAGCAATTGCATCAGATGGTTCTGGACCAT
The DNA here is from genome assembly GCF_945957345.1 of uncultured Allobosea sp. Taxonomy (GTDB): domain Bacteria; phylum Pseudomonadota; class Alphaproteobacteria; order Rhizobiales; family Beijerinckiaceae; genus Allobosea. The sequence continues at coordinate 42,526 of NZ_CAMFKW010000013.1, read as the reverse complement.
GTCGCGCATATGCCCGGACTTGTCGTAATAGCCGGCGCGCTGTTCCAGCCCAACCGTCTCGGCCACCGTGATCTGGACGTGGTCGATGTCGCGGCTCGACCATGAGCGCTCGAACAATGTGTTGGCGAAGCGCAGGACGAGCAGGTTCTGCACCGTCTCCTTGCCGAGATAATGGTCGATCCGGTAGGTGCGGCTTTCCGGCAGGATGCGCGCGACGGCGTCATTGATCGCCCGAGCCGAAGCGAGATCGCGGCCGAGCGGCTTCTCCAGGATGACGCGCGAGGTCGGCGTCAGGATATCGGCCTTGGCGAGGTTCTCGCAGATCGGGATGAAGAGGTCGGGCGGGGTCGAGAGATAGAAGGAGCGGACGCGCTCGCTGTCGCCCAGCGCCTTCTTCAAAGCCTTGTAGGTCTCGGGCTTCACGGCATCGAGCATCACCATAGTCAGGCGGCGCAGGAACGGCTCGACCTGATCCTTCGGGATCCCCTCCTCGTCGAGGCGCTTGGCGATCTGCTTCGGCAGGCCCTCGACATCCTCTTCCTTGCGGACGACCGCAAGGATACGGCTCTCCTCGGGCAGGACGCCCTCGCGATTGCGCTGTGCCAACGCCGGGAAGAGTTTGCGCAGGGCGAGATCGCCGCCCGCACCAAAGATCACGAGATCGAAAGGCGGGACCGGCGTCCGCTCGGGAATGGTCTCGGGCCGAAGCGCGTTGTCCACGGTGGCGTCCATAGGTCCTGTAACTCCGTCAGGCGGTGCCGGTTCGCCAGATCGCCGTGCGTCCTATCGGACGCCAAGTGGCGATCTAGCCTTGGCTCTAGCATCAGATGTTTCCGAAAAGTGGTACCCACTTTTCGGTCCGATGCCTTAGCCGGCGCAAAACCTTGCTGACTGGCCATGATCCGAGCCGGACACGAAGCAGTTAACGCAAGGCCGCGACCAGAGTGAGACGGATTTGCCGCGCTGCAAAGAGGGCGTGGCGCAAGGCCGCTGCCCTCGTGGTTCAGCCCGCGCGCCGAAAGCCTGCGCTCGCAGTCAGCAATTGCTGGGCATAGGCCGTCTGCGGCTGGCGCGCCGCCAGGGTCTCGACCGTCATTTCCTCGACGGCGCGGCCGAACTGCATGACCAGAAGGCGCTCGCACATATGGCCGACGACCGAGAGGTCGTGACTGACGAGGATATAGGTCAGCTTGCGCTCCTGCCGGAGCGCCGCGAGCAGATTCAGCACCTCTGCCTGGATCGAGACGTCGAGAGCGGAGGTCGGCTCGTCCAGCAGCAGGATCGAGGGTTCGAGCACCAGCGCACGCGCGATCGCGACACGCTGGCGCTGGCCGCCCGAGAGCTGGTGCGGATAGCGGAAGCGGAACGAGGCCGGCAGGCCGACATCGGAGAGCGCCTTGCCGATGCGGGCCTCGGCATTGTCGAGGCCATGGATCGCAAGCGGCTCGGCCAGCGTGTCGTCGACCGTCTTCTTCGGGTGCAGCGAGCCATAGGGGTCCTGGAAGACCATCTGGACGTTGCGATAGAAGGCCTTGTCGCGGACCTTGGGCTGCACGGCGCCCTCGATCGTGACATTGCCGCTCCATTCCCGGTTGAGGCCGGAGAGCACGCGCAGCACGGTCGACTTGCCCGAACCGGACTCGCCGACGAGGCCGTAGCTCTCGCCCTTGCGGACGTCGAAGGAGAGGTCCTTCACGACATGGGAGTCGCCGAAAGAGACGTTGAGCTTGTCGACGGAGATCGCTGTTTTCGTCATGCCAGCCACGCCGGGTCACGGTTGAGGGTGGCGAGCTTCGCCCGGGGATGGTCGAGGTCCGGCAGGCATTCGAGCAGACCGAGCGTATAGGGATGGCGGCGGCTGCGCGCCGCCGGGTCCGCCAGCTCGGCCGCCGGCAGCGTCTCCATGACCTTGCCGCCATACATCACGATGACGCGGTCGCAGAAGGACTGCACCAGATGCAGGTCGTGGCTGATGAAGATCAGCCCCATGCCGCGCTCGGTGACGAGATCATCGAGGATCTTGAGGATCTGGAGCTGGACGGTGACGTCCAGCGCCGAGGTCGGCTCATCGGCGATCAGCACCTCCGGCTCGGCGATCAGCATCATCGCGATCATGACGCGCTGGCCCATGCCGCCCGAAACCTCGTGCGGATAGAGGTCGTAGACGCGGGCGGGCTCGCGGATCTGCACCTGCTCCAGCATGGCGAGGCTGCGCTCGCGCGCCTCGCGAGGGCCGGCCTTGCGGTGGATGCGATAGGCCTCCGCGATCTGGCTGCCCACGGTCTCGACCGGGTTCAGCGAGAATTTCGGGTCCTGCATCACCATGGAGATGTGGCGGCCGCGCAGCTTGCGCCTCGCGCCCTTGTCCATGGCCGTCAGGTCCTGGCCGCGGAAGCGCATGCGGTCGGCGCTGACGATGCCGGGATGCGGAATCAGGTCGAGGATGGCGCGTCCGGTCATCGACTTGCCGGAACCGGACTCGCCGACGATGCCGAGCCGCTCGCGGCCGAGCGTGAAGGAGAGGCCGCGCACGGCCCGCACGATGCCGGTCGGCGTGTGGAAATCGACCTTGAGATTGTCGATCTCGAGAAGAGGCTGCTCGCTCGTCATCGGCTTACCTCGCATCCATGACGTCGCGGAGCCCGTCGCCGAGCAGGTTGAAGCCGAGCGCGACGATGCAGATAGCGATGCCGGGGAAGGTCGCGACCCACCACTGGTCGAAAATCTGCTCGCGGCCGGCCGAGATCATCGCGCCCCATTCCGGCATTGGCGGCTGCGCGCCGAGGCCGAGGAAGCCGAGGCCGGCGGCCGTCAGGATGATGCCGGCCATGTCGAAGGTGGTGCGCACGATCAGCGAGGACATGCACATCGGCACGACGTGCTTCCAGATGATGCGCGCCTGCGAGGCGCCCTGCAGGCGCATCGCGGCAATATAGTCCTGGTTGCGGATCACCATCGTCTCGGCGCGAGCGACGCGGGCATAGGGCGGCCAGGTCGTGATCGCGATGGCGATGATGGCGTTGACGATGCCGGGGCCGAGCGCCGCGACGAAGGCCAGCGCCAGCACGAGGCGCGGGAAGGCCAGGAAGACATCGGTGATGCGCATCAGCAGACGGTCGACCCAGCCGCCGTAATAGCCGGAGATCGCGCCTATCAGCAGGCCGAAGGGACCGACGGTGACGACGACCAGCAGCACGATGACCAGCGTGATCCGCGTGCCGTAGACGATGCGGCTGAAGATGTCGCGGCCGAGCGCATCCGTGCCGAACCAGTTGGTCGCGGATGGCGGCAGGAGACGCTTGTCGAGCGCCTGGGCGATCGGGTCGAAGGGCGCGATCAGGGGGGCGAAGGCCGCGATCAGCAGCAGCAGGACGATGATGACGAGGCCCGCCACCGCCATCGGGTTGCGCTTGAAGGCGAGCCATTGCCGATAAAGCTGGCCGAGACGGGCCTGACGACGCGACTCAGGTGAGTCGCTGATCAGCCAGGCATGCAGGCCAGTGGAGGAGGTATCGCTCATGGGTCCGCCTCCTCAGCGCACGCGCGGATCGGCCAGCCGGCCGATGATGTCGGTCAGCAGGTTGACCGCGATGAAAACGACGCCGACCACCAGCGTGCCGCCGAGCACCGCGTTCATGTCGGCATTGAGCAGCGCGTTGGTGAGATAGCGGCCGAGGCCCGGCCAGGCGAAGATCGTCTCGGTCAGCACCGAACCCTCCAGCAGATGCATGTAGGAGAGCGCGATCACGGTGAAGAGCGGCACGGCGGCATTGCGCAGCGCATGGCGCCAGATCACGGCGGTCTCGGAGACGCCCTTCACGCGGGCGGCGATGACATATTGCTGCTGCAGCTCGGTGATCATGAAGCTGCGCGTCATGCGGCTGATATAGGCGACGGAAAGCAGGCCGAGCACCAAAGCCGGCAGGATCAGATGCGAGAAAGCGTCCCAGAACGCCTCCCATTCGCCCTCAAGCGCGGCGTCGATCATGATGACGCCGGTGCGCGTGGTCACGATGTCCTGCCAGACGACCGAGATGCGGCCCGGGCCGGAGACCCAGCCGAGCTTGGCGTAGAACAGCAGGAGCGCCATCAGGCCGATCCAGAAGACCGGGACGGAATAGCCGACGAGGCCGACGACGCGGGCGACCTGATCCTGCCAGCGGCCCTGGTTGACGGCGGCGAGAATGCCGAGCGGCACGCCGATGAGGACGCCGATCAGCGTGCCGAGCGTGGCGAGCTCCAGCGTCGCCGGGAAGACGCGCTTGATGTCCTCGACGACCGGGTTCGAGGTCAGCACGGAGGTGCCGAGATTCCCGGTGAAGACCTTGCCGATATAGATGGCGAATTGCTGCCAGAGCGGCTTGTCGAGACCGAGCTCGATGCGCGCCGCCTCATAGGTCTCGGGCTTGGCGTTGTCGCCGACGACGGCGAGCACCGGGTCGATCGGGATGACGCGGGCGATGAAGAAGGTGACCAGCAGCAGGCCGAACATGGTGATGACCACGGTCGTCAGCTCGCGCGAAAGCGCGCGGCCCCAACGGCCGAGCCTTCCCGGCGAAGCCGCCTTGCCCGTGGGAGCTTGCGTCACGGCTGTCATGACCCGCCTCCGTTTCTCGTGTCTTTCGTCGGAGCGCCGGACGCGGTCGCAGACGGTTCACGTCGCGCCAGAATCCAAGCCTTGTCCGGGATGGGCATGAAAGGAAGCCCGCCGCGACCTTTCGGGATCGCGGCGGGCTTCCTGAGCCAGGAGGCTCAGTTCTTGACGATGGTGGCGTAGCGGTTGGTGTCGGAGCTCGGTCCGATAACCCAGCCGTTGACGTTCTTGCGCTCGGCCGAGACCTCGATCTGCTGGAACATGATCACGAAGGGCGAGACCTTCTGGTGATCGCGCTGCAGGGCCTCATAGGTGGTCTTGCGCTTGTTGGCGTCGGATTCGAGCACGGCGCCCTGCGTGATCTTGGTCATGTCCGGGATGTCCCAGGCATTGCGCCACGCCAGCGTCTTCGACTTCGCGTCCTCGCCATTGTCCTCGTTGATCGCGAAGGTCTCGGCATTGGTGTGCGGGTCGAGATAGTCCGGGCCCCACTGGCCGATATAGATGTCGTGGGTGCGGGCGCGGTACTTGGTCAGGGTCTGCTTGCCGTCGCCGGGGATGATCTCCAGCTTGACGCCGGCCTGGGCCCAGGTCGCCTGGATCGCCTGCGCGATGTCGGTGATCGGCGCGACCGAGCGGGTATCCATGGTCACGGTGAAGCCGTTGGCCAGGCCGGCCTTGGCGAGCAGCTCCTTCGCCTTGGCGACATTGAGCGCATAGGGCTTGTCCGTGATCGCGCCGAGGAAGCCCTGCGGCAGGAAGGCCTCGTGGCCCTTGTAGGTGCCCTCGAGAATGTTCTTCTCGATCGAGCCGTAATCGACCAGAAGCTTCAGCGCCTCGCGAACCTCGGGCTTGGCCAGGTTCGGGTTCTTCTGGTTCAGGCCGAGATAGAGGATGTAGCCCTTGTCGCCCTGGACGATCTTGATCGCGTCGTTCTTCTTGACGGCCTCGAGCTGGTCCTTGGAGAGGTTGCGGGCGATGTCGACATCGCCCTTCTCGACGAGGAGGCGCTGCGAGGCCGGCTCGGCGACATGGCGGACGACGATGCGCTTGCTCTTCGGCGCGCCCTTGTACCAGTTCTCGTTAGCGTCGAGCGTGTACTGCTCGTTCGGGCGATAGCTGCGGACCTTGTAGGCGCCCGAGCCGGCCGAGTTCAGCTTGAGCCAGCCATTGCCCCAGTCGCCGTCCTTCTCATTGGCCTTGACCAGCTTGGAGTCGACGATCGCGGCGACACCCGAAGTCAGGCAGTTATAGAAGAAGGTCGGGGCGTAGGGCTTCGAGACGGTGATCTGGACGGTGTTCTCGTCAACCGCCTTGACCTTGTCGAGCACGTTCTCGGCGACGAAGCCGAACTGGCGCAGGATGAAGCCCGGCGACTTGTTGAGGGTGACGGCGCGCTGGAAGGAATAGACCACGTCGGCCGCGGTCAGCGGGTTGCCGGAGTGGAACTTGACGCCCTTGCGCAGCTTGAAGGTGTAGGTCAGGCCGTCAGCGCCGACGCTCCAGCTCTCGGCGAGATCCGGGACCAGCGCGTTGTTGTTGGCGATATCGACGTTGATCAGCTTGTCATAGACGTTCGCGCCGACCTCGACGCCGGAAAATTCGAAGGCCTCGGCCGGATCGAGCGTGATGATGTCGTCGATCTGCTTGGCCATCACGACCGTGTCCTTCGGCGTCTGCGCGAAGGCGGCGGTCGTCGACATCAGGGCCGCAAAGGCCGAAACCGCCATCAACTTGGCTACGTGACGCATCGATTTCCCCATTGTTGGTGTTTCGCGGACGCTAACCGCCCGTTGGGCGCTATCTGCAACCACTCGGCCTTGGCTGTCCAGTCGACCAATGGCCATCGAAAGGGCTGAGCGGGGCATTTTGCACATCTCTTGAGCAACGATGCCGGGCCGAGGCGCCATTGCGGCCATGCTGGCGCCTTGCGCATGCCGGCCGCCTCGCTAACCTGACGTTGCAGGCAGCCATCGCCTGGGATTAGGGGGCGAAACTTGGCCATCATCGCCGCACTGAATCACGTCACGCATTATCGCTACGACCGGCCGGTCACGCTGGGACCGCAGATCATAAGGCTGCGCCCCGCGCCTCATTGCCGGGCCGGGATCGAGAGCTATTCGCTGAAGGTGACGCCGGCGCAGCATTTCGTGAACTGGCAGCAGGACCCGGCCGGCAACTGGCTGGCGCGCTATGTCTTTCCCGAGCCCGTGACGGAATTCCGGATCGAGGTCGACGTCGTCACCGAATTGTCTGTGATCAATCCCTTCGATTTCTTCGTGGAAGCACAGGCGGAGACTTTCCCCTTCGCCTATACGCAGGAGCAGACCGAGGAGCTCGCGCCTTATCTCGTGGCCGAGCCGGCCGGGCCATTGCTCTCCGCCTTCCTCGCCGAACTGCCGCACGAGCCGGTCAACACGGTCAATTTCATCGTCGACCTCAATGCCCGCCTGCAGCAGCGCATCGCCTATGGCATCCGCATGGAGCCCGGCGTGCAGGAGCCGGAGCATACGCTCTCGGTCGGCTCCGGCTCCTGCCGCGACACGAGCTGGCTGCTGGTTCAGGCGCTCCGGCATCTCGGCCTCGCGGCGCGCTTCGTCTCCGGCTATCTGATCCAGATGAAGGCGGATATCGATCCGCTGGAAGGCCCGCGCGGGACGGACAAGGACTTCACCGACCTGCATGCCTGGGCCGAGGTCTATATCCCCGGCGCCGGCTGGGTCGGGCTCGACCCGACCTCGGGCCTGCTCACCGGCGAAGGCCATCTGCCGCTGGCGGCGACGGCGCATTACCGCGCGGCCGCGCCGGTCTCAGGGATGGCGAGCTATGCCGAGACGACATTCGACTTCCAGATGAGCGTAACGCGCGTGCATGAGGTGCCGCGCATCACCCTGCCCTTCTCCGATGCCTCCTGGGCCGAACTTGATGCGCTCGGCGACAAGGTCGAAACCGATCTCAAGGGGCAGGATGTCCGCCTGACGATGGGCGGCGAGCCGACCTTCGTCTCGATCGACGACCAGACCGGCGAGGAATGGAACATCGCCGCCGTCGGGCCGACCAAACGCCAGCGCGCCGACTCGCTGATCCGGCGTCTGCGCCAGCGCTTCGCGCCGGGCGGGATGCTGCATTACGGCCAGGGCAAATGGTATCCGGGCGAAACCCTGCCGCGCTGGGCCTTTGCCTTGTATTGGCGCCGCGACGGCGAGCCGATCTGGCGCAATGCCGACCTCATCGCCCGCGAGCCCGGCGCGCAGACCGGCGGCGACCGCGAACTGGAGGTGAGCGCGACCATCCGCGACGCGGAGGCCCTGGCGCAGGGGCTGTCGGAAAAACTCGGGCTCGGCGCCGATTACGTGATGCCGGCCTATGAGGATACCGGTGTCTGGCTGCTCAAGGAGGCGCAGCTTCCCGACAATGTCGATCCACTGGATTCGCGGCTATCCGACCCGGAGGAACGCTCGCGGATGGCGCGGGTCTTCGAGCTCGGCCTGGGCAATCCGCGCGGCTATGTCATCCCCGTGCAGCGCTGGCAGGCGGGCGCGAGCGACCGGCGCTGGCGTTCGGAAAAATGGAAGCTGCGCCGCGGCAAGCTCTTCCTCGTGCCGGGCGATTCGCCGGTCGGCTACCGCTTGCCGTTGGGCTCGCTGCCGGTCGTGCCCAAGGCCGAGTACCCGCATATCCACCCGCAGGACCCAATGGAGCCGCGTCCGCCGCTGGCGGCCGGAGGGCCGGCCGGAGCGAGCTGGACCGATCATCCCGAAACCCGACCAGCGGAGCCGACTTCCACGGAGGAGCGGCCCGGCCCGGCGCAGATGAGCCTCGGGACGTCCGCCGCGTCAGGTCCGGTTCAGGACCGGCGCGAGCAGGAGATCGGCGGCGATCACGTCCGCACGGCGCTGAGCCTCGAAATCCGCGACAACGTGCTCTGCATCTTCCTGCCGCCGGTCGAGCGGCTGGAGGATTATCTCGACCTCGTCGCCTCGGTCGAGGCGGTGGCGGAGGAGCTCGGCCAGCCCGTGCATATCGAGGGCTATGCGCCGCCTTTCGACCCGCGGCTCGACGTTATCAAGGTCACGCCCGATCCCGGCGTGATCGAGGTCAATATCCACCCGGCGACGGACTGGCACGAGGCGGCGGCGATCACGCAGGGCGTCTATGAGGAAGCGCGGCTGGCGCGGCTCTGCGCCGAGAAGTTCATGGTCGACGGCCGCCACACGGGCACGGGCGGCGGCAACCACGTCGTGCTCGGCGGCGTGACGCCGGCCGACTCACCTTTTCTCCGCAGGCCGGACCTGCTGAAGAGCATCATCCTCTACTGGAACCGGCATCCGTCGCTCTCCTACCTGTTCTCAGGCCTGTTCATCGGCCCGACCAGCCAGGCGCCGCGCATCGACGAAGCCCGGCAGGACGGGCTCTACGAGCTGGAGATAGCGCTGGCTCAGGTGCCGAAGCCCGGCGAGGCGCCGATCCCGCTCTGGCTGGTCGACCGGCTGTTTCGCAACCTGCTGGTCGACGTCTCCGGCAACACGCACCGTACCGAGATCTGCATCGACAAGCTCTATTCGCCGGACGGACCGACCGGCCGGCTCGGGCTGGTGGAGTTCCGCGGCTTCGAGATGCCGCCGGACGCGCGGATGTCGCTCGCCCAGCAATTGCTGTTGCGGGCGCTGATCGCCTGGTTCTGGCGCGAGCCGCTGGACGGCAAGCTGGTCCGGTGGGGCACCGCCCTGCATGATCGCTTCATGCTGCCGGAGATGGTCTGGCAGGATTTCAAGGACGTGCTCGGCGATCTCCAGAGTGCCGGCTATGCCTTCGATCCCGTCTGGTTCGAGGCGCAGGCCGAGTTCCGCTTCCCCTTCTTCGGCAAGGTCGCGCATGGCGGCGTCGAGATCGAGATCAGGCAGGCGCTGGAACCCTGGCATGTCATGGGCGAGGAAGGCGCGATCGGCGGCACGGTGCGCTATGTCGATTCCTCGATCGAGCGCCTGCAGGTCAAGGCGGCCGGATTGGTGCCGGGCCGCCATCTCGTCACCTGCAACGGAAGGCGCCTGCCGATGACCGCGACCGGCACGTCCGGCGAGGCCGTCGCGGCGGTGCGCTTCAAGGCCTGGCAGCCGGCATCGGGCCTGCATCCGACGATCCCCGTGCACGCGCCTCTGACCTTCGACATCGTCGATCTCTGGTCAGGCCGCTCGCTCGGTGGTTGCGTCTACCATGTCGCCCATCCCGGAGGTCGCAATTACGAAACACCGCCGGTCAATTCCTACGAGGCGGAGGCAAGACGGCTCGCGCGTTTCGAGGCGATCGGTCATAGTCCCGGGCCTCTGGCGATTCCGCTGGAGGAACGCAGCGCCGAATTCCCGCTCACGCTGGACCTGAGGCGCCCGACAGGGATTTGACGAGCGAATGCCGGTGCAGGGCCGCATCCGATCGGGACGCAGCAAGGCCGAGCGGCGCGCGTCGCTGCTCGCCGGCTATCGCCCGCTGCCCGGCGTCTTCGACGAGTTCATCGATGAGAACGGCAACGTGCGCCCACATTGGGAGCCGTTCCTCTCGGCCTGGTGCGCGCTGTCGCCCGCCGAACTCAATCAGCGTTTCGGGCTCGCCGACCGGCATGTCCGCGACACCGGCGTCTCCTATCGCGTCCATGGCGATATCGACGAACGCGATCCCGGCGTCGGCGAACGGGCCTGGCCCTTGTCGCATGTGCCGCTCGTCATCCCCGAGGCGGAATGGCAGGTTATCGCTGCCGGCGTGACGCAGCGCGCCGAGCTGCTCTCGACCGTGCTCGACGACATCTATGGACCGGGCGAGCTGATCGCGGAGGGCCATCTGCCCGCCGCCGTCGTCACCGGCAGCCCCGACTACCTGCGCCCGCTGCACGGCATCGCCGGCGGCGGCACGTTGCAGCTGTATGCAGCCGATCTCGGCCGCGGCCCGGACGGGCGCTGGTGGGTGCTGCAGGATCGGACACAAGCCCCCTCCGGCACCGGCTATGCGCTGGAGAACCGGCTGGCGCTGGCGCGCGCCTTCCCCGACATGTTCCGCAACATGAATATCGAGCGGCTGGCGGCCTTCTTCCAGGGCTTCCGGGCCGGGCTGGTCGCCCGCTCGAAGCGCGTCGAGCCGCGCATCGCCCTGCTGACGCCCGGCTCGCTCAACGAGAGCTATTTCGAGCAGGCCTATCTCGCGCGCTATCTCGGCTTCCTGCTGGTTGAAGGCGGCGACCTCCTGATGCGCGACGGCCGGGTGCATGTACGCACCATTGCCGGCCTGAAGCGCGCCGACGTGATCTGGCGGCGCATCGACGGTGATTTCGCCGATCCGCTGGAGCTCAATTCCGGCTCGGCGCTCGGCGTCGCCGGGCTGGTCGAGGCCGTCCGGCAGGGCCAGGTTCATGTCGCCAACGGGCTCGGCTCCGGCGTCGTCGAGGCGCGCGCCCTGATGGGCTTCCTGCCAGCGCTCGCGCGACAGGTCCTCGGCCAGGACCTGATCCTGCCGAATATCGCGACCTGGTGGTGCGGCCAGCCGCAGGAACGCCAGGCCGTGCTCGAGCGGCTCGGCGAGATGAGCATCGCGCCGGCCTTCCGCAGCGCCGGCAACGGGCTCGACAGGACCCAGATCGTGGCCGGCGAACTGCCGGAAACGGAGCGCGCAGCCTTGCGCGAACGCATCGAGGCGCGTGGCATGGATTATGTCGGGCAGGAGGTCGTCCGGCTCTCGACCATGCCCGTCTTCCAGAACGGCCGGCTCGAGCCTCACCCGATGACGCTGCGCGTCTTCGCCGCCGCAACCCCCGAAGGCTGGAAGGTGATGCCCGGCGGCTTCTGCCGCATCTCGGACGAGCCGGATGCCCGGGCGGTCAGCATGCGCAACGGCGTGCGCTCCAGCGATGTCTGGGTGACATCGGAGGAGCCGGTCGCGCAGGTCAGCCTGCTGCCGACGCCGGACCGGATCAGCATCCGCCGCGTCACCGGCACCTTGCCGAGCCGCGCCGCCGACAACCTGTTCTGGCTCGGGCGCTATCTGGAGCGCGGCGAGGCGATCCTGCGGCTGGTTCGTGCCCTGCTCGGCCGCCTGATCGATCCGGACCCGGCGCCGGGACGCAACGATACCGTGCGCCAGCTCGCCGGCATGCTCGTCGCCTGGGGCGCCGCGCCTGGCGGGCAGGAGAAGCGGACGCCGGCAGCGCAGGCCTATGCCGCGCTCTACAGCCTCGACGATTACGGCTCGGCTGCCGCCTCGCTGCGCGAGGCGCGGCGCACCGCTTCGGTCATCCGCGAGCGCCTCTCCGTCGATGCCTGGCGCCTGTTCGGCGACCTGCAGCACCAGCTCGATCCCGAAGAAGGCCGCAAGCCGAGCGAGGGCGAGGCCTATGAGATCGCCGACCGCGCGCTGAAATCGCTCGCGGCCTTCTCCGGCCTCGGCCAGGAGAACATGGTGCGCGGCAATGGCTGGCGCTTCCTCGATATCGGCCGGCGGCTGGAACGCGGCATCGCAACCTGCCGCTTTGCCCGGCAATTCGCCGACAGCAACGCCTCCGGCGACATGCTCGACGCGCTGCTCGACCTGACGGATTCGCAGATCACCTATCGCTCGCGCTACCTGCTGGGCGCCAGCCTGCAGCCGGTGCTCGATCTTGTGATGCTCGACCCCTACAACCCGCGCTCCGTCGCCTTCCAGGTCGAGCGCCTGGACACCGAAATCGCCAACCTGCCGACACTTGCCGATGACGGCATGCTGGAGGCGCCGCGCCGGCTGGTGCTGCGTCTCGCAGCCGATTGCCGGACGATGGAAGCGAGCCGCCTCGACCGCACCAGCATCCTGCTGTTCGAGCAATTGCTCATGGGCCTCTCCGCGGCCATCGCCGATCGCTATTTCCTGCAGAACAGCGGCCCCGAAGGCTCGCGGATGACGAGCATCGCGTGATCTACGAGCTGCGCCACGTCACGACCTACGGCTATAGCCGACCGGTGCCCTTTTCGCGCTGCATCCTGCGTCTGCTGCCGCGCGACGGCAGCGGCCAGCGCGTGCTGAAGAGCGAATTGCTGATCACGCCCCGCCCGGCCGAGCGCAATGACGGCATCTGCTTCTTCGGCAACCATATGACCACGATCACGATCACCAAGCCGCATCGCGAGCTGAAGCTCGAGATGCGGGCCCGGATCGAGGTCGACCGGCCGCCGCCGCCCCATGCCGGGCTGACGCGGAACTGGGAGGATGTCGCGGCGCTGGCGCTCGATTCCAAAAGCCTCGCGCCGGATTCGCCCGCGCATCATCTCTATCCCAGCCGGCTCGTGCCGCAGGTTCCGGCCGTGGTCGACTATGCGCGGACGAGCTTCGACGCGGGGCGGCCGGTGCTGGAGGCGGCCTGCGAGCTGATGGCCCGGATCAGACGGGATTTCGTCTACGATCCCGAGGCAACGGAGGTGACGACGCCGCTGGCGGAGGCCTTCGAGCAGCGCCACGGCGTCTGCCAGGATTTCGCGCATATCATGATCGCCGGCTTGCGCGGCCTCGGCCTGCCTGCGGCCTATGTCTCCGGCTATATCCGCACCATCCCCCCACCGGGCCAGAAACGGCTCGAAGGCGCCGATGCCAGCCATGCCTGGGCGATGCTGTGGTGCGGGCCGGAGATTGGCTGGGTCGGGCTCGACCCGACCAACGACCTGATCGTCGCGGACGATCATATCGTCACCGCCTTTGGCCGCGACTATGCCGATGTCGCCCCGCTCGACGGCGTGGTCATCGGGCCGGGCACGCAGAAGGTCGGCGTCGCCGTGGACGTGGTGCCGGTCGGCTAAGCCGTCAGGCGGCGAGCGCGGCGCAAGCCTTCGCACAGGCCCGGCAGGCGGCGACGCAGGATTCCATGTCGCCGACCCGTGCGCAGTCGGTTGCGCAGGCCTCGCAGACCTCGGCGCATTCCTTGGCCATGTGACGGCCATGGACGGAATCCATCAGCAGCAGATGCGCCGTGGTCCGGCAGATTTCGGCGCAGGCGGCCATCACGCGCAGATGGTCCGGCTCGGCATGAGAGCCGCCCACCTTCAGGCAATGGGTCATCGCCATGCCGTGGCAGTGCTTGTAGCAGTCGAGCGCGAGGTCGGCTGCGTTGCGCGTCTTCGGGTCAAGATGGTGCATGGCGCGGCTCCGATCGGGAGGGGTCTCCCGATCAACCGCCGCGACAGGCGCCCTGTTCCGCGGATCAGGCCAGCGTGTAGGCCGTCTTGACCGTGGTGTAGAACTCCTTGGCGTAGGCGCCCTGCTCGCGCGGGCCATAGCTGGAGCCCTTCCGGCCTCCGAACGGGACGTGATAGTCGACGCCCGCCGTCGGCAGGTTAACCATCACCATGCCGGCCTCGCTGTTGCGCTTGAAATGCGTCGCGTATTTCAGAGAGGTGGTGCAGATGCCGGAGGAGAGGCCGAACTCGGTGTCGTTGGCGACGGCGAGCGCCTCGTCATAGTCCTTGACGCGGACGATGTTGGCGACCGGGCCGAAGACCTCCTCGCGCGAGATGCGCATGGCGTTGGTGGTCTCGGTGAAGAGAGCCGGGGCGAGATAGAAGCCGGGGGTGTCGCGCTTCAGCAGCTCGCCGCCGAAGACCAGCTTGCCGCCCTCGTCCTTGGCGATCTGGATGTATTTCAGGTCCTGGTCGAGCTGGCTCTGGTCGACGACTGGGCCGATATGGGTGCCGGCTTTCAGCGCATCGTCGACGACGACGCTCTTGAGGCGCTCGATGCAGGCCTCGACGAACTTGTCGTGGATGCCGGCCTGGACGATCAGGCGCGAGGAGGCCGTGCAGCGCTGCCCGGTCGAGAAGAAGGCGCCGTTGACGGCGACCTCGACGGCGACCTTCAGATCGGCATCGTCGAGCACGACGAGCGGGTTCTTGCCGCCCATCTCGAGCTGGACCTTCTTCATCGGACTTCCGGCGATGCAGGCCGCAGCGACCTTGCGGCCTGTCCCGACCGAGCCGGTGAAGGAGATGGCGGAGACGTCCTTGTGCTCCAGCAGCGCCTGGCCGACGACCGAGCCGCGACCCATGACCAAGTTGAGGGCACCCTTGGGCAGGCCGGCGCGCTGGAGGATATCGACCAGCGCCCAGGCCGAGCCCGGCACGAGATCGGCAGGCTTGAGGACGACGCAATTGCCCCAGGCCAGCGCCGGCGCGATCTTCCAGGCCGGGATCGCGATCGGGAAGTTCCAGGGCGTGATCATGCCGACGATGCCGACCGCCTCGCGGGTGATCTCGACGCCGACGCCGGGGCGCACCGACGGGATCATCTCGCCGCCGAGGCGCAGGCATTCACCGGCGAAGAAAGCGAAGACTTGGCCGGCGCGGGTCGCCTCGCCGATGCCCTCGGCCAGCGTCTTGCCCTCTTCGCGCGAGAGCAGGCGGCCGAGCTCGTCCTTGCGGGCGAGAATCTCGTCGGACGCCTTCTTCAGGATGTCGTAGCGCTCCTGCGGGGTGGAGCGGCTCCAGGCCGGGAAGGCGGCCTTGGCAGCCGCGACCGCGTTGTTCAGGTCCTCGACCGAGCCTTGGGTGTACTCGCCGACCACATCATTCGTGTTGGAGGGGTTGATGTTGCGCGAAGCGTTAGCGCCGCCGGCCCATTCGCCGGCGATCAGGTTCTTGAAGGGCGCGTTCATCTCGTTCTCCCACGACACAGGTTCGTGGATCGGGTGTTAGCGCCTTTGGTCTAGGAAGGCCAATACCCTTTGGGCAGCCGACTAGCCGCTGGCCGCATCACGCGCCATGAGCGCAAGGTGCCGATCACTTCTCCTTGATGGAGAGTCCGTTCTTGCCGACCGAGATCTCGACCCCATCCGGCTGCTTCTTCTCCTGGTAGAGCGAATAGCCGGTCACGGCGAGGGCAGCAACAAGCACAAGAACAAGCACGGCCAGAAGATTACGCGAAACGAGCATAAGAGATTCCCGATGAGGCGGCAGCGCCGCAGGCTCCATCGCAACGCGAGCCGGGCCGCGCTGTTCCGCCACGCGCTGCGGGAACGTTGCCGCCCGGGCAGCGTTTGCATGGCGCGCAGGCCGGTTCCATGCGAGGGTGGTCATGAGACGATCGCACCCGCAGGAGGTTGCCATGCCCGACACCGAGCTGCAGGAGCGCATCTGGACCGCGCTGGCCTCCCACCCGGTCTACATGGTCTCCATTGTCGCCGATGGCGACATCAAGACAAGGCCGATGTCCGGCCATATCGACCGCGACCACCATCGCCTGCTCTTCATCACGCACCGCCATACCGGCATCATCGGCGCGGCTCTGCGCTCGCCCTCCGTCAATCTGGCGATCAGCCATGAGGACCGCAATTTCTACGCCGCGATCTCCTGCTCGGCTTCCGAGATTCCGAGCCGCGAGACGCTACGCGACGTCTGGACGCCGATGGCCAGCGCCTGGTTCCCGAACGGACCCGACGACCCGGACGCGACCCTGCTGGCGCTGACGCCAACCTCCGCCGAGATCTGGGACGGCCCGTCGAGCAGCGTGCTCGTCGCCTTCAAGCTGGCGACCGCCAAGATTCTCGGCCGTACGCCCGATCTCGGCGTCAACGCCACCATCGACATGCGTTGAGCCCGGTCAAGCCGGATCGGAAGCCGCCATCCTGCGGCCGAGCCAAGCCGTCGCGACGCTCGACCAGACCATCCCGAGACACCAGCCGCCGAGAACGTCCGTCGGCCAGTGCACGCCGAGATAGATGCGGCTGAGGCCGATCAGGCCGGTCAAGATCACGGCCATCACCATGCAGAAGCGAGCGATGTCGGTCCGGCGCGTAGCCAGGCCGACGAAGCTGGCAATGGTCAGCAGTGTCGCGGCCGAGAGGAAGGCATGGCCGCTCGGGAAGCTCGCGGTGAAGGTCAGGGCCGCATGCTCGACGATATCGGGTCGTTGCCTGGCGATCGCGATCTTCAGGACGGTGCTCGCCAGGAAGGCGGCGACGAGGCTGACGACCAGCCCGATCGCGAGATGGCGGTAGCCGCAGAGCCAGAGCGCCAGCGTCGCCGTCAGCGCCATGAAGAACAGGCCGACGAAGCTGCCCAGCGCCGTCATGTCGCGCACGGCTTCGTGGAACCAGGCCGGCCCGAGCGGAACCGCGGGGTTGGCCGCATCGCGGAACAGCATGATCAGCGTGGTATCGACGGAAAAGCTGTGCCCGGAGACGATCAGCAGTGCGAGCCCGAGGAAGATCAGGGCGGCGACAGCGGGAACCAGGATGCGAGGCTGAGGCAAGGAGCGCGGTCTCCGAGGGCTGTCGGACGGAAGATTAACCGGCGGCGGCCGATGTCGAACAGGCGGCTTGTGCCGCGCATGCCAGAGAGCTTCTCAGGCTTGCGCCGGGCGGGCGGAAATCACCCGCAGCGCCTTGGGCAGCAAGCCGTAGCTCAACGGCCCGACCTTGCGCTCGACCTCGCCGTCGAAGGTGATGTGACCGCGCCGCTTGTCGCGCCGCATCAGCGTCACCGCGTCGCCGGTGAAGGAGGTCAGGTTATGCGCATTGCGCCAATGGCCCGAGACCACCGACAGCGCCGCCTTGCTGCGCGAATACAGCCCGCCGGCATTCAGGACATGGACCTCGAACAGCCCGTCGTCGAGCCGTGGCCGGCGCCAGTCGGCGCCCTCGAAGCGATTGACCGTGACCAGCACGGCATCGGCCTCGACGATGCTGTGGTCCTTGTCGACCTTGATGTCGAGCATGACCGGGCGGGTGAACAGGATCGAGCGCGTCGCGGCGACGCCGAAGGCGGCGGCCCGGCTGAAAGGAAAGCGGCGGCGCGCATATTCGCGCTCACGCGCCATCAGGCTGAAGAAGCCCATGCCGGAGAGCGAGTGGAACAACCGGTCGTTGACCCGACCGACATCCATTTCCACCGGCTCGCCCCGGCAGAGCGCGGCGATCTGCTGCTCGAGCGAGCCCGAGATGCCGAGATCGCGGCCGAGCACGTTCACCGTTCCCATCGGCAGGATGCCGATCGGGCGATCGGCCTGGATCAGAACCGGCAAGGCGCCGTTGATCGTACCGTCCCCCCCCGCCAGGACCGGCAGCGCGTGACGATCCGAGATCGCAAGCGACAACGCGTCGTCGATCTCGCGCGGCGGCACGAGACGCACCTCCGCGCC
This sequence comes from uncultured Allobosea sp., assembly GCF_945957345.1. Taxonomy (GTDB): domain Bacteria; phylum Pseudomonadota; class Alphaproteobacteria; order Rhizobiales; family Beijerinckiaceae; genus Allobosea. The sequence continues at coordinate 24,798 of NZ_CAMFKW010000013.1, read as the reverse complement.
GCAGCCATGGTTGGCGAAGGCCGCCTCAAGCCGCGCGGCGAAAACATCCGCGCCGGCTTCGAGAACCGTTCCGGCGCGAGCATTGACGATGATCGTGTAGCGCATGGTGCTGGCGTAGATATGAGGCGCTCGACCACGCGCAAGGGAGCGCTTACGCGGCGGCCGGGCGGGCGTCGAACTGTTCCGGCATCGGCGGCATCAGCGGCATCGGCACATCCTCGACCTCCTCGGTGACGACCTCGAAACGCTGCAGCGTATGCGTCCCGAAGGAGCTGATCATGGCGACATCGGTCGCGTCGCGGCCGCGCGCGATGACGATCCGGCCGATGCGCGGCTCGTTGTGGCGGGCGTCGAACGTGTACCAGCGCCCACCGAGAAAGACCTCGAACCAGGCATTGAAATCCATCGGCGCGGGATCGAGAGGCACACCGATATCGCCGAGATAGCCGTTGCAGTAGCGCGCCGGGATGTTCATGCAGCGGCACAGCGTAACGGCAAGATGCGCGAAGTCGCGGCAGACGCCGATCCGCTCCTCGAAGGCCTCGGCAGCGGTACGGGTGTTGCGGGCGAAATGATAGCCGAAGCTCATGTGATTGTGGACGAAGTCGACGATCGCCTGCACGCGCGGCCAGCCCGGCTGAACCTGCCCGAAGAGGCTCCAGGCCTGATCGTAGAGCTTGTCCGTCTCGCAATAACGGCTGCCGAGAAGGTAAACGAGCGCCGCATCCGGAAGACGTGACGGCGACACCTCGCGCGCCGCCGGATTGACGATGTCGGGTTCGCCGGAATCATGGACGATCCCCAGCGATTCCAGGCGGATGCCGCCCGGCGGCGCGATCATGCGCCGGCGGATATTGCCGAAGGCGTCGAGGTCCTGCGTCATCGTGATCGGCAAAGCGGGATCGGCCAGCGCGGTCAGCTTCATCTCGTCCGGCGTGGTCAGATCGTGGCGGCGCGACGGGTGAACGTCGAGCAGCGTGATCAACGGCATGTCATGGGCACAGACCAACTCTATCCGATAGCCGTAACGTATGCGCATCTCGCCTTCTCCTGATTGAGGGCCGGACCGCTGCGCGAACTGGCTAACCGCGGATCATCGGGTGTCGTAATCCCCCGGCGAATAGACGCGCGAAAGGGCCTTGCTGTTCCCACCATCCAACGAAAAATGGCTGTTGAGCCACGAAGCTCAGGCGATTTGCGAAGAGCTCAAAAAAGAAGATGCGGGCCTTTCGGCCCGCATCCCGCCGCCACGACGGTTCGGCTGGGGGGATAGCAACCGCCGCGACCTGCGCCCAGATCGTTTCCGCCTTTCTCCGAAACGCGGAAACGATTCAAACCCTTGATCGATCGGGTTTTCGTCATGCGAAGCAGGCTACGCTTCGCGTGACGCGCCCGGCAGTTACATCATCCAGTAAGGCATCGTGCCGTAGTAGTCGTGGACACGCTTGCCATAAGCCTTGTCCTCCCAGTCGGGCTCGCCTTCGCTATCGTACATCGGCGCCGCCTCAAGCTGTTCCTTGGTCAGCGGCACGACATAGCCGCCGCGCTGCGTGTCGTAGTCGAGCACGCTCCACGGGATCGGGTGATACTTCTCGCCGAGCCCGAGAAAGCCGCCGAAGGACATGATCGCGTAGGCGACCTTCCCCGTCAGCTTGTCGAGCATCACGTCATAGATTTCGCCGAGATGGTCGCCTGTCGCATTGTACACATCGGTTCCAGCGACGCGGGCGCCGGCAATCAGCGGATTGGCAGTCGTGCGAGCTGTCCCTTGAACATCGGTCATCGTCTTCCCCCTTGTCTCGCGATGGGATGCCGGAGAAAGCGCCCTCCGGCGGGACTTGTGACTTCAACCGTCGCTGCCGCGATAGGTTCCGGGAGGCTCGAGAATTTTCACGGCCTTCGTGCCGACACAAAGCCCGTTTCCAAAACAGGAACCGAGCAAAGGGCCGATGATGGCCTGCCAACCGGCGGAACCTTAGCCGCCCGGCGCTGTTTGGTGCTTCGAAAGACCCGTCATCTCACGGAGGAGGAGAGGTCATGATCATCAAGAAGCTGATGCTCGTCGCGGCTTTGGGTGCCGCTCTCGGTGCCTGTACGGCCCGCGAACAGAATGCCGGCACGGGTGCACTGATCGGTGCAGGCGCCGGTGCCATCATCGGTGGCGCGGCCACGGGGCGGGCCGGAGGCGCGCTGGCCGGCGCCGCGATCGGTGGCGCCAGCGGCGCGATCATCGGCGGCGCCGCCACGCCGCAACGCTGCTACGGGCGCGACGAATGGGGCCGCCGCTACGTCTACGATTGCTGAGGTAGCATCCCATCCCAATGAAGGCCCGCCCGACCGGCGGGCCTTTTCTTTTGCGCGGGATGGCGAGAAGCCCCCGCCCTCAGGCGGCTCCATAGGGCCCGAAGCGCCCAACGAAGCGGTGGCGGAAACCGGGGTAGAGCAGGCGCACAGCCGTCACCGACTGCGACTGGTTCCAGGTCCGGCGCTCGACCAGAAGGCAAGGCTCGCCCTCCGCGATCTGCAGCAGGGCGGCCTGCTCCTCGCCCGCCCCGATCGCGCTGATCGCATGCTCGGCCTGCGACCAGAGGCTGTGCCGCAAAAGCCAGTCGCCGGGTGGGGTCTCGGCGAAATCCTCGTCCGCAAGACCGGTCACGCCCGCGGCATGGATGACGCGTTCCTCCAGCACATGCGGCTTACCGTCGGCCCGGTGCAGCACGATGAGATGCGCAACCTTGTCGGAACGCTTGAGACCGAAAAGCTCGGCCACTTCCGGCGAAGGCCGGCCGTCGGTGCGCGCCAGCACCTCATAGGCATAAGCCTGGCCGAGCTGGCGCACTTCCTCCGGGATCGAGAGGATGTCGAGCATGGCGTGGCTCGCCGGGGGCGTCGCGACCACGGTTCCAGAACGGCGGCGCCGGATGATCAGGCCCTCGCGGGCAAGCTGAACCAGAGCGCGATGCACGGTCATGCGCGAGGCGCCGAGCTGCTCCATCAGCGCATGCTCGGGCGGCACGCTGGTGCCGGGCTGCCATTCCCCGCTGACGACGAGGTCGCGGATCGCCCGCCGGATCTGGTCATAGACCGGCCCGGCGCCATCCAGTTTTACCGCGTCGAGCCGGGTGTCCGTCATCGTCGTCCCTGGTTACTCCGCTGCGAGCAGGCGCCGCATCACGCCGGCGAAGCGCGTGCGCACCGAATCGCGGGCGACATGGCGCCCCTCGGCCACCACCCTCCTGCCACCGACGACGACGTCGCGCAAAGGCATGGCATTGGCGGCGAAGATCGCGCTGTCGATCGCCTCGGCGCCGCCGCGGCCGACAAGCGCCGGATGATCGGTGTCGAGCGTGATGAAATCGGCGCGATGGCCGGGCGCGATTGCGCCGATGGCGCGGCCGCAGGCGCGCGCCCCGCCGGCACAGGCCGCCCGCCAGAGCGCGAGGCCGGTCGACGCCGTCTCCTCAGCGAAGAGCGCTCGGCGGCGATCGCGCAGGCGCTGCGAATATTCAAGCTGGCGCAGCTCCGAACCGGCATCGATCTGGATGTTGGAATCGCTGCCGACGCCATAGGCGCCACCGGCCTGCGCATAGCGGACACCGTCGAAGATGCCGTCGCCGAGGCTGGATTCGGTGATCGGACACAGGCCCGCGACCGCGCCGCTGCGGGCAATGCCGTCGCGCTCAGCGTCGGTCAGATGCGTCGCGTGGATCAGGCACCAGCGACGGTCGAGCGGGATCGTGTCCATCAGCAGTTCGACCGGGCGCTTGCCGGTGATCTTCAGGCTCGCCTCGACCTCGGGGATCTGCTCGGCGACATGAATATGGACGGGGTCGTTCGGGCGCAGCGACGAGACCCAGCCGAGATCGTCGAGCGCGACGGCGCGCAGCGAATGCGGGGCAACGCCGAGCCGGGCATCCGGCAGGTCACGGATCGCGGCGAGGCTGCCTTCCAGCAAGCGCTGATAGGCATCGCGCTCGTTGACGAAGCGGCGCTGGCCATGAACCGAGGGCGCCTGCCCGAAATTGCCGAAGCGATAGAGCACCGGCAGCAGCGTGAGGCCGAGGCCGGTTTCCTGCGCAGCCGACGCGATCGCCTGCCCCATCGTCGCGATATTCGCGTAGGCGCGCCCGTCCTTGTCGTGATGCAGGTAGTGGAACTCGGCGAGCGCGGTGAAGCCGCCTTCCAGCATCTCGACGAAGGCCTGCGCGGCGATGGCCTGCACGTCATCGGGATCGAGCCGGTCGAGGAAGCGGTACATCACTTCGCGCCAGGTCCAGAAGGAATCCTCCGGCGCACCGCGACGCTCGGAGAGGCCGGCCATGCCGCGCTGGAAGGCGTGGCTGTGCAGGTTAGGCATGCCAGGCAGCGCGATGCCTGAGAAGCTGCCCTTATCCCCTGCTGGCTTAACCCCCGCCTCGACGGAAACGATCACGCCATCAGCGACGGTCAGCTTCACATCGCGGGCAAAACCTTCGGGCAGAAGCGCCTCGGCCAGATGCAGGGTCTCGGTCACCGTTTCGCTCCGTCGCTCGCTGGCGTTCAATTGCATATGCAAATAACACTTGCCAATTGCATATGCAATTGGATAGCATGGCTTCACATCAAAGAGTAGCGGGAGGACGCACGGTGGCGAAAGCGCCTGGTGAAACGGTTGTCTGCGACAAGCTCTGGACGAATGCGCGGCTGGCGACGATGTCGCCTGCGGTCGACGCGCCCTATGGTGCGATCGAGGATGGCGTCATCGCCGCCCGTGACGGACGCATCGTCTTCGTCGGCCCGCGCAGCGAGGCGCCGGTTTTTGATGCCGCCACTTCCATCGATTGCGAAGGCCGCTGGATCACGCCCGGCCTGATCGATTGCCATACCCATCTCGTCTATGGCGGCGACCGGGCGCATGAGTTCGAGTTGCGCCTTCAGGGCGCGACCTATGAGGAGATCGCACGGGCCGGCGGCGGCATCCTCTCCACCGTCAAGGCGACGCGTGAGGCGAGCGAGGACACGCTCTTCGCCTCAGCCGATAAACGCCTCGCTGCGCTGATGGCCGAGGGCGTCACCACCGTCGAGATCAAGTCCGGCTACGGGCTGGAGCAGCAGGCGGAACTCAAGCAGCTGCGCGTCGCACGCCGGATCGGCCGCGAGCGCCCCGTCACCGTCCGCACCACCTTCCTCGGCGCCCATGCCGTGCCGCCGGAATACAAGGGCCGCTCAGGCGACTATACCGCGCTCGTCGCCGGGCCGCTGCTCGATGCCGTCGCGGCCGAGGGGCTCGCCAATGCGGTCGACGTCTTCTGCGAGGGCATCGCCTTCTCGCCCGACGAGACGAAGGCCATCTTCGAGGCCGCCAAGGCCAAGGGGCTGGCGATCAAGGTCCATGCCGAGCAGCTCTCCAACCTGCATGGCGCCAAGCTCGCGGCCGAGATGGGCGCGTTGTCGGCCGACCATCTCGAATACCTCGACGAGGACGGCGTCATCGCCATGGCCAAGGCCGGTACGGTCGCGGTCGTGCTGCCCGGCGCCTTCTATTTCCTGCGCGAGACGCAGAAGCCGCCGATCGACCTTCTGCGCAAGCATGGCGCCGCGATCGCGCTGGCGACCGATGCCAATCCCGGCTCATCGCCGCTGACCTCGCCTTTGCTCGTGCTCAACATGGCCTGCACGCTCTTCCGCATGACGCCGGAAGAGGCACTCGCCGGCCTCACCCGCCATGCCGCGACCGCGCTCGGCCTCCAGGACGAGGTCGGCACGCTGGAAGCCGGCAAGCGTTGCGATCTCGCGATCTGGGAAATCGAGCGTCCCGCAGAACTCGCCTATCGCATCGGTTTCAATCCCCTTCACACCCGCATCTGGAACGGACAATGACGACGGTTTCGCTGAACCCGGGCGCAGCCCATCTCACCGACTGGCGCGCGATCCTCGACGGCGCCACCGCCTCGCTCGGCAGCGACAGCGCGGGGAATATCGCCTCCGGCCAGAAGATCGTCGAAGAGATCGTCGCCGCCGGCACCGTGACCTATGGCGTCAACACCGGCTTCGGCAAGCTCGCCAGCGTGCGCATCGCCGATGCCGACCTCGCCAAGCTCCAGAGCAACCTGATCGTCTCGCATGCGGTCGGCACCGGCCCTGCCCTGCCTGACGGCGTCGTCCGCCTGCTGCTGGCGATGAAGGCGGCGAGCTTGGCGCGCGGCGCCTCCGGCGTGCGCCCCGTCGTGATCGAGGCGCTGACCAACGCGCTCAAAGCCGATGCCTTGCCGGTCATCCCTGCCAAGGGCTCGGTCGGCGCTTCCGGCGATCTCGCCCCGCTCGCCCATATGACCGCGGCCCTGATGGGTTTCGGCGAGATCCGCCTGAAGGGCGAGACCCTGCCGGCGACTGATGCGCTGAAGCGCGCCGGCCTCACCACCCTCGCGCTCGGCGCCAAGGAAGGCCTCGCGCTGATCAACGGCACGCAGGTCTCGACCACGCTCGCCATGACCGGCCTTGCTGCCATCGCCCGCGTCTTCGACGCCGCGCTCGTCGCCGGCGCGCTCTCGGTCGATGCGCTGAAGGGTTCCGACACCCCGTTCGATCCGCGCATCCAGACCCTGCGTGGCCAGCCCGGCCAGATCAAGGTCGCCAAGATCCTGCTCGACCTGATCGCCGGCAGCGCGATCCGCGAGAGCCATCGCCATGGCGATACGAAGGTGCAGGACCCCTATTCGCTGCGCTGCCAGCCGCAGGTGATGGGCGCCGTGCGCGATCTCATCGGCAATGCCGCCGCCACGCTCTCGATCGAGGCGAACGCCGTCACCGACAACCCGCTGGTGCTCGGCCCCGGCGAGATCGTCTCGGGCGGCAATTTCCACGCCGAGCCGGTCGCCTTCGCCGCCGACATCCTGGCGATGGCCGTCTGCGAGATCGGCAATCTCTCGGAGCGCCGCATGGCGCTGCTGGTCGACCCCGTGATGAGCGGCCTGCCGCCCTTCCTCGCCCGCGATGCCGGCCTGAACTCGGGCTTCATGATCGCGCAGGTGACCGCCGCCGCGCTCGCCTCCGAGAACAAGCAGAAGGCCTATCCGGCTTCGGTCGACACCATCCCGACCTCTGCCAACCAGGAAGACCATGTCTCGATGGCGACGCATGGCGCCTTCCGCCTGATCGACATGGCGAAGAATGCTGCCAGCGTCATCGGCGTCGAGCTGATGGCAGCGGCGGAAGCGATCGAGCATCACCGCCCGCTCACGACCAGCCCGCGGCTGGAGCCGGTGCTCGCCCTACTGCGCAGCAGGATCGCGCCGCTGACCGAGGACCGCTACCTCGCACCCGATCTCGCGGCCGCGACCGAGTTCGTGCTCTCCGGCGCCGTCGGCAAGGCGGCGGGGCTCGACAGCTTCGCCGATTGCGCAGCGTGAGTTCGCCCTTCCCGTCATGGTCGGGCTTGTCCCGACCATCCACGTCTTCCTTCGTCGAATGCAGTGTTCAAGACGTGGATACTCGCCACAAGGGCGAGCATGACGAAGCGGTTCCAGAGGCAGGGCCATGACAACAGACATCATCAACGTCACGCGCGGCTCGTCCCCGCTGATCCTCTCGATGCCGCATCCCGGCACCGGCGTTCCGCCGGAAGTCGCGGCGCAGCTCAACGCACGCGGAAAGCTGGTCGAGGATACCGACTGGCATATGCGCCAGCTCTACAGCTTCGCCGCGCCGTTCGCGCCGAGCATCATCGAGGCGCAGCTTTCGCGCTTCGTGATCGATCTCAACCGCGACCCGTCCGGCGTCTCGCTCTATCCGGGCCAGGCGACGACCGAGCTCGTGCCGACCACGACCTTCGACGGCGCGCCGATCTGGCAGACCGCGCCGGATGCGAACGAGATCGAGCGGCGCAAGGCGGCCTATTTCCAGCCCTATCACACGGCGCTGGCGGCCGAGATCGAACGGGTGAAGGCCGAGCACGGCTATTGCGTGCTGTGGGACTGCCACTCGATCAAGTCGGTGATCCCGCGCCTGTTCGAGGGCACGCTGCCGACGCTCAACCTCGGCACGAATTCCGGCCAAAGCTGCGCATCGAGTGTCGAGGCTGCCGCCGTCACCGCGATGGCGGGCCAGCCGCTCACCCAGATCGCCAATGGCCGCTTCAAGGGCGGCTGGATCACGCGCCATTACGGGCGCCCCTCAAGCCAAGTGCACGCGCTCCAGATGGAAATCGCGCTCTCGGCCTATCTCTCGGAAGAAAACGCGCCCTGGACCTTCGACGCACTGAAGGCCGCCACCTTGCAAACCGCCTTGTCCGCCATCATCGCCGCCGCCCTCGACGCGGCCAAGCAACTCGAACGGAGCCGCTCATGACCCGCCTGGACAATACCCGCGTCATCCGCCCCGCCACCGGCACCGAGCTCAGTGCCAAGAGCTGGCTGACCGAGGCGCCGCTGCGCATGCTGATGAACAACCTGCATCCGGACGTCGCCGAGAATCCGCAGGAGCTCGTGGTCTATGGCGGCATCGGCCGCGCCGCCCGCTCCTGGGAGGATTTCGACCGCATCGTCGAAACGCTGCGCCAGCTCGAGGCCGACGAGACGCTGCTCGTCCAGTCCGGCAAGCCGGTCGGCGTGTTCCGCACCCATAAGGATGCGCCGCGCGTCCTGATCGCGAACTCGAACCTCGTGCCGCATTGGGCGAACTGGGATCATTTCAACGAGCTCGATAAGAAGGGGCTCGCGATGTACGGCCAGATGACGGCCGGCTCCTGGATCTATATCGGCACCCAGGGCATCGTGCAGGGCACTTACGAGACCTTCGTCGAGGCCGGCCGCCAGCATTATGGCGGCAACCTCAAGGGTAAGTGGGTCCTGACCGGCGGCCTCGGCGGCATGGGCGGCGCGCAGCCGCTCGCCGCGGTGATGGCCGGTGCGTCCTGCCTTGCCGTCGAGTGCAACCCGGACTCGATCGATTTCCGCCTGCGCACCCGCTATCTCGACGAGAAGGCCGAGACGCTCGACGAAGCGCTGGAGATGATCGCCCGGTGGACCAGGAATGGCGAGGCGAAGTCGGTCGGCCTGCTCGGCAACTGCGCCGAGATCCTGCCCGAGATGGTGCGCCGCGGCATCCGTCCCGACATGGTCACCGATCAGACCTCGGCGCATGACCCGATCAACGGCTACCTGCCGAAGGGCTGGACCATGGGCCAGTGGAGGCAAGCACGCGAGGCCAATCCGAAGTCCGTGGAAAAGGCCGCCCGTGCCTCGATGCGCGAGCATGTCGAGGCGATGATCGCCTTCCAGAACATGGGCTTGCCCGTCTTCGACTACGGCAACAACATCCGCCAGGTCGCCAAGGAAGAGGGACTGGAGAACGCCTTCGCCTTCCCGGGCTTCGTGCCGGCCTATATCCGTCCGCTGTTCTGCCGTGGCATCGGCCCGTTCCGCTGGGCCGCGCTTTCGGGCGATCCGGAGGATATCTACAAGACCGACGCCAAGGTGAAGGAGCTGCTGCCCGACAACAAGCACCTGCACAACTGGCTCGACATGGCGCGCGAGCGCATCGCGTTCCAGGGCGTGCCGGCGCGCATCTGCTGGGTCGGCCTCGGCGATCGCCACCGCCTCGGCCTGGCCTTCAACGAAATGGTCCGGAACGGCGAGCTCAAGGCGCCGGTCGTGATCGGCCGCGACCATCTCGATTCCGGCTCGGTCGCCTCGCCGAACCGCGAGACGGAAGCGATGAAGGACGGCTCGGACGCGGTCTCCGACTGGCCGCTGCTCAACGCCCTGCTCAACACGGCGTCGGGTGCGACCTGGGTCTCGCTGCACCATGGCGGCGGCGTCGGCATGGGCTTCTCGCAGCATTCGGGCGTCGTGATCTGCGCCGACGGCACGGATGACGCGGCCGCTCGTCTCTCGCGCGTGCTCTGGAACGACCCGGCCACGGGCGTGATGCGCCATGCCGATGCCGGCTACGACATCGCGCTGGACTGCGCCCGCGAGAAGCAGCTCAACCTGCCGGGTATCCTGGGCTGAGCGACGTTGTCCTTCCGGGGCTCCGCGCCAGCGGAGAACCCGGAGCCCACGACCGGGCGAGCCTTGTCCAACCACGATGTTCTACCCAGTCGTGGGTTCCGGGTTCGCCCTTCGGGCGCCCCGGAATAACAAGGGTGGCCGTCTGAATTCGAAGGAGCTTCCATGCGCATCATCCGCGCCGCCGATTGCAAGGTCATGCCGTGGAAGAACGGCGGCGGCACCACGACCGAGATCGCGGTCGCGCCGGAAGGCGCCTCGCTCGGCGATTTCGACTGGCGCATCTCAATGGCGCATGTCGGACAGGACGGGCCGTTCTCGTCCTTCCCCGGCATCGACCGGACGCTGTCGGTGTTGACCGGCAACGGCATTCGGCTGGCCTTCGGCGATGGCGAGACGGTTTCGCTCGACCGCGCGACCAAGCCGTTTTTCTTCGCCGCCGACCGGGCGGTGGATGGTGTGCTGGTCGATGGGGCAATCGACGATCTCAACGTGATGAGCCGGCGCGGTCGCTGGCAGCACCGGGTCGAACGCCTCTCTGGCGCCGGCTCGCTCAGCGCAAGCGAAGGCCTGGTGGTGCTGGTCGCCCGCAAGGGCGACTGGCTGGTGAACGGCACGACGCTGCCCGCCGGCGACAGCGCGATGCTGGATGCGCCGGGGGGTGTGGAGCTTACTGTGAGCGGCGGTGAGGCTGAGCTTTATGCGGTTTGGCTGACGGCGTCATAAACAGCCGCGGGCTCCTCTCCCCCGAACGGGAGAGGGGTAGGGGTGAGGGACCGCCGCTGATCATTGGAGCGCGACCGGGCCATCGAGTCTTCGCGGATAAGGCAGGCCCTCATCCCTGCCCTTCTCCCACACGGGAGAAGGGTTCCCAGCGCCCTGCTGGAACTTAAGCCGCCTGCCGCGGCTGCGGGCCGACATAGACCGATTGCGGCCGGATCAGGCGGCCGCCGGCGATCTGCTCCTTGGCATGGGCGAGCCAGCCGGTCGTGCGACCGAGCGCGAAGACACAGGTGAACGAGTCCGGCGTGAAGCCGAGCGCCTCCAGCAGGAGCGCCGTGTAGAACTCGACATTGGTTTCCAGCGTCCGGTTGGGCTTGCGTTCGCGCAGGATGGCGAGTGCTGCCTGCTCGACCGCCTCGGCCAGGGCAAGGCGCCCGCTATCGGCGCCGAGCCGGCGGATCGCGCCCTTCAGCGCATCGGCGCGCGGGTCGCGCACACGGTAGATGCGGTGGCCGAAACCCATCAGCCGGTCGCCGCGATCGAGCGCGGTTTCCAACCAGGCGCGGGCATTCGTGGGTGCACCGATCGCATCGAGCATCTCGATCACCGGGCCGGGCGCGCCGCCATGGAGCGGCCCCTTCAGGGCGCCGATGCCGGCGAGCACAGCCGAGACCAGCCCGGCGCGGGTTGAGGCGACGACGCGCGACGCAAAGGTCGAGGCGTTGAGGCCGTGATCGGCGACGGTCACGAGATAGGTATCGAGCGCGGCGGCCTGCTGCTTCGTCGGCGCCTTGCCTGTCAACATGCGCAGCGTATCGGCGGCCTGCGGCAGGGACGGATCGGGCGCGACCGGCGCGAGACACTGCCGCATGCGCAGCGAAGCGGCGGTAAAGACAGCCGGCGCCGCCAGCAGCCGCAGCACCGTGCCGACATCCTCGCCATCGGGGATCAGTGCCGTCATCGCCCGGATCATCTCGACCGGGCCGAGGGTGACGGGGACAACCGCCTTCTGCACCACCGTTTCGAACAGTTCCTGCCGGGCCGCGCCGAGCGCCGCCGGCAGATCCTTCATGGCGCGCAGGTCCGGCACGAAGCCGTCGAGCATCAGCGCGGCCATTTCCTCGAAGGAGGTATGGCCGGCGAGTTCATCCAGGCTGTGGCCGCGCATCACCAGCCGGCCCGCCGCTCCATCGACTTCCGAGAGCACGGTATGGGCGGCAACGACATCTTCAAGGCCATCGGACATGGCGGTTCTCCTCAACATCTGAGGCCTTGAAGATTGATAGCTTCACCAGTAGAATCAATCTTGAACAATATAATCAATCTATTTTCCATGACCGACTGGCTGACGGCGCAACAGGTTATGCAGCGGCTCGGGCTGAAGCCGCAGACGCTCTACGCCTATGTCAGCCGCGGGCTGATCGAGGCGCGCGGCGATGCCGCCGACTCGCGTCGACGGCTCTACCGGGCCGAAGATGTGGCACGGCTGGAGCATCGCAAGGCGCGGGGGCGCAAGCCCGCTGCCATCGCGGAGGACGCGATCGCGTTCGGCGAGCCGATCCTGGCCTCGGGCATCGCCACGATCCAGCGCGGCAAGCTGTGGTATCGCGGGCAGGATGCCGAGGTGCTCGCCGAAACGGCAAAGCTTGAGGATGTCGCGCGGCTGCTCTGGGATTGCGGCTCGCAACGCTTCCCGCCGCTATTCACGATCGTGCCGGAAGCGCCGGCCCGGCAGCGCATGTTCGCGGTGATCGCCGCCCGCGCCGCCAGCGATCCCGCCATGGCCGGGCGCACCAAGAAGGCGCTCTATCTGGAGGCCGCCTCCGTCATCGACTCGCTCGTGGACGCCATCGCCGGGCGGCCGGGACAGGGACCGATCCATCACCGGCTGGCGCAGGCCTGGGGCTGCGACGAACGCGGCGCCGACCTGATCCGCCGCGCGCTGGTGCTGCTCGCCGATCATGAGCTCAACGCCTCGACCTTCGCGGTCCGGGTCGCGGCCTCGACGCGCGCCTCGCTCGCCGCCAGCATCCTGGCCGGGCTCGCGACGCTGTCCGGGCCATTGCATGGCGGGATGACGCCGCGCGTCCTCGGGTTGATGCGCGAGATCGCAAGCGAGGGCGTCGAAATGGCGGTCTCCGCCCGGCTCGCGACCGGCATGCCCCTGCCCGGTTTCGGCCATCCACTCTATCCCGATGGCGATGCGCGGGCCCGCGCACTGCTCACGGCCTTCGCATTACCGCCTGCCTATGAGGAGACGCGCCGGGCTGTCACGACGCTGACCGGCGAGGAGCCGAATATCGATTTCGTGCTGACGGCGATCGCCAGCGACCTCGGGCTCGCGCCGGATGTCTCGTTCCAGATTTTTGCTGCCGCACGCTGCGCCGGTTGGATCGCGCATGCGCTGGAGCAAGGCGAGACCGGACGCCTGATCCGGCCTCGCGCCCGCTATGTCGGGCCGGAGCCGGGCTAAGCCGACTCGGCGACCTTCGTGAGCGCCGGCTTGCGCCCAAGCTCGCTCTCGCGCTCTCCGATATAGCCGCGCGTGATCGGCAGGCCATCGAGCTTCTTGGCGAGCTGGAACTGGAACACGACGAGGTCGTCATGCCGGAAGCTCGCCTCGCAAGCGGCGAGATAGAACTCCCACATCCGGGCGAAGCGCTCGTCATACATCGCCACCGCCTCGTCGCGGCGGGCAAGGAAGTTCTCGCGCCAAACCTTCAGCGTCTCGGCATAGTGCAGGCGCAGCACCTCGACATCTGTGATGACGAGCCCTTCCTGCTCGACCGCAGCCGCCACCTCCGACATGGCGGGGATATAGCCGCCGGGGAAGATGTATTTGGCGATGAATGGATTGGTCGCGCCCGGCGGCGTCGAGCGGCCGATCGTATGGACCAGCGCCACGCCGTCATCACTCAGCAATTCCCGGATCTTGCGGAAATAGTCGCGGTAGTAGCCGACGCCGACATGCTCGAACATGCCGACCGAGACGATGCGGTCGAAGGGCTCGCTGAGATGGCGATAGTCCTGCAGCCGAAACTCGACCGGCAGGCCGGATTCCGCGCCGCGCTGCTGGGCAATGGCAAGCTGCTCCTCGGAGAGCGTGATGCCCGTGACAGACGCTCCCGTCTCGCCGGCTATGGACAGCGCCATGCCGCCCCAGCCGCAGCCGATATCGAGCACGCGCTGGCCCGGCTGGAGATCGAGCTTGCCCATGATGTGGCGCTTCTTGGCGAGCTGCGCCTCGGCCAACGTCATGCTCGGATCGGCGAAATATGCGCAGGAATACTGCATGTCCGGATCGAGAAAAAGCCGGAAGAAGTCGCTCTTGAGATCATAGTGATGCGCGACATTGCGCCGGGAGAGCGCCGGCGTGTTGTGCTGATGGAAGCGCCGCACGGCGGTGCGTAAACCCTCCAAGACCTTGCCCCAGCCTTTGGGACGCGCCCGATGCACGGCTGCGACCAGCGCATCGAGAAGATCATAGAGCGAACCTTGCTCGACGACGACGCGACCGTCCATAACGGCCTCGCCGAGAGCAAGCTCGGGATTGAGCGCCAGTTTCAGTTCCGTCGGGGAATCGACGATGCGCATACGCAATCGCGGCACCGCGCCCTGCCCGACCGACTGCAACGTGCCATCGGGAAATACGACATCGATACGTGGCTCGATCGCGAGCCGAGACAACATCCTGGCAATCAGCGAATGCATTGGCCCCACCTTCGGCAGCGCCCCTTTCGCTCAAGATGGCAATTTGCCACGCAGCCGTAACGGCCCTTACGCGCAAGGCAGCCCCTCGCCTGCGACATGACAACGCAGGCGAGGCCGATTGGTTCCGCTACGGAAGCATGGCTGACTGCCCGGCTAGTGATCGGCCGCGATAACCTCGGCGCGGATCTCCTCGACCAGCCGCTCCTTCAAGGCGACGAATTCCGGCGTCGTCTTGATGGTGTAGGGCCGCGGATGGGGCAGATCGACCGCGATATCGGCCTTGATCCGCCCCGGACGCTTGCTCATCACCACGACGCGGGAGCCGACGAAGATCGCCTCCTCGATATCGTGGGTGACGAAGAGCACCGTCTTCTGCTCGCGCTCCCAGATGCCGAGCAACATTTCCTGCATCAGGGCGCGGGTCTGGTTGTCGAGCGCGCCAAAGGGCTCGTCGAGCAGGAGGATCTTGGGATCGTTGGCGAGTGCGCGGGCGATCGCCGTGCGCTGCTGCATGCCGCCGGAGAGCTGCTTGGGAAAATGGTCGATGAACTGGCCCAACCCGACGCGTACCGCCCAGTCGCGGGCAATCTTCATGCGCTCGGCCTCGGGCACACCCTTTTCGCGCAGGCCGAAGGCGATGTTCTGCTGCACCGTCAGCCAGGGGAAGAGCGTGTAGCTCTGGAAGACGAAGCCGCGATCGGCGCCCGGCCCGGAAACGGCTGAGCCGTCGAGCAGGACGCGGCCCTCGCTCGCCGTCTCCAGCCCGCCGATGATGCGCAGCAAGGTCGACTTGCCGCAGCCGGACGGGCCGAGGATCGTGATGAAGTCGTTATCGGCGACATTGAGCGAGGTCGGCACCAGCGCCCGCGTCGGCTCAGCCCCGCGCTGCGCCGGGAAGACCTTGCCGACATTCTCGATGACAAGCTTGCTCATGCGCGCGCCCACGGGAACAGGCGCTGGTTGACCGCCTTGAAGAGGAAATCGGAGACGAGGCCGATCAGGCCGATCACGATGATGCCGAAGATGATCTGTCCGGTGTTCAGCAGCGCCTGGCTGTCGGTGATCATGTGGCCGATGCCCGACGACGAGCCGATCAGCTCGGCGACGATGACATAGGTCCAGGCCCAGCCGAGCACGAGGCGAAAGATCTCGGCGATCTCGGGCGCCGCATTCGGCAGCATGACGCGGCGCACGACCGAGCTGTCCGTCGCGCCCAACGTATAGGCGGCGTCGACGAGATCGCGCCGGATCGAGCCGACCGAGACCGCGATCATCAGGATGAGCTGGAAGACCGAGCCGATGAAGATGACGAGCAGTTTCTGCGTCTCGCCGATGCCGGCCCAGAGGATCAGCAGCGGGATGAAGGCCGAGGCCGGCAGGTAGCGCGCGAAGGAGACGAAGGGCTCCAGGAAAGCCTCGATCGGCTTGTAGGCGCCCATCAGGATGCCGATCGGCAAAGCGACGATGACGGCGATGATGAAGCCGCCGACGACGCGCCAGATCGTCATCATGATGTCGAAGCTGAAGCCGTAGCGGACCATCAGGCTGTAGCCCTCGCCGACCATGGTCAGCGGATCGGCCAGGAAGAGGCGCTGGACATAGCCGCCGAAGGTCGCGACCGACCAGAGCGCGACGAAGAGCGCGAAGAAGGCCAGGCCATAGCCGATGCGGGCGGGGGCCGAGACGGGTTGCAAAGGTCTCATCGCGATTGGTTTCCGGTCACGGCCATGGCCAGTTGCTTCCAGGGTTCGATCGACCAGAAGCCGGCCGCAGCGCCGGAGGTCGAGGGGAGGACGTAGATGTCGGCGTCGGCCAGTCCATGCGTCTGCGGCCCGTAGGAAAGCCTGCCCTCGCTGATGCCAAGGGCGGCCTGCGCCGCGCGCTTGCCGTTGAAGGCGAGGATGCGGGGCTGGTTCGCATCGATCCGCGCCGTGAAGCCGGCCACGTCGAAATGGTCGCCACGCAGCGCGGAATCCGGCCCCGAGGTCCGCTTGGCGACATCGGTCAGGCCGATGCCGTAGCGCAGCAAGGTCCGGAATTCCTCCGGCCGTAGCCTCACCGGGACGAGCCCGATCTGGTGAAGCACCGGCCAGAACTTGTTGCCCGGCCCGGCATAATAGGCGCCGAGCCTGGCCGAGGCGGCGCCGGCCTGCGTGCCGCAAAAGACGACGCGCAGGCCGGGCTCCAGAACATCCGGGAGGACGACTCCCTCATCCGTCATGGTCGGGCTTGTCCCGACCATCCACGTCTTCCTTTGTCGCGGACCGCGTTCAGGACGTGGATGCTCGCCACAAGGGCGAGCATGACGGTAGTGGCCAACCCGTCCGGCCTCACTTGCTGGCGTTCACTTGCCGGCGACGAAGCGCGTGTCGATCAGCGAAGCGAAATCGGGCTTCGTCTTGATCAGGCCGACCTCGAGCAGCACGTCGGCCGCCTTGGCGTTGAAGGCCTGCCACTCGCCGGAGAAGAACGTCTTGTTCCCCTCGGCGTCCGACCAGCGCAGATACGCGGCCGACTTGCCGAACTGCTCGCCGGTCTGCTTCACGTCAGCGCCCATGATCTCGTAGGACTTGGCCTGCTCCGCCTTGATCATGGCGAGCGCGTCGAAATAGCTCTTGGTCAGCGCAGCCGCCGCCTTCTCGTCGACGAGGAAGGCCGGCGTGCAGCCGAACGTGTCCATCACCATCGGGTAATCGAGCGTGGTGGCGATGATCTTGCCGGCATCCGGCTTCTCGCGCACCGTCGAGAGATAGGGCTCGTAGGTCAGCGCCGCGTCGTTCTGGCCGGCGATGAAGGCCTGGGCGGCCGGGCCGGGCTCCATGTTGACGACCTTGACGTCCTTCACGGACAGGCCGTTCTCCTTGAGCATCCAGGCCAGTGCGAAATAGGGCGAGGTTCCGGGGGCGGAAGCCGCGACCGTCTTGCCCTTCAGGTCCTTGATCGAGGCGATGTCCTTGCGCACGACCATGCCGTCAGCGCCGTAGCTCTTGTCGAGTTGGAATATCTGCTTGGTCTTGATTCCGGCGGCATCCCAGACCAGCCAGGTCTCGACCGTGGTCGCGGCGCACTGGACGTCACCCGAGGCGATGGCGAGGTGGCGGTCCTTTTGTGGGATCTTCTTGATTGTGACGTCGAGGCCGTTCTTGGCGAAGATGCCGGCCTCCTTGGCGAGCACCAGCGGCGCGAAGCCGGTCCAGCCGGAAATGCCGATATTGACCTTGGTCTGTGCCTGGGCGCCGCCCGCCGCAAGAAGCGCCGCGAGGCCAAAACCGACCGCAGCGCCGGCGCGCTTGAAAACTGCCATGATTGAAACCCTTCCCCTGCTTTTTCGGCTGACGCCGCACCCAGACGCCTAAACGTCATCCATGCTGCAATGCAACCTTCGTTCCAGATCAGCGTAATTGCATATGCAAAAACGTCAAGCGGCCGATCAGCGTCGCTTGGGGAAGTCATGACATTCTCTCGTTTGACAGGGCAGAGGGAATTTCCTCCTCTTCCGCCCGCCGGCGCGCTGGCGCCCTTATTTCTTTCGAATCGAGGTTTCCCGATGAACGGCGCCGACCGCCTTTGCGACACGCTTCTGATCAACGGCGTCGATACCTGCTTCGCCAATCCCGGCACCTCGGAGATGCATTTCGTAGCGGCGCTCGACCGCAAGCCGGAAATGCGCTGCGTGCTCGGCCTGTTCGAGGGCGTGGTGACGGGCGCTGCCGACGGCTATGCCCGCATGGCCGACAAGCCGGCGGCGACGCTCTTGCATTGCGGGCCGGGCATGGCGAATGCGCTCGCCAACATGCACAATGCCCGCCGCGCCCGCACGCCGATGATCAATGTCGTCGGCGACCACGCGACCTATCATCTCCAGCACGACGCACCGCTGACCAGCGATATCGAGAGCCTGGCCGAACCGATGTCGCATTTCGTCCGCCGCATCGCGACGCCGGAGGATGTCGGCCCGGCGATCGGGGAAGCCTATGTCGCCTCGCTGACGCTACCCGGCGTCACCACGGTCATCCTGCCGGCCGACTGCGCCTGGGGCAGCGTCGAGCCTGCCACGCTGAAGCCGACGGAATTGCCGGCGCTGAAGAGCGTCGATGGCGCGACGATCCGCGAGGTCGCGGCCGGCCTGCGCAAGCATGGCAAGCGGGCGGCGATCATGCTGACGGGGCTCGCGCTACGCGAAAAGCCGATGGAGATGGCCGCCCGCATCTGCGCCGTGACGGGCGCCCAGATCTTCAGCCAGATGTCGAACGGGCGCATCCAGCGCGGCGCCGGCCGCGTCGCCATGCCGAAGGTGTTCTATCCGATCGACAAGGCGCTCGAGCAGCTCAAGGATGTCGACTATCTCGTGCTCGTCGGCGCGCAGGTTCCGGTCGGCTTCTTCGCCTATCCCGGCAAGCCCGGCCGCCTGATCCATGACGGCTGCGAGGTCGCGACGCTGTCGATTCCGGGCGACGACCTGCCGGCTTCGATCACCGCGCTCGCGGAGGAGATGGGCGCGACCAAGACCGCCCCTCTCTACATCGCCCCGGCGCGCAAGGAGCAGCCCGGCCTGCCGACCGGCAAGCTCGATGCCGACAAGGCCTGCGCCATCGTCTCGGCGCTGCTGCCCGAGAACTGCATCGTCTGCGACGAGTCGGTCTCGTCCGGCCGCAGTTTCTATTACGACTGCCATAGCGCGCCCCAGCACGACTATATCCAGCTCACCGGCGGCGCGATCGGCGAAGGCATCCCGCTCGCCATCGGCGCGGCCGTCGCCTGCCCCGACCGCAAGGTCATCAGCATGCAGGCCGATGGCTCCGGCATGTACACGGTGCAGGGGCTGTGGACGCAGGCGCGCGAGAACCTCGACATCGTCACCGTGGTCTTCGCCAACCGGACTTACCAAATCCTGCATGGCGAGATGCGCGCCGTCGGCGTCAACGATTTCGGCCGCAACGCCACACTGATGCTGAACATCGACGAGCCGGCGCTGGACTGGGTGATGATGGCCAAGGGCATGGGCGTCGAAGCCGCGCGAGCCACGACGGCCGAGGAGTTCACGAGCCTGTTCAAGGCGGCGCTGAGCCGCAAGGGGCCGTTCCTGATCGAGGCGGCGATCTGAGGCGTTTCAGGCCGCACTGAAGGGTGTCATCCCGTGCGCGCTGCGGCATGTGAATGCCGCTGCGCAGACACGGGACCGCATGACGAGAAGGCGCCTTTTCCGGGGGGCGGTCCCGTGTCTGCGCCGCAGCGTTTCACGCTGCAGCGCGCACGGGAAGACAGGTGCCCCAGAGAAGACAGGCGCTACTTGAACCCGCCCAGGAAGGCGTCGAGGCAGTCGCCGATCGCTTCGATGGCGTAGCCGCCCTCCTGCACCACCAGCGTCGGCAGGCCGAAGCCCTTCACCTGCCGGCCGATCGTGCCGAAATCGGCAGCTTCCAGCTTCAGCACCCCGATCGGGTCGTCCTTGTGGGCGTCGTAGCCGAGTGCGATCACCACGACCTCGGCCCCGAAATCGCGGATCGCCTTGCCGGCCTCGGCGACGGCCGCTTCCATCGCGGCGCCACCGGCGCCATGCGCGAGCGGCAGATTAAGGTTGAAGCCCTCGCCCGGGCCGTTGCCGCGCTCGTCGGCATAGCCGGTGAAGAACGGGTAGTAATTCGACGGGTCGGCATGGACCGAGATCGTCAGCACGTCGTTGCGGCGATAGAAAATCTGCTGCGTGCCGTCGCCGTGATGCGCGTCGACATCGAGGATCGCGACCTTGCCGAACTTCGAGCGCAGGCGCTGCGCCGCGATCGCCGTGTTATTGAGGTAGCAGAAGCCGGTTGCGCGATCGGCACGGGCATGGTGGCCGGACGGGCGGCAAAGCGAATAGACCGCGCGTTCGCCGGCCAGGATCGCATCGGCGGCCGAGACCGCGGTCTCGGACGAGCGCAAGGTCGAATGCCAGCAATGCTCGCCGATCGGCACCGAGAGATCGCCGAGATACCAACCAAGCTGGCCGATGAAGCCGGTCGGGCGGCAGGGCGGGCGGACATCCTCATCGGGGCGGCCGCTCCAATAGGGAAAGGTGCTTGGCCAGACTTCCGGGCCGCGCTCGGCCGGCAGGTCCTGCCAGCGCGCCCAGGCGGTTTCGAGGAACTTGACGAAGCCTGCATCATGGATCGCCAGGACGGGGTCCGTGCCATGCGCCGCCGGCTTCTCCGGCGTGATGCCGTGCTTCTTCAGCGCGCCCAGCAGGCGTTCCGTCCGCTCCGGCAGATCCTTGGGGGCCACGACCTTGCCGAAGCGCATATATTGCTGGGGATCGTGAAGCGCCTGGTCGGGGTGGTAGAAGGCACGCATCGGCTGGGCAATCCTCTGGGCAGAGCCGCTGCAGGAGCGGCGATCACGCCGTCATCGTAGCAAGCTGCCGGGCCGCCGCCAGTCGTTCCGCGCCTCCCTCCCCTGCGTCCGGGACGGAGCGCTCACGTCCCTGCGGGCGACAGCAGCGCCACGAATTCACGCGCCAGGGCGTCGATGGAATAGCGCTCCGGCCGATACCAGTCGGTCGAGCCATTGAGCGCGCCGAGCAGGAAGAGCCTGAGCACGTCCGGCGAATTACCCGCGGGCACGCCGCCCGCCTCCTGCCATTCGGCGATCAGGCGGCGCCAAACATCCTCATACGCACGGCGCACGGCGCGCACGCTCTCCGGCACCGGCGCCGCGCCGAAGGTGAAGACCTTGATGCTGGCCGAGGTGTAGTCGCCATGGCCGTGCAGGGCGGAGAGATGCGCGCGGACCGCGGCCTCCAATCGTACGCGCGGCGAAGCGCCATCCTCCGTCGCGAGCGCTGCGACGACCGCCTCGTGGACAAAGCGTACGCCGTCGTTGACGACCGCCTCGACGATCTCCTCCTTCGAGCCGAAATGGTAATAGAGGCTGGCCTTGCGGATGCCGACGGCCTCTGCGATCTCGCGCAGGGTGGTTTGGTGATAGCCGCCGCCGCGCAGCAGCCGCGCGGCATGGTCGAGGATCTGCCGGCGCGAACCGCCTTCGATTGGTGGCCGGGTTTGCGCGGCTTCACTCATAGGGTGTCCTCCCGTGCGCGCTGCGGCGCGTAGTGCCGCTGCGCAGACACGGGACCGCGCGACGAGAAGGCGCCTTTTCCGGAGAACGGTCCCGTGTCTGCGCAGCAGCGTTTCACGCTGCGGCGCGCCCGGGATGACCCTGCCCTCTCCTGAGGACGGTCCCGCATCTGCGCAGCAACACTGCGTGTTGCAACGCGTGCGGGATGACAGCGCCTCTGGCTCACAGCCGCTTCGCCACTTCCTCGAGCATGACCTCGGTCGCGCCGCCGCCGATCGCCTGGACGCGGGCGTCGCGGGTCATGCGCTCGATCGCGCTTTCGCGCATGTAGCCCATGCCGCCATGGAACTGCAGGCAGTCGTACATGACTTCGTTGACCAGCTCGCCGCAATAGGCCTTGGCCATCGAGACCTCGCGGGTGGCGTCGAAGCCCTGCGCATCGAGCCAGGCGGCGTGGTAGACGAGCTGGCGGCCGGCCTCGACCTTGCCCGCAAGCTCGGCCAGGCGCTGACGGATCGCCTGCTTCTCCCAGAGCGGCGCGCCGAAGGCCTTGCGCGTTCGGACATAGTCCAGCGTCAGGTCGATCGCGGCCTGTGCCTCGCCCATCGCCATGGCGCCGATCACCGTGCGCTCGTTCTGGAAATTGCTCATGATCGCGTAGAAGCCGCGCCCCTCCTGCCCGAGCAGGTTCTCGGCCGGCACCTTGCAATCGACGAAGGAGAGCTCGGCAGTGTCCGAGGAGCGCCAGCCATGCTTGTCGAGGGCGCGCGAGACGGAGAAGCCGGGCGTGCCCTTCTCGACCACGAAGATCGAGACCGATTGCGAGGGCCGCCCCTGCGGGTCCGTCTTGGCGGCGACGCAGTAGAGATCGGCATGGACGCCGTTGGTGATGAACATCTTGGCGCCGTTGAGGACGTAATGATCGCCCTCGCGCCGCGCCGTGGTGCGGATGCCCTTCACGTCCGAGCCGGCATCGGGCTCGGTGACGGCGACCGCGACGATCTTCTCGCCGGCAATGATCGCCGGAAGGTACTTGTCCTTCTGTGCCTGGCTGCCGGCATTGGCGATATGGACCGAAGCCATGTCGGTATGGACCAGCGCCGTGATCGCGACGCCGGAGAAGGTCGAACGGCCGAGTTCCTCGGCCAGCACGACGGTCGCCATCGTGTCCATTTCGGAGCCACCATATTCGGCGGGGTAGCGGATGCCGAAGAAGCCGAGCTCGCCCATCTTGCGCAGCACGGCGCGCGGGACGAAACCGTCCTCCTCCCATTGCAGGGCATGCGGCTTGATCTCGGTCTCGACGAAGCGGCGGACCTGGTCGCGCAGCGCCTCATGCTCCTCGGTGAAATAAGGCGAGCGGCGCGCGCCCTCCGCGACAGTCTTTCCGCCTGACGACATCGCCGTCTCCCGTTCTTGTGCAGCGTCACCGCGCAGCTACCTGCCGGACGGTAGGTGAATGGCGAGCCGAGATCAAGCTACCGCCATTCCCGGCTGATGTCAGGCGACGTCGTCCCAATGCGCGACCATGCTTCGGCCCTTGCCGGCGCGCTTGGCACCATAGAGCGCCTGGTCGGCGGCGCGCGTCAGGACCTCTGCGGTCCAATGCTCGGAATCCCGTTCCGACTTGACGGAGACACCGACGCTGGCACCGACCGTGACCAGTTGCCCTGCCAGCATGAACGGCGCCTTGACGACCGAGACCGCCCGTTCGGCAACCTCGGAGAGCGCGACCGCATCCGCGACACCGCGGATGACGAGGGCGAACTCGTCGCCGCCGAGCCGCGCCACGCTGTCGCCGAGCCGAACGACGCCCCTCAACCGCATCGCGACTTGCTGCAACAGCTCGTCGCCGGCCTGGTGGCCATGGCGATCGTTGATCAGCTTGAAGCCGTCGAGATCGAGCAGCAGGAGGCCCAGCGCCTCGCCGCTCTCGCCGGCGTCGCGAAGCACGCGGTCGAGGCCCCGGCGGTTCACGAGCCCGGTCAGGGGATCGTGGCTCGCGGCGAAATCGAGTTCGCGCCGCACCATCAGCAATTCCTCGAACTGGCCGATGATATGATCGGAGCTCTCGTAGATCGAATAGAGATAGACGAGCAGGAGGACGCTGAGCGCCTGATAGAGCGGATCGCCCGAGAGCAGGAAAGCGACGACCAGCGTGCCGATCGCGATGGTCGAGAGCACGGCGCAGATCCAGTAGCGCAGGGTGCGCAGGTAGGACCCCGCCGTCAGCGCCATCGTGAGCCCGAGGCTGAGCACGAAGCCGCCGGCATGGCCGACTGCCGCGGCGGTTAGGGTCAATGCGGCGATGACGAGCGTGAAGGCGAAGGCCGTGTAAGCGTAACCGGCCTCCCAGCGCCGCGCCTCGACAAGCGTCAGCGTGCGTGCAGGGTCGCGCCGCTTGAAACCGACGATGTTGGCGATGCGCAGGACGGTGGTCAGGACCCCTGCCCCGGTCAGCCACCAGAAGATCATCTCGCCCGTCTGCACGGCCATGATGGCGGAGCCGACGATCAGGCCGGCCGCGATGCACAGGATCTGCGGCAAGGCAGCGAAAAGACGCGAGATGATCTCGATCTCGATATCCGCGGGAAGCTGCGCGGCGCGTTTGCGGGGCCTCATCAGCAGATGCATGGGGCTGCCTCTACGCGCGAGGCTCTAAGAACCCGTCTGCCCGATCCCCGGCATTTTAGGCATCACCGGCGCGCAATGCGGCACCCACAAGAAAAGGGGCCGGCGAGTGCCAGCCCCGTTGAGGTTTCAGGTGGGGAGGTCGGACGCGTGGCGGTCAGTTGCAACCGCAGCCGTGACCGAGCCCGCCGAGCAGGCCGCCGACGATGCCGTTCTTGCTGACGATCGCCTTCACCGGGGCGACGATGCCGATCTTGTTGCCATTGGCGTTGCCGCTGAGGACGCTGACATTGTTGAGCGCATTGATCTTGACGCCCGACACCGCCGTCGTCACCGGAGCGACGATGCCGCCGATCAGCGAACCGCCCCGCCCGCCGGCCATGGCCGGGGAAACAGCGAAGGCCGCAACCGCAGCGAGTACAAACGCGTATTTCATCTTGCTTCTCCCTGTCTTCGCCTCCGGGCCGGAAGCGATAAAGCACGTATAGGTTGCAACAACCCTCCAAAACAACCCTGCCTCAACATTAACCATACCGAGTAAAGTTAACTCGCAATCCGACAGTATATTTTTGATATCGACTCGAATTCTAAATGCAAATTCGCAAAACAACATAAATACGCCCCACAGTAATTATGCGACTGTCAACGGCGGTCGGATTCCAGGCCATCGTGGCGGAGTAAAAGCAGGCCACTG
>NZ_CAMFKW010000012.1 GCF_945957345.1 uncultured Allobosea sp. | reverse complement strand
CTAGCTCTGATCCATGTTGCCGCGGCGCTGTGGCACCATTTCTATCGGCGCGATCACATCCTGCGCCGGATGCTGAAGGGCCAAGAGTGAGATCACGAAGCAGCGATTTGCTTGATCCCGGTCAAACAGCCGCAGTTCTCGCCCTTTTGCGAACCCCGCCACCATGGCAGAATTGACGTTATGAAGTTCCGGCTTCTCATTCACGTCCTGGTCTTGGGCCTGTTCGTCACGGCCACGATGCTGGCTGCCTTGGTGACGCCGGCGAAGGCTGGCTACGTCCGGATGGATAGCGAAGAAATGGCGGCAATGCAGGCAGATATGCCTTGCTGCCCCAAGCCGACGGACAAGCAAACGGATTGCGCGACGAATTGCCCGGCAG
This sequence comes from uncultured Allobosea sp., assembly GCF_945957345.1. Taxonomy (GTDB): domain Bacteria; phylum Pseudomonadota; class Alphaproteobacteria; order Rhizobiales; family Beijerinckiaceae; genus Allobosea. The sequence continues at coordinate 108,834 of NZ_CAMFKW010000012.1, read as the reverse complement.
CCAGCTTCTGCTTGGCGAAGTGCTTTGCCAGCGAGCCGACGTCTTTCGTCACGCTCGCCAGGACGTTCGTCGCTGACCTCAGCCTGTCGGGAGATGAGGCCACGCGTCAGTCCCGTCCGTTCGAGCCACCCGCGCGACCTCCACGAAGCTGACGCATCGCCAGCGCGACCGCGCTGGTCTCGTCCGCACGGGGCCTCCGGCGGACGGTAAGCCGTGGCCATCGCCACGTCTTGGCTGCGCGCCCATGCGGCAGCCTGATGCACTCAGGACTACGAACATGACGCTCATCAACACGTTGCGCGTGCTTGCCGCAGCGCTTCCGCTTGCCTCCGTTTCGCTCCCGGCGCTGGCGGACATCAAGGATTACGAGTTTCGGCTCGTGCAGAACGAGATCAAGCAGGGCAACGGCGTCGTCGTCGCCGTGACGCTCGTCGACAAGCGCTCGGGCAAGCCCGTTCCGGACGCCGTGATCTTCGCCCAGCGCGTCGACATGGCGCCGGACGGCATGGAGACGATGGCATCGCCGATCGAGGCCATGCCGTCGAGCGAGCCGGGAACCTACCGCTTCAAGACCAACCTGACGATGGCCGGCGGCTGGCGGCTCTCACTGGGCGCCAAGGTCCAGGGCGAAACCGGCACGCTCGAAAACAAGCTGATCCTCAAGGCCCTGCCATGAAACCCATCGCCCTCACGGGCCTCGCTCTCGCCGCCATTCTGGGGGCTGGAGGCGCGGGCTATTGGGCCGGGCAACGCGGCCTTGCGGTCGGCTGGCGCGGTGGCTCGGCATCGAAGGTTCGCTCGCGGCAAACGAGCCCGTCGGAACCGGTCCGGTCATCTACTATCAGGACCCGGACGGGAAGCCCGTCTATTCGGCGCAGCCGCGCCAGACCGAGGACGGCAGGCCCTTCGCGGCCGTCCCCGCCAGTCAGGACGTCAGCTTCGAGGTCAAGCCTCCGAGCGAGGAGCGGGCGGCGCAGGCCGACCCGAAGCGCATCCTCTACTACCGCAATCCGATGGGTCTCCCGGATACGTCGCCGGTGCCGAAGAAGGACTCGATGGGGATGGACTATCTCCCGGTCTATGAAAGCGAGGGAAACGAGGACGGCGTCATCAAGCTCTCGCCCGGGCGCATCCAGCGCAGCGGCGTGCGCTCCGAACCGGTCCGCCGCCAGATCATCGCCCAGACGATTCATGTGCCCGGCGTCGTGCAACTCGACGAGCGGCGGGTTTCGGTGGTGACGATCCGAGCTGATGCCTTCGTCCAGGAGGTCGCTCCGGTCACGACGGGCGACCGCGTCACGAAGGGAACGCGCCTCGCACGCATCTACTCGCCGGAAATCAGCACGGCGGGCGCGCAGTTCATCACCGAGCTCAATGCCGCCGCGCGCGGCGTACCCGAAGGCGGCGCGAGACAGCGGCTCGAAAACCTCGGCGTCCCGCCGGAGGTCATCGCCGAGATCGAGCGCAGTCGGAAGGTGCCGCTGACGATCAACTGGTCGGCGCCGCGCGACGGCATCGTACTTGAACGTTCGGTCAGCGACGGCATGAGGATGACGGCCGGCGGCAGTCTGTTCCGGCTCGCCGACATCTCGACGATCTGGGTTCTGGCCGATGTTCCGGAACGCCAACTGGCTGCCGTCGGCATCGGCGCGCCAGCCACGATTCGGCTGCGCGGCCGTCCCGGGAGTTCCTTCGAGGGGCGCGTCAGCGTGATCTACCCGGAGATCGCCGAGGCAACCCGGACGGCGAAGGTCCGCATCGAGCTTGCCAACCGCGACGGCATCCTACTGCCGAACATGTATGCCGACGTCGAGATCGGCTCCGGTGACGCAACTCCGCAACTCGCGGTTCCCGACAGCGCCGTGATCGACAGCGGCTCGCGCCGGGTCGTCATTCTGGATCTGGGCGAGGGTCGGTTCGAGCCGCGCGAGGTCAAGCTCGGCCGTCGCGGCGACGGCATGGTCGCGATCACTGAGGGCATCTCCGAAGGCGACCGCGTCGTCGTCTCCGCCAACTTCCTGATCGATGCCGAGAGCAACCTCAAGGCCGCCCTCAACGGCTTCGCGCCGCCGGAGGCCAAGCCATGATCGCCCGCCTGATCGCATGGTCGGCGCGCAACTTGATCCTCGTCTTCGTTGCCGCCGCCTTTGCCGTGGCTGCCGGCATCTATGCGCTGAAGACCCTGCCGCTCGACGCCATACCCGACCTCTCCGACGTCCAGGTCATCGTCTACACCGAATATCCCGGCCAGGCGCCGCAGGTGATCGAGGACCAGGTCACCTATCCGCTGACGACCTCGATGCTCACGGTGCCGAAGGCCCGCGTCGTGCGCGGCTTCTCGTTCTTCGGCGTCTCCTTCGTCTACGTCATCTTCGAGGACGGCACCGATCCCTATTGGGCGCGCTCGCGCGTGCTCGAATACCTCAATGCCGCCGCCCGGCGCCTCCCGGCGGGCGTCTCGCCGACGCTTGGGCCGGACGCGACCGGTGTCGGCTGGGTCTACCAGTACGCCGTCATGGCCAAGAACATGACCCTCGCGGAATTGCGCTCCCTTCAGGACTGGGTCGTACGCTTCGCGGCTTCTCGTGCCGAGGGCGTGGCCGAGGTCGCCAGCGTCGGCGGCTTCGTCAAGCAATACGCGATCGTCGTCGATCCCGTGCGGCTGCGCGCCCAGGGCGTCTCGCTCTCGACGCTCCGGGACGCGGTCCGCAGCAGCAACATGGACGTCGGCGGACGCACGGTCGAGCTCAGCGAGTTCGAGTTCATGGTTCGCGGCCGCGGCTACCTGAAGTCGATCGCCGATATCGAGAACATCGTCCTGAAGAGCGACCGGGGCGTGCCCCTGCGCCTGGTCGACGTCGCCCGCGTGGAACTCGGTCCGGACGAGCGGCGCGGCATCACCGAGCTCAACGGCGAGGGGGAGGTCGCGAGCGGCATCATCCTGCAACGCTTCGGCGCAAACGCGCTCTCCGTGATCGAACACGCCAAGGCGCGCCTTGCCGAGGTCGCGGCGAGCCTGCCGGGCGGGGCCGAGATCGTGCCGGTCTACGACCGCTCCGGGTTGATCGAGCGGGCGATCGAGACGCTGAAGGGCACGCTGATCGAGGAGAGCATCATCGTCGCGCTGGTCTGCATCGTGTTCCTGCTGCATCTGCGCAGCGCCCTCGTGGCGATCATCATGCTGCCCGTCGGCATCCTGATGGCGTTCGCGGCGATGAAGGCGCTCGGCCTCGGCTCCAACATCATGAGCCTCGGCGGCATCGCCATCGCCGTCGGCGCGATGATCGACGCCGCCATCGTCATGATCGAGAACGCGCACAAGCATCTCGAACGGGCGCCGCCGGACAAGCCGCGCGTCGAGATCCTGATCGAAGCGGCGAGCGAGGTCGGCCCGGCGCTGTTCTTCAGCCTGCTCGTCATCACGGTCTCGTTCCTGCCGATCTTCACCTTGGAAGCGGAGGAAGGCCGCCTGTTCGGACCGCTCGCCTTCACCAAGACCTTCGCCATGGCGGCCGCCGCGCTCCTGTCGGTGACGCTTGTCCCGGCGCTGATGGTCATCTTCGTCAAAGGCAGGATCATCCCGGAGAGGCGGAACCCGATCAATCGCGGCCTGATCGCGCTCTACCGTCCGATGATCCGCGGCGTTCTCGGGACCAAGACCCTGACGATCCTGGCTGCGGTGGCCGTCCTGGGGCTCAGCCTCTGGCCAGCGCGGCAGCTCGGCTCGGAGTTCATGCCGTCCCTCGACGAGGGTACATTGATGTACATGCCGACGACCTTGCCCGGCATCTCCGTGACCAAGGCAGCCGAGCTGCTCCAGACCCAGAACCGGATCATCCGCTCCTTTCCGGAAGTCGCCTCGGTCTACGGCAAGGCCGGACGCGCCCAGACCGCGACCGATCCGGCGCCAACCGAGATGTTCGAGACCATCATCAACCTGAAGCCCAAGGCTGAATGGCGCCAAGGCGTCACGCTCGACAGCCTTAAATCGGAGATGGACAAGGCCCTTCAGTTCCCAGGTGTTTCCAATGCCTGGACGCAGCCGATCCGCGCGCGCATCGACATGCTGGCGACCGGCATCCGCACGCCGATCGGGGTCAAGGTCTTCGGCACCGATCTCGCGGAGATGGAGAAGGTCTCGCGCCAGATCGAGACTGTGCTGAAGGCCGTTCCGGGCACGAGCAGTGCCTATGCCGAACGCGTCATCGGCGGCTACTTCCTCGACATCGTGCCGGATCGGGTCGCACTCGGCCGCTACGGGCTCGCGGTCGGCGATGTCCAGAACGCGGTCGTGATGGCGATGGGCGGCGAGACCGTGACGACGACGGTCGAGGGTCGTGAGCGCTACGGCGTCGCCATCCGCTACCCTCGCGACCTGCGTTCCGATCCACAGGCGATCGCGCGCGAGGTCCAGGTCTCGACGCCGTCCGGCGCCAGCGTCCCGCTCGGGGAGGTCGCGAGCATCGAGCGGAAGCGCGGCGCGACCTCGATCCGAACCGAGAATGGCGAACTCGCGGTCTACATCTTCGTGGACACCGCCGGGCGCGACCTCGGCGGCTATGTCCGCGATGCCCAAACCGCGATCGCGCAGAGCATCAAGCTGCCTGCGGGCTACCGCATCGCCTGGAGCGGTCAGTTCGAATACCTCGAACGGGCCGAGGCACGGCTCAAGCTGGTCGTGCCCGTGACGCTCGCGATCATCTTCCTTCTGCTCTACCTGAATTTCCGCAGGTTGACCGAGACGTTCATCGTCATGCTGTCGCTGCCCTTCGCCCTGGTCGGTGGCATCTGGCTGCTCTGGTGGCTCGGCTTCAACATGTCGGTCGCCGTTGCGGTCGGCTTCATCGCACTCGCCGGCGTCGCCGCCGAGACCGGCGTGATCATGCTGATCTATCTCGACCACGCGCTCAGCGAGGTGCGTGACCGCTGTGCGGCGCAGGGGAAGGCCTTCACTCGCGCCGACCTGCATGAAGCGATCATGCTGGGAGCGGTCGAGCGGGTGCGGCCGAAGATCATGACCGTGGTCGCGATCATGGCGGGATTGCTGCCAATCCTTTGGAACACCGGCACGGGCTCGGAGGTGATGCAGCGCATCGCCGTGCCGATGATCGGCGGCATGGTCTCCTCGACCGTGCTGACGCTGCTCGTGATCCCGGCGATCTACGGCCTGATCAAGGGCTGGCGGCTGCCGTCGGGCGCGGCGATTGAGAACTCGCAAGGTCCGCAGCCCTCGGCAGCGCGGCAAGCAGCAGTCGTTGAATAAGATGGAGTGTCCGAGATGCACAACATGATGAATGGCATGAGCTGGAGCATGGGTTCATTTCACTGGCTTGGCGTCGCCGTGCTGGTGTTGGCCGTCGCCGCCTTGGTCAAATTCGTCTTCTTCCGGTGAAGGCGCGGTTGAATTTGAAGGAGAGCAAACATGCAAACCGATAAGTCCCTATCCCGCCGCGGGCTGATGATCGGAGCAGTCCAAGGGCTCACGGCCCTCGCGCTGGCCGGAAAGGCGGCAGGCGAAACGCTGCCGAAGATGACCGTGACACGCGATCCGAACTGCGGTTGTTGCGGCAATTGGGTTGAGCACATCAAAGCCGCGGGATTTCCGGTCGACGTGATCCAGGTCGATGACGTGCTGCCACTCAAGGCCAGGCTCGGCGTGCCCGAGGCCTTGATGTCGTGCCACACAGCCGAGATTGGCGGTTATGTCATTGAAGGGCATGTCCCGGCCGAGGCGGTGAAGCGCCTGCTCATCGAGCGCCCGAAGGCTATCGGGATTGCGGTGCCGGGTATGCCGGTCGGCTCGCCCGGAATGAAGGTGCCGGGTCAAGCGCCGCAGACCTACGAGATCGCCATTTTTTCCGCTGGCCGACAGAACATGTTTGCGCGCTATCGCGGGCTGCAGCAGATCTGATGGCTGAAACGGCGATCTTCGGCATGGCAACCGAAGGCGAAGGGCTTCAGCAGGCTGAATCAATCCTCGCCGGGTTGAAACCAACCATCCGGGAACTCGCAGCAGGCGAGACTCTTTTCGCGACAGGAGATCCGGCGCGGGGCATTTTCGCAGTTCGCCGAGCATGACGGCAGCATTACCGCCCGAGACGGCCATGCCTGATCCCTGCTTCTTCAGCGCGCTCCGCTAGATTCTGGAGATCGTGGATGAGCCGCAGTTAAGCAGTCACAGGCGTTCCGATTTCGCGTCAACGCTTCCGATCTAATCTGGCCGTCACTTTTTCGGTGAGCAGCTCGATTGCCGGTTTCAGCGTCATTTCCCGATACCGTTCATCCAGTTCGGGTCGATCTTCGATCCGCTTCAAGATGTCGATCAGGTCGACGCCCAGCTCGGCTTCGACCTGGCGTCCGTAGTTGTCGGATCGGAAGTAGCGGATAAGATCCTGAATGCAGGCTTTCGCTTCATCCCAGTTTTCACCGAGCGCGTCGTCTATGTGAGCGTTCGTGACGGCTATCGCTGCATGGAGCTGAGCCCAAGCGGTCGAGTCGCGCCGAAGCGTTGCTGGCGACAACATATTCGCGACCCGGCTCTTCAAGCATAGGATCGGGTGCATCACCGGGACGTGGACTTCGACCTGATTTCCATCGACAACGGCCGATGCACGGATGATGGCTACACCGCGTTCGAGTTCGCGCTTCGTAACTCCAAGCACGCCGTTGAGAAAATCGATCTCCAGCCGCCTGCCGTTTAGATCGGCGACGACCAGTGCCGTACTCGGACTGTTCATAGTGTCGGAATCTGGTGAACTGACCGTCCCACCTAAGGCCTCGGCAAATGCCCGGGCGGCCTTGAACGATCCGAAGAAATCGATATCCCGACTTGTCAGTGGATCGTTTGGGCTCAGTGCTGGATCGCGTCCCTGATACCACCAAGCCCACAGATTAGTAGCTTGCCCACCGACCACAAAAGTCGCGTCATCTAGCGTCAGCTTCGACGCGACCAGAATGACATCCTCAGCCCCAAATCGAGGCTCGTCGGCGTCACTTGCCATCAAGTTTGACGCGGCCACGCCAAACGATGACACGGGCTTTGGAGCGATCGAGCGCTGAGAAAAAGCCGTTACGCTCGTTCAGCTCAGAGGCGCTGATTTTCCCATTGCGTAGCCGCTCGGCATCTCGCTCTCGCGAGGCGCGCTTGGCTTCACGTCGCTCTGCGACGCTATATGAAGGTCCGACTTGCATGATAGCCTCACCTAAAATGTCGGTCGATGCACCGAAAAAGTCAATAGAATCCGCCCCGAAAGGTGGATGTTTCGTTGTGTTTAGGGGCTCAGGCTTCATGGCCACTGCCGGCGAGGCTTCACCGGCGAGCGGTCCACTCCATGCGCTCAAATGAGCCTGCGTGGCTATGATGGAACGTCTGAAGGAGGCGCCGACAACCACGCGAAGCGCCTTTAGCTAAACGAGCATCAAACCGCAGCGCCTGGGGCAATACCCTTCCGAGCTGGCTCTATTCCTTTGCCGCGCACACGACGCGTGTTTGCTCCATATAGAGCGCGCCGTTTCGTCTGGAAATTTCAAACGCGCGCTGAAGGCCGCTATCGAACGTGACGACCACAGCGCTGTCGCCAAGCGTGAAGTTCCCGCTACTTTGCCAGAGGCCGTCATATGAGAAGCGCCCATCATGATCGAAGGTGAAGCGTGCTCCTCCCGCTGTCGCGCAGACCTTGCCGTTGATCGCGCTGGTGAGCTCTTTCATCCCCAGGACCACGTTGGCACGATGGGCGACCGCAGGTTCAAGCTGAGACACGAAAAGCAAGCAGGTCGCCGACACGGCGATTTGGCGGACCATCCTCATCGTAGCCTCCTCTGGCTTGCCCCGAGGGCAACCCGGTCGGGGCTTGAGGACCTAAGCTTGAAATGGGGATGTCGACTTCGGATGTGAAGTGTTTCACCTCTGCCGAGCGAGGATCGCCTCCATCTGCGCGATTTCCTGGCTCTGCGATTTGATGATCTCGCGGCAAAGCGCGACGATCTCCGGATCGGTGATGTTGGCCTTTTCGCACATCAGGATCCCGCCGGAATGATGCGGGATCATCGAGCGCAGGAACTCGGCGTTGCCAATACCAGCTTGGGTTCGCATGGCTATGAAACCGCCGACAAACACAGCAAGGGCGCCGGCGCCGATGATCATGTTCAGGCGCTGCGACGGGAACATGGAACGCATCGAGACGAGCATGATGAGCGTCATCGGCGCCACCATCATCAGCGTCATGTAGACGTTGTTGAGATTAAGATGGAAATGCCCAAGCGCCGCGATCATCGTGTACATGACGAGGTACATCACGATGAAGTCCAGCGTCAGTTCGATCGCTAGCCGGCCGTAGTGGTTCTGGCCTTTATGGTGATTGCCATGCTCCATGGCAGCCTCCTAACGCTCAGGTTTGCCCGGGACGTCCCAACCCGCAGCTATTTGCCCTTGGCCTTCAGCCACTGATCGATCGTTTTGATCTCCTTTTCCTGGGCGCTGACGATTTCGGTGGCGAGTTTCTTGACGGTCGGGTCCTTGCCATGGGCGAGGGCAACCTTGGCCATATCGATCGCACCTTGATGATGGGCTTTCATCTGCATCATGAAATCGATGTCGGCGTCGCCGGTAAATTTCGGCGGCATCGCCTGCATCATCCGCATCATCGCCGCCTTGTATTCCTTCGTTGATCCGGAATCGGAAGCCTCCGGCATCATCATTTTCATGGGCATGCTGTCGCCCATCTGAGGCTTGGGCGCTGGCTGGGCAAATGCCGCGGTCATCATCGAGGCTGCGAGACCGGCGGTCAGAATGAAGCGCATCATCGGAATCTCCACGAAACGAGGACAGGAGTCGCTACGCCGCCATTTTCCGGCAGCTATCCGCGCAACTGCGGCACGCCTGGACACAATCGTCCATGTCTCCAATCCGCTCGCATTCGTTGGCGCAATCTTCGCAGATGTCGGCGCATTCGGCGCAGAGATGCTTATGGTGCGCGGAGCCGATGATCATCACCTGGGCGCTGGCTCGGCAGATCTCGGCGCAAGCCTGCATCAGCTGGATGTGCTCCGGGGCAGCGTGCGCTCCGCCGAGCTTAAGGCAATGGCTTGTGCTCATGCCGAGGCAGGTTTGATAGCAGCGCAGGCATTCGTCGATGCAGGACTGCATGGCGGCGTCGAGATGGTGCATGATCGGCCTCCTGTTCATCGAACGACAATTGTCGTTCCTCGAATAAGACGCAGGTGGCGATTGGCTGTTCCCGGCTGAAACAAACGGTAACAAAGCAGTCGTGGAGGAGTTCGCCGTTTAGCGGACGTGACTTCGGCGGCGCCTTGAAAAAGCGATCCACGGCGCGCCGAGCTAAATCGATTTCATCCTCCTCGATGGGGACAAGATCGAGCAGGATACCGGCGAGCCTCAGCCGCTCCCCGGGTGAGGTCGGCCTTGTCTTTCACGGAATTCCGCCTGATCTCACGCCGCCTCCGTCGCTGCCTGCGAGCAAGCAGCGTCGACCGGGTCGTTCAACGACGAAAATGAGCACCGTATCCCTCCAAAGCGCCGTATCGCGTGGTGAGGTTTCGTTCGAAGCTGCCGGTCAATTGTGCGCAAATCGCAGCTACGGAGTCCTCCAAATCAACGTGGAGGGACCTCGAGGAAGCATGTCCATGGACATCGATCGGGCTAACATCCGCGCCCGCAGCTTAAAGCGAGTCATCGCTGCGCTGATTGGGTTTGTCGCGTTGGGTATAGCGATTGTAGTGCTGCGAGAAGGCGACGTTCCCGCCGACAACTCGCGGCCAACGACAATCGCGCTCGCGGTTCTAGGTGATTCCAGCAGCCACTCCTATCAAGACAGCCTGAGCTTTCCACCAGGTTCCGCCGATCGTGGCGGCGCTTTTCGCGCCCGTACCTTCCAGTGGACTGAGGTGTTGGCGCGCGTGCGCGGCAATGAGCTGAACTTGGGGCCCTGGGTACTGTGGGGGAGATCCGGCCAAGCGGCCTGGTTGCGCCGCGCCATCGGGCTGGACGCCGGTCGTACGCCAAGAAAAGAGGATTACCTCTATAATTTCGCCAGTTCCGGCGCCTCTTGCGGCAATTTGATCGGAGGGACACTACAAAAACCCGGCCAGGCATCGCAGTTGGTGGAGCTGATGGACCTTGACCCTGGGCGCTGGCGCAGCGGTATCGTCGTCATCCGTATCGGCAACAATGATTGGTCAGCGGTTCTGGACGATCAGGCACGCGATCCCAAGGCGCCTAAGGTCCGGGCTGCGGCGGCCTATTGCGTGGAAAAGATCGCCGCGGCCATAAGATTGATCCATGCTAGGCATCCAAACACCCGCATGTTGTTGGTGGGCGTCGACAACGAGATGAATGAACCGGGAGCCTTCGACAAATACCGCTCTGCTGTCGCCATCGCCAACATCCAAACCGCTTTTGACGATTTCAACGCCCGATTACGCGGATTGGCCGGCTCTGATGCCCGCCTCGGCTTTTTCGATCTGGGGATCTGGTTTCGTAATCTTTGGGGAATGCGCGAGCTCGACGGCACGCCAAAATACAAGGCGGTTGTCGTAGGCGAGGAGCTGCGGGTCACGAACACCATCGGAGATGAGCCGAACAATGCGATCCTCGCTGATGATCACGCCGGTCTGGTGTGGAACGCGCTCTGGGCGCAATCGCTCGTGATGCGGCTGCGCGAGACCTTTGGTCTGCCATTGACACGGATCAGTGACGAAGAGTTGGAGCGTTTCGTCAGTGCGCCGTGAGCATGCCAGCCTGTAATAGGGCGCAAAAGCCGGATCGGCCAATCTTGCCACTTCGGTCCACCGACAAAGTCGAGCTCCAAGCGCGTGCACGTCGGGGACCGGTTCACCACGGCGAAAGGTCAGCGGCCAAATACGCCAGGAGACGCTCAAGCGATGAGAGCTCGCCGCCGGCGATCAGCGCAAGTGGGGTTCGTCCTGAAAAGATGTCGTTCGGACGGTTCATCCATCCCGCCGCGCGACTTGCATTGCTGAAGCGCATTCTCAGCGCTGCATGGATCTGCAAAAGAAGGGTCGAGCGATAAACCTGCTCCGAGGAGACGTAGCCAACGTTGTTCCGCCTCCATTCGGCATATGTTGTCGGCGACAGATTCAGAATTGTTCGCGCTTCGCCATCATTGGCGGACCAGTTTTTGAGCAAGGAGATGACTGTGCGAATGAGCACGAGCTCCTCCGATCTGGTCAACGGTTCAGCCATCGGTCAGGATCCTCGGGCTATTTCGATGAATACGCGAGGAGGCGCTGCAGACGGACTTGCCGCCCCGGTCAGCCACGAAGCGGCCCTGGGTCCTCCGGTTTCGCCCGATCCGCGGAAGTCTGATGCGCGGTCACCAATGCAGCAGGCTTCCGTAGGCGGTACCAGCGGCTCAGTGTCCGGGCAATTTTACGATCCTGACTGATCCACAATACAGGGCTGGTGGTAATAAGCTGATCGCCGAGAATTGGGTGGCCGACCGACTGTCCAATGAGAACATGCTGCTTAGTCTCGCAATCGATCCCTTGCAGCCAATCATCGAGTCCAACAGCTTCTTCCAGGTCGACCTCTGTTGGGCGCCAGCCCGCTTCGAGACGGCGAAGGTCAGCGGCCGCCGACATGATCTTCTCTGCCAGTTCTTTCATGGCGAACCTCCTTCGGGGCGATTTCGGTCAAAAGCGCACCCAACCGGCGAGAGCCGGCTGGCAGGCAATCGTAGATTCTCAGAACCGCGGTGCGCTCAGCGGAGGATGCGACCTGAGGTTGCCTTGGCCGCGCCTTTGAGGCGCTCGAAATCAGCGCGCCGCCGTATGACAACCGCGAGGGCGCGCAATGCCTGCTCAGGCTCGACGCCTAGGGTGGCGGCAAGGTCGTGGGTTGCCTGGAGCAAAAGAGCCTCGACCTCCGGCAGAGAACCCGACCCTTCGTCTTCATGCAGGGCTTGGCCGAGGCGGATCATGCGGACCTCGCGACTTGCGCAGGAGCCCGGTCCCACTTAGCCGCTTCCATCCTAGTTTGGCCGATGATGCCTTCGATCTCGCCTCCCGAAAGATAGCCTCGTTGGTCGAGCGTCGTTGCCAGTTCCAACAATGTGGCGCGTCTCGGCTCAAGAATTTGCGCTGCCTTGGCTTCCGCGTCTTTGAGCTGCGCATTGACGGCGAGGTGCAGGGCTGGAACTTGGGCGAGCTCCTTGACCTCCTCCAGGTAGGCGCCTCCGGAATGACCCATCCCGCATTGCGTCTCGATCAGCATGGCGAATGCCGTCGCACGCCCCAGATCGGAGGCGGGTTGCATCCCAGCCCCAGCGCTCACATCGCCCAAGATTAGACGCTCTGCCGAGCGGCCGGCCAATAACACGGCCATTTCCCGCTGAAGGCGGTCGAACGTTGCTGAGCCAGACAGATTGCTCTCGAATTCAAAGAAGCCGCCCCGCGTATGGATCGAAATCCCGCAGACAGTTCCAGTCTCCAGCGCGTGGGCGGCTAACGCATGACCGCTCTCATGCACGGCAATGCGCCACCGAGCTTGAGCCGGAATGGCTGGCGCGTCGGCCGCTATGGCCGCCATGACGTCGTCGAGCATCAGCGCGCGACGAGAACGCCTGGCGGTACCTTTCGCACGCCTGACGAGCGCCTCAACATCCGCTCCGGTGGCCCCACGTGACGCCAGCGCCAAGGGAACAAGATCTGCATCGGGCAAGAGCTCCGAGCCGATGTGAAAGCGGAAAATGTCGGCAAGGGTGAGCGTGTCCGGTTTTGGAATCTCGATTTCCCGATCGAGTCTGCCTGCCCGTTTTACTGCCGCGTCGATCCGGTCCGGATGATTTGTCGCGCCGATGACCACGACCCCGGGTCGTTCCTCGATGCCAGCAAGCTGTTCAAGCAGGAGGTTTACGATCTGGGTCCAGTACTCGACATAATCACCACGAAGCTTCGCGCGATCAGAGATACCGTCCATTTCGTCGATAAATAGAATGCACGGCGCCTGACGTCGGGCTTGAGCGAACGCTCCGCGGATAGCTTGCAAAGTACCGGAGAGGTATGTGGCCGCATTCCATTGCGCTACGGACGTCGAAATCAATGGAACCCGAGCGGTTTTAGCCAACGCGCGCGCAAACTGCGTTTTTCCTGTGCCAGGCGGCCCCGAAACGAGCAACCCCTTGTTGTCGATGTCAGCCCAACTGAGCCGGCCTGCCTTGTACTCCGCCAAGTCTTCGGCCAACTGGAGACCCCACTCCTTGGCCGCGCCATATCCGGGAAGTTGTTCCAGCGAGGGCCCGCTGATCAGGTAGTCGCCCTTTTTCCGCACCACGTCTTCGATGGCGTTGAGACAGTCGTTTCCTGCGCGGCCAGATCTGAATGCCAGCGGAAGATCGTCGATATCGATCAGCCGGATCAAATCTGGATCCATATCGCGAGTTGGCGTCTGCCCGGTCACCGCTTCGATGACCAGGGCAATCGCACTCTGGTCGAGCGCCGGCAGCGCGAGCTCATACTCCGCAGTCCGCATCAGAGCCTGCGGGAGGTGGCGAATGGGATCTGGCGCGATTCCCAGCACAGGAATTCGGCGCTGCAGTGCAGCAGTGACTTCACGATTACCTTTTTCCGGCCGATCGTCTTTCGCAGTCCCGTCGCGAGCGACGAGCATTCCCCTGGTATGGAATCCGATACTAAGGCCGCCGACCTCCAGGACGCGCGAGCCGGTCGGCAACACGCAGGTTTGAGCTACTTCCTTCGCCATCTCGATGAAGCTCGGATTATGGGCGGTCAACACCACGATGGGAGCTTCCCGACGCAATCCGCGCGCTAGACCGGGTTCCCCTTCGATCGCGCGAGCCATCAAAATCGCGACAGCTGCCAGATCCGCGCGGAGTATCGCAATGCTGGGATCGGCGACGTCATCGTCGAGCTCGTCTATCAGGCGCTCCAGCGCATCATCGGAATATTCACCACGAAGCATTGGTTTGATCTTCGCGCCTGCCTCCTTTGCGAGGCTTTCAAGGTAAGCTCGCGCCAGGAGGTCGCTGGCGGGCTGGCGCTTATTGGCGGACGAGCCGGATTTGCGATGGTGCATATAGGCTCCTTCTTGTGTCGACTTAGAACGAGAAATCTGAAGCCGCTGGATGCTGATCGAGTTTCGAGGCGGGCCTTGAGCGCGCCGACCATCCCTTCAATTTTGATTGGCAAGCTGCAGGAGAATTCTCGGATCGCAGAAGAGATCGTCGAAATCTTCGTCCAACAGGACATTCAGGTCCTCGTCGCTCTCGTGCAAAGCGGTGACCGGTGTCCTTGACGTCAGACGGCGGACAGCCTTTCGATCGGAGGTTCTGGGCGGGCGCCGAAAGGCCGAAGAGGCCAGAGATCGCGGATAGGCCAGCTTGAAGCGCCGTTGTGCTTTCATAAGAGACTCCATTGCTGCGGCCGATGAAGATGCCAACTGGCCACATCACGAGAGCAACATGGCCGGCACGGGCCGGATCGCCAGAGATGTCGAGGAGCAGGTCGGTATATGGGAGGTGGCTTTGGCAGAGCGCTGCCGGCGAAATCGGTCCACCCCGGGAGACGTCGAGACACCCGCCCGACAACCAATATATCAATGATATGAAAATATCGTTAGAATTTTAAATAAATATGGTTAACGCCGCGTCCATCAGCTCCGCAGCTTTTCTGACCGCGACCTTTGAGCTGCAGCAAGCGGCGACGAATAGACGACAACGCCGACCACCCGATCGCCCGAGACAAATCGGGCGCCTTCTTCTTCAAGCGCCTGTCGAATGCGCGCAACCAAGGCCGGCTTGGGCTGAGAAAACCCGTTCTCGAAGTCGTTGATGGTTTTCCTGGAAACCTTCGCTTGCTCCCAAAGCCAAGCCTGGGACACGTTCAGCAACGACCGTGCGGCTTGGCATAGGTACCCCGCGATCAGGGTTTCGCGGCGCATGGGTAGAAGCGCAATTCCCGCCAAAGGAGCAGGCTCCGAATTTTCCAGGTGAAATATTTTGATAGCACTGCTATAATACCAGGGTTCCGCCAAGCTCGGCGGAGCTTCAAGGCTCGCCACTGCATTCTCCTGCGCAGCCGCGCTGTTCAAGCCGATACCCTTCATTCACACATCACGATTTGCCGTTGCAAGCGACATCCAGCGGCGCCAGGTCCTCTCACCCTCAAGTTCGTGCGCTTCTAACCAGGTCGCTTCGCCCCCGCCGGTCGAACAGTCGTTCATCAGATAAGGATCGCAAAGTTTGTTCCTTGCGTCGACGGGCCTTGCATCTGAGTTCGCGCAGCACGCGACCTAATGCTCACCGAGGTCATCGTCCGGGCCGGCATGCTCCCCTTCAGAAACAAGGAATCAGAGCGAATTCCTTGAACGAGATGCCAACGCATAAGGATTGAGAAACGATACCTCCGCGTCTTGTCAGGGAAGTGGCGCGCAGGCGGCCGTCATTAACATTCTGGGCAGAATAAAGATGCTAGCCCGTCAATAAATAGCCGCGCAGGAACGTAACAATCGTGCTTGAATTTCAATTTCTTGCTCGCAGCATGTCTATGCAATTTTGCGCTCTAGCCCCGTCTTTTTCCACATTAGCTGGCAGCGATCGAGGCCGAAACCACGCTCTTTAGACAGTTTCGTCTTCGCTACCCCCGCATGAATTCCGCTGACCTAAGAAATCAACTTCTACTTTCCGTGCCAACTCAGGATCTGGGAGGCATCGGCGGAGAGGGTCCATGCTTGTGAATGACAGGGATGCCAAACAGCGCCTCGACGATCTGCTTTCACAGGCAGACGCGGTGATCGAACAACGAGACGACGGCTCTCCGGTTCGTAAGATCTTCAATGGCCGACGACACATGCCCGTCGGATTGGTCCCTAGCGTCAAATCTAGACGGATGATCGCTTGGGAATCGCGGCTTGAGCGGAAGGCAATCCGATGGTTCGAAGTGGACGAATCTGTCGTGAGCTACAGAGAGCAGCCGCACACGCTGTCCTTCAGGCTCGGTGGCCGAAAGGTCCGATACACTCCCGACTTTGAGGTGGAGCAGGAGGACGGCGTAACGCGCATCGTCGAATGCAAATACCGGGACGATTTGCGCAAGCTCGATCCTTTGTACCGCGCGAAGATCCACCATGCGCGGCACCTCTATCGTTCCGTTGGAATCAACTTTCAGATCGTTTCCGACATGCGCTTTCGCATGTTCCCGGTCTGGCACAACAATGCTCGAATGGTCGAGAAGACGCGCCGGCTTTGCCCAGGCCCGTTTGAGCTCGCGGCGCTCATCCAGCACCTCGAGGCACGTTCAGAGTCGACCATGCACGACTGCGCTCGCGTGCTCGTCGGGCAGGAGCGGGCGGAAGATCGCGTCCTCGCTCTGATCGCCCGCAGGATCATCTCGGTGGACCTTTCCAGGCCCGTGAACGGCCAGACGAGAGTTCGGCTCAAGGCCGGTTACGAGACACGGCTGAGCGCAATGCCATCAGTCCAAGAAGCGGCTTGAGGGGGGCAATACCTTGAACGCGAACCTGAGGCTCAAGGTCGACACGACCGTCATGATCGACCAGCGGGCATTTCAATTCGCCCGGCTGCTCCAAGACGGCCGGATGGCCTTCGACGATGAAGAGAATGGGCGTCGCCGTGTGCTCGACGAGAACGGGTTCATCGAGCTCTACCTCGCCGATCGCATTGCGGTGCCATCCTGGTCGCGCTTGCCCGAAAAATACCGGGTCGCGGCGGAACGCGCGCTCGATGCTCTCCCGGCGAAGTTTCCGCAGGAGGCACTTTGGCGTCACTGCTATTGCGTCGCATTTGATCAAGCTGACCCGCGGCCGCGGAAGAATGAGCAGGATTTGTCCGCACTCATCGATGCTGTCGCCGCCCGAGAAGGCCACACCCACAAGCCCGATTGGAGAACCCTCTGCCGGTGGCTGAGGACCCGAGGGGTTTCCGGCCGGCGCAATTTACGGGCAATGCGCTCCTTCCATGACAAGAAGGGGCGCAAAAAGGGGATCGATGCTGATGTCGAGCTGATCATCAGCGAAAGCATCGCATCTGTGTATCAGAATCGAGGCAACCTGCCGCCAAGCGCCGTCTACGAACACGTCATTGGCCAGATCGCCAAACGGAACGCCGGGCTCCTTGACGATTGCAGCGGCGAGCCGGCGCCAGCCGGGCAGGAATTGCCGGAGCCCAGCCAGGCCACGGTTTTTCGGCGTGTTCGTGACAGCGACTATTATCGGACGATGCGGCTTCGGCTCGGACGGCAAGCCGATAGGCTTTTGCGCCCGCTGAAAGCTGCCCCGCAGCATGATGCTCCATTGGAAGCCATCATCATCGATCACACCAAGATCGACAGCTGGCTCTTTTTCGACGACGCGACTGGCTTGCCCTGCGGCGGGCGCCCTTGGCTCACGATGGCCCTGGATGCCTATTCGCGCTATCCGCTCGGCTATTACATCGGCTTCGAGCCGCCGAGCGTCTATTCGGTGATGATGTGCCTGCGGCAGGCCATTGCGCCGAAGCTCGATCTCGCCCGCAGAAAGGCAGGCGTTGCAGACGATTGGCTCGCCATGGGCGTCCCGTTCAAGCTGATCGCCGACAACGGCAAAGAAATGGTCGGCTATTCCTTGCCGAACGCGTGCGCGGAACTCGGCATCGAACTGGAGACATCGCCCGTCCGAACGCCCCACTACAAGGGCATCATCGAGCGCTTCTTCGGCACGATGAACACGCGTTTTATCCACCGGCTACCGGGAACCACCTTTGGCGATGCACGGAAGTTGAAGGCTCTCGAACTGAACCCTCAACAGGAAATGTGCATCTCGTTTCTCACCTTCGAGAGCATGTTCTTACGGTGGTTGGTGAAGGATTACGCGCGTTCCCGCAATCGTTCTATGGGAACCACACCGGAAAAGCGCTGGATCGAGGGAACGCAGCGCCATCGTGTGGAACTGCCGGCGCGGATGGGAGATCTCGCCCATTCGCTATCGCGATACGCCAGCCGGTCCATCTCCCGTGAAGGCATCAGATTTAAAGGCCTGACATATCGAAACGACAACGTCGTTCGGACGATCCTGGCCTCTGTTCGCGCCCCTCGCGTTGATGTCGACTTGCGCTTCGACCCCACGGATCTCGGCTGCATCTACGTACGAGAGCCACAGACTGGCCAGTATCTAGGGCCGATGCGCTGCGACGAATTCGATTATGCCAAGGGGCTTTCGCTTTGGCAGCACGGGCTTATTCGCGACGAAAATCGCCGCAGAGAGCGGAACCCCAAAGATTTCCGCGATCTGATGATCACCCGAGCCGAATTGATCGAGGAAACCGCACAAGCCATCCGCGAAGGCCGCGGAAAGGCGGCCGATGCCCGCTTTCAAGGTATTGGCTCGCAGAAATCCACAACCATCGCCGTGGTTCAAAGCGACAATGGCTCAACGACCCGGCCGATTTCCGTGGGCACCGTGCCGATGCAGGTCGCTTCATCCCAAAATCTCGACGACGAAGAAACGCGTGAGGGCGATGCTTCGACGCAAGGGGTAGCAAGCACGGCGCCGCTCCCTGCCATCACATCTGCAGCACCCAAATCGAACCCCACGGAGCCCTCGTCGGAATTCGAAGACGAAGACGATACCGACGCGCTCTTGGCAAAATATTCATTCAATACGATTCACAAGGCTTAAGTATGCTGCAGACGGTTTTAATGAGCTCCAATCATATGGAGCTGTCCGATCGCCACGCATCTCGCATCAATGCGATAAAAGGCATTCGGATTGAGAACGATCGGACAATTGATCTGGTGAAGAAGATCCAGTTGTTCAAAGACACGGCCCTGGGAGGAGGCGAGTCCGCATCGGCGTCGCTGACCGCGCCGACCCGTGGCGGAAAGACGACGATCATCGACACTTTCATGTCGAAGCATCCACCCATCAGAGAGGGGGCGGCCGATCGCGTGCCAGTGGTCTATGTGGAGGTTCCGTCAGGCGCCACGACCAAAACGTTGGGTCGCGCCGCCTTGACGGCCCTCAATCATCTCAACCCCGAAAAGGGGGACGGTGATTTCAAAAGAGTCGAGCTCGTGGCGACCCTTCGCCGGCGCGGCACAACCCTCATCATTTTTGACGAGCTTCAGCGTCTGGTCGAGAAGGACCGAGGGAAGGTATCCAAGAACGTTTCGGACTGGATCCAGAATCTGATCAACAATTGCCGCGGAATATGCGCCGTCCTCCTGGTCGGCACGACGCGCGCACGCTCGGTCTTTGCGAAGAACGGGCATCTGATCGGCCGCAACGACTTCCACTGGGAAGTCGAGCCTTACCAACGCAACCCGCAACAGAAGAAAGACTGGGAGCTCTACAGGGCGTACCTGGCCAATTTCGACCACCAGTTCGTGACGGTCGCAGATTTTTCGCGAAGCAATTTTGCCAAGCCTGATGTTGCGGCTCGAATCCATGCCGCTTCGCTGGGCTACCCCGGCGCCACGGCAAAACTCCTGCAGATCGCCGCGACAGACGCCATTATGCAGGGCAGCAATGTCATCGACAACGCGATCCTGGCCTCTGCATTCGACCGCCTATGGAAGTTCTCAAACGCCGTGGCGCTGAATCCCTTCACCTCGGACAGGCCGCTCCTGCCGCAGCAAGTCTGGAAGGGTCCTTGGGAAGAAATACTGGACTGACGATGTCGAATGTTCAGCCGGATTTTTGCTTCGAGATCAGCGCTACAACCGCGCCGGACCGCGTAACACCACAGCCCAGTGAGAGCTTGCGCGGGCTGCTGGCACGTTTCGCGACAGCTAATGGGGTCGCCGAACATGTGGTCCTACAAGCCACGGGCGCAACAAAACTATTGGCGCCCGGAGCCAAGGATCAAGATGACGCCGTGACCGCGCTCGCTGATCTGTGCGGGCTGCCACGCGCGGAAATTGCGAGACGTGCATACACGAGCTTGCCCGGCGAGGGCGAGCGCGAGTTTTGCAACTTCAGGGGCCTCCCGTTTCGCACGAGGCTGCTGACGTCGCACGTTCGAGCCGTTTCTCCCGCTGCATTGCGCATATCGCCTATCCATCGTGCCGAGTGGGACATCGTTGCGATCAACGCCTCGGCCGAGACGGGAGAGGTCCTTCTGACCGAATGCCCCAACTGCAAATCGACGCTCGGTTGGAGTTATCCATCGATCGTGCATTGCGCCGAATGCCAGATCGACCTGCGCGATGCCAAAGCAGATGCTGTTGTCCGCGACGAGACCGTGCTGGCCAACATTAAGCTAGCCGCTGCCCTGGTCGATGCAGATCCCTCGACACGCGAGCGGGCGATCCAGTGTTTCGCGCCGGACCTGGCAAGCTTTGGCCCTGGTGAGATCATCAGCCTTGCGGCGCTCTTTGGCGCAGTGTCGATGGAATCCGCGGGAACCGACTCGTTGCGCCGAGAGCTATCCCACCGCAAACGAGAGTCATGGACGCCGGAGTTTCTATCTTCGGGAATGAGCACGCTCCTGGACTGGCCAAACGGGTTCTTTCAGCTGGTCGAGGCAATGCGATCACGGCCGGTCACGTCGACGTACTCGGACAAGACACGGGAAATGCTCGGACCGCTGGCCGATCTGATCGAGCCTTGGCGCGTCGGAGAAACCCGCGCCGCTTATTTCCAGTCACTGCTGCGGAGGCATCTCGATGCCGTCCCGGACGAGGAGGTCGCAAGATACCCACTCGCCGTCATCCAGCGTTGGTCCACACGCATCTGCAGTCTCCAGACCGTGCTGAAGCTGCGGAAAACAGCCTATGATCGCTTCAAGAGGATCATCGACCACCCTGGGATTGTCGTGGCCGGTGGCGGTGGAACGGGCGAACTGTCGCTCGTCAACAAGGAGCTCGCCCTTCAGGTCATCGACGAGTCTCGCGACCTGCTGACGGTCACCTCGCTCAAAAGCCAGGAGAGGGTCAGCGATGCGACAATCGAGGCGTTGGAGCAGGGTGACGTTCTCGTTGCAGCCACAGACGTCGCACGCCGGTTGGCCGGCATTGAAGAACTCGCCTGGAGGCAAAGTGCCTGGGATGCCACCAAGCGTGACCTGGAGGCGCGTCTCGCCCCAGACCCTGACCGGAAGTCGATCAGGTTGTGCGACGCTCTTTCGATAGCGGGACGGCGGCGCCTCACATCGCTGGCCGATATATTTTCCGGCATCCAAGCGGGCTCTATCCGGCTGAGAGCCTTGGTGCCAGATGCCACCAGCATCGGAGCGCGCTTGGTTATCGATTACGAGGACGCGAAGGAGCTCATAGACAACCTCGCTAGCGCTACTCCCTATTCCGAAATCGGCGCGGAGGCCGTCGCTATTGAATTACGGATATCGTTTGAGCATCTGCGCGAGCTGGTCAGAGCAGGGATTATTAGCGCACAAGAGCGGCCGGACGACCCGGACGTCAGGTATTCGCGAAAATATATCATCCAACGTGGTGATATCGACCGATTTCACTCCGAGTACGTCTTCGTCAAATTTCTTGCCACGAAGCTGGGTATGGTGACCCGCACGTTGAAGGGACTGCTGACCGACATCGGCGTAGAGCTCATCGAGATCGGCTATGCCCCTCTATTCGCCAAAAGAGGGGAACTGAATGAGAAGCTCGGGCCCCGAGGCCTGGCAATCGATGGCGAGCGTGATCCTGGCATTACCTTGCTAAACCGCCCATTCGCCGAGTCCGATCGCGAAGAGATTTTGCGCATCCTGAATGCCAAGGTCATTCGGTTCGGACCGTCGGCTGATGCGGAGCCACTCCGCAGGCAGGCAGCCGCCAGTCGTCAAGCCCGCGAGAAACGTCGGCTTCTGGCCGTCGCCGACCTTATCGATGGCGCACCTCTCGACGAAGCTGCGCATAGGTACGGCGTTGCGGCGAACAGTCTATACATCTTTTCGCTCCGCTATCGGCGAGGTGGCTTGGCTGCACTGGTCGCGGCAGAGCGCCCGCCGAGAGAGGTCGCCGTCATCACTGCTGAGCAGCGAGCCGCGATCGTTCGACGCGCCCGTGAGATGGTGGATGACGTCTCATCCAAAAAGGGAGGATGGCGGATCGATGATCTTCAGGCGTTCGCGAAAAGCGTCTGTGGTCACAGAGTCGGTCAGGGAAAACTAAGGATCATGCTCACCGAAGCGGGATTTAGATGGAAATCGGCCAGCGGGGTGATCGTAAGAGATTCATATAACAAAGTTTTCCCTCAGATACGAACGGACATACCAGCCGATACGCTATCCAAATACAAAACCGCCCGCTCTCTGGAACGCAAGCGCTTTGACATCGCGGCGCAGTTGATTCAAGGAATCCCGCTGAATGATGTTTTGAACGGAATGAAGACCACGCGCAAAGCTGTGAAACTTCTGATCAATGACTTCAATCGTGATGGCATCGATGGACTTAGATTGTATGCTAACAAGGCTGTCCTAAACCCTGGACAGCGCCGGTCCGTTCACGATTTTGCGCAAACGCTGATCATGGCGAACGCTAGCGGAACTGGAACGTATAACCAGACCGACGTCGTCAATTATATTTCGGAGAATTTCGGCGCCGACTATAGCGTTCAGTCAATTGGGACGATGCTGAAGGGCTTGGGCCTCAAATGGGTCGAGGGCGCCAGTCGGAAATAATTGGATTGAACGCGTTGACGTGGGGAGCGCACCGGCAGTCGGCCGCAGCCCCGGCCACTGCGGCGCTGCGGCGTAGCCGGATTTTTGGCGCTACGACGCCAAATTTTCCAATGAGTCCAGTCGATATGGCTCCCAATTGCGCGCGCGATGTAGCCCGATTGAACGTCGTACAGGGCGTTGTGTAGCCCGATTAAGCGTTGTGGAGCGTGCGACGTTTAATTGGGCTACACAACCGCAAGGTGGAGCGCGCGACGGGACACGACCAGCACCGCGGACGCCCACTTTAAGCGGGGAGGAAGTCACTCGCGCTTTGCATATTCTCCCTCGATTCGCTTGATCTTGTCATTGTGGAGCCGCGCCTTCTCGCGATCCCGCGCAAGTTGCTCCGGCGTCGAGACGAATACCGAAAGGACGTGCTCCCACAGTCCCATCCCCTCCAGATCGAACCGCACTTCGATTCCGAGCTGCTGGCCCGTCAGGTCGAAGGACGGCACCTTGACGCTGTCGATGCGGTTGACGGCCAGAAACGGGGTCGATGGGGCGTCGAGGCCATTTTGGACGCGCGGGATGGAGGAGAGCCGGATCATTTCTATCATCGCAAGGCGTTCGAACCACGGAGACCCCTTGTAGCGCCAGTACAGATCGGACAGATCGCTGCCGAGGCCGAGATCGGTGAACCAAGTCCCTAGGCCCATGCCCAGTACGCTCTCGAAAACCTGGACGTATGCCTCCATTCCATGAAGCATGCGCCCGTCCTCGCTAGACATGGACGAGATGCTTGCGGCGGCGTTTCGGCGCGGGACCTGATCCTTGAGCCTGAATAGAACTTCATAGGCCTGCCCCGCGCGCTCGACGACAGGCGGCTCGGCCAGCAACCCACCGAAGCCGAGTTCGTTCAAAAGCACATGGCGCCGCTCGGGCAGCCATCTATCGAAGTCCCGGTTCAACGACCAGAGATCGCGACCCGAACCGTTGACGAAGTGGGACAGGCGAACCCGCGTACCATCCGGGCCGGAGCGAATGACGGTCCCGACTGCGACGATGTCCTGTCCTATGGTGATGAGGTCGCCGTCGGCGTCGGAATCCGATCCCTCGAGGCGCCGCGAGCCTTCGTGATCGCGCTTCATCCTTCGGAGTGCATTGGCGGTATAGCGCTTCTCGTCTCGGTCGATCAGGACGCCGCACGAAGCACACAGCCATATCCCGTTGTCGATGTGGGACCGTTCCTCGGGCGTCATTGTCGGGTCGTGGCGGCGCGCTCCAGGCCCCGGCGCGGCGGCACAGATGTGCGCTGCGACGCCGATCATCGTCACGGCGTCGGGCGCCTCGTCGCTAGGACCGACCGTTGATCGCTTGCATAACGAACAGAGGTAGCTGGCCCGCAGCGCCAAGTCGAGCTTCGTCCGGGCGCTGAAGTCGTCCCGCGATTTCGTCATTCGGTTTGCGCGCCCTCCGGACCATGTCAGTCGCGAGGTTATACCAGCCGACGCACATGCCAACGGGCGGCGGCTTCGTAGAACCCAGCAAGCGCGAAGTACCGGGGGGTAGCTGCGGCAACTGGCGCTGACACGCCGTTCACCCCGGCGGCTCGGGCCCGTTTTCCTCGCCGACGTACATTCCATTCTCCGTCGAGGCGCCCACAGCGGCCGATCGGCGCGGGCGCCGGCCCTATTGACGGCCCTCCGTCTGTCGCGTGGATTGCCTTGATCGCGCGCTCAGCCAGCCTCGGATTCGGAAACACTGAATGTCGACCGACCACGTCCGCGGTATCCAGACGCTTCGCCCCAACGAACTGGAGCTCTTCGTCGATCATTGGATGTCAAACAAGGCCAAGGCGTATTCCGCCACGCAGGTGTGGGCCGGCACGGGCGACAAGGGGCGCGACGTCGTGGGCTTTCTATCGCCGCAGCGTTTCGAGGGGCCGTGGCACCTCTTCCAGGCGAAACAACTGAAATCCGTCCTGCGAATGCCGGACATCCTTCCTGAACTGGCCAAGGTCTTCCACCACGCAAACCGAGATGGGACCTCGCTCCCCGCGGCTTATCACTTTATCGCTCCACAAGGTGCGGCACGCGCCGTCCTGGAGGGCATCGGACATCCGACGCGGCTGCGCCAAACCATTATCGACCAGTGGGATCAGAACTGCGCCACGAAGATCGTCGAGCGCGCCACGGTGCCGTTGACGTCCGAGCTGCTGGCCCTCATCCAAAGGTTCGACTTCGCTTCGGTCTACCTGTTCGACGTCTACGCGATCCTCAAGGATCCACACATCCGCCCGACGCTCGTCAAGTTCTTCGGGGCTGATCCCGGACCCTACGCGTCAGAGGGCACTCCGGACGCAATCGCCGACGTCGAGGAAAACTATCTCGCCCAGATCGTGCAGGCCTACGAAGAGCGCGCGCGGGCCTCCTTTCCCGACGTCGCGGCAGTGCTGGCGCATGGCGAGTTCCGAGAGCACCTGTGGGAGCAGCGAACCCGCTATTTCGAGGCGGCGTACTTCAAGCGCCACTATCGGGACAACACCCTGGAGCAAGAGCTGGTGGATTTCGGACAACAAATCTACCATGGGGTCGTGGGCGCCTATCGGGCGTCCTACCCCGACACCTTGGCGAGGATCGACGGTGTGACGGACCGCGCCGCCTCGGTTGTGCCGGCGGGTATCCTCGCACCCTACGCTCGCGTCGAGGTAAAGCAGGGCTTCTGTCACCACCTCGCCAACGAAGGCCGACTGCCTTGGAAACGCTAAGCCCTCCGTCATCTTCCGCTTACGGCCCGCTCTTCAACAGTGCGCTGGAAACTGGACTGCGGGCGCTCATCGTACTGGAGGCTTTCTATCCGCGGCGGTGCAGCCTCATGGAAATGACTTGGTTCGATCATCTCGTCGTGCACACCGCTGACGTTGACGGGCCGGACAGCCTGCACCCGGACCTCGCGCCACGGATCGGCGAGCTGTTCGTGCGGCGAAGGCTCGTCGAGGACAGCCTCAACCTGATGCGCAGCGTGCATATGGTCGATGTCAGGCACGACGACGATGGAATCCATTTCCAGGCGAGCGAGGACGCCCCTTCGTTCCTCGGCATGCTGCAATCGCCATACATCGTAAATCTAAAAGACCGCGCGCGCTGGCTGGCAGAGCGCTTCGCGCGCGCCGAGCCCGCCGAGATCGAGCGAATCGTCAAGGAGCGCATCGGACGCCTGAGGACCGACTTCCAGGCCGCAGGATCGCCGGGCGAGGCGAACCAGTGAGCACGAGGGGCATTAGGCTGCGGAGCCTCAGCTTCACGGGCGCAGTCGTGAAGCCTGCCATCCTGACATTCGAGGACGGCCTGAACATCGTCTACGGCGCATCCAACACCGGCAAGAGCTTCGTCGCCAAAGCGATCAACTTCATGCTGGGCGGGGGCGACGAGCTCCCGGACATCGAGCAGCGGGAAGGCTACGACGGTGCCCTGTTGGCGATGGTCCTGCCGGATGGGGGCGAAGTCACATTACACCGGTCCGTCAAGGGCGGAGATCTCGAACGATTCGACGGGTTGCTGACCGAACGCCCGAAGGATCGGGCTCCACCAGCCACGCTGAGCGCCATCCACAGCGCAAAATCCGGCAACAACGTCTCGCAGTTCCTGCTTTCCTCCCTCGGGCTCTCTGGCAAGGAAGTCGTAACGAACATCTATGGCGAGAAGGACAGCCTCAGCTTCCGGAAGCTGGCGGCCTACGTGGTCGTGGGCGAGGGGCCGATCATGGACGAGGCCAGCCCAGTCCTCAGCCCCATCAAGACCGAAAACACCGCGGAGAAGAACGTTTTCCGCTTGCTGATGACCGGCACGGACGATTCTGCCGTGGTGGCGCAGGTCAGGCCCGCGGTCAGGCAGGCGAAGGTCGAAGGCCAGATCGAGCTGCTCGACGAGTTGATTCAGCGCATCGACGCCGAGATCGGCGAGAAGGCCCCGTTGCGGCAGGAGATGGAAAGACGCTCCGGCCGGCTCGAAGCGGCGCTCACCGACCGCCATGCCGATCTACGCGTTCGCCAGGAACGAATAGACGCGCTCACCCGTCGGCGCCGCTGGCTTACGGACGAAGTGGACGCGGCCACAGCCAAGCTCGCCGAACTCGAAACCATGTCGGGTCGGTTCGCAGAGTTGGACCGCGTTTTTCTGTCGGATATCGAGCGGCTCGTCGCCTTGGAGGAAGGTGGCTTCCTCCTCAAGGCGGTGGCGGGCCGGCCCTGCGCGCTCTGCGGCGCCGACCCCGAACATCAGGTGCATTCCCATGCCGCGGACGAGATCGCCCGGACGCAAGCCGCTGCCGCCGCGGAAATCGCGAAGATTCAACGCGAACGCCGTGACCTCTCGCAGACCATGGCGTCGGTCAACGCCGACGCCGCGGGATTGAGCCGGAGCCGGCAGAGGATGCTCGCTGAACTGGCGGATGCGGAACGCAACTTGGAGACGGAGCGTCCGGAGGAGCTTCGCGTCCGGACCGACTACGAGCAGGTCATCAGAGAGCGCGACGAGATCAAGCGCGCGCTCGATCTCTACACGCAGCGAGACCGGATGGCTGCTCGCCGTTCGCAGTTGAGTTCGCGCGACGCCTCGCGCAGCACCCCGTCGAAGCTACAGGCGGGCGTCAGCGCTACCACGGCACATGAGTTCTCCCAGATTGTCCAGGAACTCCTGCGCGACTGGGGATTTCCCGGGAACCCTGTAGTGGCCTTCGACCCGGCGAAACAGGATATCCAGGTAGACGGGAAGGGGCGGGCGAGCAACGGCAAGGGCGTCCGCGCCGTCCTGCATTCGGCTTTCAAGGTTGCTATCCTGATTCATTGCCGGCGCAAGGGCTTGCCACATCCTGGCTTCATCGTCCTGGATACGCCGCTGCTGACATACCGCGAGCCTATGACGCATAGGGAAGGCGCCTTGTCGGAGGATGAACAGGAAATCAAGGACACGAAGCTATCAGCCAGGTTCTTCCGGTCCCTGGCGCAGTTGGGGAATCTCGGCCAGTTCATCGTTCTCGAAAACATTGATCCGCCGCCCGACGCGAAAGCACATGTGACGGTGTTCGTCGGACAGGGCGGCGAAGGCAGGCAAGGGTTCTTCCCGCGGGGCGGGTTCGGCTAACCGGGGATGGACGGGCTTGAAGTTCGCGCTTCCTACTCCGTCGTTGTCCATCGCTCCAATGATCTGTAGCGCGCGCTGAGCCAATTGGGCCGTCTGCATACCGCGATTAGTCCCCGTGCAACCGGTCAAGGGGCCGGCCAATCCTCAGGCGGACCTGAAACATTCGGATTGCTTAGGGTCTCGACGGCCAATTCGGTGTTCGTCGAGATATCGAAGCCATTTGACTGGGGGTCGGCAAGCGTCCAGATTGCAACAAAAACAATAACAAACTGGGAGGTTTTCGGTGAGTTCGAGGGTCGACCGGCTCTCAGATTCAGTTCTTGCAGGCGCCGCCCCTACGCGCCGTGGTTTGCTTGTGGGTGCCTCGGCTTCCCTCGTCTTGCCGAGGACCCCGCGTGCAGCGCAGCCTTTTCGCTTTGGGCTGACGCCCGTATTCCTAACCTCCGATCTCCAACTGCTTGAGGCCCTGCAGCACTATCTGACAGTCGCCATGGACACCGAGGTTCAACTCGTCCTCAAGCGAACCTATCAGGAAATCACATCCCAGTTGCTTTCCGGGTTGCTGGATGCGGCCTGGATCTGCGGGTTTCCCTTCGTGGCCTATCGCCGCGAACTGGATCTGGTCGCGGTTCCAATCTGGCGTGGCAAGCCGACCTATCAGTCTTACCTGCTGGTCAGCGCTGATCGCGAGGCGACCAACATCGCTGATCTGCGCGGCGATATTCACGCGTTTTCCGATCCAGACTCGAACTCGGGATACCTCGTGACACGAGCTCTGCTGGCTGAGCAGAAGTTCAAACCCCAGGACTTCTTCAAACGGACATTTTTCACCTATGGGCACCGGAACGTGGTCCGGGCGGTAGCCGCGGGACTTGCCCAATCCGGCAGTGTCGACGGCTATGTCTGGGAGGTGATGACCGAGACCGAGCCAGAGCTGACGCGGCAGACCAAGGCTGCATGGCGCTCTGATTGGATGGGGTTTCCGCCGATAGCAACGTCCGCCGGCAACGCTGCGAGCGAGGGGATAGCGCGCCTTCGGCGGGCGCTGATCGATATGCCCACGGATCAGACCGGTCGAAGCGTTCTGTCACTGTTGCGGCTCGACGGATTCGCGACCGGCAGTCCAACGCTGTTCGATAGCATCGCGGGCCGTGTCGAGCTTGTGAGGGCGCTCGGATGAAGCGTGCGTCGTTTGATCCGCGGCGCTGGCCGCTCGCCTTCAAGACGCCCGCGCTGGTGGCGGCGTTCATGCTGATCGTCAGCATCGTCATGACCAACGCCGTGCTGTCGAGACTGCGCGAGACCCAGGAGCGGCAGCTCGCCGCGATGTCGACGATCTACCTCAACGGCCTCGCATCGGCACTTATTCCGCATGTGCTGCGGGAGGATATCTGGGAGGTATTCGACATCGTCGAGCGAGGCGCTTCGCTCGAAGGCGGCTTTGGCCGCGCCAGCATCGTTGTCGTCGACAGCAAGGGGGAGACGCTTGCTGCCAGCGATCCGAGGCAAGCGCCTGTGCTCAGCCGGCAATCGGACCGTGATCGGCATTTTCGCGGTGATGCACGGCTGACGGTCGATACCGACAAGGCGCGCGCCTTCGCCCGCAGGCCGTTGATCTACCAGGACCGTCGGATAGGGGAGATTTATGTCGACTATGACATCGGCCACCTCTTGCGCGAGCGCAGCGACGTCCTTCGCACCTTGATCGCCACGAATGCCGTGATCGCCTTGCTGCTGGCGGCCTTCGGCTATTGGATCATCCGGCGCATGCTCGGCCCGATCGGCACATTGTCCCGCCATCTTGATCTCAGTGTCTCGGGGCCGGTGCAACCGATTCCGTCAAGTGAGATAGCCGGGTCAACAAGGGAGTTCAGGCGTCTTTTCATGCGTTTCAACGCATTGGCTGATGCGGTGAATGAGCGCGAGGCGATCGCCAAGGAGCTCGCGAATGAGGAACGCCTGGCCAGCCTCGGTCGCCTTGCGTCCGGCATGGCACACGAGATCAACAATCCCCTCGGCGGGCTGTTCAATGCGATCGACACATTGAAGCGCCACGGCGACAAGCCATCGGTCCGCGCGACCTCGCTGGACCTATTCGAGCGCGGCCTGAAGGGCATACGCGATGTCGTGCGTTCGACGCTTGCCGCCTACCGTGCCGACCGCGATCCGCGGCGCCTGACCTCGGATGATCTCGATGATCTTCGCCTGCTTGTCGGGCCTGAGATCGCGCGGCGGGCGCTGGCGCTTGAATGGCGGAACCAGCTCGGCGGTGAATTGCCTGTCGAGGCCACGGCGTTCCGGCAGGTCGCATTGAATCTGCTGCTCAACGCGATTCATGTCA
Organism: uncultured Allobosea sp.; assembly: GCF_945957345.1. GTDB lineage: Bacteria > Pseudomonadota > Alphaproteobacteria > Rhizobiales > Beijerinckiaceae > Allobosea. The sequence continues at coordinate 78,751 of NZ_CAMFKW010000012.1, read as the reverse complement.
GCCCTTCGGGCGCAGCGGTCATCTTCGTCAGCGCCATCGAAGGCGAATTCCTGTTGCTTGAAGTTCATGACCAGGGCCCGGGGTTCAGTGCCGAAGCCCGAGCCGTCCTTGCCGGCGAAAGCAACCGGCCGGCTCCGATCGGTGAGGGGACTGGGCTTGGGCTCTGGGTCACGCGCCGGCTGCTGCAGGACATGGGAGGGAAGGCGGTGATCGCCAACTCGCCCCTGGGAGGCACCTTGGTTCGGGTGATGGTCCCCGTCGGGATGAGAGAGGAGCTTCGCGATGTCGCTTGAGCGCTGCGCGATCGGCTTGATCGAGGACGATCCGATCATGGGCGAATCCCTTGTCCAGAGGCTCGCAATCGAGGGAGCCGAGGTCACCTGGTGGAAGACCAAGGCGGAGGCCGTGCAAGGGCTCTCGAAGCGCCGGCCGCGAGCTGTGATCTGCGACCTCAAGCTACCCGATGGCAATGGCGAGGAAATTTTTCTTGAAACCGCCAAGTTCGAACGAGCTCCGCCATTCCTGTTCATGACGGCATTTGGCGAGATCGACCAGGCAGTCAGGCTGATGCGCTGCGGCGCTGGTGATTACGTCACGAAGCCGTTCGAGATGTCGTCCTTCCTTGAGCGCCTGGAGACGCTCGTCGAGCCGGTTGCGCAGGAAGGGGATGGGGTCTTGGGCGTGTCGGCAGCGATGCGCGCCGTTGAGTGTACTCTGCTGCGGCTGGCCAAAGTGGGGGCACCGGTCCTGCTGACTGGTGAAACCGGAAGCGGCAAGGAGGTCTGCGCACGCTTGCTCCATGCCTCGCGCGGCAAGTCGGGTCCGTTCATGGCCGTCAACTGCGCGGCGATTCCGGCTGAGTTGATGGAGAGCGAGCTCTTCGGCCATGAAAAGGGTGCCTTCTCGGGCGCCCATGCGCGTCATCTCGGCTACGCCGAGCGTGCCGGGGCGGGGACGCTGTTTCTCGATGAGATTGGCGAATTGGCGCCCAAGCTCCAGGCCAAGCTGCTGCGGCTTCTGGAAGAGCGCAGCTTCACGCGGGTCGGCGGTGAGCAGGTCGTGCCATTCAGGGCCAAGGTGATCTGCGCCACCAATGCCGACTTGCTGCAGAAGGTGAGAGAGGGCTCATTCCGCGAGGATCTTCTTTATCGGATCAATGTGGTGCACGTACCGGTTCCGCCGCTGCGCGATCGCGGCGAGGACATCGCGTGGCTGATGGACCGCTTTGTCGCGGAGTTCACCGGGAATGGCGACGACCGTATTCAGGGAACGAGCGCCCTGGCCGTGGAGGCGGCCCTCGCCCATGGATGGCCCGGCAATGTGCGCGAACTCCGCAATCGCGTCGAACGTGCGGTTGCTCTGAGCGACGGTCCGTTGCTGATGCCTGGCGATCTGTTTCCTGATCTCGAAACTGCCTTCAAACCTTCTCATCGGGAAGGCTTGGAGGGCATTCGCGACGAGGCTGAGCGGCGCCATATTACCCGCGTCCTCGCAGAAAACGACGGAGCGGTGCTTGCCACCGCGAGGGCCCTTGGCGTCTCCCGGACAACGCTTTGGGAAAAGATGAGGCGGTACGGTCTCGGATCCGTGAGAGATTGAGGTTTCGCTCAAACCGTGAGGATTGACACGGTTTATGTCGCGCGATATTCGTGGGACCTCTCACGGATTGTCCTGCATGAGCCCACGTCGCTACACGACCCGCTATATCTCGACCGAGTTCACGCCCGCCGAAGCGGCTCGCGCAACGGGCGTGTCGGTGGAGTTGCAGCGCGATTGGAAGCGCCGCGGCTATTTGGCCGCGCGAGACGATGGAAAGCACAGCCGGTACACGTTTGAGGATTTGAGCCGCATGCTCGCGCTCAAGTCCTTTTCGGACGCGGGAATCGGGCTTCGGGTCGCTACCGTTCCGCTTGGCAGCGATGGCTTCCGCAACGCGGAAACGGCTGCGAGCATGGCCATGCTGCCAATGCTTGGTTTCGCCGACTATGCGGTCCGGACGACTGACCCCCGGCACAAGATCGGGCGCTATGTGATCGTCGATAGCGCCGGGGTTTGCCGGACAGACAGCCTCGATGAGTATGAGCAGGAGCGGGGAACGCATCAGACCGGGCCGGTTTCCATCATTTTCGACTGCAAGAAGGCGGCCGAGGCGATCCTGGCGAAGCTCGATCGACCGCACCTGATCGTCGAAACCTCTGCCTCGGACGAGTGAGGAACACGATGCCAAGCCTCGATTCCCTGGCAGCGATCGTCGCCAATCCCACCGTGTTGAGCCTGATCGGAGTCGTCGGGCTCGTCCTTGCGATGCGACTGCGGCGTCTCAAATGGAGGGATGTGGAGCTTTCTTTCGGCCGCGACGACGGCGACCAGCCGCCGAACTCCCGGCGTTGATCGCGACGTTCAACGTCACGAACCTTCGCGGTCGCAACACGTTCGGAAATCTGAACGAGTCCGATCTTATCATTCCACTCACGTCCTGGTTTTCAAAGGGCTTTTCGACTTTTCGGAACTCGGCACGGGCCCTGCACTCACCTTCCACCGCTCACGAGACGGTTGGAGGAATCCCAATGAAGAAGTGCGATCTGATGGTCGATCTCGGCCGCCGCCGGTTCCTGTCAGGAGCGGGGTTTGCTGCGGCTGGCGCGGCTGCGACGACGATCGTTTCCGCGCCGGCTCAGGCGAAACCCGCTGCCGCGCTGGTCGAGTATCCCGCCAACAAGCTCGGAACCGTGGCGGAGCTCAAGGTCAACGAACCGAAGGACGTTGCCTATCCCGATGACGATGCACCCGGCGTCCTGATCAAGCTCGGTAAGCGCGTGCCGGGCGGTGTCGGGCCGGACGGCGACATCGTCGGCTTCTCCACTGTCTGCCCGCACAAGGGCTATCCGCTGGCCTTCAATTCCTCCGACAAGACCCTGAACTGTCCGGGGCACTACTCCCGCTTCGATTGCGAGGCCGGCGGCCAGCAGGTTTGGGGGCAATCGACCCAGAACCTGCCTCAATACGCCCTGCGTGTCGAAGCCAATGGCGACATCGTTGCCGAGGGGCTCGACGAGCTTCTCTACGGCCGCCTGTCCAACGTGCTCTGAGGGAGAAGACCATGACCTACAAGCGTCAGATCGATCGCCTCCCCATCGTCCCCGCGGACGCCAAGGAGCACAATGTCACTTGCCACTTCTGTATCGTCGGCTGCGGCTACAAGGCCTACACCTGGGACATCAACCGGCAGGGCGGCACGGATCCGAGCCAGAACAAGTTCAAGGTCGATCTTGCCCAGCAGCAAGGGGCCGACAGCAGCGCCTGGTACTCGCCGTCGATGTACAACATCGTCAAGCAGGACGGTAAGGACGTCCACCTGGTCATCATGCCGGACAAGAACTGCGTGGTGAATTCGGGCCTCGGTTCGGTCCGCGGCGCCCGCATGGCGGAGACCTCGTACTCAGAGGCGCGTTCGACCCAACAGCAGCGTCTCACTCACCCGATGGTCTGGCGATATGGAGCGATGTCTCCGACGTCCTGGGATGATGCTCTCGATCTCGTGGCCCGGGTCACCTGCCAGATCGTCAAAGATCAGGGCGAGGATGGGCTTTTCGTCTCCGCTTTCGATCATGGCGGCGCCGGCGGCGGCTACGAGAACACCTGGGGCACCGGCAAGCTCTATTTCGGCGCCATGAAGGTGAAGAACATCCGGATCCACAACCGGCCGGCCTACAATTCCGAGGTCCACGCCACGCGCGACATGGGCATCGGCGAGCTCAACAACTGCTACGAGGATGCCGAGCTCGCCGACACGATCGTCGTGGTTGGCGCCAACCCGCTAGAGACGCAGACCAACTACTTCCTGAATCACTGGGTGCCGAACCTGCGCGGCACCTCGATGGACAAGAAGCGCGCCGAGCTTCCGAATGAGGCTCATTCTCCCGCGCGGATAGTTATCATCGACCCGCGGCGCACCGTGACAGTCAACGCCTGCGAGGTGGAGGCCGGCAAAGAGCGGGTAATGCACCTCGCCATCAACTCGGGCAGTGATCTTGCGCTGTTCAACGCCTGGATGACGTACATCGCCGAGAAGGGTTGGGTCGACAAGGCGCTGATTGCCGCTTCGACAAACGGCTTCGACAAGATGGTCGCGGCCAACAAGACGACCCTGGAGCAGGCTGCCGCTCTGACCGGCCTCACCGTCGACCAGATCCGCCAGTCGGCGGAATGGATTGCGTCGCCAAAGGAAGGCAATGCGCGTCGGCGCACCATGTTCGCCTATGAGAAGGGCCTGATCTGGGGCAACGACAACTACCGCACTAACGGCGCGCTCGTGAACGTCGCTCTCGCCACCGGCAATATCGGTCGGCCGGGAGGTGGTTGCGTGCGTCTGGGCGGCCACCAGGAAGGCTACTCGCGTCCGTCTGACGCCCATGTCGGCCGGCCGGCCGCCTATGTCGACAAGCTCCTGATCGAGGGCAAGGGCGGCGTTCACCACATCTGGGGATGCGACCACTACAAGACGACGCTCAATGCCTACCAGTTCAAGCGAACCTACAAGAAGCGCACCGATCTGGTGAAGGAGGCGATGGACTCGATCCCATTCGGTGACCGGACGGCGCTGGTCAACGCCATCGTCGAGGCAATCAAGAAGGGCGGGCTGTTCTCGGTCGACGTGGACATCATACCGAGCCAGATCGGCCAGGCGTCGCATGTCTGGCTCCCGGCCGCGACCTCGGGCGAAATGAATCTGACCTCAATGAACGGCGAGCGCCGCATGCGCCTCGTCGAGCGCTACATGGATCCGCCAGGCCAAGCCATGCCTGACTGCCTGATCGCGGCCCGCATCGCCAACAACATGGAACGCGTCTTCCGGGAAATCGGCATGGCCCAGGTTGCCGACAACTTCAAAGGCTTCGACTGGAAGACCGAGGAAGACGCCTTCATGGACGGCTACCATGCTCATGAGAAGGGTGGTGAGCACGTTACCTATGCTCGCCTGAAGGCGATGGGCACGAATGGCTTCCAGGAGCCGGCGACCGGCTTCGCGGACGGCAAGATCATCGGCACGAAGCGGCTGTTCGCCGACGGTAAGTTCGGCGGCAAGGACGGCAAGGCAACCTTCATGGAGACGCAGTGGCGTGGTCTCCAGGCTGCCGGGAAGCAGGCCGAGAAGGACAAGTTCCCGTTCCTGATCAACAACGGGCGGGCCAACCTGATCTGGCAGAGCGCCTATCTCGACCAGAAGAACGACTTCGTCATGGACGCTCAGCCATATCCCTTCATCGAGCTGAACCCAGCCGATATGGCCGAGCTCGGCCTCAAGGACGGGGATCTTGTCGAGGTCTACAACGACAACGGCTCGACGCAGGCCATGGCCTATCCGACGCCTTCGGCGAAGCGAAATCAGGCCTTCATGCTGTTCGCGTTTCCCACGGGCGTCCAAGGCAATGTCGTCTCTGCAGGCGTCAATGAGTTCGTGATCCCGAACTACAAGCAGACCTGGGGCAACATCCGGAAGATCGCGAGCGCACCGGAGAATACCAGGCATCTGTCCTTCAAGAGCCGCGAATACGCGGTCTGACGCCGTCACGATGAGCGGGGCGTACGCTTACGCGACCCGCTCATCTCTCCTCACTTCCAGCTCGCAGGTCTGTCATGACGCTTCCCATTGTGGTCGAAGCGCCGCTTTCGGCTCTCGCCGCCGATCGCGCCCCGGCTCTTCTCTCTGTCTCCGAAGCGTGCGCTCGCGCGGCTGCCTATGCGGCGGCGCTGACCAGGACGGATACCGTCCCGGTGACGCAGGCGGCCGGACGCACGCTCGCAGAGCCCATTGTGGCGCGTCTTGCGGCACCGCCTTTCACCCAGTCCGCCATGGACGGATATGCCTTGGCCGCCGGCGACGGACTTGCCGCAGGCATCCGCCTCGAGGTCGTCGGCCGTGTTCCTGCTGGCGGCCGCGGCGGGCGGATCGCTGCGGCCCAGGCCGCTCGGCTCTTCACCGGGGCCCCGCTGCCGCAGGGCGCCGACGCGGTCGTCATGCAAGAGCATGTCGACCGCGATGGCGATATCATCGTTCTGCGTTGCCCGATCCGGGCGGGAGACAATATCCGGATCAAGGGCGAGGACGTTCAACCGCTTGAGACCCTTCTCCAAGTGGGCGAGCGTCTCGATGCGCGCCATGTCGCCCTTGCCGCCGCGCAGGGCATCGGCACCTTCAAGGTACGCGCACGGCCGCGTGTGGCCGTGATCTCGACGGGAGACGAGCTTCGACAGGCCGGTGACGCGCTCGAACCCAGCGCGATCTATGATTCCAATCGGCCGATGCTGCTCGCCTTGATCGAGCAATCAGGCCTGGTGCCAATCGACGGTGGCTGGGTTCCTGACCGGCCTGAAATGATCGCCGATCGACTTCAGTGTGCGGCCGAGCGAGCCGATCTCGTAATCACCAGCGGCGGCGCCTCCCTCGGCGAGGAGGACCATGCGCTTGAAGCGTTGGAGCGGGCAGGCGGCAGCGGCGAAACCCTCAAGATCGCCTTGAAGCCCGGCAAGCCCGCCGTCGTTGGCCGCATCGGTTCCGCGGCGTACCTGGGCCTGCCGGGGAATCCGGTTTCGAGCCTGGTGTGCTGGCTACTGCTGGGTCGAACGATGGCCAGCTCCCTGGAGGGGCGGGAGCCTCCACGGCGGCTCGGCTTTCCCTTACCGAGCAAGTCGGCCTTTGTCCGCCGCGCAGGCCGAACCGAGTTCGTTCCGGTCAAGCTCGTCGAAGGTCACGAGGGCCTTGGCGTCGAGATCCTTGGCCGCGGCGGTTCTGCCCGACTGCAACCGCTCGCCGAAGCCGATGGCCTGGCCGAGATCGCCGCGGAGAACAGCGGCGTTCATCCCGGTGATGTCGTCCTGTTTCATCCGCTGCGCGGCGGCTTCGCCACCTGATCCTTTCATCATCGGAGATCCATCGAACATGAATCGCCTGTGGCCTGTGCTTGCCTTGCTCGTAGCTTCGCCGTCCGTTGCCTTTGCACAGGACATCTCCGCGGGCGAGCGCTCCTGGAACAAATGCCGGGCCTGCCACCAGATAGGTGAAACCGCAAAAAACGGCGTCGGTCCGGAACTCAATGGCCTGTTCGGGCGGCATTCCGGATCAGTCGAGGGCTACAGCTATTCGAGCGCCAACAAGAACTCGGGCATCACCTGGGATGAGGCGACATTCGCCGTCTACATCAAGGATCCCAAGGCGAAGATCCCGGGAACCAAGATGGTGTTCGCCGGCATCAAGAATGAGCAGGAGATCAAGGATCTGACCGCATTCCTCAAACAATTCGATAAGATCGGAAAGAAGGTTCCGTGAGCAGACATCACGGTCGCTCTCTTGGCCCATTGCTGACGCTCACAACGTCTGTTTTCGGGCGGTTCACGGCCATCTTGATTGTGGTGACTTAGTCGCGATCTTTCAGACCACGGACGGGTGTGGGGCGAGGGCGGTGAGGGGGTGTGGCCGGTGGTTGAAGTAGACGCTGTGACCGGCTAACGCTCGTTGTTGTCGTCCTCGTAGCCGTCGTATTTGTCCTCGGGCGCATAAAGTTCGGCAGCGTCGTATCGCTGCGTCTTCTTGTATCGATCACCAAGCTTGACCACCGAGAGCCGGGAAAGGCCTGTTATTTTCAGCGCGCAAGCCACGCACTCAAAATGCGTGGGCAGGTATTCCTGCGTCTCGACGATTTCGCCTTCAAAGAACTGCTGCTTCGCGTCGCCAACTGGTTCACCATGCAGAAGAGATTGGGATCCACACGATGGGCAGGCGACGCGGTGCCCGACATGACGTGTTGCCCAGATCGCGGCTGACTCGGTCAGCGCCTTCTGCTCGGCCTTGGGCTTCGCCTCCCAAACCTTCTTGTGAGCGGCGACATCACCTTGGATCGCTTTAGCTCCCTCGTCGGCGGCCGCAGCGATCAGTTTTTTAGCAGCTTTGGCCTCGTCTTTGCCGAAAAGCTCTTCGAGCGATTTGCCCATCGACGCCAGCAGTACCTGGCAAATACCATAGAAGCGCGGCTGCCAGGTCGAGGCATTGACGCCCTCGAATGCCATTTTGCCTGTGTGCAGCTCGGAATTCCGGTTGCCAGTGTGCAGAATCCCGAAGTTCTCGTGCTCCTGCGTGAAGTCATCCAGGATGAGGTTCAGGCGCTTAAAAACCTCCGCCGTGCCGATCGATTTGGGCGAGTATTTCTGCTCTTTAGGAACAAATCCCAAGGCGTGGTACAGGCTGCCCCACTGCTTGTTTTCAGTCTCGGCGAGCAGTGCCGGGCTGATGTTTGCTAGGGCCGCACGAGCGAGAAATTCCAGCGACAGGCTGAGCCAGAGGGCATATTGCCACTGGTCGCTTTCCAAGTCCTCGGTCTGCTGAACGTAGAGGAGGGCCTTGTTGAAGAGATCATCTGGGTTCCATATCGCCTCGATCGGACCCGGCTTCACTGTCTTCTTCAATTCAGTTCCCCCAGGTATGTCCGTTCGATCATGCGGTCCTCGCGCCCGGCTGGCACTGGGGCGCGAGCGTGCAGCATCCGCCAGTTATCGATAATCATCATGTCTCCGGGCTGGACGAGCGCGTTTTCGATAGCCTGTCGTCTATCGATCTCGACCTTCATCCGAGAGATCGCCTGCTCCCCGAGCTTGCTGGCCGGCTTCAGATAAACCTCGTCCCACCTGATCAGCGCTGGCCTGTCGCCCTCTGGCTCGCGAAGCGTCAGCATGCTGAAGCTTCCACCGCGAGGCCGTCGCGGCTTAACCAGGGCGCGGTTGAGCAAATCCGGCCCGATCGCCTGGACCAGGTCATGCCCGTCGATCACCGGCGTCGGGATATCAAGATAACCTTTGATGCATCGGAGCATCAGGTAGCGCGGCGGATCTCGCCAATGCGCCAGGTCGGTGTGAAAGGGGAAGCGATCACGGCCGAAGATGCCGCTGTAGGTGTTGGGAGCTGCGACGTTCTGGTCGATTGGCACAAGCTCCTGGACTGGGGCGTCGTCCCAGACCGACAGGACCTTTCCGAACATGGGCGCGATTTCGGCGGACGGCTTGCCCGGCTCAAACCCCTCGATGAATATGCACCCGTCGCAATCCACGATCGTTTTGACCGAAATCCCCATCGCGCGTCCTTGCACACTTGATGTGCCGCCACCGTAGGTGCTGACGTTAGGTCGATTCCGGGGTGGGTGGGAATGGTCAGAATATTCACGAACGGTCCGCGCAAGGACTACGTCATCAACCCGTTCAATGAACTGGCCGATGGCGCCTCTCAAATCTATCTGGCCGCGCCGTATTTCACGAAAGCCGAGCCCATACTCGATGCCGTGAAGAAGGGCTCGCAGGTCCAGCTCCTGATTGGGCTGAACGAGTCGACCAGCCCGCAGGCGCTCGCACAGGTGAGCGAGAAGCCAGGAGTTTCCGTTCGCTATTTCACAGACCGGTTCCACGCCAAGATTTTCATCTTTGATGATGTGGCGATCCTGGGCTCATCGAACCTGACGGATGGCGGCCTGTTCTCGAACCGCGAAGCGTCGATCCGCCTCGATCAGGACAATGACCGGGATGCGGTCGAGGAGATCATCGCGCTCTTTGTTGAGCTTTGGGAGGCAGGAAAGGTACTGACCCCTCAAATCCTGTCTGATTTTGCTGCTGCTCATAAGCGGCTCCAGCAGGGGCCGAACCCGGAAACGGAGATTGAGAAGGCGATCGGCAAAGCCGTTCCGCCAAACATCCAGGTCGACAGCCACAAAGCGTCCAAGGAGCAGATCTTCTTGGAGGGGCTCAGAAGGCAGGTCTACCAAGAGTACCGCCCGGCATTCACGGAGGTCACCAATGTCCTCGAGGCCGCCGGCTATCGGAGGAAAGAGCTCGCTGAACTCGGACCTGCGAGCGAAACCAACCGGTTTCTGAACTGGGTCCGACTTACCTACGCCATCGGCGACGACTCCTGGAATACATCTCCCTATCGCAACGAAGCCGAGCGCCGCCCGCTGCTTGAAAAGCTCGGAAACGAATGGGTCTCGACCGACGATGACAAGGTAACCGAGGACTTCGCCATTCGGCTCGAAAACCTGCACAAGGTTTTTGCGAGCGTCGAGGGAATCCACTCGGTATCAAAGGAAGTTTTGTCGGTCGGGCTGATGGCTCTCCACGCGTTCAACGAGCAACTGCGCTTCGTGAAAGGCGGGGAGAAGAACCTCATCCCAGAATTTTGGGCCCGGAATAACAACGACGTCGAGCGGGTCAGGCAGACGCTCGCATACCTGATCTACGGGGGCGGGGAGTTTATCCAGCGCCTCCACGATGTTCTGTATTCTCCCTATCGGAAACTCTCGAATTTCGGACTCTTCTGCGCTCTGGAGTTGTACGGCTCCCTAAAGCCGGAAGAGTGCCCGCCGCTCAACGGACGCATCGCAAAGGCCCTCAGGTACATCGGCTTCGACGTCCGAGGCTGATGACCTCGGCGTAGTTTTGAACCGCTACGCGCCGACCGCGATCTCACGATCGAGCGGGCGATGCGTTGTTGGATGTCCGCAAGCATCGATGAGCCTAAATGTCAGATGCGAGCAGAGCCACCAGTTTGGCCTTTCGCCAGGTCGACCGATCCACGGACGCTCCAGACGTGGAAGTGGGTCGTTTCGGTCGTGCCACCTCGCTTGCTTAAGGTCTGCTTTCGGGCCGGGAGCCTGAGCCCGTTCATGGCGCAATACGCCAGTCCAGAATTTTCCCGCGTCTTAAGAACTCAGCTCCGTGCTGCAACCAGGGCATCACGCCCCGGCAGCGCGAGAGTGGCCAGGAAACACGCTATAAGCATCAAACACGAACCGACCAGGCAGGCGTAGATGCCGCCCCATTGATAGAGCAAGCCTGACAGTAGGGTTCCGCTGAAGCGCCCCAGCGCATTGGCTGCGTAGTAGAACCCGACATCCTCGGCCGCCTTCTCGGATCCCGCATAGGCCAGGATCAGATAGGAGTGCACCGACGAATTGACCGCGAAGGCGAAGCCGAACAGGCCCAGGCCCACCACCAGGACGATATCCAGCCTCAATCCCGAGTTGCTCGCCAGAACGGCGGCGATGGCGGCGGGAATGATGGCGAGGATCAGCGACCAGAGCCTTGCCGCTCTCACCTCCTGCGTCAGCCCGTCGGGGCTGCGCTTGACCACGGCGGGCGCAGCCGCTTGCACGAGCCCGTAGCCGATGGTCCAGAGCGCGACAAAGCTGCCGACCATCGTGAAGGTCCAGCCTGCTGCATAGAGGAAGACGGGCACGCCGACGACGAACCAGACATCCCGGGCTCCGAACAAGGCGACGCGTGCGATCGCGAGCAGGTTGACGCCACGGTTCTTGCCGAAGAGCTCGCGTGCGCTCTTGCTCGCCTTCGCCTTTCCGAGCATGGGCGGAAGCGATGCCCCGACCCCGAACAGCACTAGGCTGAGCGCCGCTGCCATCGCCCACAGTGCGCCCCGGAAGCCGAGGAATTCGAGCAGTAGGCCGCCGAGGAAGAAGCCGAAGCCCTTCATCGCGTTCTTGGAGCCGGTGAACCAGGCGACCCAGCGGAAAAGGCGGCCTTCCGAATCCTGTGCCTTGGCCGCGGTCTCGGCGATCTTGATGGCCGATTTCGAGGCCGTCTTCGTGAGGTCCTTAGCGACCCCGCAGATGCCCTGGGCGAGTACCACCCAGATCACGGAGGTAACGGCCGACCAATCGGGCGAAAGAGCCGAGAGCACCAGAAAGCCGGTGATCTGCGTCGTCAGGCCGACTGTGAGCATCCTGGTGATGCCATAGCGCGCTGCGAGCCAGCCGCCGATGAAGTTCGCCAGCACGCCCGCGGCCTCATAGAGGAGGAAGAGGAAAGCAAGGGTGAAGGGCGAGTATCCGAGCCGGAAGAAGTGCAGCAGCACGAGCATGCGCAAAGCGCCGTCCGTGAGCGTGAAGCCCCAATATGCGGCCGTCACGATGGCGTAGTTGCGCGTGCCCTCATTCATCGCGTCAGATCCCCGCCGCTTCGAGATGGCAGGCCAGATCGACCATGCGACAGGCATAGCCCATCTCGTTGTCGTACCAGGCGTAGACCTTGAGCATCGTGCCGTTCGTGACGAGCGTCGATAGGCCGTCGACGATGCTGGAGCGCGTATCCCGCTGATAATCGATCGAGACGAGGGGGCGCCCCTCGAAGCCAAGGATTCCGGCGAGGGAGCCTGTCGCTGCACTCTTGAAGAGCTCATTGACCTCCGCGGCCGTCGTCGACCGTTCGAGCTCGAAGACGCAGTCGGTCAGCGAGGCATTGAGCACGGGCGCGCGGACTGCGTGGCCATCGAGCTTCCCCTTGAGCTCCGGATAGATCAGCGCGATCGCCGTTGCGCTGCCCGTCGTCGTCGGCTGGAGCGAGAGCATCGCCGAACGAGCCCGGCGCAGGTCCTTGTGCGGGGCGTCGACCACGACGTTGGTGTTGGTGGGGTCGTGGATCGTCGTGATCTGGCCGTGCCGGATCCCGAGGTTCTCGTGAACGACCTTCACGACCGGTGCCAGGCAGTTCGTGGTGCAGGAGGCTGCCGTCACGATCGGATGCTTGGTGGGATCGTAGAGGCCTTCGTTGATTCCGACGACGACATTCAGGACGGACGGATCCTTCACCGGCGCGGCGACGATCACCCGCTTGGCTCCGCGCTTCAGATGTCCCTCTAGCACCGCTGGGGTCAGGAACTTGCCGGTGCATTCGAGAACGACATCGACGCCCAGATCGCCCCAGGGCAGTTCGGCAGGGGATGCCTCGAATGAGAAGCTGAGCTTGCGTTCGCCGATGTGGATCGCCCCGTCGCCGTCATGGCCGATCTCGGTTCGCCAGCGGCCCTGCATGCTGTCGAACTCCAGCAGGTGAGCCGTCGCCGCGGCGCCTCCCTTGATCTCGTTCAGATGAACGACCTCGAGGCGGTTTTCGCGCCGGGGATCATCATTCGGTCGTTCCGCCGCGCCCAGCGCCGCTCGCAGGGCCAGCCGTCCGATCCGCCCCATGCCGTTGATCCCGACCTTCATACCATCGCCTCTCAAATTCGATCCAGAGCGCATTATTCGATATGTCGCTTGACATCGAAATGACGACGGAGTCAATCATGTCGAAACCTATCGACATGATGAGATGACAAACATGGCCCGCGCTCCGCTCAACGTGCTCTTTGTCTGCACCGGTAATTCCGCCCGCTCGATCATGGCGGAGGCGATCATCAGTCGCGTCGCGCCGGGCAAGTTCAAAGGATTCAGCGCCGGAAGCGATCCGCGGGAGGAGATCAATCCGTTCGCTGCGCGCCTGCTGAAGTCGTTGAACTACGACGTCACCCAGTTTCGCCCGAAAAACTGGGAGGAGTTCGCGAAGCCGGATGCGCCGCCGCTCGATTTCGTTTTCACGCTCTGCGATGACGCCGCGAACGAGCCGTGCCCGCATTGGCCGGGGCAGCCGATGAGCGCGCATTGGGGTCTGCCTGATCCGGCGGCCTTCGTGGGCGAGGATGTCCAGAAGGCGCTTGCCTTCGCCGATGCCTATCGCATGTTGAACAATCGGATATCGATCTTCACCAATTTGCCGCTAGCCTCACTGGAGCGTGTCGCTCTACAGCATCGGCTGAACGCGATCGGTACCGATCTGGGAAGGAAGGACGACGCCGCTTGACCACCCGCCTCGAAGCCGCCGGCGCGGTCGACTTGTTGGGAGCGCTTGCCCAGTCGACCCGCCTGGAAGTCTTCCGCCTGTTGATGCGCTACCGGCCTCACGGCCTGGCGGCGGGCGATATCGGTCGGCTGCTAGCCGTCCCGCACAATACCCTGTCGACCCATCTCGCGGCGTTGGAGCAGGTTGGACTGCTTGCCTCGCGCCGCGAAGGCCGACACATCATCTTCGCCGCGGTTCCGGATCGCGCGGACGCCTTGCTCGGTTTTTTGTCCGAGGCCTGCTGCTCGCAGAGCCTGGCGGCCTGCGAGGTGCCCGCAACTCCCTATCTTTCGCGCAGGGAGGCGCAGGCAACCGACACCCCATTGCGGGTGCTCATCGTCTGCACCGGGAACTCCGCCAGATCGATCATGGCGGAGGCGGTCATGAACCGGGAAGGGCTTGGCCGCATCCAGGCCTACTCGGCAGGCAGCCGCCCGCATGAGGCGCCGCACCCGCTTGCGCTCCAACTCCTTGGAGAGCTCGGCTACGCGACCGCCGACTTTCGCTCAAAATCCTGGGACGAATTCCTGGCGGCGGACGCACCTGAAATCGACCTCGTCATCACGGTCTGCGACTCCGCGGCCGACGAAGCCTGTCCGGCCTTCCCGGGCGCGCCGACGCGGGTGCATTGGGGATTGGACGACCCCGCAGAGGTCGGCGGCCCGATTGAGGCGCGCCGTGCTGCTTTCCGTCAAAGCTATCGAGACCTGACCGCTCGGGTCACGGCTCTCGTCAATCTGCCGTTCGAGAGCATGCCCCTGGCCGAACTGGCGCCGGCGCTTGAAGCCATCGGCCGGATGGACGGGGCGACCCCCAGATCCCTGGAGGCCGCCTAGCCGTTCAGGCCGATGCTGACGCATCGCGCTTGGTGGCGCTGCGTACGACGGCCGGGTGGCGTTCGTACCAGCCTTTGCTCCGGTTCACGATCGCGACCACAGAAAGCATCACCGGGACCTCGATGAGAACCCCGACGACGGTCGCGAGCGCGGCTCCGGAGTTGAAGCCGAACAGGCTGATCGCGGCAGCGACGGCGAGCTCAAAGAAGTTGCTCGCGCCGATCAGGGCTGAAGGTCCGGCGACGCAATGCGCTTCGCCAGTCATCCGGTTGAGCAGGTAGGCCAAACCCGAGTTGAAATACACCTGGATCAGGATCGGCACCGCGAGCATCGCGATGATGAGCGGCTGCGCCAGGATCTGCTCGCCCTGGAAGCCGAAGAGCAGCACCAGCGTCGCCAGCAATGCCACCAGCGAGATCGGGGCAAGAACGCTGAGCACGCGGTCAAGCGCGGCGGGGCCGCCGCTCGCCAGAAGCTGACGCCGCATGAGCTGGGCCACGATCACTGGGATAACGATATAGAGCACCACCGACAGCAGCAGCGTGTCCCAAGGCACGGTGATGGCCGAAAGGCCGAGCAGCAGGGCCACGATTGGCGCGAAGGCGACCACCATGATCGCGTCGTTGAGAGCGACCTGGCTGAGCGTGAACAGGGGCTCGCCCTTCGTCAGGTTCGACCAGACGAAGACCATCGCCGTGCAGGGCGCCGCCGCGAGGATGATCAGGCCGGCGATGTAGCTGTTGATCTGATCCGCCGGCAGGTACGGCCGGAACAGATAAGAGATGAAGAACCAGCCGAGTGCGGCCATCGAGAATGGTTTGACCGCCCAGTTGACGAAGAGGGTGACGCCGATGCCGCGCCAGTGGCGCCCGACTTCGCCGAGCGCCGCGAAATCGATCTTCAGCAGCATCGGCACGATCATCAGCCAGATCAGAATCGCCACCGGCAGGTTGACCTTGGCGATCTCAGCCGCGCCGATCGCCTGGAAGACGCCGGGCGCAATGTGGCCGAGCGCGATGCCCGCGACGATGCACAGGGTGACCCAGAGGGTCAGGTAACGTTCGAAGGTCGACATGGCTCTCAGGCTCCCGCGAGAACACGGCCGGATGAATCAACGACAAGCTCCCCGTCTTCCTTGCGGAACTCGCCGTACTGCGGCGGCAATAGGTCGAGCACCCGCTCGGACGGGCGACACAGCCGGACGCCCTTCGGCGTCACGACGAAGGGGCGGTTCAGGAGAATGGGGTGGGCCTCGATCGCGTCGAGCAGGGCTTCATCGCTGAGCGAGAGATCGTCCAGGCCAAGCTCGGCGTGAGGCGTTCCCTTTTCGCGTAGTGCCTGGCGCAGCGAAAGACCTGCGCGATCGACGAGTTCGCGCACCATTCTGCGTGAGGGCGGCGTTTTCAGATACTCGATGACGTGCGGTTCGACCCCAGCATTCCGGATCATTGCGAGCGTGTTCCGTGAGGTCCCGCAATCGGGGTTGTGGTAGATGACGACGTCCATCTGAAGTGACTCCGGCACAGAGGTTTCGTGCTCCGGCGGCAAGGCGCGAACCGCCTATCGAGAGGCGCAGAGCCGGTCGGGGGAGGGGTCTAGGCGTTTTCCTCAATCTCGGTCGCGGCCGAAGAGGAGGCGCAGCAAGCCGAGAGCGCCGCGACCACCGGAGCGCAGATCTCGGTCCGTCCGCCGCAGCAATCGTTCAGCAGAAAGGTGACGAGGTGCTGCACCGCTTCCAGGTCCGCTCGATAGATGATGGAGCGGCTCTGGCGTTCGGTTCGGACCAGCTTGGCTCGGGCCAGGATGCCCAGGTGCGACGACATGGTGTTTTGCGGCACGGCAAGGCGGCGGGCTATTTCTCCCGCGGGCAGACCTTCGGGCTCATGCTTCACCAGCAAGCGAAACACGTCGAGGCGGGTCTGCTGTGCGAGAGCCGCCAGCGCCAGAATGCTCTGCTCTGATTCCATGTATCCAAGTTAGTGGATATATGGATGTATCGCAAGCTGGGCGACCTTCGAATTGGGCGGCTGGCTTGGCGTTGTCAGGCCGATCGGCGATGCTGGTGAGCGATCGCGATGGCTGACATGTCCGTAGTCGGATCGGCGACGATCTGCTTCTGCTTGCGCTCGGAATAGCGATCGACCAGCGTCTCCGCATGCGGCCGCAGCAAGACGGTGAAGCGGACCAGTTCCTCCATCACGTCGACGATGCGGTCGTAGTAGGACGATGGCTTCATCCGCCCCGCCTCATCGAATTCCTTGTAGGCCATTGCGACGCTCGATTGGTTGGGAATCGTGAACATCCGCATCCAGCGCCCGAGCAGGCGAAGCGTGTTGACCGCATTGAAGGATTGGGAGCCGCCGGAAACCTGCATCACCGCCAGTGTCCGTCCCTGGGTCGGGCGCATGCCGCCCATCTCCAGCGGCAGATGATCGATCTGCGCTTTCATCACGCCGGTGATTTGCCCGTGGCGTTCGGGACTGCACCAGACCTGACCTTCCGACCAGAGCGCGTGCTCGCGCAATTCCCGAACCGCCGGGTGGTCGTCGCCTTTGACCTGGTCAGGAAGGGGGAGGGTGGATGGATCAAAGATGCGGATCTCGGCTCCGAACAGAGTCAGAAGGCGCGCAGCTTCCTCGACGGCGAGCCGAGAGAAGGAGCGTTCGCGCAGGGAGCCGTAGAGCAGCAGGATGCGCGGCGGGTGTCCGAGCGGATCGGGCAGACCGGCGGGGCGCCTCATCGCGAATTCGGGCTTGAGGGCTGGAAGCGAGGAAATATCGGTCAGCTCACGCAATGGCATGAGGTTCTCCTTGATAATCGGAAGGGAGTTCAGCGCAGCTTGCGCGCCAGGACGTACATCGCAGCCGCCGCCAGGCCGGAAAGGGCGACCAGGAGCAACGTGCTCGGCATCAAACCGGCCCGTTCGAGCAGCATGGCGAAGAGGAGCGGCGCCGCGGCCTTGACGACCAGCCCGGGTGCGGAAAGCTTGCCCAACATCGCCCCATACCCGACGGGACCGAAGAGCTTCAGGGGAACCGTCCCGCGCACGATCGAGCTCAGGCCCATGCTGATGCCGTACGCAATGGCGAACAGACCCGCGAGCCCGGCCGCGGAACCGCCGATGGTCAGCAGAACGAACCCGACCGGCATCAATGCCGCAGAGGTCCAGGCGGTCGTGACAGGGTCGATCGAGGCTCCGAACAACATTTCGATCAGGCGCCCCGCAACCTGGGAGGGACCGACCATCGCGCCGATGCCGACAGCGACAGCCGCGCTCAGCCCCAGTCCCTGAAGCATTGTCAGCATGTGGACTGACATCGCCGATACCACGAAGCCTTGAAGCGAGAATGACAGCGCCAGAAGTGCGAACGCATTGCGGCGGGCGTTGCCCTCAAGGTAGCCCGCGAGTGCGGCATCGGCGTTGTTGGTGGATGACACAGAGTCCACGGCACGGCGGGCCGGACCCGGGAGCAGCAGGCAATGCAGCGGCGCGCACAGAGCCATCTGGACGACCGCGTAGATTCGGTAGATGTCGCGCCAGTCGAAGGAATTGAGCAGAGCAGTCGTCAACGGCCAAAACAGTGTCGATGCGAAGCCCCCGATCAATGTCAGCTGGCTGATCGCGCGCCTTGCGCCTGGGCCGCGTGACTGCGTCAGCGCCGTGAACGCCGCATCGTAGAGGACGAGGGTCGAAACAACCTCCAGGGCGATCATGGCCGCGACATAGCCGATCGGACCACGCGCTTCCGCCAAGCCGAGAAGCGAGAGGCCGGCAAGTACGGAACCCAGGGTCATCATCAGCCGGGTGCCGTAGTGATCAATCAATCGCCCTGCGACGGGCGCGATCAGTCCGCCGATCAGCAGCCCGGCCGCGAACCCGCCATATGTCCACTCGGGCGACCAGCCGAAGCTCTCGGTCATCTTCGGCGCCAGCACGGCGAAGGCATAGTACAAGCCGCCATAACCAGCGACCTGTGTGACGCCGAGCGCCGTGATCAATGCGAGACCACGCCCTCCGGTGGGAGTGGGCACAGGCAGCGACAGGCTGGACATCAGGCTTCGGCCGTCTCGCGGGCGGTTTCGTGGGAGCTGGACGAGCATCCGCATCCCACCTTCCCGGACTGCTTGGCAACCGCGTCATCGACGCAGCAAGCATCGACGGCCGCAGGCGCGGGACCTCCGCAGCAGCTGGATGTCGAAGCTGACGGCCCACCGGGCGTCGCGCTGCAAACACCGGTCTCCGGCAAGACGAGCTCGACGCGCCGGGCCGCGGCGTGATCGCCGGCGAGTTCAGCCACGATCGAACGGACCTGCTCATGCCCCGTCGCGAGCAGGAAGGTCGGCGCTCGGCCATAGGACTTCATGCCCGCGATGTAGAAGCCAGGTTCCGGATGGGCGAGCTCGGCGGCACCGTGAGGACGCACCGTTCCGCAGGAGTGGACATTGGGGTCGATCAACGGCGCCAGGCTCGGCGGGCATTCGAGCGCCGGATCGAGCTCGACGCGCAGCTCGCGCAGGAGAGCCAGTTCCGGGCGGAAGCCGGTCGCGACGATGAGTTCGTCGACGGTGACGGACTGCTTGCTTTCGTCGCTTGAGATCAGGCGCAAACCGGAGGCATCGCGCTCGATTTGTTCCAGACGAAAGCCGGTATGGGTCCTGATGCGGCCTTGCTTAACGAGATCCGCGATCTGGAGACCGAGTTCGCCGCGGGCGGAGAGCTGATCGGCGGCGCCGCCACCGAATGCCTTCGCCAGGATCGGACCCCGATAGAGCCACGTGATCTTGGTTGTGGGATTCTCGGCCTGAAGCTCGGAGAGCGCGATGAGGGTGCCGATGGCCGAATGGCCTCCGCCGAGCACGGCGACCTGCCTGCCGGCATAGCGCGATCGGGCTGCTCCGGAGATGTTCGGCATCCCGTAAGCGATATGCTCGGTCGCTTCGATCTCGCCGATCGCCGGTAAACCGCCGACGCCAGCCGGGTTCGGCGAGAACCAGGTTCCGGACGCATCGATGACGGCATCCACGGCCAAGCTCGCGAGCGTATCGCGGTTGCGATAGCGCACCAGCAGCGGCGCTGCCTCGCGGCCATCCGTCTTGACCTTGTCGAAGCCTGCCCGGGAAACCGAGATCACCTCGGCATTGAGCTTGATCCGATCCCGCAGTCGTTCGGCTAGAGGGGCGACGTACTGCGAAATCAGATCACCACCCGTCGGATAACGATCGGGATCGGGGCGCGTCCAGCCCGACACCTCGAGGAGGCGCTCCGCCGCCTTATCGACGTTGAAGGCCCAGGGCGAGAACATCGGGACGTGTGCCCATTGCCGGATAGCATGCCCGGCCGCCGGACCGCGCTCCAGGACTACGGGAGATAAGCCACGCTCCAGCGCATGAGCAGCTGCAGCAAGTCCAACTGGTCCTGCCCCGATGATAGCGACGCTCTTCACTGCCATCTTCCTTTCCTGCTGTCGTTCTAGAAATATTGAAATAGAAGGCCTGACTATTCACGCAGCGCTCTGGTTGGAGCCGCACTGGCTGTCGACGCAGCATTCGGCGACGAGGAACTCGACGAGCGCATTCATCCGATCGTAATTCGCGCGGCAGATGAGACTCGTACCGTCGCGCTCCTGGCTGATCAGCCCGACGATGACGAGCGCTTTCACATGGTGGGAAAGCGTTGAGGCCGCGACCTCAAGTCGTTGTTGGCACTGTCCGACAGATAGCCCGTCGTGGCCGGCTCTTACGAGAAGACGGTAGAGCGAAAGCCGCGTCGGATTGCCGAGGGCTTCGAGTTGAGCGGCTGCGCTTTGGATCGTGACCATGAAGGGAGTTTGGCGCGAGTCCCACATCGAGTCAATTCGTATTTCTAGAATGATAGAAATACATGACACAGAGCGATCCACGCTGGTGGACGACCACTGACACAGCAAGTGAAATGGCCATCACAAATTGCGTGGTCATTGATTCGCCAGAGCACGTTCAGGGCAGGATTCACCGATGCGCCCGCTTCTCATTCCCTACGCGATCGACGTCGAGCGCCACGTGAAGATCTCGGCCTCCGACATCGCCGAGATGATGGAGGATCCAAGCTCGACAGTTCGCCTCCAGGCGACTGCCCATCTCAGCACGAGAACACGTCGCCCGATAAAGTTCACCTGCCCGGCGTGTGGACAGCAGCTTTATCCGCATGCTCCCGTTTTCAATGGGGCGCGGTACTTTTGGTCGCACTTGCCCCGCGGGGCGTATGAATGCCCGCTGGAAGTCAAAAGGAAGCTGACCCCCGACCAGATCAACGCGCGAATTTTCCATGGCCGGCAGGAAGGAGAGGCACATAAGAACCTGGTTGCCTTGCTTGCGCGGCTTGCGGAGGACGATCCAAACGTCGGTTCGGTTTCCCTGGGGGCTTACGAACGCCCGACTGACGAGATGCGCTTCGAGTTCCCTTTCGGCCGATTTCCTGACATTCAATTCGAATGTGAAGGCAAGAAGGTCGTCCTGGAGGCCCAGCTCGCCACCATCACGCTGCACGGCATCAATGGCCGGCGGGCCTTCTACGATCGGATGGGAACGGCTCTCCTCTGGGTGATGCGAAACTTCGACCCGACCGGACCGATGCGGGCCTCCGTTCGAGATATCATCGCGGACCAGGGCGGCTTGTTGTTCTCTGTCGATAGCGAAGTGATTGCGGAATGCGAAGCTGACGGCGGCTTTCGACTGCGAGCGTGGACCTACCACGCTGAGCGAGAGGAGCCCTGGGATTCGAGCATCGTCACGATCGCAGAGGCGGCGGCTCGTGCGCGGCCCAGGCGTTGGGCCGATGATTTCAAGGAGCGATGGGTAAAAACCTATCAAGGTGGATATTACCATATGCCGGGCCTGCCGGACCCGTACGACATGCTCAACGAGGCCGCCGAACAGGCAGATCTGCCACCGTTTGGGCCGAACAGCGGCTCGGCCTGCATCCTTTCACTGGTTAGACTCTTGATTTCATTGGAAGCCGGAGTGGTCACAGGATCTGGCCACCCCAAGCTGATTTCCATCGCGAACGACTTCGATTCCAACGGCGGCCATCGAGCGCTGACGCTCGTGCGCAAGGGAATCGAGCGTTGGCAGCCGCACCTTTTTGAGCGCAATTCGATGCAGAACGCTCTTCAAAGGGCCCAAGCAAAGTTGAGGGCAGAAAGTGCCAAGGAATGGGGACGTCGTAGCGCAATCGGCCGATTGCGCGAAGTGCTGTTTCCGGATTGGATCCTCAGCGAGCCTTCTGCCAAGTAGATCCAGGCCATCGCTGCCGCTCGGCTCGTCATCCGACGCACGCCCAGAGAGTATCATTGTATCTGTCCCGCATGACCCTTAGGCCAGCGCGCGCGTCTAGCGGCCCATGCTATCCCGAATAAGCGAGATCCAGTCGCCTACATTGCCGGCATGAACACGGTCGAGAAGTGCCTCGAGGCGCCCCTCGCATATCAGGCGAAAGCCGTGAGCTCGTGCCTTGGCGGCATTCATATGAAGATCGTAGAGCCCCGCATTCGGATCATCATAGCCCAGGAGGTCGAGCACGGCGGCCCGTTCGATGACCTGAATTGCCTGCCGAAGCTGCAAGCCGTCGAGCGCTGGCGGACTCTGCACGCGGGTGATGGCCGCATATCCCGAGTTCTGGCCGGAGACGGTTCGCGGGCTTGTCGTCCACGCCGCGCGTTGGACGCCGGCCATGGAAGCTCGCGCCGGTCGCGTGAGTCGGTCCACCGTGGATAATTTGCTCCACCGCTTCGGCTGGGGCGTGCCCAATGAAAAGCGGGTCTTTGAGAGTGCGAACAACGCGCTCACGATGATTATCCAGGACGAGCTTCAGCTCTTGCAAAATAAAAATAAAAAGTGGCAGCACGCCCTTATGCGATATTATCGCCTTCCTTGGCCAATCGATGCGCTTGAGGCACTCGGGACAACCGACGTTAGTTTAAGGATCACACTTTCTTATTTTACAGACCCTGCCCCTCTCGCACTCAACGCTCAAAGGGCTCAAAACTATCATTCTCATCACCTCAAATTCGATATCAAAGATCCCGACGACCACGACGAGCTTGCAATTGCGAGGATCAACAAGCTGGCCCGAGAGCCGGGCAAGAAGCTTCCGACGAGGCAGCCGGTGGGAACCTGGCTCCTAGGCGACAAAAAGCGCTCCAACGGTTCGATCCGGCAGGACATTTGGACAGGCCGCGCAAGCGATCTGAGCCAAATGGGCGCCATCGCCATTTATCCTCAATGGATGGTGGCGGAACAACAGCGGCGCGGGAGACCCGTTGGAGACCGTACGATTTTCCCTGATCGCCTCGATCGAGACCGCGCGGATTGACGTCGACCTCGCCACTGAGACCGAAGCGTCGATTGCTACCCTGAAGACCCGAGTGCCGCTGACGATTGAGACGTGAGGGAACGAGGGCCGTGAGCTGCAACCTTTCCAAATTGTGTTGTGAAAGACGTCACTAGCCGCTTCGAGGAATGATGCTCGAAAACTTCAACTACATCTCGTTTGGCAACCGCTCCTGGCTTGCCGAGGACGATACGTTGATCGAGATGGGCCGGGGCCGCATGTTCGAGCATACCCCGACGGACACAGAACAGCGACTGGTCGGTTTGGACGGGCCGGCGCTGGCCTTCCTGGAAAAGTTGCCGACCTTTCTCTGCAGCGAGATCGACACCGGCCCTGACCAGCCGACGATGCTCGTCCGGTTCGGACACCTGCGGCAAATCCGCGCCGACAAGAAGGTGGTCGCTGCGCAATTCAGCACCGCAGTCAATTTTGGCGAAGTCCAGTTTCCAAGCGTCGAGGCGGCTCGCAAGGCGTTCGGAATCGTCAACTTCCAGCTTTATCGAACGCATTGGGCGGTGCGGCCTGGCAATTACCGGGACGTATTGACGAACCTTGCTGACTTCAGTGCCGGTGGGCGGGAAGCCATCGCGCGCTACGGCGACGGACGAGCCGGAGTGGCGGCTGAGCCGCCCGAGCGCCGAAAGAATGAGATTGGCGAGGCCGACAGCGTCGAGAGCTTTCTCAAGGTGCTTTTCGACGTCGAAAAGGACCCGACAGCGGAAAGCTTTTACCGCGGCCATGAGGATGGCACGTTCGAACTAACGCCGTCGCTGCTCAGAAAAGTGGCCGAACGGATCGTGGAAATACATGCCGGACGAGGACCGGCTCTGCAAGGAAGTGCTGATCGCTCACTACGACGAGTTCCAAGGCGACCAGTACTGCTTCGATCGCTTGGTGAGAATGCAGCACTATGGCCTTCCCACCCGCTTGCTCGATATCTCGGGCAATCCTCTCGTCGCCTTGTTCTTCGCCCGTCACTGCAAGCCGGAGCTCATGGAGACGAAAGGGGAGGTGATTGTCTTTCGCCTTGCGCGCGACAAGGTGAAGTACTTCGACTCCGATACGGTCAGCTGCCTAGCGAACCTCTCGAACCTGCCTCATTCCCAAAAGAGCCTGATCGACCTTCGCCTGGACGCCGTGCAGTTCAACGAGACTGATGTCGCTCGTAAACTGCTCCACCACATCAAGTCGGAAAAGAGCTATTTCGAAGGTCGGATCAAGCCCGACGACCTCGGCTCTGTCGTGTGTGTCAAGGCAAAAAGGACCAATAGCCGGATCAAGTCCCAATCGGGGGCGTTCCTTCTCTTCGGTCATGAGGCAACGTTGCCGGAGTGGGGCAACGACGGGATCGAGGTTTCGCGAGTAACCGTGGGTAACAAGGAGCATATTCTGGCGCAGTTGGATGCCATCAACATCAACGCGACCACTGTCTATCCGAGCATCGATCAGACCACGGTTCACCTGCGTGATCAGCACTTGCGACCAGCCACAGAGTGAATCCGCAATCGGCTTGGAGCTGGCGCCTGCGCACCCACTATCCGCGGCACAACATTGGTTAGCGACGTGGCATCCCCCCGAATAGCAGACGCGGAGAAGGCACATGGTCCAGATTGCCCGCTCACCCGCCCGCTCCAAGATAGTAAACAAAATGTTGCACCGCTGCTTTCGCTGCGATACTCGTAATCTGGACGCGCGCTAGACTCGCGATTTTTGAGAATGGCGTTTTTTAAGGCTACTTTTCTGAATTTAGATTCTTAATTTCAGAAATCTGCTCTTAGGAAAATCAACGAGTTAGAGCTAGGCCGGATTCAACTTTATTGAGACGCTACACGCGACGTCCGGACGATGGCCCAGACGACCCCCGCCACGCTGGCGCTGAAGCAGCTCGGAATCCGTTTCGAGCTGCACAGCTACACCTATGACCCGAATGCCGAGCGCGTCGGGTTGCAAGCGGCGGAGGCCCTGGGCGAGCCGCCAAATCGCGTGCTCAAGACCTTGATCGCGCAGGTCGATGGCAAGCCGGTCTGCATCGTGCTCGCCTCCGACCGCGAGGCCAGCATGAAGAAGGTCGCGGCGGCTTTCGGTGGCAAGGCTGCCGCGATGATGCCGGTGCCCGATGCCGAGCGCCTGACCGGCTACAAGGTCGGCGGGGTCAGCCCCTTCGGCCAGAAGCGCAAATTGCCGACGATCGTCGACGAACCCGCCTCCTCCGAAGTGCTGGTCTATGTCAATGGCGGCCAGCGCGGGCTGCAGATCGCGCTGGCGCCAGCCGATCTCCTGAGCGCGGCCAATGCTCGCAGCGCCGTCATCTCGGCCTGATAGCAGGCTCTCCAAGCTTTCCCGATACGCCCCGATGGCTTAGTGCCGCGGGAGCATTCCTCCAAGGTTCCGCATTTCCATGATCCGCCTCGAGAACATCAGCAAGCAGAACGGAAAGCAGATCGTCTTCATCGAGGCCTCGGCAGGGCTTCTGAAGGGCGAGAAGGTCGGGCTGGTTGGGCCGAATGGCGCCGGCAAGACCACCTTGTTCCGGATGATCACCGGCGAAGAGGCGCCCGACGAAGGGGTGGTCTCGACCGATCGCGGCATCACCATCGGCTATTTCAGCCAGGATGTCGGCGAGATGGCCGGCCGCAGCGCCGTCGCCGAGGTGATGGACGGGGCCGGTCCGGTCAGCACGGTCGCGGCCGAGCTTGCCGAACTCGAAGCCGCCATGGTCGATCCCGACCGCGCCGACGAGATGGAAGAAATCATCGCCCGCTATGGCGAGGTGCAGGGGCGTTTCGAGGAGCTCGACGGCTATGCGCTCGACGGGCGGGCACGCGAGGTGCTCGCAGGGCTCGGCTTCAGCGAGGAGATGATGGAGGGCGATGTCGGCGGCCTCTCCGGTGGCTGGAAGATGCGCGTCGCGCTCGCCCGCATCCTGCTGATGCGCCCCGACGCGATGCTGCTCGACGAGCCGTCGAACCATCTCGATCTCGAAAGCCTGATCTGGCTGGAATCCTTCCTCAAGAACTATGACGGCGCCGTGCTGATGACCTCGCATGACCGCGAGTTCATGAACCGCATCGTCGGCAAGATCATCGAGATCGATGGCGGCGCGCTGACCAGCTATTCCGGCGATTACGAATTCTACCAGCAGCAGCGGGCGCTGGCCGAAAAGCAGATGCAGGCGCAGTTCGAGCGCCAGCAGGCGATGCTCGCCAAGGAGATCGCCTTCATCGAGCGCTTCAAGGCGCGCGCCTCCCACGCCGCGCAGGTGCAGAGCCGCGTCAAGAAGCTGGAGAAGATCGACCGCGTCGAGCCGCCCCGCCGCCGCCAGACCGTCGCCTTCGAGTTCCAGCCGGCGCCGCGCTCCGGCGACGACGTGGTCAGCATCAAGAACGTCAACAAGGCTTATGGCAGCCGCAGCATCTATGACGGGCTGAACTTCCAGATCCAGCGCAAGGAGCGCTGGTGCGTGCTCGGCGTCAACGGCGCCGGCAAGTCGACGCTGCTGAAGCTCGTCACTGGAACGACCGAGGCCGATACCGGCACGGTCAATATCGGCGCCAGCGTCAAGCTCGGCTATTTCGCCCAGCATGCCATGGAGGTGCTCGACGGCGAGCGCACCGTGTTCGAGGCGCTGGAAGACCGCTTCCCGCAGGCTGGACAGGGTTCGTTGCGCTCGCTCGCCGGCTGCTTCGGCTTCTCGGGCGACGATGTCGAGAAGCGCTGCCGCGTGCTCTCGGGCGGCGAGAAGGCGCGGCTGGTCATGGCGATGATGCTCTATGATCCGCCGAATTTCCTGGTGCTGGACGAGCCGACCAACCATCTGGACATCGCCACCAAGGAAATGCTGATCACCGCGCTCTCGAACTACGAGGGCACGATGCTCTTCGTCAGCCACGACCGGCATTTCCTCGCCGCGTTGTCGAACCGCCTGCTGGAGCTGACCCCCGATGGCGTCCACGCCTACGGCGGCGGCTATACCGAGTACGTCGCCCGCACCGGGCAGGAAGCGCCGGGCCTGCGCAGCTGATCGCTGCGCTACCTGGCGAAAACCGACCAGCCCGTCGCTTCGGTCAGACGCTCCAGCGCCAGCGTGCCGAGCAGGGAATTGCCGTTGGCGTTGAGGCCGGGCGACCAGACCGCGATCGCGGCCTTGCCCGGCGCTATCGCCAAAATGCCGCCGCCGACGCCAGACTTGCCGGGCAGGCCGACGCGGAAGGCGAAATCGCCGGAGGCGTCGTAATGGCCGCAGGTCAGCATCAGCGCGTTGATGCGCCGCGCCCGTTGCCCTGAGACGACGCGCGGCCCACCGGGCTCGTAGAAGCCGCCATGCATCAGGAAGCGCCCGGCCATGGCGAGCTGCCGGCAATTCATGGCGATGGCGCATTGATGGAAATAGACGCCGAGCGTCAATTCCGGCGGATGGGTGATGTTGCCGAAGGCCTTCATGTAGTTCGCGAGCGCGATATTGCGGAAGCCGGTGGCCTGCTCGGCCCGCGCCACCGCCTCGTCGATGACGATCGTGTCGTCATCGGCGAGATAGCGCATGAAGCGCAGCAACTCGCCGATCGCGACGCGCGGCTCGTGGCCGGCAAGGTTGATATCGGCGACGACGAGGGCGCCGGCATTGATGAAGGGATTGCGCGGCACGCCCTGCTCGCGCTCGAGCTGGACGATCGAGTTGAAGGGCGTGCCCGAGGGCTCGCGCCCGACCCGGCGCCAGAGCGTGTCGCCGACCTTGCCGAGCGCCTGCGTCAAGGCGAAGACCTTCGAGACGCTCTGGATCGAGAAGGGCTCCTCGCTTTCGCCGGCAGCATGGACCTCGCCATCGGCCGTCACGACGCAGAGCCCGAACTGGCGGGGATCGATGCGGGCGAGTGGCGGGATATAGGTCGCGACCTCGCCGCGCTCCTCGGCGCCCCGCATCTCATCGGCGATGTCGCGGACCAGCCGCCCGATATCCGTCACGCTCGCGCCCCGGCTGCTCTCCATCGGCCGCAAGCCAAGCCAGAGCGGCCGCCGCCGGTCAAGCCGCAGCCGGGATCGTGGACTATTGCAAGCGCGGATGGCGCCCCGCTGAGGTGCGCGCATCCAGGACGGAACGCTGCCCGGCGATGACGCAGAGCGACTTGCCGCGTGACTTCGCCTGGTAAAGCGCGGCATCGGCCGCCGTCATCAGGCTGTTCATGTCACGGCCATGCTCGGGTGCGAGCGCGATGCCGACGGAAGCACCGATATTGAGCTGGTGCCCGCTGTCGAGCTCGTAGGGCTCCGAAATCTCGCGCACGATGCGCTCGCCGAAGCGCTGGAGCTGCGTCCGCTCGGTCTGCTCGGAAAGCACGACGAATTCGTCGCCGCCGATGCGCGCCGCAATGTCGGAGCTGCGGACGAGGCCGCGCAGGCGCTCGGCGACGAGCTGGAGCAAGGCATCGCCCGCCATATGCCCGTAATTGTCGTTGACCGCCTTGAAGCCGTCGAGATCAAGATAGACCAGCGCGAGACCGCGCGGACCTGTCTCGCTCTCGAAACGGGTGGCGAAGGCCTTGGCCAATCCGGTCCGGTTCGACAGGCCGGTGAGCATGTCGTGACGGGCGTGGAAGGCGTTCTCGCGCTCCGCCCGCATGGTCGAGATCAGCATGGCGTTCAGCTTGTAGGCGGCGACCGTCATGCTGAAGAGGTAGAATGGGATCTGCATGAAGGTGATCATCATGATCGGCTCGGACAGGAAAGGTGCCGCGAGCACGCAAGGCCCGAGCGTCAGCCCGATCATCACGCCGGCCATGCGCGGCGCCGCGAAATTGCGGAAGCAGATGCCGCCGACCATCGCGGCAGCCGAGAGGCAGGCCAAGGCCGCCGCGACCCAGTCGCCACTGGTCAGGCTGAGGAAGGTGCCGGCACCGATGCCGGCAGCCCAGGCCACGCCGAGCAGGAGATAGAGATCGGTCGGCGTCGAGGCGCCACGCGCGGCGCGGCGGCGCGCGCTGACCAGCACGACAAGGCGGATGCCGCAGCAGATGAGCTCGTAGGTGCACCAGAGCATGAAGGGCAGCGTCGGGATGCGCCAGGCGATCAGGAAGGAGACCGCGAGCGAATTCACAACGCCGCCGATGAAGATCGGCAGGGTGCCATAGAGGTTGGCGATCAGCGCCACCCGGATGTCCGGCGGCACGTCCGGCCCGGCATCCGCCAGCCAACGCGTGACGCGCCAACGCGGCAAACTGTAGCGGAGGACTGCGCCACTCATCGGCTGTTAGGCTCCTCACTGCCGAACAGGCCAATTGGCACCTGATCGCGAGCGCTGCCTAACAGCGACGTCTTACGATTTCGTGTGGAAACGGCCTAAATCCGCAGCGCAGCACAGTGACGCTGCGTCAATATATCGAAAAATCAACGAATCTGGCGATAAACCCAGACACGCGCCGGTGGGATGTTGCGCAGCACCCAGTCGGACACGAAGGCCTTGAGACCCGAACCCTTCCGCGGAATCGGCGAGATCACCGAATAGGTGAACTGGATGAAGGGCGCGCCCTCGGCGAGCAGCGGGAAAACCTCACGCGCCAGCGCCGAACGCGCGGCCGGCGGGCGGTTGAACAAGGGCAAGCTGGAGACCAGCGCGGTCGCCTTCTCGTGGAGATGGCCGGCGAGTGTCGCCGACAGGGCATAGGCATCGCCCTGCACGATAGTCGCCCGCGGAAAGCGCTTGCTCAGCAATTCGCAGAATTCGGGGCTGTATTCGACGAGGACCAGCCGGCTTTCGTCGATGCCGCGCTCGATCAGCGCCTCGGTGACGGGGCCGGTGCCGGGGCCGATCTCGATCACCGGGCCAGGCTGCTCGGGATCGACGAAGGAGGCCATGCGCCGGGCGAGCGCCGGACTCGACGGTGTCACCGAGCCGGTCCGGCGCGGGTCGTCGATCCAGGACTTGATGAAGCGCGCCTCGTCGCCGAGCTTCGCCTTGGCCTCGCTGACGCGGCTCTTGAACTTCTCCGCGGTGTTGCGGACCTCGCCTTCGACCTTGTAGCGGACGGCCGCGACCTTCAGCTTCGCCTCGGCGACGCGATCGACGAGATCGGCCGCGGTGACGCGCACCTCGCCCTCGATCCGGGTCGCGACGCGGGACTGCCCGAGGCGGGCCGCCAGCGAAGCGGCGCGCGGTGGGCGATGGCGAATCGTCGAAGACATGACACCCCTTGAACGCCGCAGAGACGACGCGTCTGACGCAAATCAACGTTACCTGCGCGGCATATGGGGTCAAGAGCGCGCCGGCGCCAAGCATTTAATCCGGGTCGCCCCAAACCATATCCTCAGATCAGCGGCCTTGGCGCCACGATCCTCTCATAGGCCGCCGCCATCCGCGCCGTGAGATGCGGGTTCAGCAGCGTGAGCCTTCCGCCCGCCAGCGAGAACAATCCTTCCCGGCGCAAACGCGACCAGGTCTTGCTGGTGTGGACGAGCGACAGACCGAGCGCATCGGCGATCTGCTGCTGCGAGAGCGGGAAATCGAAACCATCATTGGTGACGAGTCCGAGTGCGTCGAGGCGGTGATGCAGCGAGATGATCAACGCGGCGAGGCGTTCGCCGGCATTGCGCTGACCGACCGAAGTGAGGTTGTCGTCGACCATGCACTCCTCGCGCGAGCCGAGCCAGGAGACTTCGTAGGCCAGCGTCGGCATGCGCACGAACAGGTCCCAGAGGCGCTTGCGCGGAAAGACACAGAGCTCGACATCGGTCAGAGCCTCGATGCCGTGCTCGGCCGCCGCGAGCAGCGAAGCCTGCAGGCCGACGAGATCCCCCGGCAGCAGGAAGTTGAGGATCTGGCGCCGCCCGTCCGGCAGCGACTTGTAGCGGAAGGCCCAGCCCGAGAAGAGCGTGTAGAGCTCCGCATCCTCCTGGCCTGGATGAATGATGTCCTGCCCGGCACGCACGACACGATGATCGGTCTTCATCGTCTGGATGAAGCGGATTTCGTCATCGGTCTTGTCCCGGAAAGCGGGTTTGAGCCGCAAGGGGCAGGCAAGGCAGGGTGTGCCGAGGCGCCCCGGCCGGCTGGCGATGTTCATGGCTGAATCGGATCCCCCGATCGCCGGCGGATATCCGGCTTTTCCAACAACGCGGCGAAGGCGCTCCGCGTTCCGCGGCGACGGGGGCCGTACACAACCGAGCGCCTTCAGGGGAACCGAAGCGGGATTTCCGGCGTTTTCAATCCCGAAAGCCGGTCAATCGGCCGGCAAGCCCTGGAGACATCCATGCTCAAGCCCAGCCTTGCGCCGGCCGTGCGCGCCATCGTCTTCTTCGGCCTCATGGGTACGGCCGTGTCCGGCATGACCCTGGGGGCCGGGCTTCAGATGCCGGCCGACCAGAGTTCGACGAGCACCGCTCTCGCCAAGGCCGAGCACGGTGCTGCCGCCACCGTCCAGTTCGCCGCCGTCGACCGCTCCGACCGCTCGCGCAGCGCCGCGAAGCGCGCCATCGCCTCGCCGTCGCAGCAGGCGATGGCCGACGGGCCGGTCACGCATATCGTCCGTTAACGCCGATTTCCTGTTCCCCCGCGAATGCGCGGCCGTCCCGACAAGCCTCGAAAGGGGCCAGCCTGGACGGCCGCGCACTCGCTTGAATTCAGCGCGCTTCAGGAGTCGTGAGCGATCCGCCAACGGCCAAGGCTGCGACCGTGGGGCTCCTGCGTCTGCACGGCTTCGATCTGTGTGAGCAAGCCTGCGAAAAGCCGGGGCGGAGCGCTGTGCTGGATGTCGCGATCGGCTTCGAGGCCAACCTCGATCGCGGAAGCATCGACATCCACAACCTCCACGACGATCCGCACGCCGGGCGTGCTGCGCAGAGCCCTCGATGCGACATCCGCGACGAGAAAGCCGAGCGGGATGATGCGGTCGACGGAGAGCGTCGCCGCCGTCTCGATCCGGCCCGCCACCCATTGGTCGCGGCCACGGATCAGATTCGAGATCATGGTGACGACGTCGTCGAGGAAAAGGTCGACGCGGACCGGCTGCATCTCGCCATCGGCAAGCGTGAAGCGATAGGCGGCCGACAGAACATGCACCCGGCATTCCGCATCGGCGAGCGCAAGCCTTGCCTCGTCGCGATGATCGCGTTTGCTCAGCCCGATATAGCTCTGCACGACCTGCAGGCTGTTCTTGACCCGGTGATGCAGCTCGCGGACGAGAAAGCGGTTGTCGTCGAGCGCCGTCTGGAGGCGGCGCTGCCGCACCTCCTGCTCCTCGACCATACCGTTAAAAGCTTCCGCGACGCTGCGGATGTCGCCGGGCATGCCGTCCGCCACCACGGCCCTGACCCGGTTGCTCGAGGTCCGCGACCGGGCAGCCATTTCGATGCCCCGCAGCCAGCGCAGGCAGTGTTTCTCGATCGCCCTCATGCAGACGAGGCAGAGCAGGGCCAAGGTGAGGAGCGGCGCCAGAAGCAGCACGATGAATTGCAGCCGGGCAGCCTCCGCCGGCCGGTCATCGAAGCTCGCGACGATATAGAAATCCGGCTCGGCGACCATCCGGGCGGCATAGACATTGTCGTCTCCGGCGCGGCTCGAAGCTGTCCAGCGAGCATGCCTGTCGGGAACGCGGTCCAAGCGCGGTAGCCAGGTCATGTCGCGGTTGTCGCCACGGCTGGCGACGACGCCGACATCCCGCCCGATCAGGGCAACGTTCAGGACCTGGCCGTCCTCGCCGAGATCGAAGACGTTCTCCAGCAATTCGGGAGCCGTCAGCAGCAGGGCCTGCTGCAAACCGCCGCTCCCGCTCGGAAAATCCGATGCCAGGATGGCGAGATAGCGCCGCCCGCCCGCAGTGACTTGATCGTAACGCATCCGGCCGAGATTGGCGCCGTTCCACATCCCGACCGCGGGCCGGCTCGCAAGCTGCTTCGCGAAGCCGTCCAGCATCGCGGCGGAAAGATCCGGATCGAGCGCACCGGCGCAAACCTGCCCATCCGCACCGCGCAGCAGAAAGCCGCGAAAGCCTCCGGATCGCTCCATCGCCGTGACGCCGGCATTTCGGCATCCGGCCGTATCGAGCCCCACCTCGGCCGCTGTGGTACCGAAGGCGAGGAGCGCGCGCGACATGCCGCGATACCAGACGCGCGTCCGCACGGCGAAATCATCGACGGCGCGCGTCTGCGCCGCCTCGATCGCGACGACAGCGGCGCGATAGGTCGCATAGGCGGCAAAGGCCGATGCGCAGGCGATGGGAACGGCGATCGCGACCAGCATAGCCAGCAGACGCGCCCTGACAGTGCTGAAACGCCGCAAACGCATCAGGATCCAACGGGTTCGGAACCAACTCTCTGCATCGCAGCCGCGTTGGTGCGGCCCGGTCCGAGATCATCGACGCTGCCGATCGACAGCAATTCGGCGAGTTTCGTGCGGGCACGGTTGACCCGGCTCTTGATCGTCCCGATCGCCACGCCGCAGATTTCCGCCGCCTCCTCATAGGACAGCCCGGTGGCGCCGACCATGATCAGCACCTCGCGCTGCTCCTCCGGGAGCTTCGCCAGCGCCTTGCGGAAATCGGCAAGGTCGAGATGGCTTTCCTGGTTGCCGTGGGTCGCCATGCGCTCGGCATAGGTCCCTTCGCTGTCCTGCACCTCGCGGCCGCGCTTGCGGTAGAGCGAGTAATAGGTGTTGCGCAGGATGGTGAAGAGCCAGGCGCGCAGGCTGGTGCCCGGTTCGAACTTGTCGGAATTGCCCCAAGCCTTCAACAGAGTGTCCTGCACGAGGTCGTCGGCCAGTTGCATGGAGCCCGAAAGCGAGGCCGCGAACGCGCGCAGATTCGGAATTTCGCGGATCAGGCCGTCCTTGAAATCTTCGGTCCGGCGTTCCTGCGCCAGAGTTTCGGTGCCGTTCGCAGGGACTGTATCACTGGGAGTCATCGCGCGACGCTCCAGCTGCACGCTGCTCGGTCGCCTCAAGCTGCGCCAGCAGCACGAGAAACTTGTCGGGCACGGGTGCGTTCACGATGTCGTCGTAATGGGCCTTGAGAGAGCGGCCGATGGATTCCTGCACCTTTGGGTCCAGAACCAGATCGAAGCCTTCATCGGGATCGTCCGGTTCCGTCATCGCTACATCCGACCTATTCATCTCAGCCCTCGCACCACCGACAGGTCGGCTTTTCCAGCCGATCCCGCATTCTCGAATTCCACCATCTCTGGTCTTGCCACTTCCTGCCGGCGATGCCGAAGCCACGTCGCGATGGCGACACCAATACGCCTTAATAACCGGCCTCTCCCAACAAGGTTCCACGATCTCGCAAAAATAAATTCCTTGTCTCTTGCGCAGGCTAAGCCATTATTCCAGCACGCTAAAAGGGACGCGTCCATGTCGATTGCAAAAGAAATTGCGCCTCATCTTCCGTATCTGCGCCGCTTCGCGCGGGCGCTCTGCGGAAGCCAGCCGAGCGGCGACGCCTATGTCGTCGCCATGCTCGAAGCGCTCGTCGCCGATCCCAGCGGCTTCCCACGCGACATCGATCCCCGCGTCGGCCTCTACAAGACCTTCCTGAAGCTGTGGTCCTCGGCCAGCGTCGATGCCGCCGCGCCGGTCGTCGAGCTCTCGCGCCCGCCGGCCGAGCGCAATCTGGAAGCGCTGACGCCGCGCCCGCGCCAGGCCTTCCTGCTGCGGACGGTCGAGGGCTTCCCGCTCGACGACGTCGCCAAGGTGATGGACATCACGGCGGCCGAAGCCTCCGC
Source organism: uncultured Allobosea sp. (assembly GCF_945957345.1). GTDB lineage: Bacteria > Pseudomonadota > Alphaproteobacteria > Rhizobiales > Beijerinckiaceae > Allobosea. The sequence goes on along the minus strand of NZ_CAMFKW010000012.1, from coordinate 44,140 downwards.
GCTGATCCAGACCGCCGGGCAGGAGATCGCCGAGCAGGTCGCGACCGAGGTGCTGATCATCGAAGACGAACCGATCATCGCGCTCGACATCGAGACGATGGTCGAGGAGCTCGGCCACAGCGTCACCGGCGTCGCCCGGACGCAGCGCGAGGCCATCGCCCTCGTCGCCAAGAAGCGGCCGGGCCTGGTGCTCGCCGATATCCAGCTCGCCGATGGCAGCTCGGGCCTCGACGCCGTCAACGAGATCCTGTCCTCGATCGACGTGCCGGTGATCTTCATCACCGCCTATCCCGAGCGCCTCCTGACCGGCGACCGGCCGGAGCCGGCCTTCCTGATCACCAAGCCGTTCCAGCCGGAGGCCGTGAAGGCGGCGATCAGCCAGGCCCTGTTCTTCGATCGCCGCGCCGGCCGCAAGGCCGCCTGACGCTTCGACCTCGTGCGAAGACGAGCAAGGCCCGCGGCGTGCAAACCGCGGGCCTTTTTTCTTGCCGAGCAGGAACCCGCATGATGATCATGCGTTCCGCGATGAATGACAGTTTCGTTTGCAGTTGGGGAGGGCGTGGACCATGGCGACGACCTGCTTCTCGGCCGCGATCGCGGCGCTATCGATCGGGGCAGCCCTCTTCTCCGGGATGGTGCAACCGGGCGCACCGGGTGCGGACATCCTGTCCTTGGTCCTTGCCGGCCTGACGGGTCTCACGATCGTCAGCGCCTCGGCTCTGGACAGCTAACGCGGCGTTCCGGCGGGTTTCGCCGGGCAAGCGCCCGTCGCCGCCCGGGCGAACGGATTCTCGCTCCCCTGATCATCGCCATCGGCATCGGGCTTGCGCCGGCCGTCGCGGCGGCAGCTCCGACTACCGCGCCGATTTCAACACCGAAGCCTCCGCCGCGCCCGCCCGAATTGCGGCCGTCCGTGCCGGATAGAGCCGGCAAGGCAGAGCCGCCTGCCGCGACGGCCATGCCTTCGATCCCGAGCGTAGCAGCGACGCCGCCCGTTCAGGCTTCATGCCTCTCGGCACTGGCGGCGCTTCCCGGCAACCGGGTAACGGCGGCCAGTCCCGCCCCGCAGGACAGCGATCCTGCCTGCCGGATCAGCGACCCCGTTCGTGTCGAGGCGCTTGCCATCCGGGGACAAGGCGGCCCCGCGGTCGTGGCCTTCGAGCCCCCGCCCCTGCTGAGCTGTGCCATGGCCAGCACGCTTGCCGGTTGGCTCGACCGCAGCGTCCAGCCCCTGGCGCGCGGCCATTTCGAGCGGGATCTCGTGGCCTTGCGTGTCGGCGGCGGCCATGAATGCCGGCGGCGCAACCGCGCCTCGGCCGGCCCGGTCAGCGAGCATGCGACCGGTCAGGCGCTCGATATCTTCGCCTTCAAGCTGGGGAGTGGCTCCGAGGCGTTGCAGGTCGCGGTCGAGAAGCCGCAAGGTCTGGCGCAGAACCGCTTTCTCGAGGCGATAAGGCAATCCGCCTGCGGCGCCTTCATGACCACGCTCGGGCCGGGTTCGGATGCCGCCCATGCCAATCACCTGCATGTCGACATCCAGGAGCGGCGCTCGCGGGCGTCGCACTTCTGCCAGTAAAGAGGCTCAGTGGGTGTTGTCGGATGATCCGAAGCGCTGCAGGAGGCTCTGTTCTCCGCCGCTCGGCACGACACCGTCGACGAGGCGGGGGCCGCTGCGGCGCGCGGCCATCACGGCCAGGGCGGCCTCGCAATCGAGACCGGCGGCGATCAAATCCTCCAGCTCCCAGAACGGCGGCAGTGCCGTCAGGAACTCCTGATCGATTATTGTTGGGGTTTCCCCAAGCAGACGACTCACGGCCATCGACATTCCCATGCCAAGATGAAACGCCAACGCTACAAACTCTCCCTTGGTTCCCTACTTAGGAACTGTGGGTTTCTTGGGGCGTTCGTACCGCCAGTTCACCAGGAGCATTCGTGATGAGCCTTGGGCATACCCGTTCCTGCCTAACTGTCCTTGCCCTCGCTGGCCTCATAGGAATGCACGAGCCCGCTGCGGCACAGGCCGGTGGTCCACCGACCGGACGTCTCTCCTGCACCGTGGGCGCCGGCTTTGCCGCCATCGCCAAGGCGCAGAAGCCACTCGATTGCCGCTTCAGGCCACGCCGAGGCCCTGCACAGCACTATATCGGCATCGTTCGCCAGTATGGCATCGACCTCGGCTCGATCCGCGGAACGCGGATGGCGTGGCATGTCTACGGGCCTTACGCGCGGGCGCCCCTGGGGGCGTTGAACGGAACTTATGCAGCCCCCACCCAAACCGGGACCCCCGGCGGATCGACGCTTGTCGGAGGTGAGGACAACAAGGTCACGCTGCAGCCGCGGGTGGCGCAAACGGTGCGCGGCTTCAATGCCGCCGTCGGGGTGACGCAGTTCGAGCTGACCTTGTCGGGCTCGGGAGGCCGCCGACGCTGATCCAAAATGGGGGCAGGATTACCTTTTGCTAACCTTGACCGGTCAAATTCGACTCAAATTCCAAGCTTTCGGTCATGCTGGCGTGCCGAAGCAGGAACTTCGCCAATCCTGTTACGTTGAGATCGCGTAACAGAGATTGCAGTGAGTGAGAGAGCCGGTCGATGGCTGATATCCGCGTACTCATCGTAGAAGACGATCCGTTCATCGCGATGGACATCGAGAGCGCCGTGGCCGACCAGCTCGGCGATGGTGTCGAGTTGATCGTCGTCGAATCCGTGGCCGAAGCCCGTCGGATGACGGCGAAGCCGCTTGCCTGCGCCCTGCTCGATATCGACGTGGTCGGCGGCAAGACCTTCGACGTCGCGAGCGCGCTCCAGGACATCGGCACGCCCTTCGCCTTCGTCTCGGGCTCGGCGCCACATGAAGTGCCGGCCGCGCTGCGCGGCGTCCGCTTCCTGCGCAAGCCCTTCTCGACGCGCGAGGTCGCCGCATTCGTGAAAAGCGCGCTCGCCATGCCCGCCCTCAAGACGGTGCAGGGCTGACTTTTTCAGGATTGGGCCCAGGGCGCTTCCCGCTTCGGAAAAACGATCGTCACCCTTGTGCCCGGTCGCTCGGCCTGGTCGGGATGGAGCGGCTGCGAGGTCATCGTCGCCCGCATGCTGCGCAGCAGGCTGGCGATCACGGTCTGCCCCAGCCCCTTGCTCGCCGCCTCCGCAGGCATGCCGACGCCATCATCTTCGATCGACAGCGCAAGTGCGGGCTCGCCTTCATGATCGGTGGGCACGAAACGGATGACGATCCGCCCCGTCATGCCGTCCGGGAAGGCGTGCTTGATGGCGTTGGTCACGAGTTCGTTGACGATGACGACGAAGGAGACGGCGTCGCGGCCGGGCAGCCTGATCGCTTCCATGTCGAGATCGATCCGGATCGGCCGGCCTTCGGCCGACTTGCCGATTTCGGCCAGCAGGTCTTCCATATAGGGCCGCGCATCGATCTCGTCGGTCTCGATATCGAGGCGCAGGCGCCGCTGACCGGCGGCGATCGCCTGGATGCGCGACTGGGCCTGTGCCAGCGCCGCCTTTACCGCGGGCTCGCGTGTCTGCCGACCCTGTACGTTGAGCAGCGCCGAAACCATGGCGAGGTTGTTGCCGACGCGGTGATTGACGTCGCGCAGCAGCGCCTCGATGCGCAGGCGCTCGCTTTCGAGCTGGCGCGTGCGCTCGCTCACAATCTGCTCAAGCTCGGCATTGGTGATCGCCAATGCATTGCTGCGGCGCTGCCGCCGGCGCAACTGCTGCCAGGCGGCGAAGGCGAGGCCAGCGAGCGCAACGACGATGCCGGTGCTGCCCCAGAGGCGGCGATGCTCCTCCCGGCGGTAGAGCGACATCAGGCGGATGTTCTCGCTCTGCTGGATGGCCTGGACGGTGCCGCGCAACCGGTCCATCGCGGCCGTGCCGGCGTCGCTGCGGACGAGCGCCAGCGCTTCCGGCCGGCGGCCCGCACGCTCCAGCGAGACCGTCCGGTCGAGCTCCGTGAATTTTGTGGCCATATCCGCGCGCAGCGATGCGACCCGCTCCTTCTGAGCGGGATCGGAATCGACCAGGGCTGCAAGGATGTCGAGCTCGGGGCCGGCGGCGGCGCGGCCCTCGGTGAAGGGATCGAGATAATCCGCTTCCCCGGTCAACAGGAAGCCGCGCTGTCCGGTTTCGGCATCGCGCATCCGGCCGAGGAAGCGCTCGGCCCGCTCGCGGATCTCGATCGCGTGGGAGACCAGGTCCGCGGCCTGACGCGCCTGCCAATTGATCCAGGCCGCGAGCACGATGGCGAGCGCCACGACCGCGATCGCAACGATCGTGGTCGTAGCCGCGCGAAAGCGCGCGCCGATGGCCGGGAAGACCGGGATCGGAAAGCGGGAGCGAGGCCTCACCTGATCGGACATGCAGGTCTTGTTAAGGGACGCATGGCGACATCCCTATGTAAAAAGACATGCTCCGTCCATGCCGTGAATCGGTGCGGAATCAGGCTTCCGCATCGTCATCATCGCCGCCCGCGACGATCTGGCGGCCCAGAATCGCGCCGAGAACGACGATGCCGCCAGCCAGCGCCATGCGCCAGCTCAGGCGTGAGCCGATGAGCTTAGCCGCCAGCGGCGCCGCGGCGAGAGCCGCCGTCGCAACGGGACGCGGCGGCCGACGCCGGCTCTTGACGAAGAGCGCGATGCAGATCGCCAGGAGCCCCGACGCAAACAAGCCGCCGGCGATCCAGAGACTCGCGGCAACCGCGCCGTAGCGCAGCACCAGGACTGTATGCAGGGCGTTCAAGGCATAGCCGCCGGCACAGAGCATAAGCAGGGCAGCGAGGCCGAAGAGGCCGTAGACGATGACATTGCGCTTCACCACCCCGGATACCTCCGCGGCGATGAAGGATCCAATCCCCCCGAACATGGTCAGCGCGCCGACAGGAAGCCGACGAAGAGACCGACCGCCGCCGCAAGGCCGAGCGCGCGCAGCGGCCGCTCGCGAATCTCGTCCTCGATCAGCTTCTGCAGCTCGGTCGCCTGCTCCTTGGCGACGTCGACCATCTTGTCGGTGTCGACGCCGACGGCGCGCAGGCGCTCGCCAACGGTGGCGACGATGTCCTCGGCACTGCGCGTCAGGGTGTCTTCCAGCGCGCTCGCCTGGCGCTTGGCGCGAGCTCCCGCCTGGCGCGCCTCGGCCGCGACATCCTCGGCGCCGGCCTCGACCTCAGCCTTCACGCGTTTGGCGGCGGCGGCAGCCTGTCGTTTCGCGGATGTCGTGGTGGCCATGGCAGTATCGTCCTGTCGCTGATTGGAATTCGGATGGTGGCGAGGAGGCGCGGCGACCGCAAGGGCCACCACTTAAACGGGCAACGCATGCCCCGTGGTTCTGTTCCGGGAGACGATCAGGCAGCCTTGGCTTCGCCGCCCGTTTCCACCTCCTCGGCCTCAGCCTTGGCCTTCTCGCGGCGATAGCGCGCGAATTCCTCCTGCGCCACCATGGCGACGATGACGATCGGCGTCGAGAGCACGGCGCCGACCGGCCCCCAGAGCCAGAGCCAGAAGATGAAGGCGATGAAGACGAGGAAAGGCGAGATCGTCAGCCGGTTGCCGACGAAGACGGGCGTGACCGCGTTGCCCTCGATCAGGTGCAGCACGTAATACGCCGCCGCTGGCCAGAGCGCCGCCAGGATCGAGGGCGCATCGAGCAGGGCGCCGGCCAGAAGCAGGATCGCGACGAAGATCGGGCCGATGAAGGCGAGATAGTTGAGCAGGAAGGCGAGCGCGCCCCAGAAGACCGGAAAGGGCAGGCCGGCGATCCAGGCGATCGCCATGGTGAGGACGCCCATGCCGAAATTGATCGTGGTCACCAACGCGAAATAGCGGGCAACGCGGGTTTCGATCTCCTCGAAGAAGGAGCCGGCCGAGCGGCGTGCGCCCCGGCCGAGGCAGAGCCTGAGCACCCGCGCCTTGAGATGACGGCGGGTCGCCAGCCAGAAATAGATCGTCGCGACGAAGATCAGCATGCCGCCGGCCGCTGCCGAGGAGGTCAGCGCGATGTCGAAGAGCGGATTGCCCTGGGAGACGCTGAGCTCGGCGCCCTTGCCGGTGATCGAGGCGATGCCGCGCTTGAATTCGTCCATGAAGGCGAAGACGCCGGCGAGCTTGCCCTGGAGCGCCGCCATCATGGCCGGGGCCTGGTCGCTCCATCCGGCGACCGGCACGGCGAGGATCGCGATCGCGCCAAGCAGGAGGCCGATGAAGAATAGCACGACCAGCGCCGCAGCCGCATGCTGCGGCACCCGGTAGCGTACCAGCACATCGACGAGCGGGCCGAGCACGAGGCCGAAGATGACACCCGCCACGACCGGCATGGCGATGACCTTGGTCAGGGCCAGCGAGGCCGTCGCCAGGATGACGAAAATGCCGACGATGGCGTAGCGGACGATGAGGTCATGCTCGTAGGCCGTGACCTCCGTGCTGTCTTCCACCGATTCCGGCTCCGCCATGTAGCGCGGAAACGGCCTCCAGGCCGACGAATTGAGCATGGGATGCTTCCAACGCGCTATCCGCGCCCCCCTGGCGCGTCGGAGGGATCAACGCCGGAAGTATCGACCGGGTTCCGGTTGGTCAGCGGCTCAGTGCGCCTCGTCCCAGTTGCCGGCGGCGCGAGCTTCGACCGCGAGCGGCACGCGCAATTGCACGGCCGGGTGCGGCGCCTCGACCATGATCTTCTCGATGATCGGCAGGGTTTTCTCGACCTCCTCCTCCGGCACCTCGAAGACGAGCTCGTCATGAACCTGCAGGAGCATGCGGGCGTTGAGGCGGTTGGCGGCGAGCGCGTCGTCCATGCGGGTCATCGCCCGGCGGATGATGTCGGCGGCCGAGCCCTGGATCGGCGCATTGATCGCCTGACGTTCGACGAAGGCGCGCTCGGACGGGTTCTTCGAGGCGACCGCCGGGAAATGGCAGACGCGGCCGAAGATCGTCGTGACCTGACCGTGGGCGCGAACATGGGTCTTGGTCTGGTCCATGTAGTCGCGGATGCCGGGGAAGCGCTCGAAATACTTGCGGATATAGGCGCTCGCCTCCTCCCGGCCGATGCCGAGCTGGTTGGCGAGGCCGAAGGCGGAGATGCCGTAGATGATGCCGAAATTGATCGCCTTGGCGCGGCGGCGCACCTCGCTCGGCATGCCCTCGACCGGCACGCTGAACATTTCCGAGGCCGTCATCGCGTGGATGTCGATACCATCGGCAAAAGCCTGCCGGAGCTGCGGAATCTCGGCGATATGGGCGAGCAGGCGCAGTTCGATCTGGCTGTAATCGGCCGAGACCAGCTTGTAGCCCTTCTCGGGCACGAAAGCGGTGCGGATCTTCCGGCCGGCCTCGGTGCGGATCGGAATGTTCTGCAGGTTGGGCTCCGACGATGAGAGCCGGCCCGTGGTGGTCGCCGCCAGCGCGTAGGAGGTGTGGACCCGGTTGGTCTCGGGATTCACATAGCCCGGCAGCGAGTCGGTATAGGTCGATTTCAGCTTGGCGAGCTGGCGCCATTCCAGGATTTTCGAGGGCAGCGCGTGGCCCTGCTCGGCGAGTTCCTCCAGCACACCGGCGCCCGTCGCCCATTGGCCCGTCGCAGTCTTCTTGGCGCCCGCCAGTCCCATCTTGCCGAACAGGATGTCGCCGAGCTGCTTCGGGCTGCCGATCGTGAATTTCTCGCCGGCAAGCTCGTAGATCTCGTCTTCCAGCCGGGCGAGCCCCTGCGCGAAATCACCCGAGAGGCGCGAGAGGATCTGCCGGTCGATGGCGATGCCGCGGCGCTCCATCCTGGCGAGAACCTCGACCATCGGCCGCTCCAGCACCTCGTAGACCGATGTCTTCTTCTCGGCGACGAGGCGCGGCTTCAGCACCAGCCAGAGCCGGAGCGTGACGTCGGCATCCTCGGCGGCGTAGTCGGTCGCCCGGTCGAGCGGCACCTTGTCGAAGGTGACCTGCGATTTGCCGGTGCCGGCGACCTGCGAATAAGGAATCGTCTCGTGGCCGAGATGCAGTTCCGAGAGCTTGTCCATGCCGTGCGTATTGTTGCCGGCATCGAGCGCATAGGAGATCAGCATCGTATCCTCGATCGGGGACACGGTGAGGCCGTGACGCTCCAGGATGAGCAGGTCGTATTTCAGGTTCTGGCCGATCTTGAGCACGCCCTGATCGGCGAACAGCGGCTTCAGCGCCGCCACCGCCTGCGCCAGCGGAATCTGGCCTTCGAGCAGCCCCTCGTCGAACAGCCCGCCATCGCCGCCGCGGTGCTGGAGCGGGATATAGCAGGCACGACCCGGCGCAACCGCGAGCGATATGCCGATCAGATCCGCCTGCATCGCGTCGAGCGAGTTGGTCTCGGTATCGAGGGCGACATGGCCGGTCTCATAGGCCCAGCCGATCCAGCGTTCGAGATCGGCGAGCGTGCGGACGCATTCATAGGCGGTGCGGTCGATCTTACCGGCAACGGCTTCGTTCTTGCGGGAGGCAGCGAGATCGCCCGGCTTCAGCCAGCCATCTTCGCCGCCGGTGGCGCCTGAGGCAGCAGCGGCCGGCGCAGGAGACGCAACCGGGGCCGTGCCGGAAACCGCGTCTTCGATCGCATCGGCACCGGCATAGAGCGCCTTGAGCTCGGCCGCGCGTGCGCCGCCCGGCGCCAGGTCAGGGTTGGCATCGACGGCGCCGACATCCGCCTCATAGGCCTCGGCGACGCGCTTGGTGATGGTGGTGAACTCCATCGCCTTGAGGAAGGCGATGAGCTTGGCCGGGTCGGGCTGCTCCAGCGTCAGGTTTTCCAGAGGCGTCTCGACCTTCACGTCGTCGACGAGGCTGACGAGCTTGTGGGAGATGCGGACCTTCTCGATCACCTCGGGATTGGTCAGGGTCTCCCTGCGCTTGGGCTGCTTGATCTCGCCCGCCCGCGCCAGCAAGGTTTCGAGATCGCCATATTCGCCGATGAGCTGGGCCGCTGTCTTGATACCGATGCCGGGCGCGCCCGGCACGTTGTCGGTGGCATCGCCGGCCAGCGCCTGCACGTCGGTGACCTTGTCCGGCATCACGCCGAAATACTCGACGACCTCGGGCTCGCCGATGCGGCGCTCGGCCCGGAAGCCGGCACCCTTCTTCTGGTCGCCGGAGGCGGGGTCGTACATCGCGACGCCCGGCTTCACGAGCTGCATCAGGTCCTTGTCGGCGGAGACGATCAGAACGTCGGCGCCGGCCTCGCGCGCCTGTTTCGCATAGGTCGCGATCAGGTCGTCGGCCTCGTAGACATCCTGCTCGACCGGGATCAGGCCGAAGGCGCGCACCACCTCGCGCATCAGCGGGAATTGCGGAATGAGATCGGCCGGCGGCTCGGAGCGGTTGCCCTTGTAGGCCGGGTAGATCGCCTTTCGGAACGAGTTCTCCGACTTGTCGAAGACGATGGCGAGATGGGTCGGCCTGACGCCGAGCACGCCCTCGCGCACGAACTGGAACAGCTTCGTCGCGAAGAGCCGGACGGCGCCGGAGGGCAAGCCGTCCGAACGGGCATTGTATTTCCGGTCCTGGTTGATCGACTGGAAATAGGCCCGGAAAATGAAATTGGAGCCGTCGACCAGGAAGAGGTGGTCGCCGGGCTTCAGGGCGGGGGCGGTCGTGGCTGTCTCGCTCATGGCGCGGACCATAAGCGGGCCGACGCAACCGGTCCATTGCATCCGGACGGCGATTCGCAGCAAGCTGGCCAAAATGCGTCAGGAGCGAAGCGTCGTGAATCGCTATGTCACCATGCCCCTCGTGTTCGAAGGGGTCCCGGAAGCGGAGATGCAGGGGCGAGCGGACGCCTTCCTGGCCCACATGCGCAAGCGCCGCACCGTGCGCGACTTCTCGGACAAGCCAGTGCCGCGGGAGCTGATCGAGACCGCCGTGCGCGTCGCCGGTACCGCTCCGTCAGGCGCGAACCAGCAGCCCTGGAGCTTCGTCTGCATCTCCGATCCCCAGCGCAAGGCGCTGATCCGCGTGGGCGCGGAGGAGGAAGAGCGCGCCTTCTACGCGGGACGTGCCGGCGAGGAATGGCTGGATGCGCTCGCCCATCTCGGCACGGACGAGAACAAGCCCTTTCTGGAGACCGCTCCCTGGCTGATCGCGATCTTCGCGCAGCGCTGGGGCATCGATGCCGAGGGCAACCGGATCAAGCACTATTACGTGCCGGAATCGGTGGGGATCGCCACCGGCTTCCTGATCGCGGCACTGCACGATGCCGGACTCGCGACGCTGACGCATACGCCGGCGCCGATGAATTTCCTCAACGCGATCTGCGGCCGGCCCGACAACGAGAAGGCGCTGATCCTCCTCGTCGTCGGCTATCCCAGGGAGGGCTGCGCTGTCCCCGCCATCGGCAAGAAGCCGCTGGAGGAGATCGCGACCTTCCTGTGAGGCGCTCGATTAAGCGGTGATCTTGTCGATCTCGGCGAGATCTTCCGCGCTCAGCGCCCAGTCGGCCGCCTTGACGTTGGCCGCGACCTGCTCCGGCCTGGTCGCGCCGGCGATGACGCTGGAGACGACCGGCTGCGCTGCCAGCCACGAGAAGGCGAGTTCGACCAGGCTATGGCCGCGCTGCTCGGCGAAGGCGGTCAGCCCCTCGATGCGGCGCCAGTTGTCTTCGCTGAAGATTTCGTCGGCGCGCTGCGGCAGCTTGGTCAGACGCGCGCCTTCCGGCATCGCCGCGCCGCGCTTGTACTTGCCGGTGAGCGCGCCATTGGCGAGCGGGAAATAGGGCAGGAGCCCCATGCCGTAATGGGCGATGGCCGGGATCAGGTCCTTCTCGGCGCCGCGCTTCAGCAGGCTGTATTCGTCCTGGGCCGAGGCGAAGCCGGGAATGCCGAGATCGCGCGCCGTCCATTGGGCATCGGCGACCTGCCAGGCGACGACGTTCGAGCAGCCGATATAGCGGACCTTGCCCTGGCGGACGAGGTCGTCCATCGCGCGCAGGGTCTCCTCGATCGGGGTCAGCGGGTCCGGCCGATGGAGCTGGTAGAGGTCGAGCCAGTCGGTCTTGAGGCGCCGCAGCGAATCCTCGACGGCACTCATGATGTAGCGACGCGAGCCGCCCTTCTTCACGCCTTCGGCATCCATGTCCATGCCGAACTTGCTGGCGAGCACGATCTGCTTGCGGCGCGCGCCCAGCACCTCGCCCAAAGCCGTCTCGGAGCCGCCGCGCTCGCCATAGATGTCAGCGGTGTCGAACAGGGTGATGCCATGCTCGATCGCGGCATCGACGACCTTGCGCGTCGCGTCGAGATCGATGCGGCCGCCGAAATTGTTGCAGCCGAGCCCGACGAGCGAGACGCGTAGGCCTGAGCGGCCGAGATTGCGGAATTGCATGGTGGTGATCCTTCCCCTTTCGCATCGGACCCAAAAGTGGGCCCCACTTTCGGAAAGCTCCGATGCGACAACACGATGATCCAGAGGCTGGCAGAGGATCAGAGCGAGCGGGCAAGGACAATCGGCCGAAGCGTCATCCGCGGGCTGCGCTGGGCGCAGACCTCGAAACGAAAATGCCCGGGCTCTCACCCGGGCATCTGGTCTCAGGCCACTTCGGCCTTCTGCTTCTGCGAGCGCTTGCGCTCGTTGGGGTCCAAAATGCCCTTGCGCAGGCGGATCGACTTCGGCGTGACCTCGACGAGCTCGTCATCGTCGATCCAGGCCAGCGAACGCTCCAGCGTCATCCGGATCGGCGGCGTCAGGCGCACCGCCTCGTCCTTCGACGTCGTGCGGATGTTGGTGAGCTTCTTGCCCTTGAGCACGTTCACCTCGAGATCGTTCTCGCGGGTGTGCTCGCCGACGATCATGCCCTGGTAGACCCTCCAGCCCGGCTCGATCATCATCGGGCCGCGGTCTTCGAGGTTCCACAGCGCGTAGGCGACGGCCTCGCCCGTCTCCATCGCGATCAGCACGCCGTTGCGGCGGCCGGCGATCTCGCCCTTGTAGGGGAGATAGGCGTGGAACAGCCGATTCATGATCGCGGTGCCGCGGGTATCCGTCAGCAGCTCGCCCTGATAGCCGATGAGGCCGCGGGTCGGAGCATGGAAGACGAGGCGCAGGCGATTGCCGCCCGACGGCCGCATCTCCAGCATGTCGGCCTTGCGCTCGGCCATCTTCTGCACGACGACGCCGGAATGCTCCTCGTCGACGTCGATCACGACTTCCTCGATCGGCTCCAGGAGCTGGCCGGCCTCGTCGCGCTTCAGCACGACGCGGGGACGGGAGACGCCGAGCTCGAAGCCCTCGCGGCGCATGGTCTCGATCAGGATCGCGAGCTGGAGTTCGCCGCGGCCGGAGACGATGTAGCTGTCCTTGTCGGAGGCTTCCTCGATCTTCAGCGCGACATTGCCCTCGGCCTCCTTGAACAGGCGGTCACGGATGACGCGGGTGGTGACCTTGTCGCCTTCGGTGCCGGCGAGCGGGGAATCGTTGACCGAGAAGGTCATCGACACGGTCGGCGGGTCGATCGGCTGGGCCTTGATCGGCTCGGTGACGGAGGGGTCGCAGAAGGTGTCGGCGACGGTGCCCTTCACGAGACCCGCGATCGAGACGATATCGCCCGCGACCGCTTCCTCGATCGGCTGGCGCTCGATGCCGCGAAAGGCGAGGATCTTCGAGATGCGGCCGGTCTCGACGGTCGTGCCGTCGCCCGAGAGCACCTTGATCGTCTGGTTCGGCTTGGCCGTGCCGGAGGTGACGCGGCCGGTGATGATGCGGCCGAGATAGGGGTTGGCCTCCAGCAGCGTGCCGATCATGCGGAACGGGCCGTCCTCGACCGCCGGGGCCGGGACATGCTTGAGGATGAGGTCGTACATCGGCGCCAGGCCCTGATCCTGCGGACCTTCCGGGGAATCCGCCATCCAGCCCTGCTTGCCCGAGCCGTACAGGATCGGGAAGTCGAGCTGCTCGTCGGTGGCGTCGAGCGCGGCGAAGAGATCGAAGACCTCGTTAATGACTTCGGTGGTGCGGGCGTCGGGCTTGTCGACCTTGTTGATCGCGACGATCGGCTTCAGGCCGAGTTTCAGGGCCTTCGAGACCACGAACTTGGTCTGCGGCATCGGGCCTTCGGCGGCGTCGACCAGCACGATGGCCGAGTCGACCATGTTCAGGATGCGCTCGACCTCGCCGCCGAAATCGGCGTGGCCGGGGGTGTCGACGATGTTGATGCGCGTATCCTTCCAGACGACCGAGGTCGCCTTGGCCAGGATGGTGATGCCGCGCTCCTTCTCGAGATCGTTCGAATCCATCACGCGCTCGGCGACGCGCTGGTTCTCGCGGAAGGCGCCGGACTGCTGCAGGAGCTTGTCGACAAGGGTCGTCTTGCCATGGTCGACGTGCGCGATGATGGCGATGTTGCGCATGGACATGCGGGTTGGGCCTTGTTTTCAAGGCCACGAGCCGGTCTGGAGCGATGCCCCGCCGGCGCAGCCTGTTTCACGTGAATCTGGAATTCGTTGCGCTGCACATAAACGCTCCGAAGCGTTTGGGCAACCGGAGCTTCTGCCTCTCAACGAAGAGAAGCCTGATATGCTATATCGTTCCGAGGCTTAGATTCCCGATTCGATCGCTAGGATGCAGGATGAAGACCGAGGTTATCGTCCAACTTACCGAAACGTTTGAGGGGCACGCGCAGCGAACGGAAACGGGTACCGATTACTGGCTGGCGCGCGATATCCAGCACTTGTTGGGTTACGCGGAGTGGCGCAATTTTTTGAATGTGCTGACCAAAGCCAAGGTTGCCTGTGAGGTCGCAGGGCATACCGTCGATCACCATTTTGTTGACGTCAACAAAATGGTCGAGCTGGGTTCAGGCAGCCGCCGCGAGATCGACGATGTCATGCTCACGCGGTTCGCTTGCTACCTGGTCGCCCAAAACGGCGATCCGTCGAAGCGCGAGATCGCCTTCGCGCAGAGCTATTTCGCGATCCAGACCCGACGCGCCGAATTGATCGAACAGCGGATGCTGGAGGTCGAACGCCTCCACGCTCGCCGCAAACTCACCGCCACTGAGAAAGAGCTCTCAGGGCTGATCTACGAACAGACCGGCGGCAACCAGGATTTTGCCCTGATCCGCAGCAAGGGCGATCAGGCGCTGTTCGGTCATTCGACGCAAGCGATGAAAGAGCGATGGAATGTCCCCGAAGGGCGCCCGCTGGCGGACTTCGCCCCGACGATTATCCTGAAAGCCAAGGACTTTGCGACCGAGATCACGATCTTCAATGCGCGAGCACATGCCATGAAGACCGAACGAGCTATTTCCACCGAGCATGTGACCAACAATCAGGCTGTCAGAAACACATTGCTTGATCGCGGCATTCGCCCCGAAAGCCTTCCGGCTGCGGAGGACATCAAGAAAGTTGAACGCCGCGTCGCCTCGGACGACCGCAAGACGCTGGGCAAGCCCGAACGTCTAGATGGTAATTGAGAAAGCCCGGCACACGGAAACTGATGCCGTCGGCTCAATCGGCAAGGTGAGCTTCGGGGCTCAAGCCTCCGCCAGCGTCCGCTGCCTTTCGGCGACGGCCCGGCCGACCTGATCGATGGCGAGGCGATAGGCGGCGAGCGCCGCCACGTCGAGGTCGCCCTTGGCGTAGTCGGCGAGCACGCGGGTCAGGATCTGGTCGGCCTCGCGGCCGAGCCGTATCAACTCCGCCTCGTCCTCGCAGGAGCGGATGACATTGAGCAGCTCCAGCAATTCGTCGAGGCCCGACATCGCCCGTCGGCGCCGGTTGGCGCTCTCTCGACCGAGCAGCGCCGCGCCGCCTGTGCCCACGGCCGAGAGCGCCATGGCGCTAATATAGAACCAGTCGCCATAGCGATCGAAGAAGCTCTCCTGCTCGCCGTCGATATAGGCGGCAGCACCGGAATGAACCGGCAAAGGCGCGTCCTTGTCGGTCGAGGGCGTCTCCAGTGCCTGCACGGCCGGGAGTTCAGAAGCCAGCGTCAGACGCAGGCCGAGGATGTCCTTGGTGAGCTCGCCGACGAGATTGTCATCGAGGCTCTGCGCCGCGACGAGGCGCGAGGTGATCGAGATTGTCGGCAGGCTCTCGGCCGGGCGGGGCGGATCGCCGCCAAGGGCGCCACGCACGATCTCGCCGGATTCGATGGCGCGATAATGCGCGGCCAGCGCATCGGCCTCGCGGACAGGGATCAGGACGGGGTCGTTGCCCCAGGCCTCGCGCAGGCGGCGCAAACCTTCGTTATTGGTGTGAGAGCCCACCGCATTGATCGAGAAGAAGACGTCGATCCGCTTGTCCTTCGCCGCCGGCACGATCTCGTCCTGGTTGAGGCCGATGATCGTGACCTCCTCGGGCCGGACCTCGTATTGCGCCAACACCCGCTTCAGCAGCATCATGTTGCCGGCGGGGTTACGCCCCACACCAATCCTGCGGCCGCGCAGGTCGGCAATCCGGCCGATCGCGGTCTCGGCCGTGGTGATGAAGAAGGGATAGGTCCGCCGCGTGATCAGCACCGTGTCGGCGGTCGAGGGCATGGCGATATCGGCGCGCAGCATGGCGAGATCGGCCTGGCCGGCATCGATCCGCTTGGCGCTGTCCTCCGAGCCTTCGGTCAGGACGAGGCGCAGGCGCACAGAGGCCTTGTCGCGGTTGAGGCCCTGCACGAAGGCCGCGGCCATGCGGGCATCCTCCGAGCCGAGCGGCCCGACGGCGAGACGCAAGGTCCGCGGCTGGCTGACATAATAGAACACCGCCGCGGCCAGACCGGACACGGCGAGCAACGCCGCCGCCATCGCCAGCCCGCGCCTGGTCATGCCCAGCCGGATCAATCCGCCCCCCTCTTCGCTCTCACCGAACATGGCTTCCTTCGCCATCATGTCGCAAGTACGGCATGCGCCCGCGAACGGGCCGTGCTAAACGCCGGGCCATGTCCAATGGTTCGCCCTTCCTGATCAAGATCTGCGGTCTCTCGACGCCGGAGACCGTCGAGGCTGCGCTCGCGGCCGGCGCCGACATGATCGGGCTCAATTTCCACCCGAAGAGCCCGCGCTACGTGACGCTGGAGCGCGCCAGGAACTTGGCGGCGATCGCCCGCGGCAAGACCGAGATCGTCGCGCTCGTCGTCGACTGGAGCGAGCAGCGGGCGGCGGAACTCGCCGAGGCACTCAATCCCGACTGGCTCCAGTTCCATGGCCGCGAGACGCCCGAACAGACCGCGGCTTTGCGCCGGGCCGTCGGCCGGCCGGTAATGAAGGCGCTCGGCATCGCCACCGCGGAAGACCTCAAGGCCGTCGCCGGCTATCGCGATGCGGCCGATCTCATCCTGCTCGACGCCAAGCCGCCGAAGGATGCAGCCTTCCCGGGCGGGCATGGCAAGCCCTTCGACTGGGGCCTGCTCGCCGGCCTCGACCCCTCGCAGCGCTTCATGCTATCGGGCGGACTCGATCCGGCCAATGTCGCTGAGGCGATCGGCATCACGAGGCCGGCAGGCGTCGACGTCTCCTCGGGCGTCGAAAGCGCGCCGGGGGTCAAGGACCCCGCGCGGATCGCGAAATTCATCGCATCGGCCCGCAAGGCCGCGGCGGCAATGGAAGAAGGTTTGACGGCATGAACGCCCCCTCGACCCCGAACAGCTATCGCAACGGCCCCGACGAGAACGGCCGCTTCGGCCTGTTCGGCGGCCGCTTCGTTGCGGAGACGCTGATGCCGCTGATCCTCGAGCTGGAGGAGGCCTACAAAGCCGCCAAGGCCGATCCGGCCTATCACGCCGAAATGACCAGCGGACTGAAGCATTATGTCGGCCGGCCCTCGCCGCTCTATTTTGCCGAGCGGCTGACGGAGCATTTCGGAGGCGCCAAAGTCTATCTGAAGCGCGAAGAGCTGAACCACACCGGCTCCCACAAGGTGAACAACGTGCTCGGCCAGATCCTGCTGGCGCGACGCATGGGCAAGAAGCGCATCATCGCCGAGACCGGCGCCGGCCAGCATGGCGTCGCCACCGCCACGCTCTGCGCCCGCTACGGCCTCGAATGCATCGTCTACATGGGCGCTGTGGACGTCGCCCGGCAGGCGCCCAACGTCTTCCGCATGCAAATGCTCGGCGCCAAGGTGGTCCCGGTCGAATCCGGCACCAAGACGCTCAAGGACGCGATGAACGAAGCGCTGCGCGACTGGGTGACCAATGTCGCGACGACCTTCTATTGCATCGGCACGGTCGCCGGCCCCCATCCCTATCCGGCGATGGTGCGCGATTTCCAGTCGATCATCGGCAAGGAGACCCGCGAACAGATGCAGGAGGCCGAAGGACGCCTGCCGGATTCGCTCGTCGCCTGCATCGGCGGCGGCTCGAACGCGATGGGCCTGTTCCATCCCTTCCTCGACGACCCCTCCGTCGAAATCTACGGCGTAGAAGCGGCCGGCCACGGCATTCCGAGCGGCCTGCATGCGGCCTCGCTCACCGGCGGCCGCCCCGGCGTGCTGCATGGCAACCGCACCTTCCTGCTGATGGACGATGACGGGCAGATCAAGGACGCCCATTCGATCTCGGCCGGGCTCGACTACCCCGGCATCGGGCCCGAGCACTCCTGGCTGCACGATGTCGGCCGGGCGACCTATCTCTCGGCCACCGACGAGGAGGCGCTGGAGGCGTTCCAGCTGATCTCAAGGTTGGAAGGTATTATTCCAGCGCTGGAGTCCGCGCATGCGCTCGCCCGCGTCGCCGATCTCGCCCCGCAGAAGCCGAAGGACCACCTGATGGTGGTCAATCTCTCCGGTCGTGGCGACAAGGACATCCCGCAGGTCGCGGAAATTCTGGCGGCGCGCTGAACACGCCGCCGGCCTCATCCAAAGTTCTAGGCGCGTCCTCTCGACTTCCGCTACGGCAACGGCAACCATGAATTGTCGCCGGTGCGTCCGCATCGGCATTGTTGCGTGGAGCGGAACCGGGGCCAGTGGGGGGCAGCGGTAACGACGACCGTCCGATCGGGCGCGGGCCGGACATAGCCGGCCTGCCGATCGAGCTCGCCTTTCTGGCGCGGCATGGTCTGGCACCTTCGCTTCTTGTCCGTGCTGCCGAAGTATCCCGGCGCAGCCGCACCGAACCGGTCCGCGAGGCGATCGCGCTCGGCCTGATCGACGAGACTGGCTTCTACCGGGCACTCGCAAACGAGATGGGGGTCGCCTTCCTGCCGCAGCCACCGCATCTGATGCCAGGCGGCGGCCATGACGCGATCCTGCGCCAGGGCATCGCCCCAACCGTCGACGACAGACGCTTCCGCTTCATCCTCGCGCCCGAGGGACCGTCCTTGCGGCGCATGCTCGAAGCCGGGCCGCGCCATCGCGGCGACATCGCCGTGACCACGCCGCGCCGCTTCGCCGGCGCCTTGCGCCACAGCAATGCCGAGACCCTTGCCGAGCACGCAGCGGGGCTCGACCCCGCCGGCCTTGCCCGCGACAGCGCCCGGACCGGCGCCAGCCGCGGACAGGCCATCGCCGCCGGAGGCGGGGTGGCAACCGCTGCGCTCGGTGGCGTCTTCGCCCCGCTCGAAACCTTCTTCGGGCTCGCATTGCTGCTCGGACCGCTCTTTCTCGGCCTGATCCTGCTGCGGCTTGCGGCCTCGATCGAGCGCTCGGCGCCCGATCTCTGGCACAGCCATCGCTGGCGCATCGACGAGGGCCGCCTGCCCGTCTACACGGTCGCGGTGCCGCTCTACCGGGAGCTCGCGGTGCTCCGGCAATTGATCGATGCGCTCGGCGCGCTCGACTATCCCCCGGCCAAGCTCGACATCCGCCTGCTGATCGAGGCCGACGATACCGGCATGCGCAGCGCATTGGCGCAAATGGCGCTGCCGCCGCATTTCTCGGTGACGATCGCGCCCCCCGGCCAGCCGCGGACCAAGCCGCGCGCGCTCAACCTGGCATTGCTCGAAGCGCGCGGATCGCTCTTCACCATCTTCGATGCCGAGGACATTCCCGACCCCCAGCAATTGCGCATGGCGGCGGCGCGCTTCCTGGGCGGCCCGAAGGAGCTCGGCTGCCTTCAGGCCAGGCTCGTGATCGACCATGCCGAGGAGGGCGTGCTGCCCGGCCTGTTCGCGCTGGAATATGCCGGGCTGTTCGAGGTGCTCAATCCCGGCCTGCTCCAGTTCCAGCTGCCGATCATGCTGGGCGGGACCTCGAACCATTTCCGAACAGAGGCTCTGCGCGCTGTGGGCGGCTGGGACGCCTGGAACGTGACGGAGGATGCCGATCTCGGCTTCCGGCTGGTCCGCGCCGGCTATCGCATCGGCGACCTGCCCTCGAACACGCGCGAAGAGGCGCCGCTGACCCTTCCTGCCTGGCTGAAGCAGCGCTCGCGCTGGATCAAGGGCTATATCCAGACGCTGGTGACGCATTCGCGCGCGCCTCTGCGCCTATTGCGCGAAGCCGGCCTCGCGGCGACCTTTGCCTTCCTGTCGCTGGTCTTCGGCACGGTCGCGACCGCTCTCGGCTATCCCGCCTTCGCCATCGCCGCCATGATCGCCTATTGGGATGGGTCGCTGTTCGAGCCCGTGGGTACCATCGCGACCCTCACCTCGATCATCGCGCTCGGGGTCTGGCTTATGGGCAGCGTCGCGCTGTTCGTGCCACCGATCGTCGGGGCGTTGCGGCGGGGCGCACCAGGCCTGCTGCTGCTCGTGCCGCTGTTGCCGCTCTACTACGCGCTGGTCTCGGTCGCCGCCTGGATGGCCTTCTACGACTATTTCAACCGCCGCTTCGCCTGGAACAAGACGGAACACGGGCTGGCGCGCCGGCGCGCGCCGATCCCTGACGCTACGAGTGACGCAGCCACTCCGCTGCCGCCTGCGCCGGGGGCTGCTCGATATTGAAGGCGCCGACGAAATTGCCGTCCTTGCCCATCAGATAGACCAGCGCAGTGTGGTCCATGGTGTAGTCGCCATCCTTGAGCGGCACCTTCTTGGCATAGGCGCGATAGGCCTTGATCACCGCGTCGATGGCCGGGCGATCGCCGCTCAGGCCGACGATGCGCGGATCGAAGGAGCCGAGATAGCTCTTCATCGCCTCAGGCGTATCGCGCTCGGGATCGACCGTGATGAACAGGGCCTTCAGGCCCTTCGCCTTGGCGCCGTCGCCGGCCGCGCGCAGGGCCTCCGAAATCTCGAAGAGCTTGGTCGGGCAGATATCCGGGCAATGGGTGAAGCCGAAGAAGACCAGGAAGGGCGAGCCCTTCAGGTCGGTGTCGGAGAGCGGCTTGCCCTCCTGCGTCGTCAGCGTGAAGGGGCCGCCGACGCTGGCGACGCCGCTTCCACCGCCCTGGCGGCCGGGCGAGAAGGTCAGGATCGCGGCGGCGGCAAGCGCGAGCGCGCCGGCAAGGAAGACGACGAGGGGCAGGACGAGACGGCGATTCACGGAATTTATCCCATCAGGCGGCCGCAGCCGCTAAAAGCAAGCCACGATGGCAGCGATCAGACCGTCGGTGAAAAGCCGATCGCCTTCGCGCCACCAAAGCAGCAGGCCGGTGAGGAACAGGGCGAAGAAGCCTCCGCCGATCAGCATGAGGCCAAGACGGCTCGAAGAGCCGGCCTCCGTCTGCGCTGTCTCGTCTGCCTGCGACATGGGCATAACCTATCGCCGGATCACGCCGTCCGAAAGCGGGCGGCGTGACGCAGGGGGCTCACGATGCAGCGAGACACCCATGAACACGATATGCCGTCATGGTCGGGCTTGTCCCGACCATCCACGTCTTCAAGGATGCCATGCGGTGCTCAAGACGTGGGTGCTCGCCACAAGGGCGAGCATGACGGCAGAGGTTCCGCTCACTTCACCGGGAAGGTCAGCGGGGAATAGTCCGTCACCGGGCGCTTGACCCAGTCGTTGCCGGGCGCAGCCGCTTCCGTCCGCTTCTGGCCCTCATGGAGGCGCAGGGCCGCGGCCGGATAGTCCATGGTCAACACCGTGCCGTCGCGCACCACGAGCTTGCCGTCGACATAGACGCGGTCGACGGCGCGCTCGGCGGCCGCATAGACCATGCTGCGCACGGGGTCGCGGCGCGGCTGCATCATCGGGTGCTTGAGATCGACCATGACGAGGTCGGCCTTGCAGCCCGCTTCCAGCCGGCCGATATCGTCGCGGCCGAGCGCGGCGGCGCCCGCCGTGGTCGCGGCCTCGAAGATGTCGGTGGTGGTGAGCGTGCGCGGGTTCTCCGCCATCATGCGGGCGACATAGCCGACATGGCGCATCTCCTCGAGCATGTTGTGCGGATAGGTGTCGGTGCCCATGCCGATGCGGACACCGGCACGGCGATAGCGCCCGAAATCATCGAGCGCGATGCCGCGGCGCATGAAGACCGTCGGGCAATGGGCGACGACCGTATCGGTCTCGGCCAGCAGCGCGAGATCGCGGCGGCTGTGCCAACCGACGCGCGGATAATCGTCGAGGAAGATGCCGTGGCCGACGATGCTGGTCGAGCCGAGCACGCCGAGCTTCTCCAGCCACTGGATCGGCGTCACGCCATGGCGGCGGGTGATCTCGTGGAACTCGACCGTCGACTGGGCCGCGTGGATCTGCCAGGGCAGGCCACGGCGCTTCGCTTCCGCGTGGCTGCCCTTGATCAGGCCTTCGCTGCAGGTGTCGATCTGCGCCGGGCAGACCATGCCGAAGAGCCGGCCGGACGGGTGTTTCTGCGCCTGCTCGATGAGGTCGAAGGCGGTCTCCATGGCCGCCTCGCCAGCCTTCTCGTCCCACTCGTATTCGACGACATGGCCGTTCTTGGTGTACCAGCGGGCCGAGCGGAACATCGGCGAGACGCAGACGCGCAGGCCGCTATTGGCCGCAAGGTCGATCCAGCCGGGATGGGCGACCGAGAGATCGGCGAGCGTGGTGACGCCGGAGAGCAGCAGCTCGGAATAGGCGACCTGCACGCAATCCGGCACCGTTTCGGCATCGGGCCGCAGGATCGGCATGAACTCGTAGAGCGAGGAATTGTAGAGCGCGGGCGAGCCGAGCTCGTCGAGGAAGCCCTTGTTCAGCGCCTCGCTCGACGGATGCGAATGGATGTTGACGAGGCCGGGCATGACCATGCGCCCGCTCCCGTCGACCGTCTCGTCGGCCTGGCCTTCATAGCGCGGCCCGACATAAAGCAGCGTGCCGTCCTCGAAGGCGACATCGGCTCCGTGCAGATAGACATGCCGGGAGGCTTCCGCGTCCCAGGCGACAACGACTTCGGCGTTCTTGATGACCGTGATCGTCATGATGGTTCCTCCCTGGCGTCAGACATAGAAAAAGCGCCGCGCGGCTCGAGGCCGCGCGGCGCTGGGGACGTTCAGCGCTTCAGCTTAAGGTCGAGCCCCTTGTAGAGGCCGGCGCCGTAGATGCCGTGGGCCCGGACGCCCTCCAGCCGGTCGCCCGCGACGACCCAAAGCGGCTGCGAGGCCAGCGGCACCCAGACATTCGCCTCGGTGAGCTGGGTCTGGACCGCGCCGATCGCTTCCTTGCGCTTGCCGGCATCGACGGCGGTCGCCGCGGCCTTGAGCAACTCGTCGGTCTTCGGATCCTTCCAGTTCATCCGGTTCGGCGTCGGCACCTGCCGGCTGGCGAAGTAGAGGTTCAGCGCCTCGGTGGCCGTCACATAGGGGTAGGCCATGTAGAAGGCGTCGAATTCCTGCGTCGCGAGCTTGCCCCAGGCGACGGTCGCATCCCAGAGCTGGATCTTGAGGTCGATGCCGACCTTGCGCAGGTCGGCCTGCATCGCCTCGGAGATGCGCGGGTTCACGTCGTTGCGGATGCCGTAGACCACGAAGGTGGCCTTCTGGCCGTCCTTCTCGCGAATGCCGTCGGCGCCCGGCTTCCAGCCGGCCTCGTCCAGCAACTTGATGGCGCCGGCCGGATTATGCTTCGGCATCTTCCCGGCGGAATCCTTGTCGTAGTCGAGCACGGCCGGGTTCAACAGCGAGGGCAAGACCTGGCCCTTGCCGAAGAAGATCGCCTTGGCGATCGCCTGCTTGTCGACGGCCATGTTGACGGCCTCGCGGATCACCGGATCCTTCGAAACGGGCTTGTCGACCTTGAAGCCCATGAAGATGTCGTAGATGTAGTTTTCCTGCCGCTGCACCGTCATGCCGGGGATGCGCTGCATCGTGTCGAGCGCGATATAGGGCATGTAATAGGTCACGTCGGCCTGCTTGGCCTGGATCGCGGCCATCAGCGTGTTCGACTCGGGGATGACCTTCCAGACGATCTCGTCGATCTGCGGCTTCGGATTCTTGTAGATCGGCGGGCCCCACGAATAATGCGGGTTTTTCTTGAGCACGAGCTCCTGGCGCGGGGTCCATTTCGACCAGCAATAGGGGCCGGTGCCGTTGAAGCCCTGCACGCCGAAATTGGGGCCGAGCTTCTCGACGGTCGCCTTGTCGACCACCGAGGCGAAGGACAAAGCGAGCTGGAACATCAGATCGCTATAGGGCTCCTTCAATTCGTAGATCAGCGTGGAATCGCCGTCGGCGCGGATATCCTTGACCGGGCCGCCACGGAAGGAGACCGGCGACTTGTTGGCCGGGTCGGTCCAGCGCTTCAGCGAATAGACGACGTCGTCGATCGTCATCGGCCGGCCGTCGCAGAACTTCACGTCCTTGCGGATCTTGAAGGTGTAGGTCAGGCCATCCGGCGAGATCGTCCAGCTATCGGCAAGGCCGGGCTTGATCGTCTTCATGTCGAAATCGACCGTCACCAGCGTGTCGGCCAGCATGTACATGACCTCGGCCGCCGCGGTCGCGGTGGTGCGGATCGGGTCGTAATTGTCGGCATCGATGACGCGCAGGATCGAGAGCGGCGCCTTCTGCTGGGCGACCGCAGGGGCCGCCGCGAAGGTCGCCGCGGCCGCGCCGGCAAGCAGCAGAGTTGAGAGTTTCAGCATCGAGCAAGTCCCCTTTTTTGACGCTTCTTGGTTGATGACGGCGCTATTTGCGCAGCTTGGGATCGAGGGCGTCCCGCAGGGAATCGCCGAGCACGTTGAAGGCCAGCACGACCGCAAAGATCACCAGGCTCGGCAGGACCGAGACATGCGGCGCGAAGAACAGGAAATTGCGCCCGTCGGCAGCCATCGCGCCGAGCTCGGCCGTCGGCGGCTGGGCGCCGAGACCCAGGAAGGACAGGGCCGCGCCGAGCAGGATGACCTGCCCGAAGCGCAAGGTGACGAAGACGAAGATTGCCGAGAGGCAGTTCGGCAGGACGTAGCGCAGGATGATGCGGAGATCGCTCAAGCCGAGCGAACGGGCAGCTTCGATATAGCCCTGCTGGAGAACGACCAGCGCCGAACCGCGCACCACGCGCGCCATCAGCGGCACCGTCGCGATCGAGAGCGCGATGATGACCGCGAGCAGGCCCGGCCCGAAGATCGCGGCGATGGCGAGGCCGAACAGGATCGCGGGAAAGGACAGGAGGACATCCATGAACCGCATCAGCACGCCGGACAGCTTCGGATAATAGGCTGCGGCGAAGCCGATGATGCCGCCGATGGCGCAGCCGAAAGCGACGGAGGCCGAACCCATCAGCAGGGTCGTGCGCAGGCCGTAGAGCAGGCGCGTGATCATGTCCCGGCCCTGCCCGTCGGTGCCGAGCAGCCCCATCTCGCCGGGCGGTTTCAGCGTGTTGGCGAGGTCGTTGCCGAAAGGATCGGTCGGCGCGAGCCAGGGCGCGAGGACCGCGCCGAGGATCGCGAGCACGACAAGCGCCAGCGCGATGCAGGAGCCGATATCGGAGGTCAGCATCCGGAGCACGGTCTTGCGGCGGACGGGCGTGGCGGCAGCGACGCTCACGGCCGCTTCGACCGTCTTGGCGCCCGGCTGCAGCGCATTGCGTTCAAGCTTCACGGAGGAACTCATCAGGTGCCCCTCACGCGCGGATCGAGCACGGCATAGAGGACGTCTACCGCGAGATTGACCAGGATGAAGCCGAGCGAGAGCATGATGATCGTGCCCTGCGCCATCGGCAGGTCGCTGGACAGGATGGCGCCGACCGCGAGCCGGCCGATACCTGGCCAGCTAAACACGGTCTCGGTGACGACGGCGCCGCCGAGCAGGAAGCCGATCTGCAGGCCGATCAGCGTCACGACCGGGACCAGCGCATTGCGCAGGGTGTGGCGCAGCACGACCGTGCTCTCGCCCAGACCCTTGGCACGGGCGGTGCGGACATGGTCGGCGCCGAGCTCGTCGAGCACCGAGGTCCGGGTCATGCGCGCGACCGGGCCGACGAAGACGCCGCCCAAGGTGATCGCCGGCAGGATGACGCCCTGGATGCCTTCCCAGGTCCAGAGCGGGCCGGTGCGCCCGGTGAAGGGCAGGATCGGATAATAGAAGCCGAAGAGCCAGATCAGCCCGAGACCAAGGAAGAAGACCGGCAGCGAGACGCCGGCCACAGAGAAAGCCATGATCGCGCGGTCGATCAGCGAACCCCGGTAATAGGCGCCGACCGTGCCGAGGGCCATGCCGAGCGGGATCGCCCAGATCAGCGAGGCGAACATCAGCTCCAGCGTCGGGCCGATGGTGTTGCCGAGTTCCTGCGTCACCGGGACGTTGTTGATGATGGAGACGCCGAGATCGCCCTGCGCGAGACGCCCGATATAGATCGCGAACTGCTTCCAGAGCGGCTGGTTCAGCCCGAGTTCCTGGCGGATCGCCTCCACCACGTCCTGGGTCGCGGTCGGGCCGGCGCGGACCTGCGCCGGATCGGTCGGCACGACCTGCATCAGCAGGAAGCCGATCAGCAGCACGCCGAGCATCACCGGCAGGACCAGCAGCAGCCTTTGCAGCGTATGTTTGAGCATCGTGGAGACCCCGGCCTATTGCGCGGCAGCCGCGAATTGACCGTGCCGGTCGAAGACGACCTCGCCGCCGAGCAAGGTCAGGTCGCAGCGCACCTCGTTCTCGACCTGCCCAACAGGGATCGCGAAGATGTCATGCGAGAGCACCGCGATATCGGCGAGCTGGCCCGGCACCAGCCGGCCGAGCCTGTCCTCGGCGAACTGGGTATAGGCGCCGAGCAAGGTATAGGCGTGGACCGCCTCTTCCATGCTCAGCTTCTCGGCGCCGCCGATCTCGGTGTGGCGCTTGGTCTGGCGGGTGACCATCGTGAAGAGGTTCTTGAACGGGTCGGTGGCGCAGACCGGCGCATCCGAGCTTGCAGCGGCATGGAGGCCGCCATTGAGCCATTTGCGCATCGGGTAGGAGGCACCGGCGCGCTCCTCGCCCAGATTGATCACGTAGAGATCCCCGAATTCGTAGATGAAGGCCGGCTGCGGCACCGGGTCGATGCCGGCGGCGGCCATGCGCGCGAGCTGGCCGTTGGTCAGGAAGCCGCAATGCTCGATGCGGTGGCGGCGGCCCTTGATCGGATGCGCGGGGCTGTCGGCCTGCTCGATGCCGGAGAGCACCTGCTCGATCGCAGCGTCGCCGATCGCATGGATCGCAAGCTGATAGCCGAGCTCGTGGTAGTGCCGGAGATAGCGATGCATATCGGCATCGGAATAGATGAAGATGCCGCGATTATCGGAATCGCCGACCAGGTAGGGCTCGGTCATCGCCGCGGTCAGACCGCCGGCACTACCGTCGCCGAAGACCTTCATAGCGCCGTAGCGCAGGAGGCCGGTCTCGCGCCCGAAGCGATAGCCCGCCGCATGGGCCTCATCGCCGATGCCGTCGGCGTTGCCGTAAATGCAGACCCAGGTGCGGACCGGCAGCGTGCCGGCGCGCGCGACCTCCTCATAGGCCTCGATCTCGGCCATGCCGGCGCCCATGCCGACGCCGGCATCCATGACGCTGGTGAAGCCCTGCGCGAGCATGTAGTGCCCGGCCTTCTCGATCGCGGCTTTCAGCTCCGCGATGCTCGGCTGCGGCATCGCCTCGACGATCAGGCGCATCGCGCTTTCGGCCAACAGGCCGGTCAGCTTGTTGTCGCGCCGCTCGATCAGGCCGCCTGCCGGGCTCGGCGTGTTATGGCCGATCCCGGCCGCCGCCATGGCACGGGTGTTGACGACGCCGACATGGCCGCAGGTGCGCTTGATATAGACGGGATTGTTGGGCGCGACGCGGTCGAGTTCCTCGGCCGTCGGATGCCGGGCCTCGGCCAGCTCGTTATGGTCGTAACCGCGGCCGGTGACCCATTCGCCGGGCTTCTTGCCCTTCACGGCGGCGGCGATGCGGCGCAGGATCTCGTCAATGCTGTTGACGCCCTCCTCGGGGCGCAGGTTGACTTCGCTCATGGCGAGGCCGAGCGGCAGCAGGTGCATATGCGCGTCGTTGAGACCGGGAATGGCGACGCGGCCGGCGAGGTCAACGACCCTGGTGGCCGGCCCCTGCAAGGCGGCGATCTCGGCGGCCGAACCTGCCACCAGCACCTTGCCGTCGCTGATCGCGAGTGCCTCCACGAAGCCTTCGGCCAGACCGCAGAAGATGCGGCCATTCAACAAAACGGTCTCAGCTTGCGTCATCGGCCCGGATTATCCTGCTTTCCCTGTTGAATTCTCGTCACGAGGCATTGGCGCAGCGATAGTCTTCGGCAAGCATCTCCCGTGCCATGCGCGCGGCTATGCGCGAGCATGCAGCCCTCTCGTATCGAATGGGGTTTTAGTCTGGACGGTGTGCTTTGAACGCGAAAACTATTCCACTCCGCCGGTTCCCCATGACACTATTTTCTTATTGGCTTTCCGGCAGCATCGCTCAGAATATTGAACATGGCAAGCTCCGCCGAGCAGGCGGGCTCTGCATGACGCGCAGGAACGACAAGGCGCGCAGAATGGGGAAACGGAACGGCCATGAGTTTTGATGTCGGCGGAAGGCTGAAGGAAATCAGGCTGGCGGCCGGGCTTTCCCAGCGCGAGCTCGCGGCGCGTTCAGGCGTCACGCATAGCCTGATCTCGCTGATCGAACAGAATCGCAACAGCCCGTCGGTCGCGTCCCTGCGCAAGATCCTCGACGGCATCCCGATGACGATGGTGAATTTTTTTGACGAGGCGAAGGCGCCGCGCGACAAGGTGTTCTTCGAGGCCTCGGACCTGCTCGACCTGACCTCGCGCCTGCATCAGGTCAATGGCGGCGAGAGCCGCGGCCAGATGTCCTTCCGCCAGGTCGGCGACGCGCAAGCCCATAACCTGCAGATCCTGCACGAATCCTACGATCCCGGCGCCGATACCGGCGCCGCCATGCTCAAGCACGAGTCGCATGAGGGCGGGGTGGTGCTGGCCGGCGAGCTCGAGATTACCGTCGGCGACCAGGTCAAGGTACTGAAGCCGGGCGACGCCTATCTCTTCGACAGCCGCATCCCGCATCGCTACCGCAATATCGGCACGGAACGCTGCATCGTGGTCAGCGCCTGCACGCCGCCTTACCTTTGAGAAGCGGCAGCCGGCGGCCGAGCGGCATGTGCGCCGCCACGTCGCACAAACCTTAGAATTTATGTAAACTATTGATATTATTTGATTTTTATTACCGAACCGGATAGAACTGCGCCTCTTCGCAGAGGTCGCAATGCACACCGGTTCCAGCTCCACACCCAAATCGGCGACGAGCCTGGAGCTGTTCTCACGCAATCTCTCGCTCTCGGCCGGCACCTTCACGATCCAGGAGGGCGAGCGGATCGTCGGCCCGATGCGGCCCGGCCTCAAGGTCGCGGTCATGCTCGAAGGCCGACAGGCGCTGGAGCTCGACGACCGCCCCGCCGTGCTGCTGGACGGGCCGACCGTGCTTGTCGCGGCCAATGGCGGCGAGCATCTGCAGCAGCGCACCGGCCTCGCCGACGGCGCGCTGCGCTGCGCCCTGATGCAGTTCGATTTCGATTTCGTCGGGCGTGAGTTCGGGCCGGATGTGGCGAAGGCCGCGCGCCTCGCCTGCTCCGGTGACGCCGGAATCTGGGTACGCCCTGCCGATGCGCCGATCCGCTCCCTCGCACTGCAAATGGCGGAATGTCCGGTCGGCGAGACGCTGCGCCCGCTCTATCTCGCCGGCAAGGCGCTCGAACTCGGCGCGCTGGTGCTGGACCAGATGCTGGGCGAGCGGCCCGTCCGTCCGGCAAGGCTCAATCCGCGCCTGCGCGAGCAGGTCCATGCCGTACGCGACCGCCTGCTCGAAACGCTACGGGAGCCACTGAGCTTGGGCGAGCTGGCGCGCGAAAGCGGGCTCAACCCGACCAAGCTCACCGCTGCCTTCCGGACCGAATTCGGCGCGAGCGTCTTCGAATACCTGCAGGAGCAGCGCCTGCAACAGGCCTATGCGCTGATCGCGAGCGGAGAGGCCAGCGTCGCCGTCGCCGCCTTCCAGGTCGGCTACAGCCCGGCGCATTTCTCGGGGCTGTTCCGCAAGCGTTTCGGCGTCACGCCCAGCGCCCTGCGCTGATTCCGGCGATGAATCGGCCTTCCCGTTCTTGCTTGGACGCGTTCGAAACGCGACCGAAAGAAATACTGTCGCGATCGAAAGCCAACCGCGTTGCCGCTTCGGCCGCCTTCCTGAAAGAACCCCGCAGACGAGGGCGCCACGGCGCCAGGGGCAGGAATACGGGCATGATCGGGATCTACAGCAGCAATCGCGCGATGGGACGGGCCGGCGTGGCACTGGCCGCCCTCATCGTCGGCGGAGCGGGCACGGCGCTGGCGCAAGGTGCCCCGGCTGCCCAAACCGGCACCGCGATCGGTCTCGACACGATCGAGGTCCAGGGCGAACGCGCCAGCGGCCCGGTCAACGGCTATGTCGCGCGCCGCAGCGACACCGCGACCAAGACCGATACGCCGCTGATGGAGACGCCCCAGTCGGTCACCGTCGTCACACGCGACCAGATGGATGACCAGGGCGCGCAGAATGTCAGCCAGGCTCTGCGCTACACCGCGGGCGTGCTGGGCGAGACCCGTCTCTCGATGGGGCGCTATGACAGCGTCTTCATCCGCGGCTTCGGCGGCTCGGGCGGCACGGCCGGCTTCGTCAACAATCTCGACGGTTTGCGCTACCAGCGCGGCATCAACTTCCTCGTCCCGACCTATGAATCCTGGGGGCTTGAGCGGGTCGAGGTGCTGCGCGGCCCGTCCTCGGTCGTGTTCGGCCAGGTGAAGCCCGGCGGCATCGTCAACATGGTCAGCAAGCGCCCGAAAGACGAGCGCCACGGCGAGGTGCAGCTCCAGTTCGGCAGCCATGAGCGCGCCCAGATGGCCTTCGATTTCGGCGGGCCGATCGATCCGGAGAAGACCTGGCTCTACCGGGTCGTCGGCCTCGGCCGGGCGGCTGACACGCAGGTCGACTACACCCGCGAGGAACGCATCTTCATCGCCCCCTCGCTCACCTATCGGCCCAACGGCGCGACGAGCTTCACCCTGCTGACCTCGTTCCAGCGCGATCCCGAAACCGGCTTCTACGGCTTCATCCCCGCCATCGGAACCGTGCTGCCGAGCAGGGCCGGCCGAATCCGCAGCAATTTCTTCCCGGGCGAGCCGAATTTCGAGGGCTATAGCCGCAACCAGGCCAATGTCGGCTGGGCCTTCGAGCATCGCTTCAACGACGTCTTCACCTTCCGCCAGAACGTCCGGCTCTCCGACCTCGATTCACGCAACCGCACCGTCGCAGTCGGCGGCATCGCGGCCGACCAGAAGACGCTGACGCGCCGCGCCACGATCTCGAACGAGCATGCCCGCACCGCCGGCATCGACAACCAGCTCCAGGCCGATTTCCGCACGGGGCCGCTGGCGCACAAGGTGCTGTTCGGCGTCGACGGTTACTGGACCGACGCGAAGGCCTTCACCGGCGCCGGGGGCACGGTGCAGTCGCTCGACTTCACCAATCCGGTCTATGGCCGCCTGCCCTTCATCCTGCCGGCCGTGCCTGGCACCACGCAGACCACCGCGCAATACGGCGTGTACCTGCAGGACCAGATCAAGCTCGACCGGCTCTCGCTGCTCGTCGGCGGCCGCTTCGACAGGGCCGAGGCCCGCACCCGCGCGCTGACCACCGGCGTCCTGATCAAGCAGGACGATACCGCCCGCACCGGCCGCGTCGCGCTGATGTACAATTTCGACAACGGCTTCGCGCCCTATGTCAGCTATTCGACCTCGTTCGAGCCGGTCGCTGGTACGGCCTTCGGCGGCACGCCGTTCAAGCCGACCGAGGGCGAGCAGTACGAGGCCGGCTTCAAATACGAACTGCCGGGCACCACCGCCTTCCTGCAGGCCTCGGTCTACCAGCTGACCCAGACCAATGTCGCGACGATGGATCTGGCCCACCCGACCTTCCAGATCCAGACCGGCGAGATCCGCGCCCGCGGCGTCGAGGTCGAGGCTCGCGCGACCGTGTTCGAGAATCTCGACCTCGTCGCGGCCTATACCTATACCGATGCCGAGGTGACCAAGAGCAACGGCGCCGACCTCCACAAGCGCCCGCCGGTCGTGCCGCGCCACACCGCCTCGCTCTGGGCGCACTACACCTTCCGGACGGGCGTGCTTTCCGGCTTCGGGCTAGGTGCCGGCGTGCGCTATGTCGGCGGCGGCGCGGGCGATCCCGGCAACACCTTCTCCACGTCGGACTACACGCTGGTCGATGCCGCGATCAGCTACGACCTCGCGGCGGCCAGCCCGGCGCTCAAGGGCTGGAAAGTGCAGGTCAACGCCCAGAACCTGTTCGACAAGGACTATATCTCCGGCTGCTACGGCACGACGCAGTGCTCCTTCGGCCTGCGCCGCACCGTGCTGGCGACGCTGTCCTATCGCTGGTGAGCGCGCCGATGCAGCCGCAAAGCCTCGCTGATCCGACATTCACGCCGGTCACGCTGCCGCAGGCCTGGCAGCGCGATTTCGAAGCGCAGGACGGTTCGCGCTACCGGCTGTTGATCTCCATGCCGGAAGGCGCTGCTCCGGCGCGCGGGTTTCCCAGCCTCGTGCTGGTCGACGGGCATGCACTATTCCCGCTGGCCGCCACGACCGCTCGCCTGCAGGCGCAGCGCCCGGAAGCGACCGGCATCGGCCCGGCCGTGGTGATCGGCATCGGCTATCCCGATGCACGGCCCTTCGATGCGGAACGTCGCCAGCGCGATCTCCTGCCTGTTACCGGCGGCGCCGACCGCTTCCTCGGCATGATCGTCGATGAAATCCTGCCGGCCGTCGCGCAGGTCGCACCGCTCGACCCGGGACGGCGCGCGCTCGCCGGCCATTCCTATGGCGGGCTGTTCGTCCTGCATGTGCTGTTCACCCGGCCCGGCCTGTTCGAAGCGCATGTCGCCGGCAGCCCGTCGATCTGGTGGCAGGATCGCGCCGTCCTCGCGAGCGAGGAATCCTTTCGATGCGGCAGCGTCGCTCCCGCCGGGCGGCTCCTGATCACAGTCGGCAGCCATGAGCAGGACCCCGTGCTCTCCGTCTCGCCCCAGCGGGCCGAGCGGCTTGCACGGGCGCGGATGCGCGACAACGCCGCCGAGATGGCCGGGCGCCTGTCCGCCTCGGGCCGCGTCGATTGCAGCTTCACCGAGTTTCCCGGCGAGAACCATGTCTCGGTGATCCCATCGATGCTTTCGCGCGCCGTGGCCTTCGCGCTCGCCGGCACGGCCCAGGACAAGGCGGAAGCCGCATGATGCTCGACAGGCGCTCGCTGATCCTGGGCGGCTTGAGCCTGCCGGTGGTGCCGGCCCTCGCAGCAAGCCCGATCGTCGCGACCGATGTGCTCGGCCGCACCGTCAAGCTCGCCGCCCCGGCGAAACGGATCGTGCTGGCGCAGGGCCGCCAGCTCAACGCGCTCGGCCTCATCCATCCCGGTCCCGTCAGCATCCTCGCCGGCTGGGGCAGCGATCTCGAACGGCAGAATCCCGACGGGCTCGCGCGCTATCGGGCGCGCTTCCCGGCGATCGACGCGCTTCCGCTCGTCGGCGACGGCGGGACGGCCGCCGGCTTCTCGCTGGAGCGAGCAATCGCGCTCGGCCCCGATCTCGTCGTACTCAGCAAATCGCTCGCCGGCACGCGCCGCGGCCCCGGCGATCTCGTCGAGAAGCTGGAAGCGGCCGGCATTCCGGTCGCGGTCGTCGATTTCTTCCTGGAGCCGTTGCGCGATACCGTGCCGAGCCTCAGGGCGCTCGGCATTCTGACCGGCCAGCAGGAGCGGGCGGAAAAGCTGATCGCCTTCTACGAGGAGCGGATGAAGCGGATCGCGAGCCGGGTCGCGGACGCGAAGCACCCCTCCGTCTTCATCCACGCCCATGCCGGCGGCTATGATTGCTGCATGACGGCCGGGCAGGGCACGTTCAACGAATTCATCCAGGCGGCCGGCGGACGCAACATCGCCGCCGCGATGCTGCCGGGCGCGACCGGGCAGATCGGGCTGGAGCAGCTGATCGGCGCCGATCCGGACGTCTATATCGCGACCGGCGGCACCCATCTCGCCAAGCTCGGCGGGCTCGTGCTCGGCCTCGGCGTCAGCGAAGCCGATGCGGCCGCGAGCTTCGCCAGGCTCCTCGGCACGCCCTCGCTCAAGATGCTCAGCGCCATCGGGGAGCGGCGCGCCTTCGGCTTCTGGCACCTGTTCAACGATACCCCGCTGCATGTCGTCGCGATCGAGGTTCTGGCGAAATGGCTCCATCCGGAGCGCTTCGCCGATATCGACCCGGCCGCGACGCTTGCCGAGGGCGCCCGCTTCTCGGCGATCCCGCTCGACGGGACGCTGTGGGTAGCGGCACCGCCGAAAGCCTGACGGAGACCATCGTGCTGGCCACTTCGACCCGGATCGCGCTCGCCAACCCGGCAGGCGTCCTGAAGCCGCTCTGCGAGCATCTCGTCGAACACGAGGCCGTCATCACGGAACAGGGCGGCACGACGATCATCACGCTTGATGGCAGCCACGCGCGGATCGAGCTCACCACAGCCGCGCTCGATGTCCGCGTCGAGGCGCCGGACCTGTCCACCCTGCTCGGCATGAAGCGGGCCATCGCCAGCCATGTCATCGAGTTCGCCCCGAAGGACGCCGCGCCGGAAATGCGCTGGACCGGCGACGGCACCGGCCCCGCCCTGCCGCCCGAGTTCCGCATCCTGACCGTGACCGGCGTCGAGCGGATCACGCCGCATATGGCCCGCATCCGCTTCGTGGCTGAGAATCTCGCGCGTTACGACCATCTCGACGCGCTGCATGTGCGCCTGTTCATCCCGCCAGAGGGCGTTGCCAAGCCGAGCTGGCCGATGGTCGGCGATGACGGTCTCCTGCTGCCCTCGCCCGTGGAAACCCGGCCGCTGGTGCGCAAATACACGATCCGCGAGATCGACGTCGCCAACGGCACGCTCGCGGTCGATTTCGTGCTGCATGAGGATGCTGGCCCCGGCTCGGCCTTCGCCTTCCGAGCCAAAGCCGGCGACCGGATCGGCATGGCAGGTCCCGGCGGGCGTGGGCTCAAGCCGGCCGAGCGCTATGTCTTTCTCGCCGACGAGACCGGCCTGCCGGCCGTGGCGCGGATGCTGGAGAACCTGCCGGCCGAGGCAACCGGACAGGTCTTCATCGAGGTCGCCGATGCCGGCGAGGAACAGCCCCTGCGCCGCCCGGCCGGCATAGCGCTGACCTGGCTGCATCGCGGGGACGCCGCGCCGGGCAGCCTGCCGCTGCTGCAGGATGCCTTCGCGACCATCGACTGGCCGGAGGACGGGCCTTCAACCTATCTCTGGTCGGCGTCGGAACATGCCGCGTTCAAGGCAATCCGAGCGGCATCGCGCGGCAAGCTGCGGCCGGAGCGCGACCAGAACCTCGTCGTCTCCTACTGGCGCGCCGGAGCCTCCGACGAGGAGCATGTCGCCGCCAAGAAGGCGGAAGCCGGGAAGGCCTGATCAGCCCTCGCGCACCGCGACGATGAACAGGCGCGGGAAGCGCAGCAGCACCTTGCCGTCGCTCTCGATGGGGTAATGCGGCGCGATGCGCCCGAGATAGCGGGCGAGGAAGTCCTTCTGCTCCTCGGCCGTCAGACGGTCGAGATAGGGCTTCAGGCCGGTGCTCTTGAACCATTCGGCGATGGCTTCGAGATTGGCCAGCGCATGGACATAGGTCGTCTGCCAGATATCGACGCGGCAGCCGGCCTCGATCAGCCAGCGCCGGTAATCGCCGAACGAACCGATCGCCGAACGTTCGGCCTTGGCCGTTGCGAGCTTCTCCGCCCAAGGGCCTTCCGCCGCGACCTCACGCATCGCGACATGGGACGGCTCGTTGAGGTTGTTCGGCATCTGTACGGCGAGGCAACCACCAGGGGTCAGCGAGCGCGCCAGACGCGGAAACAGGCCCTGGTGATCCGGTAGCCATTGCAGCACGGCATTGGCGAAGATCAGGTCGTAGCCCGCGGCATCCGACCAGGTGTTCACGTCGCCGAGGTCGAAAGTGAGGTTTGGCAGACGCTTCCTCGCCTTCTCCAGCATGTCCGGCGAGGAATCGAGGCCTTCATTGACGGCGCCGGGAAAGCGCGCCGCGACCAGCTCCGTACTGTTGCCGGGGCCGCAGCCGAGGTCGATGCAGCGCCTGGGCTCGTTCAATGGCACGCGGGCGAGGAGATCGGCGGGCGGGCGCGTCCGCTCATCCTCGAAGCGCAGATATTGCGCGGCATCCCAATCCGGCTTGGCGTTCATCGCTCACTCCTGTCCCGCGGCGCCGCCTGAGGAAGCGGCCGCTGTCCGCATCTTCTAGCGCGAAACGGCAGCGTCCGCAGGCTTGCGCGCGAGAAGGGCGAAACGGGTCGAGGAGGCCAGCCGAATCGCGTCATGCAACGGCGCCGCGCGCTGCTGCTCGCGCACGACCTGATGGTAATCCGCCGGGACGATGTCGGTGAAGCCGGCGGCGGTCAGCATCGTTTCGAGCTGCTGCCGGCTCAGGCCGTCCTTGAAATAGAAGCGCTTGGTGATCGAGGCATGGGTGTCGGCATCGATCTGGTGGACGGCCGCGCCGCGCTTCTCGCGCAGCCAGGTGCCGAAGCGGTTGACCAGCGCCTGCCAGCGCGTGCGGTTGACCCAGTCGCCGTCGATCACCAGCAGGCGGCCGCCGGGGCGCAGGACACGCAACCACTCGCTGAGCGCCGCTTCCGGATCGGTCAGCGTCCAGACGAGATGGCGGGTGATCGCCGCGTCATAGCTCGCGTCTTCATCGAGCAGGCGCTCGGCATCGCCGAGCCGGAAGCGGGCGGCCTTGCCATGCTTGGTGCGGGCGCGTTCCAGCATCGCCTCGGAGAAGTCGAGCGCGGTGACGCGATGCTTCAGCGAGAGCAAGGCGCGGGTGATCTCACCGGTGCCGCAGGCGAGGTCGAGCACGTCGAGCGGCTCAGGACCGAAGGAATCGCCGATCAGGCGCTGGAAGGCCTTCAGCTCGCGGTCCGACTTGATGGCGTGACCGAAGGAAAGATCGAAGCTCTCGGCCCGCGCCGACCAATAGGCTCGGATCTCTTCCTTCAGGGTGAAATTGTCATGTGTCGAAGGAGCGGACATCAGTGAACCTGGATATAGGGCTCGACCAGAAGCGTCCCCCGGGCCGAATGCTCCAGATGCACGCCGACGGCATATGTCTCCGAGACCGCCTCATGCGCAAGCACCTCGGCCGGCGCGCCAGCCTGCGCGATGCGCCCTGAATTCATCACCAGCACCCGGTCGGCAAAGCGCGCCGCGAGCGAGAGATCATGGATCGCGACGACGGTGACGATGTCGCGCCGGCGCGTCGCCTCGCGGATCGTCGCCATGACGTCGAGCTGGCGGCGGACATCGAGCGCGCTGGTCGGCTCGTCGAGCAGCAGCACGTCGGGCTCGCGCACCAGCGCCTGGCCGATCGCCGCGAGCTGGCGCTGGCCACCGGAGAGCGTGGCGATATCGCGCGAGGCGAAGGGCGCGAGACCGAGCTCCTCGATCACCGCCTCGACGGCGTGCGTATCGGCGGGCGAGGCCGCGAGCGCGTAGCCGCGGTGCAGGCTCTTGCGGGCGAGCAGGATGATGTCGAAGACCGAGAGGGCGACGCGCGCGCCGGTATCCTGCGCGAGGTAGAAGACCTTGCGGGCGCGTTCGCGCTGGGAGAGCTCCGAGAGGTCATGGCCGTCGAGCGCGACCGTGCCGCGCTCGGGCCGCAGCAGGCCGGCGGCGCAGCGGAATAGGGTCGATTTGCCGGAGCCGTTGGGGCCGACCAAGGCGGCGAGTTCGCCGCGCGGCAGGGCTTCGGTGCCGAGCCGC
The DNA here is from genome assembly GCF_945957345.1 of uncultured Allobosea sp. Lineage (GTDB taxonomy): Bacteria > Pseudomonadota > Alphaproteobacteria > Rhizobiales > Beijerinckiaceae > Allobosea. Next base: position 7,008 of record NZ_CAMFKW010000012.1, on the reverse strand, counting down.
TGCAGGACCGGAGTCGCGCCATAGCGAAAATCGAGATCGCGAATCAGCAGCGCCATCGCTCAGACTCCCCGCCCGCGGATCGACATGACCAGGCTGATGAAGAAGGGCACGCCGATCAGCGCCGTGATGATGCCGATCGGATAGATCACGCCGGGCGTGATCACCTTCGAGACGGTGGAGGCCAGCGAAAGCAGCACAGCGCTCGCGATCGTCGCGACCGGCAGGAAGAAGCGCTGGTCCTCGCCGACGAGCAGCCGCGCGATATGCGGGCCGACGAGGCCGATGAAGCCGATGCCGCCGACGAAGGAGACCGAGACGGCGGCGAGCAGCGAGGTCGCGATCAGGATCTCAAGCCGCAAGCGGTCGACGCGGACGCCGAGGCTCTCGGCGCGCTCATCGCCAAGGCGTAGCGCCGTCAGCGCCCAGCCGCGCATCAGGAAGAACGGCAAGGCCAGTGCGATCAGAAGCGCTGCGACGCCGACCTTCTCCCAGCTGGCGCGGGCGAGGCTGCCCAGCGTCCAGAACACGATCTGTGTGAGCTGCACTTCATTCGAGCGGTATTGCAGCAGCGCGGTGATCGCGTTGCAGGTGAAGAGCAGGGCGATGCCGACCAGGATCATCGTCTCGGCGCTGACGCCGCGCAGCTTGGTCATGAAGAACAGGACGAGCGAGGCGGCCAGCGCGAAGACGAAAGCGTTCACTGTCACGATGAAGGGGCCGGCGCCGGGCACGACACTCCAGCCCAGCACGATCGCGACGGACGCACCGACCGTCGCGGCGGCAGAGACGCCAAGCGTGAAAGGATCGGCCAGCGGGTTGGCGAGGATGGTCTGCATGCCTGCCCCGCTCAGGCCCAACATGGCGCCGACGGCGAGCGCCATCAGCGCGATCGGCAGGCGCAGGTCCCAGACGATGACGGAGAGCCGCGGTGTGGCCGATTGCGGATCGACCAGCGTGCGCAGGACGTCGCCGAGCGGGAGATTGCCGGGCCCGATCGAGACATCGAGCGCCAGCGCGACGGCGAGCGCGACGAGGCCGAACAGGACGAGCTTCAGCCGGCGCGCATTGCGCCGGCGATAATCCCCGGTGGCGGTTGCCGTCATGGGCAGGGTCGCGGCCATCGTCGCTCAGGCCGCCGTCACTGGAGCCTGGCCCAGAACACGCCGGAATAGGAGATCGGCAGGAATTTCTCGTGGAATTCCTTGAAGACCGCTTCCGGATCGACGTCCTTGAACCGGTCCGGATAGAACTCCTTCGCCATGGCGAGCTCGGCGATGAAGTAATAGGGCATGTCGTAGAACTGATGGTAGAAGGCCATCACCTTCTTGCCCTGCACGGCCTTGAGCTGCTGGAAGCCCGGGCGGTTCATCAGCGCCACCAATTGCTTCTGCACCTGCTCCGGCGTCGCGTCATAGCCGAGGCCGACCGCGTTGCTGCCGGGATTGCTGCCGTACCAGTTGGCGCCGGTGAGGAAATAGACGTCCGGGTTGTCGGCGAGGACCTTTTCCTGTGCGGCCTGCGCCTGGAAGGCTGAGAAGAACTGGCTGCCCCAGTTGCGGCCGCCGGCTTCCTCGATATAGCGGCCGAAATTGAACGGGCCGAAGGTGGCACAGCAGGGCAGCAGGCCGGCGGCGCGCTCGACGAAGACCATCGGCTTCTGCTTGTCCGGGATCGCGCCGACGCGAGCATAGATGCTGCGGGTCTGGCGCATGTAGTAATCGGCGAAGGCGTTCGCCTCCTTCTCGCGGCCGAGGATGCGGCCAAGCAATTGCACGCTCGGCAGCACGTTCTGGGTCGGGTCCTGGCGGAAATCGACGAAGACGGTGGTGATGCCGGCCTTCTCGAGCTTGGCGAGCAGACCGGTCTCCTGCGCCTTGAAGTAGTTGGAGAGGTCGAGGATGTAGACCTCGGTGCCGAGCGCGGCGATCTTCTCCATGCTGACATCGGCGGCATAGGGATTGCCCATGTTCGCAACGTCCTTCGCCTTCGGGAACTTGGCGAGGTATTTTGCCCAGGCACCGGGATCGTTCTCGATCAGGTCGTTGCCCCAGCCGACGACGCGCTTGAATGGGTCGTCGCGGTCGAGCATCGCCAGCGTGTAGAGCTGGCGGCCCTCGCTGAGCACGATCTTCGAGGGGTCGCGCGTCACGTTGACGACGCGGCCGGCGAGATCGGTGACCTCGATCGTCTCGGCGGCGGCAGCACCGGCAAAGAGCACGGAAACGCCGAACAGGAGGGCAGAAGACAGACGGGCAAGCCAACGGGGAGCGGGCATTGGAAGAGCATCCTGCCGGGGAAGATGCCCTCGCGCTAACACAGCTCATCTTGGGACAGCAAAGCAATTCTGCTTGTTTTGAATTGATCTAAATTAGATCTATTCCAGAATTCATTGAGAGTAACGCCAGACGACGAAGACAACGTTCTCCCGAATCCTGCCCTCGTCTTGCAATCAACCGAGGCGATCCGACCCCTCCATCGCCTCCCGAGCTCGCACGGCGAAGCGTCGGGCGAGCGGCGCGACCTCGGCGGCATTGGCGGCGGCAGCCGTGCCAGCGCGGACCCGGTCGGCGATGCCGACGAAGATCACGGCGAAGCGGAACAGCGCGAAGGCGAGATGGAAGCGCAGGAGCGGAGCCGTCGGCACGGCATGGGCATAGTAATGCGCCAGGAACTCCGCCTCGACCGGGATGCCGAGCGCGGCCCGGTCGAGCCCGAGGATGCCGCCATATTCGTCGGGCGTGGTGTGCCAGGGCATGGCGCAATAACCGAGATCGGCGAGCGGATGGCCGAGCGTCGACAATTCCCAGTCGAGGATGCCGACCACCTCGGGCTTTTCGGGATGAAAGAGCAGGTTGCCGAGCCGGAAATCGCCATGCGCGATCGAAACCTGACCATCATCGTCGGGCAGATGCGCCGGCAGCCAGTCTGCGACCGCCTCCAACTCGGGGATTGGTTCTCCCGGCGATTCCCGCAATTGCTTAGTCCAGCGCGCGATCTGGCGCTCGAAATAATTGCCCGGCCGGCCGAAATCGCCGAGCCCCACCTCATCTGGCCTCACCGCATGGAGCTTCGCCAGAGCCTCGGCCATGCCGAGATAGAGGCCGCGCCGCTCGTCCGGCTCCAGCCCCGGCAGGGCACAATCATGAAAGACCCGGCCTTCCAGCCGCTCCATCAGGTAGAAAGGTGTGCCGAGCGGCTCGGGATCGGCGTGGAACAGCACGGCGCGCGGCACCGGCACGTTCGTCCGCGAGAGCGCTTCGAGCACGCGGAACTCGCGGTCGATCGCATGGGCGCCGCGCAGGATCGGCCCGGCCGGCTGCTTGCGCAGAACGAGGTGGTGTGCACCCCAATCGACGAAATAGGTCGGGTTGGACTGGCCACCACCGATGCGTTCGAGCGCGAGTTCGCCGGGCCCGAAACGCTCCCGCAAGAGGCTCGCCAGGGCGGCTGGATCGAAATCGATGTTGGACGGCGCCGGCGCTGCCATCGCCTCAGCCCTGCGCCCGCCCGGCCACGGGCCAGTGCCAGAAATCGCGTCCCTCCTGCGTGAGGAAACGGTTCAGCACCATCTTGTGGACCTCATCGGCCCCATCCACCAGCCGGGCTTGCCGGGCGTAGCGGTAGATCCATTCGAGCACGGTATCCTTGGAGTAGCCGCGCGCGCCGTTGACCTGGATCGCGATATCGGCGGCATCGTGCAGGACATTGGCGACCTGGACCTTGGCCATCGAAACTTCCTTACGCGCGAAGCCGCCGCGATCGAGCTCCCAGGCCGCCTTCATCACCAGCAGACGCCCGATCTCGATGCGCATGGCGAGGTCGCCGAGCTTGAGCTGGATGCTCTCGCGATCGGCAAGGCGCTGGCCAAAACCATAGCGCTCGGCGGCATAGGCCTGGGCGATCTCGATGCAGCGCCTGGAGAGGCCGAGCCAGCGCATGCAATGGGTCAGGCGGGCCGGGCCAAGGCGAACCTGCGTCACCTTCATGCCCTTGCCTTCGCCCGCCAGCACGTTCTCGACGGGGATTTCCAATCCATCGAATTCGATTTCACAATGGCCGCCATGCTCCTCCGGCCCCATGATCTCGATGCGACGCAGGATGCGCCAGCCCGGCTGGTCGGCATGGAAGAGGAAGGCGGTGAGGCCGTTGCGCGGATCGTCCGAGGTGCGGGCGACAAGGATGAAGTGCTTGGCCTCCTCCGCTCCGGTGATGAACCATTTGCGGCCGCTGACGACGTACTTGTCGCCGCGCCGCTCGGCCTTCGTCTGGATCATCGAGGGGTCGGAACCGCCGCCTGGGTGCGGCTCGGTCATTGCGAAGGCGGAGCGCACCCTGCCCTCGACGAGGGGCTTCAGCCAGCGCTCCTTCTGCTCTGGCGTGCCGAGGGCTTCCAACACCATCATGTTGCCGTCGTCGGGCGCGGCCGAGTTGAAGACGACCGGGCCGAAAATCGAGCGGTTCATCTCCTCGTAGCAAACGGCCATGCCCATCTTGCCGAGGCCCGCTCCGCCGGTTTCGGGCTTGAGCTGCAGGCACCACAAGCCCGCGGCACGCGCCTTGGCGCGCATGGTGTCGAGCAAGGGCAGCGCGATATTGCCATGGGCATCGTAGGAGGCCTGGTCAGCTTCGAGCGGCAGGATCTCGCGCTCGACGAAGGCGGCGATGCGCGCGCGGTAATCCTCGATGCGGGGGGAAATCTCGAAATCCATGGCCGTGCTCACAAGGACGAAACGAGGTGGCCGCCATCGACTTCGATGGTGGAGCCGGTGATGTAGCTGCCTGCAGACGAGGCGAGCAGCAGCAGGGCGCCGTCGAGCTCCTCCGGCTGGCCGAGCCTACGCTGCGGGATGCGCCTGATCAGGTTCAAGCCGGCTTCGGTCGCGAAGAAATCGCGGTTGATGTCGGTCTCGATATAGCCGGGGCAGAGCGCGTTGACGCGGATGCGATCGCGCGCCCATTCGAGCGCCAGCGCCTTGGTCAACTGGATCACGCCCGCCTTCGAGGCGGCATAGGCGCTGACGCCGCCGGCGACGCGATGGCCGAGGATCGAGGCGATGTTGACGATGCTTCCGCCTCGGCCGGCTTCGCGCATGCCGCGCGCCACGGCCTGAGCGACGAGGAAGACGCCCTTGAGATTGGTGTCGAGCACCGCATCCCAATCCGCTTCCGCGAGATCGGCCGCCGGGCCGGCGCCGCTGACGCCGGCATTGTTGATCAGGATGTCGAAATATCGGCCGTCGAGGGCTTCCGCGATCGAGGCCGCGTCAGCCACGTCCAGCACCAGATGCTTTGCGGTGCCCCCGGCTGCGGCGATCTCCGCGCCAGCCCGATCCAATGCGGATTGTCGGCGGGCCGCGAGGGTGACGTCGACGCCGTGATGCGCGAGCAGCTTGGCGAAATGCAGCCCCAGCCCGCCGGAAGCTCCCGTCACCAGCGCGCTCTTTCCCGAGAGATCGTCGAACATCAGGCATCCCCGCTTCGAACAGCTAAGTCTCGGTCGGCCGCGCTCTGGGATCAAGGCGCCCAAACGTCGAAGAGGCCCGGCGCATCGCGCCGGGCCTCTCAAATCCTTTACGGCCTCACGAGGCCGCCCTGGTCACTGCCAGGTCTGGCGGCCGTACCAGGCGTCGACATCACTGCGAGCCTTGTCCTTCGCGAGGCCGTAGCGCTCCTGAATCTTGCCTTCGAGCTGATCGCGCTTGCCGGCGATGACGTCGAGATCGTCATCCGTCAGCTTGCCCCACTGCTCCTTCACCTTGCCCTTGAGCTGCTTCCAGTTTCCTTCGACGCGGTTCCAGTCCATCGGGACCTCCTCGTTTGAGAGTGGCTTCCCTGAAAGAACGCGCCGGCATCACGATTGTTCATCCGAAAATGCGGCCGCCCTATAAATTACCCGGATAAAAACTTGCGCTATTAAAATCCGGGTATTATTTAGCCCCCGTCGAACAGGATAGGTTGCACCGATGCAGATCGCGGAGAGGAAGGCGGCGACCGCCGCCTACAAGGAACGGAAGACGGTGGCGGGCATCTTCGCCTTCCATTGCGAGGCGGCCGGGCGGACATGGGTCGGCCGGGCGCCCGATCTTTCAACGATCGAGAACCGCCTGCGCTTCACGCTGCGCCATGGCAGCCACCGGCAGCGCTCGCTGCAGGCCGCATGGAACGCGCATGGCCCCGAGGCCTTCCGCTTCGAGGCGCTGGAAAGGTTGGACGACGAGGATATCGCCTATGTGCTGGATCGCGTACTGAAGGAGCGCCTCGCCCATTGGCAGGCGAGGCTCGGAGCGGAAGTGCTCTAGGCGCTCAACTGCGGTCGCTGAGCGCAACCCTTGTCATTCCGGGGCGCGCCATGGCGCGAAGCCCCGGAATGACAAGGGTGATTGTTACTCAGAATCGCCCGGCTGCGTCCGGCTCAGTCGTCCATTTTGAGGGCGGCGATGAAGGCCTCCTGCGGGATTTCGACCTTGCCGAACTGCCGCATCTTCTTCTTGCCTTCCTTCTGCTTCTCCAGAAGCTTGCGCTTGCGGGTGGCGTCGCCGCCATAACACTTGGCGGTGACGTCCTTGCGCAGCGCGCGGATGGTCTCACGAGCGATGATCTTGCCGCCGATCGCGGCCTGGACCGGGATCTGGAACATGTGCGGCGGGATCAGCTCCTTGAGCTTCTCGCACATGGCGCGGCCGCGCGACTCGGCCCGCGTCCGGTGGACCAGCATCGAGAGCGCGTCGACCGGCTCGGCATTGACCAGAACCGACATGCGCACGAGGTCGCCCTCGCGATAGTCGGTGATCTGGTAGTCGAAGGAGGCATAGCCCTTCGAGATCGACTTCAGGCGGTCGTAGAAGTCGAAGACGACTTCGTTGAGCGGCAGATCGTAGACGACCTTGGCGCGCGAGCCGACATAGCCGAGATCGATCTGCAAGCCGCGGCGGTCCTGGCAGAGCTTCAGCACGGAGCCGAGATACTCGTCCGGCGTGAAGATGGTGGCGCGGATCCAGGGCTCGTCGA